>CBFIJD010000022.1:3399-50190 GCA_965662845.1 uncultured bacterium | reverse complement strand
TGGCGGGACTTATTCCACACAAACCACATCCCTCCGGCGAGGCCGATGGCGGGCAGAATCCAGATGAGTAAGTTGATGCCTTCGGCTGGAGGCGTCCGCAAAATCCACTCCCCGTAACGTTCTACGAAGTACGTTTGGATCTCACTTTCGCTTTTGCCTTGTCCCAAAAGTTCGCGCACCTTGTTGCGAATCTGTACGGAGAAGCCTGCTTCGGAGTCGTTGACGCTCAAGCCCTGGCAGGTTGGGCAGCGTAGGGTCTCGGCAATTTCGTGGACGCGTTGTTCGCTGACGGTCGGAGTTTCGGCGAAAAGAGGGAGAGCGCAGTGAAGGAGGAGGGCGCTAGCGAGGAGAAATGGTTTCATTTGGCAGCGTGTGTTTGGCGATGTGGCAAGTGGTGCTTCACAAAGTCCCGCACTTGGAACTTCTCTGTGTAGTGGTCGGAGCCGCTCACGGACATCCAGCCCGCAAACTCGGAGCCTCGGTGATAGCGAGCGAGGAAGCGTAAGTCACGATACAGCTCCATCATCTCCTTGAAGAGATCATACGGCACATCGGCTGTCAATAATTCGTAAAACACCCCATTGTGCATCCACTCGAAGTTTGCCAAGGGCAGGATGTTCCAATATTCCTGATGAAAGGCCTCTACGCGAGCAAAAGTCATCTCTCCGCGAGGAGCCCCCGCGGCGATACCGAGAACGGATAGATCGGTATACGTCTCAGCTCTCATGTGACGGATCCGCCGCTTCGTCAGGGTGTCTTGCCTGACGGATCGTTACCGCGAGGTGATCTTGCAGCTCTTTGAGGCCGCTGCCACTCAGGGACGAGATGCGGAACACGGTTTCTCCACGCGCTTGCAGCGCCTCCTCCACGCGCTTGATCTCTTCCCAATCGCTGACGCTGTCCATTTTGGTGAGCGCGACAGCGCGGGGCTTGTCGAGCAGCTCCGATGCAAACGACGCTAGCTCGTGCAACAGCACCTCATATTCCTCTAGGGGGGGCGCTTCCGAGAAGCCGGAGCCATCCAGCATGATCAGTAGGGTCGCAGTACGTTCAATGTGCCGCAAAAACTGATCGCCCAGCCCTCGCCCTTCGTGAGCCCCTTCGATAATTCCGGGAATGTCTGCGATGACAAAAGTCTCAGACTCGCTGTGTTTCACGACTCCAAGTTGGGGCACGAGCGTCGTGAAGGGATAGTCCGCGATCTTTGGCCGAGCGTGAGACAACTTGCTGATCAGCGTTGATTTGCCTGCGTTGGGAAAGCCGACCAAACCGACATCCGCCATCAGCTTCAGCTCCAAGATGAGCCACATCTCCGCGCCCGTCTCTCCGGGTTGATGATGCTCTGGAGCCCGATTGGTAGACGTCTTGAAGCGCGCATTGCCCCGACCTCCGCGTCCGCCTTTGAGGAAGAGGATAGTCTGTCTCTTCCACGACATCGAGCAGCAAGTCGTCGGTTTCTTGGTCATAAATCACCGTCCCCAGCGGGACATGAATCACGACGTCTTTTCCGTTGCGTCCGTGCTTGTTACTGCCGCCTCCAGATTGTCCGTTCTCTGCGTGCTGGTGCTGTTGAAAAGAGAGATCGAGGAGCGTGGCTTTGCGGGTGTCGCCACGAAAAATCACGTTGCCCCCGTGGCCGCCATCGCCACCGTCGGGGCCGCCGAACTCAACATATTTTTCGCGGCGAAAGGAAGTGCAGCCGGCGCCGCCGCTACCGGCGCGGACTTGAATTTTGACAGAGTCGACGAATTTCATGGGAGGGGGAGATCACTTACGGAAGAAGTGGATGAAGTCGCTGGGCAACTCCATTTTCACGCGTTGGTTGAGGTGAGTGACGAAGGGATACATCGCTTCGCGCAGACATTGGTGATACGCCGCGCGGTTTGCCTCTGAAGCGGAGTGCAATTCACGATAGGTTTGATTGGCTTGGCGCATGATGATCTTGGCATGTACGGGGACTGTGTCTTGGTTTTGTTCCAAGGCTTCTAATAAGTGGGTGTCAGGGAAGCCACAGAGCAGATATGTGAACGAGTTTTCAAAGCGAAACACGAAAAACGGCGCATGCTCAGAGAACGCGCTGCGTGTGGCTGTCATGAAGCGCAAGAAAGTGTCACGGGTCTTCTCGTCACCCCAGAGATCAAGGCTATAGGAGTTCAGGCAGTCGTGGGCTTGGGCGTTGAACTGTCGAAAGAACTGATAATTCTTATAGCGAAGCACCTCAGGCTTTTCGTCAATGCGATCGCGCTGTGCTTGGAGCGCCTTCAGCGTCCCTTGCAGCTCGCTTCCGCTCAGCGCGCGAGTATCCATCTTGCTTTGTTCCTCTTCCTGCTTGCGAATCCACTCGCTCAAAAAACGCTCTTTGGCCTGCAAATAGTTTTGGAACGCGGGCTGCTGCGTAATCGCGACGACATCTCGTTCTAGTTGAGCAGCGGGCACATCGAGCGAGAGGCGCCCAAGGGCCTGCTCAATCTCTTGTAGCATCGGATCATCGGGGAACGCCTTAATGAGCTCTTGCAGATTGCGGCGGGTGCGTTTCACCTTCAGACGTGTGCGGTGCAAGAACAAATCGGCGTCGCAGCTTTGCTTTTCCCAAACTTGAAAGGCTTCGCAGGGCAGCTCACTGTCGTTGGCTCCTCGCAGCGCCAGCGCTTTGGTGAGATTGTCAGGGATCTGACGCAGGCTATAGAATTGCTCGACCAGAAGTCCTTGTAGCAGCTCTACAACGCGACGCAGCGTCCCCATCTGCATGAAATTGCTGCGTAGGGTCGTGAAGCCGTTGAGCACGCGGTACGCTTGGCTACGAACCTCAGTGTCCATGTCCAAATACAGCCCGGCAGAGGTGTCTTCTTGTTGGCCGGGCCAGATGGTGAGTTTGAGATTTTCGTCCGAAGTGATCGCCATGTTGAGATTTTGGTGCGAGAGCAAGGGAGAAGTGAGGTCTAGGTGAAAAGATCCTTTTGCGACCTGCAAAGGAAAGACCAGTACAATGCTGAGACGATATCCTTTGCGATCTGATGTCACATTCGTTACACCATATCGTTATCTTTTTTCACAGGAGAATGTCATGCCCCAGAAAATCACCCACGACATTGCAGTGTCCGTCCAGTCGTTTTACATGGCTGCCGAATCAGACCCGGAGCAGCCTCTGTATCTCTTTGCTTACAGGGTGGAAATCGCAAATCATGGTGATCGGACCGTGCAATTGCTGCGGCGTCACTGGATCATCACCGATGGCGATGGCCGCGTGCAGCATGTAGAAGGCGAGGGCGTGGTGGGGAAGCAGCCAACGTTGGAGCCCGGACAAATGTTTGAGTATAGCAGCGGTTGTCCACTTCCAACGCCGGTGGGGACGATGACAGGAACCTATCAGATGCTGAACTCTGCGGATGCTTCAATGTTTGAGATCAGCATCCCACAGTTCACTTTGGCTGTCCCCAGCGCCATCAATTAACCTCAACTCACGAATCACATTATGAGAATCTTATTGTTGTTGACCTTGGCTTTGTTGTTCGGCCTCTCTTCAGCTTTTGCCGCCGACATCCGCGGATATTACGATGAAATTGGAAATCTGCCTGCGCCCAAGAGCGTCGAAAAGGTGCGCTTTGAGGAGTTCATGAATTTCGGATGCCCTCATTGCAACAACCTGCATCAGGCTTCTGAAAAACTACGGGAAGAATATGCCGACCGCGTGGAATTTATTGATGTGCCTATCGCCTTCCGCGGACAAGACGACGCGCCTGTGAGGCTCTACTATGTCGCGGAAAGTTTAGGGCGTGGCGAAGAAATGAAGCGAGAGCTGTTCAAAACGCGCTTCGAGTATGGCGTTGACGTCTTCGACAAAGGCATCGCGAACTACTTGGCCCAAAGCATGGGGATCGCAGATGAGTATCGTGAGCAGGCCCAAGAGTCGTGGGTGACAGAGAAGATTGCGGACAGTATGCGCCGAGCAGAGCGTTATGGAATCACTGGCACTCCCACCGTGGTGATCGAAGGCAGCATGAAGATGGATATTGGAAAATATCGCACGATGGAGAGCTTCGCGGAGAAAGTGCCAGAGACGATTGAGGATTTGCTTGTGCAGCAGTGAGGTCGGCAAGCCCTGAGTGAGCCTGCTCTCTCAGGGACCTGCGTTTTGTTTCTTCAGCTCGGAGAGCACTTCGAACATGAGCTGATTGTTCACTTCTAGTTGAATTTGCATCGCGTTCAGCTGGAAGAAGGTGTCCACAGCGATGCGCTCTGCGTCCCCCAAATTGGTGTAACGTCCCTTCCAATACTGTAGCTTCTCATAGTTGTGCTCTAGCTCGCGAAAAGCTTGATGCACATACTCTTGGTATTCTCTTTCTTCGCTCATGGTCTGCCTTCGCTCAGGGGAAGAAGTGGGAGCTACTGTCATCTGAAATGTAAGGTAACTCCCAGTGCAACTTAGTCGAGTTCGCTGTAAGCCTGTACGGTCAGGAATTCTTTGAACTCTGGATCGGTGGCGAGCACATCCATGATCTCGGCAGCTTTGGCAAAGCTAGCTTCATTGAAGCTCTCACCGCGCGCCTCTCGCACTTTTGCGATCTCTTCTTGGGCCAACTCGCGATACATCTCGACAGTGATTTTTCGTCCATCAGAGAGCTTGCCTTCTGGGTGACGAATCCACTGCCAAATCTGAGAGCGTGAGATCTCCGCAGTCGCAGCGTCTTCCATCAAGTTGAAAATCGCGACCGCGCCCATGCCGTTGAGCCACGATTCAATGTATTGAATCCCGACGCTGATGTTGTTGCGCAGGCCGGCCTCGGTGATGTCTCCTGGCACCTTGAAGTTCAGCATGCCCTTGGGGTCAGGTACGACGTCTTCACGGAGACGGTGCTTCTGGTTGACTTTGCCATCCTCAAACTTCTCGCTGAACACCTCGGTACAAACAGGCACCAAATCGGGGTGTGCGACCCATGAGCCATCGTAGCCGTCGTTGGCGTCACGTTCTTTGTCAGCGCGCACTTTGGCGAGCGCGTTGCGATTCACTTCTTCGTCGCGACGACTGGGAATGAACGCGGCCATCCCGCCAATCGCGTGGGCGCCGCGCTTGTGACAGGCTCGCACGAGCGCTTCGGTGTAGGCGCGCATGAAAGGCACGGCCATGGTGACTAGCGCACGGTCTGGCCACAAGAAGTCAGGGTCGTTGCGGAACTTCTTCACACAGCTGAACATGTAATCCCAGCGGCCTGCATTCATTCCAGCGAGGTGATCGCGCAGCTCGTAGATCATCTCTTCAATCTCAAAAGAAGCGAGGATGTGCTCGAGCAAGATCGTCGCTTTGATGCCGCCGATCGGCTTCCCAACGTATTCTTGCGCGGCGACGAAGACGTCATTCCACAGGCGGGCTTCCAGATGATTTTCGAGCTTTGGCAGATAGAGGTAGATGCCAGAGTTGATCTTCTTCACGCGCTCGTGGTTGTGGAAGAAATATAAGCCAAAGTCGACCAACGAACCGGAGGCAATCTCACCATCGATGAGGATGTGTTTTTCATCCAAGTGCCAGCCCCGAGGACGCACAAGCAAGGTGGCGACTTGGTCATTGAGTTTGTACTCCCGTCCGTCAGGATTTTGGAAATTCAAGGTGCGATCAATCGCGCGCTGCAAATTGATTTGCCCTTGGATCTGGTTGAACCAGTTTGGGGAGTTGGCGTCTTCTAAGTCAGCCATGAAGACACGGGCGCCAGAATTCAGCGCGTTGATCATCATCTTCGCTTCGGTGGGGCCTGTGATTTCACAACGGCGGTCTTGCAAATCGTCAGGGAGCGGCGCCACTTGCCAGTCACCGTCTCGCACACTCTGTGTCTCGGGCAGAAAGTCGGGACGCTTTCCATTGAGAATGTCTTGTTGGACGCTCTCGCGACGCTGCAACAGCTCTTGGCGGCGGGCGTTGAACTTGCGGTGCAGCATGACCACAAACTCTTGGGCTTCGTTGGATAGTACGTCAGCAAACCCGTCGTGCATGGGGCCGTTAATCTGGATTCCTTCAGGCATGAGTCTCCGATCTTCTCAGAAGGTTAAAAAACGCGTTTCCCCGAAGTGATGAGGCACCTCAAGGTCCGGCAGTTGTGAGAAAAAAGTTTTCAGAGTACCGCTCTTCCAAATGAGATTCCAGCGAAAATTCGCTGGCGCCGCATTGACTTTCCTCAGACACCCAAACTAAAATAGTAACCTTTGCTCGTTAGGGGTGGGACGCCGTGCGTCTCTGAGAGAGTCCCTTGGAACCTGATCTGGATAATGCCAGCGCAGGGAAACGACGTGAGTGCCGCCTTCGTTGACCTCCAAGTCTCCTTCCTTCCCATCTCTCCTTCCGTTGGATTCGCTAGACAGTACCGTTGCACGGAGCGCTGCGTCGTCTGGTGGTCATCTGGAGCTGCTTATGCGCCGCTGGGTCATTGGTCTCTTGCTGCTGTGGAGTTCTTTGTGGACTGTCCATGCCGCGGATTTAGTGATTTATACTTACACGTCTTTCAACAGTGAGTGGGGGCCGGGGCCCCAGATCTTTTCAAAGTTTGAAGAGCAATGTCAGTGTAAGTTACAGATCATCACGCCGGGAGACTCTGGTGCCGTCTTGAACCGAGCGATTTTGGAAAAGAACGCGCCTCGTGCGGATGTGTTGCTCGGTGTAAGCGACAGCGAGTTGGCGAAGTCGTTTGCGTATGATCTGTGGGATCCGTATCGTTCTCCGCGGTTGCAACAAGTCCCTGCCGAGTTGCAGCTGGATGCACAGCATCGCGTGACCCCTTTTGATCATGGGTATCTGGCGTTCATTTACGACAGTGAGAAAATTCGTGAACCACCGCAATCGTTTGACGATTTGTTGGCAGAGCGCTTTCGGCAAAAGATTGTCATCTCCAGTCCGCAGACCTCCTCTTCTGGGCTCTCGCTCTTACACTGGACGATTGCGGCGAAAGGGGAAGATGGCTTCTTAGAGTACTGGGAGCGGTTGCAGCCAAACCTACTGACGGTCACAGCCGATTGGGATACGGCCTATGGCTTGTTCACGCGTGGAGAAGTCCCGCTTGTGCTGAGTTACATTACGAGCCCTGCGTATCACTTGGAGTATGAGCAGACCGAGCGCTATCGAGCCGCCATCTTTCGAGAAGGACACTATCGCCAAATTGAGTTCGTAGGTGTCCTCAAGAACGCTAAGCATGCAGGCCGCGCGCGCGCATTCATAGATTTTCTCCTCTCCCCTGAAGCGCAGCGGGTGCTCCCGACGACCAACTGGATGTATCCTGCGGTAGCGGTCTCACTGCCCGCTTCTTATCGAGTCGCTCCCGAACCGCCTGCCGCAGCGCTGTTGCCGCTGGAACAAGTGCAACAACGGAACGCGCAGTGGCTCCGCCAGTGGTCACGTCAACTGAGCCAGTGAGGCTGCTGAGCTGGTTGGGAATCCTTGCTTTGGGGCTAGGGTTCTATGTTCCTCTCATTTTGTATTTGAGCGGAGAGCATCCACTCCTCTCAGAGCAAGCGTTGCTCTCGTGGGCTCGCATGAGGGAGTTGGTGAGCGATCCTTGGGTTGGGGATGTGGTGCTGTTCACGCTGCAGCAAGCGTTGTTGAGTGCGCTGCTGGCGGTGTTGTGTGGTTTCCCCATCGCGTGGTTGGTCAGCCACACACACTCCCGCTGGGAAGCGCTGTGGCAGGGCCCCCTGTTGTTGCCCTTTGTGCTGCCGCCTGTAGTGCTGGTTTTGCTGGTCGTGATGGCGTTTGGGCAAAACGGGTGGATCACACAGACGGTCTACCGCTGGAGTGGCTGGGATTTCAATATTTATGGCTGGACGGGCATTTTGCTGGCGCATGTGCTGTACAATGTCCCGCTGACCATGATGCTGGTGGGGGGGCGCTGGCGGTTCGTTTCACAGCGCTATGACGCGGTCGCTCAGACCCTAGGGCGCCCTGCTGGTTGGCGCTTTTGGCGAGTGACGCTGCCGCTTCTTCAGCCGTCGATTGCTGCGGCTGGGATCTTTACGTTTTTGTTATGTTTGAACAGTTTTGTCGTGATCCTTGTGCTGGGTGGAGGGACGAGCCTCCCCACCTTGGAAGTGCTCATTTATCAGTTTGCGCGGGTTGATCTTGATTTGCAGGCCGCCGCGTGGCTAGCGTTGCTGCAGACCGGATTGGCTCTGCTGGGGAGCGCGCTTGGGTTGCGCTTGCAGGCCGGAGAACATCGCGGTGAGAAGGTGCGAGCCTCCCGAGCTGTGCTCCCCAGACGCGGCTGGAGTCTCCTCGTTTGTGGGGGGTGGACGGGAGTGTGGCTGAGCGTGACGTTGCTGTTGCTGCTGTTGCTGCTGTTGGATTCTTTAGCGGGCGCTAGCGGAGCAGGTGCCGAGGAGAGTTTAGGGAAGCATTATTCCTATTGGCTATTTGATGAAAAGGCACAGTTTTGGCCTAGTCTTTGGAATTCGGTTCGCATCAGTTTGTGTAGCGCGACGTTCTCAACGGCGCTGGGTCTTGGGTTGAGTCACTACCTAGCTCGCAAACGCGCGTCATGGTTCGGCCAGCTGCTGGTGCTTCTGCCTGCGACCGTGTCGGTGGTCGTGCTGGGGACGGCTTGGTTTCATGTTCGGCAGACCGCGTTGGCCACGGGTTGGGGGGCGATTCCTTTTGCCGCGCAAGTGATCTTACTGCACACGCTCCTGACGGCTCCTTTGTCTTTGTGGACGCTGCGTCCGATGCTGCTTGCGACCCCCCAGATTTGGGAGCAGACCGAGCAAGTGCTAGATGCCCAAAACAGGAAGCGTCTGCAGCTGTGGGGGCGCTGGTGGCGGCCTGCGCTGAGTTTGCAGTTCACATTGGCGTTTGTGCTCTCCTTTGGGGAACTGAATATCGCGTTGCTGTTCTCCGACGGCACAGAACAGACCGTGCCGCTGTTGCTCTATCAGTCGTTGGGGAGTTATCGTGTGGGGCAAGCGTCTGCGTTAGCGACGCTGCTCTTATGCTTGTTGTGGGGAACATGGGGGCTCACACCTTGGTTGTGGCGCAGTCTGCGCATGGCACAGGGCCTATCCCGAGATTGATGTCGAGTCGACCGCAACGTATGCTTGAAAGCAAAACGCTGTCGCTCGCAAGCAACAAGGACTGTCATGAAACGCACCGCAATTCTCTCTCTGTCTTGTCTAATAGTTTCTGCCTCTTGGGTGTGGGCGGCGGATGAATACCGCACCCGAACCACGAACAGTCGCATCCAAAACATTATTCGTGGACAGGCAGGCGAATACCCCATCTCCGATTATCAGCCACAGGAAGTGCAGCGCAGTGGGGAAATGGTCAACCAACTGACCAACCCAGGCTTTGAATATCGACGTAAATTTGCAGGCAAACAGCGACGGCGCAAACCTTACTCTGGGTTTGGTGGGCCTCCTGTTGGCGAAGAGCGAGTGCCCTATTATGGAACAGGGCAGATGCCCCAGCCACACTCGCTGCCCGTCCCGAAGATCAATCGTTCGGATGCCCGCCACATACGAGAATCAAGCTTGATGTTGCAACAACTCATTCGAGAACAAAACTGATGATCGCTTCATTTCGCTGGTTTGTAAGCATCACCGCGCTCGGCTTACTCGGCGCCTGCTCGTCGGCGCCCCCCGAACCGCCTAAAAAAGAGCTTCCCCCTTATCATCACCAAGCCTCGGTGCCCGAGTGTGCGAATGCCCAGACATTCATCGAGCTGAGGGAGTGTGAAGACGATGTCGCCGCAGGCATTCAGAAAGAAGCCAATACGACGCTGGGGCAAGTCGAGAGCGCAAATGTTTATATCGTACACCGCCAAGAACCCCCCAACAAAGGGCCCTCTCCTACCGAAAAGATTCGTGAGGCGCAGCGCATTGAGCGCGTGATGAGAGAAATCCGCCAGATGAAAGACAACGAGTTCACCAAGAACTGCGCAAGCTACACGGTTGAGAAAGGGATGCTCGTTTGTGTCCCCGGTCCGCCCAACTGAGCCCATGTCTGCGCTGGACCCCTCGCTCTTTTTGCAACTCACCGACTTGCTGCCTCCTCTAGGGCTCGTCGGCCCCCCCCCATCACGTCGAAAGCCTCCTAGCTCCCCGCAGAGCGGCAACCACCTGAGCCGCCAACAAGGGCGAGGGATGGAGTTTGACGAGGTGCGCCTCTATCAACCCGGTGACGATGTGCGCTTGATCGACTGGCAAGTCACGGCGCGTACTGGGAAGCCACACACCAAATTATTTCGCGAAGAACGGGAACAGCCGGTCTACGTACTCCTCGATCTAGCGCCGTCGATGTTTTTTGCGTCTCAAGGGCAACTCAAAGCGAAGCTAGGGGCCCGCATCGCCGCCCGCATCGGTTGGCAGACGCTGCGCCATAAAGATCGTTTTGCGCTCTGGTTTGCCGATGCTCACGGAACCGTGCAGGAGTTTGCGCCGAAGGAGCACAAGCCGGCGTTGTTGCGCATGTTTGGTGCGCTGGTGACGACATACAACGCTCACCTAGAGGCGCGTCCCGCAGCGCACCAAGCTTTCTCTTTTCCCAAGATGTTGGGACACCTGCGCAAGGTGATCCGCCCTGGGAGTCGCCTTTGGCTCATCAGTGACTTTCTGCAATTTGACGAAGAGGCGTGGCGCCTGTGCCGCGGACTTGTGCACCACAACCAGCTGCATGGCGTATGGATCACTGATCCGCTGGAGGAGACGTTGGGGCTGCGAGGCGAGCTACTGTTTCAGGAGGGAGAAGAGCTGCTAGCGCTACGCTGGGGGGAGGAGGCCGAAGCGGCTTTTGCTTCTCAATTTGCGGAGTTCAAAGCCGCGACGAGGCAGCAGTGGCAGAGAATGCGCTCATCGCTGCGTGAGATCAGCACAACGGAGAGCTTGCAAGAAGTTTAGACGTCGATGTCGTCTACCGCGTCATTATAGCTCATTCGGCCCAGCAAAAGGGCAATCGCGACCAAGGCCGTGGTGAGCAGACTGCCGCTGACGACATAGGAGACGAGCAAGAAGCCTCCCAAGACCGAGAAGCGCACGAAGGGGTTGCTCTTAAGCTGAAAAATGAACTCTTCCATGCTGGTTTTTCGGGTTAGGGTGATGAGATTTTGCGGAAGATGACAGAAGCGTTCGTGCCACCGAAACCGAAGGCGTTTGAAATGGCGATTTGTAGGTCTCGCTCTTTCGCTTGGTTCGGCGTTACGTCCAAGTCGCATTCCGGGTCGAGATTCTCGATGTTGATGGTCGGCGGCACGAGATTGTTCTCTAGGGCTTTGATAGAGAAGACGGCTTCAATCGCTGCGGCCGCTCCCAAGAGGTGCCCCGTCATCGACTTGGTCGAGCTAATCGAGACCTGTTTGGCTGCCTCTTCCCCAAGAGCAATCTTGAGCGCTCGCAGCTCATTGAGGTCGCCTGCTGGCGTTGAGGTCCCGTGGGCGTTGACATAGTCGATGTCTTCCGGATTCAGGTTGGCATCGCGCAGAGCGAGCGTCATCGCGCGAGCGGGGCCTTCGGTGGAAGGAGAGGTGATGTGAAAGGCGTCTGAGCTGACCCCATACCCGACCACTTCACAGTAGATTCGCGCGTCGCGTGCTTTAGCAAATTCGTATTCTTCCAGCACGAGCATCGCGCTCCCTTCCCCCATCACAAATCCGTCTCGATCTTGATCGTACGGGCGGCTGGCTCTTTGCGGGTCATCGTTGCGTGTACTGAGCGCCCGCATCGCGGCAAATCCGCCAATGCCAAGCGGCGTCACCGCAGATTCACTGCCACCAGCCAACATGATTTTGGCATCTCCACGCTCGATGATGCGCGCGGCGGTTCCAATCGCGTGATTCGACGAGGTGCACGCAGAGACGGTACAGGCCGTGTAGTTCCGTGCTCGGAAAGTCATGGACACTTGACCAGGCGCCAAGTTTGCCAGAGTCATGGGAATGAAGAAAGGCGAGATGCGCTTGGAGCCACCTTCTTCCAAGATCAATTTGTTGCGTTCGATGTTGCCAAGGCCACCGATGCCAACCCCCATCGACACCCCTGTCTCTGTTTCTAGCTCTTCGGTAATCTCCAGATGGGCATCCTGCAGGGCTTCATGAGAAGCGCCTACGGCATACCGAATGAAGGGTTCCATCTTCTTGGCATCTTTCGCTGGGACTAAGTCGGGGACTTGGAAATCACGGACTTCGCCAGCGATCTGGCAGCGGTAGTCGGAAGGATCAAAATGCGTGATTCTGCCAATACCTGACCGTCCATGCCGACAAGCTTCCCAAGCGACAGGTACGCTGTTTCCGAGCGGGCCTACGCAGCCCAGACCAGTGACCACAATACGTTTGCGAGAGTTCATGAGGGGGGATGTGATGGGGGGTGAAAAAATCAACCGTTTTGAGCTTCCTTGATAAAATCTACGGCGGACTGCACGGTGGTAATTTTTTCGGAGGCGTCGTCGGGGATGTCGATCCCAAATTCTTCTTCGAGGGCCATGACGAGTTCGACCGTGTCGAGAGAGTCAGCGTCGAGGTCGTCGATAAAATGTGACTCTAGTTTGATTTCCGACTCTTCTTTGCCGAGTTGCTCGCTGATGATCTTGGTCACTTTCGTTACGATTTCATCCATATCACGTTCCTTTTGTCCAGGTACAAACCAAAATAAGCGACCCGACGCGATGAACGTCCGGTCAGGAATTCACGAACAGCTGCGCTTTGAAGCGCGTTTGTTTCGTTAAATTCCGATTAAATGTCAAACTTTTTGCCGCCTCAGTACATCCCTCCATTCACATGCAGAGTCGTCCCTGTGACGTATGACGCTTGCTCAGATACCAAAAAGCGTACCGCTTGCGCCACTTCTTGAGGAGTCCCCATCCGACCGAGGGGAACCTGTTGTAGGATCGCCTCTTTTTGCTTCTCGTTCAGCTCGTCTGTCATGTCCGTTTCGATGAAGCCTGGCGCGACGGTGTTGACGGTGATGTTGCGGCCGCCGAGTTCTTTCGCCAGTGACTTAGAGAAGCCGATCAACCCGGCCTTGGTCGTGCTGTAATTCACTTGCCCCGCGTTGCCCGTGGAGCCGACGACCGAGCCGATGTTCACAATGCGTCCGTAGCGTTGCTTGACCATCGCTTTGATGAGGGCGCGGGTCATGTAAAAGACGCCGTTGAGGTTGACGCCGATGACGCTCTCCCACTGCTCGGGCTTCATGCGCATGAACAAGTTGTCTTGGGTGACGCCTGCGTTGTTCACCAAAATTTCGATAGAGCCGGCCAGCTCCAGAGCTTGGGAGCAGAGCGCTTCCGCTGCGGTGAGCTGGGCAATGTCTGCCTGCAAAGCCCACGCCTGTACGCCGAGGGCCTCGACTTGAGCCCGGGTCTCTTCTGCGCTCTGTGGGTTGCGATTCACGAGGACAAGGTTCGCGCCGTTGCGGGCCAAATCGAGCGCGATGGCTTTACCGATCCCCCGCCCAGCTCCAGTGACTAGGGCGGTCTTTCCTGAAAATTCAGACATGTTTACCGTACTTTGAAGTAGAGAATAAGGGTGATCACAAACAGCCAAATTGAGCGCAAATGAAAGTGCCAGACAACGCGGCTGTTGACCTCTTGTGGGGTGAGCAGTTTGTTTTCTTCAGGAATGGGGCGAATGCCAATCTTCTGCAGCATCATCAACCATACGGAGTGAATTTGGGGAGCCTCTACGCTGTATGTCCACAGTCGCTGTAGGTGATGATGATAAGGAGAGCGCAAAAAGAAGCGATATTTCTGAGCAAACTCTCGTCCCCGCCAACGCTTCATCAGCTTGAAAAAGGTGCGCTGGATGATGGTCGACAGCGCTGAGAACACAAAAATTCCACCGACAATGGGCAGGAATAACTCGGCTTTCACAAAGATGAACATCGCAGACACGACACTCCCAAGCGCGAGCGCTCCCAAGTCCCCCATGTAAATGAGCGCGGGGGGAGCGTTGTATTTGAGAAAGGCCAGCCCCGCGCTCACAATGCCCGCCGAGAGCACCATCAACTCTTTGATGTCATGAGATAAGTGCGGAATCTTCAGGCGCGTCGCAAACTCCAAGTCTCCGCCAACATAGGCTACGGCTCCCACGAACATCGCGCAGGTCATAATCGGGACTGTGGCGAGGGTGTCCATCCCGTCGGTGAGGTTGACCGCGTTGGCTCCCCCAACGATGATCAGCACCATGAAGGGAATGAACAAATACTTCGGCAGATATGGGTACCACTCGTCAATCGGGACAAACGGGACGACCAAATGTCCGTCGATATCGACATAGAGATAGAGCCCTGAGACGACAAGGGCGGCGATGACAAACTCCGCGATGAGTCGCCCTTTCCCGCTAATGCCATCGGCCTTCTCACTGTAACTATTCCGTTTCTCTTCGCCACGCTCGATGCGCCGTTTGTGCAGCACTTTGGCGACATCATCCAGCGCTCCAATCAGCCCAAAAGACAGCATGATCAGCAACAAGGCGACGATGTACTGGTTGAGGGTCGTCCAGAGCAAAGACGAGGCACAGATCCCTGCGATCAGCACCCCTCCTCCCATGATCGGTGTGGCGCCTGTGTAGGGACCGTTTTGTGCGGGGGCTGGCGTAAAGTCCGAGGTGACCCCGTGCTGTCGAAAACGGTGAATCACATAAGGCATGATCCATGTGATGATCAGGTAAGCCGTGAGGAACATCATGCCCCCACGGAACAGTACGGATTTAAAGATCTGGTAGGGCCAAATGGAGTAGAGGAGGCTTGCGAGCAAAAGAGAATCCTGACGGGAGGGTTTCCGGACGGGATCAGATCGTCATTAGCTCTTTCTCTTTCGCGCTGAGGAGTTCGTCGACGATGCTGACATGTTCATCCGTGATCTTTTGGACATCCGATTGTCCTGTCTTGTCTTCGTCTTGGGAGATGACTTTGTCTTTTTCCATTTTTTTGAGGGTTTCGTTCCCTTCTCGCCGCACATTGCGGAGGGCAACTTTGGCCTCTTCGGCAATTTTCTTGGCCTGTTTCACACGCTCTTTGCGCCGCTCTTCGGTGAACGGCGGAAGTGACGCGCGGATGACATTGCCGTCATTCGACAAACTCAGTCCCAGATTGGCTCCTTGCAAAGTGCGTTCGATTTCCTTGATCATATTTTTTTCCCAAGGATTGATCATCAGCATGTGCGGCTCTGGAGCGGAGATCGCCGCGACTTGCATGAGCGGGGTTGGGTTGCCGTAATAGTTGACTTTCTCATTTTCAATCAGAGCTGGCGTAGTTCGACCAGCGTGCAGATGGGAAAATTCTTGCTTGAGCGAGCTGATCGTATTCTCCATCTTGTGTCGCACCGTTTGCGCGACTTCTTCAACAGTCTGGGCTTGCATCGGTTCCTTTCAGCGAATCATAGTGCCGACGGGCTCTCCACACACCGCCTGTACGATCGAACCGGTGGCGTTGATGTCGAGAACCATAATTGGCAACTTGTTGTCTTTGCAAAAAGCGATAGCGGTTGTGTCCATCACACGCAGGTTGCGTTTGAGGACTTCCCCATAGCTTAACTCGTCGTAGCGCACGGCGTCATCGTGCAGCATGGGATCTTTGTCGTAAACCCCATCGGTTTTGGTCGCTTTGATCACTATCTCTGCGCTGATTTCTGAGGCGCGCAGAACCGCGGCGGTGTCTGTAGTGAAGAAAGGGTTCCCTGTTCCAGCTGCGAAGATGACGACGCGGTTCTTTTCCAAGTGCCGGTCTGCCCGACGCTTGATGTAAGGCTCGGCGATCGCACGAATCTCGATCGCTGACATCACGCGGGTGACGATCCCACGCTGTTCAAGCACCTCTTGTAGGCAGATGCTGTTGATGACTGTCGCCATCATCCCCATGTGATCGCCGGCGACGCGCCCAATGTTGCCATCGGAGGACTGAGCCCCGCGAAAGATGTTACCCCCGCCGACTACCACGCCGACAGAAACCCCAAGGCTGTGCACGTGCTGTACGTGTTCGGCGATTTTGTTGATGACCTCATAATCAAACCCGAAGCCACGAGGACCCCCAAGAGTCTCCCCGCTCAGCTTGAGGAGTATGCGTTGATACGACGGTTGCAAAGGGTGTCCTTATCCGACTTGGAATTTGGCAAAGGCATCAAAGCGAATTTCAACGCCGAGCTCCTTAGCAGTATCGTTGACGAGCTGTTGGACGCTCTTCTGAGGATCTTTCACGAAGGGCTGGGTGCTGACGCAGACTTCTTTCAAGAACTTCTGGATTCTACCGTTCACCATCTTTTCGATGATCTCATCTGGTTTGCCAGATTCTCGGGCTTGGGCGACGAACACCTCTTTCTCTTTTTCCAAAATCGACGGATCGACTTGCTCAGGGAGCACCGCCTCGGCTTGCGTTGCGGCGATGTGCATCGCGATGTCTCGCGCTAAGGTTTGCAGAGCCTCTGCTTCACAAGGGGTGTTGGTCTCCAAGGGCACCAAGACGCCAATTTTACCGGTCATGTGCACGTATTGCCCAATGGTGCCATGCTCGACTTGGAAGCGCTTTGCTGCAGAAAACTGAATGTTCTCTCCTAGCTCCGCTACGCTTTGGGCGAGCAGGTCTTGAACCGTGCCTGCGCCTTCGAGGACGGCTTGTTCCAGCACATTTTCATCCCCATTTTGAACGATTTGCTTGCAGAAGGTCTGCATCATTTCTTGGAAACGATCATTCTTCGCAACAAAGTCGGTCTCGCACTCAAGCTTCACTAAGCTCGCGGTGCGTTTGTCAGCGCTGACAAAGACGCCGATCGCGCCATCGTTGGTCTCACGAGAAGACTTTTTGACGGCTTTGGCTTGCCCTTTTTTGCGCAGATATTCCTTCGCGCCTTCAAGATCACCATCACTTTCGACCAACGCTTTTTTGCAGTCCATCATTGGGACGCCGGTCAGTTCGCGCAGCTCTTTGACGGCTGCGGCTGTAATTTCTGCCATGTCACTCCTTACAAGTTGGGATGAGGGTTATTCAGCGGATGTCTCAGCTGGTGCAGCGGCTTCTTCCATCGCTTCGGGAGCAGGGGCTGCGGCCGCCGGAGCCGCGGCACGAATCGCTTCAGGCGTCCCACTGTCGACCGTGGAAATCGACGCTCGTGAAGAGCGGCCTTCGAGAATGCCCGTCGCGATCACGCTAGCGAACAAACGCACGGCCTTCGGGGAGTCGTCGTTTCCTGGGATGGGGATGGTGACTTCTTTGGGATCACTGTTCGTGTCGGCGACGGCAATGATGGGGATGTTGAGCTTTTTGGCTTCGCGGATCGCGAGGTGCTCTTTTTTACAATCTACGATAAAGAGGACGTCAGGGATGCCGCGCATGGTTTTCACGCCGCCGAGGGACTCTTCTAGCTTCTCACGCTTGCGCTGGATGCGGAGAGCTTCTTTCTTCAAAATGCCTTCGTAGGAGTTGTCTGCGCCGGCGAGTTCTTCAAATTCTTTGAGGCGTCCAATGGACTGTTTGACGGTGCTGAAGTTGGTGAGCATGCCGCCGAGCCAGCGGTAGCTGATGTAGTTGGCTCCACAGCGTTCGGCTTCTTCTTTGATGATGCCCTGAATCGCAGGCTTGGTGCCAACAAAGAGGATGTTTCGTCCTTCTGAAGAGACCACTTTGGCATACTCGTATGCTGCCTTGAGCTGCTTGAGGCTCTGGCGCAAGTCGATGATGTGGATGCCGCTTTTGACTCCATAAATGTAAGGAGCCATGTTGGGATTCCAACGTTTGGTTTGGTGGCCAAAGTGGACACCCGCTTCAAGAAATTGCTTCATGGAAATGACAGCCATGACGTCTCCGAATTAGTGAATGGCTTAGAAAATGGCTTCGTTCCTTTGACAGCCAAAGAAACGTGGAAAAGGGTTGATCATCGGGGTGATGCTCTGAGAAAAAACAAACCGAGCTTTGTACCTAGCTTGAGCTGAGATTGCAAGCAAGGTTCTGCGCTGGGCTCATTTTTTCGTGTTGGAATAGGTCTCTTGTTCGTTGGGATAGGCCCCTTGCTGTACGTCGTGAATCCAACGCTCAATCGCTTCTTGACCAAGTTGGCGGAACTCGGCGTACTGACGCACAAACGAAGGGAGACGGCCTTCTGTCATTCCCAGTAAGTCATGCAAAACAAGCACTTGCGCGTCTACGCTTTGCCCAGAACCGATCCCAATGGTGAGAAGTTGAAGTTGTTCCGTAAGCTGCTGCGCGACGTCACCCAAGACACATTCTAAGACGATGGCGAAGCACCCGGCGTCTTGCAGCTGTGAGGCTTCCGCTTGCAGGCGTTGCCTCCTTTCATCGTCTTTGCCGTCAATTTTGTAGCCGCTCAAATGGACCGACTGTGGTTGAAACCCGATGTGCCCCACAACGGGCACGCCGAGGTAGGTGAGCTGCCGCACCGTCTCTTGTATTTGTGGCATCGCGCCCTCGATTTTGATGGCGCCGGCTCCGCTCTCTTTGAAGACGCGCACGCAGTTCTCTACATTGCGAGCGACGTTGCGCTGGATGCTGCCAAAGGGCATGTCGGCAATCACCAGCTTCTCTGGGGCACAGCGAGCGACGATGCGGGTGTGGTAGATCATCTCATCTAACGTGACGGGCAGGGTGCTCTCATGCCCCTGCACCATCAGGCCGAGCGTATCGCCGACCAAGATCATGTCCACAGAGGAGGCGTTCAGCAGACGAGCATGGAACGCGTCATATCCGGTGAGACAGGTGAGCTTGCGTTTCCCTTTTTGTCGCGACAAGCGAGGCACGTGGGGTTTCATGAGTCTTCTGTTGAGGGGGTGGGGTTCGCAGGGGCGGCTTGCAGCTCGGCCAACAGACTCCCGCCTTCTGGATCTACTTGCTGGACTTCGACCTGCAGAGGCGTTCCTTTGGTGAAAGAGCCGGGCATTTGAAACGTGAAGCCAATCTCTTCTAGCTCAATCTCAATTTTCTGAGGAAGCTCGCGTCGGACGCGTCCGACGAAGGTCTCACCCAAATGTTGTCCGAGATAGCGCAATTTCCAATGTCGTTCAATCTCGCGTTCGGTGCGCACATACGCTTTCTGGCGCTGTTCAATCTGAAAGGCCCAGCTCATCAGGTCGTCTGTGGTGAACAGCGCATCGTTGGTGCGCAGCGCTTGACGCAGTTGCCACTGACATAGCAAGTCTACGAACCGCCGGATCGGAGACGTCACCTGCATATACACAGGGCACCCCAGCCCCGAGTGTGGGCTTGGAGTGACCGCCAAACGAGCGGCTTCAATGTTGATGTGATCCATGGTGAGTTTTTCCCCTTCGCGGAGCTCCTGCACCAGCTCATAAGGCGGTTGTGTGCGGAAGATGCCTGGGATGTTGCGCTCTTCGAGGGCTTCGCCCGCAATGCGATTGACGAGTACGGCAAGCTCTTGCACGAGGCTGTTCGCCGGGCTATTGCGATCTCTCGGCACGATACGAATGCGGTCGGGGTCGCTGATGTCGAGTTCATACTCGCGTCGTTCAATATTGAGCGCGCCTTGGGCGATGCGCTGCTGTTTCAGTCCTTCACTACAGCGATGCAACACTCCCCAAAAAGAGTCCGCTTGTTCCACCAGTTGATCGACTTCGTCGTAGGTGAGGTTGCGATCAATGGTCAAGATCTCATGCCGAATCTCTTGGAGAACAAACGAGCCGTCTGCGAAAAGCTGTAGCGCAAAGGTCATCACCGCTCGGGGAACTTGCTCCCGCAACGAGAAGTGATCGTTCGAGAGAACTTCGGGCAACATCGGATAGACGCGCTCGGCAGTGTATACAGAAGAGACACGCTGCTCTGCGAGGGAGAACAGCGCATCGTCTGGGTCAATGAACTGGGTCAAGTCGGCGATGTGTACGCAGAGTTCGATGCTGCGCTCAGTCCAACTTTGGACGGAGATTGCGTCATCGTAGTCCTCTGTTTTTGCCGCATCGATGGTGTAGGAGGGGCGCTCCACAGGGGCAACCGGCAGTGCGGGGAGCGGTTTCTGGATCAGGGCTTCGGCCCAAGTCATGACACTGGCGGGAAAGCTCGCAGTGACTTGAGACTTGAGGAGTTGCAGCTCACCCCAGCTGACGGGAGAACCAGCTTTGGCTAAGAGGCGCCGCAGCTGTCTTTCGTCCGCTTGCTCGTGGGCGTTGCCGAGCCCGAGCAGCCCTGACAGCTCCTTCCAATCGGGAGACTCGCGACCCTTCGTCAAGAGAGAGCGCAGCTGTTGGACCCATGCTTGTTGTCCTGCGGTTTGTTCGGCGGGGGGCGGCCAATTGCCGTGCTCCAGCTCATCTACCCATCGCCGCACTTCCTCTTCGCGCTGTTGCTTGGCGAGTTCTCGTTCTCTCTGCAAGCGTCGCTGTTCTTGCTCCTCTGGGCTGAAGGGGGTGTAGGTGTTGTTGCGGTTGCGTTTGAACCAATCCTCATCCTGCTGTAGCGCCAGAAAGAGGCTGAGCTGTTGCGCTGGATGTTGCGGTTCTTCCAGAAACAGCTCGGCGAGCTCCTCCAAGGTGAGCGCGCTCTCTGGCTCCAGCAGAGAATGGATGGTGGGGAGCTCGATGGCGGCTTGCTGGTTGCGCGCTTGTTGGAGCCATTGGCCTAAGGTGGTGAGCGCTCTCTGCTCGTCGCTCTCTTCAGCTTTGATGCTCCAGAGCAAGCGATTGGGAGGCAGAAATTGTTCTCTCCCTTGCAGCGGTTGAATGGCGAGGCGATTTTTTTGTAGCCCTCGAATCCAGCCGAAGTCGAGGCGCCCGTCTCGAAAGAAGGCGCAAAAGTGATGAGTAAGCGAGGCGGCGTCCATGACAGTATTTGAGGAGTTGGAGGGGAAGTCAGGCGATATCAGGGCCGTCGGGTGATGGGTGGCGGGCTTCTTGTTCAATCAGGCGCAGGGCGCGGTTGACGTCAGCAGCGGGGACCACGACTTGGACGCTGAGGCTGCCCAGCGGGTGGACTAAGATGCTGGCGTTGTGACGATTGAGAACGCGCGCCGCGATGCCTCGGCTCTCGAACAAGGCACAGATCAGGTCTGCTTGCGGAACAAAGGTCGTCTCTAACACCACTTGCATCCCCAATGTCTCAGGCTCTTCTGCTGGCTGGGTGCGCTTTTGGCGATAGGTCTGTAAGTCGACGACTTTGGAGGAGGCATAGGCCGGTTGCCGCCTGCGGCGATTCCATGGCTTCCAAAGCGCGAGGACTCCGGCGAGGGAGCCCGCGACGACAAGCAGGCTGATCAAGTCGATCAGCGGGAAGAGCGTCAGCAGCAACAGCGTCGTTGCGAGCGCACTTCCCCAGCGCTTTTGTGGAGTGTCAAACCATTGCAGCGCTTCTCGCCAAGGCAGGCGCTGTGCGGTCTCAGAAAACTTGTCGTACAACTTGAAACAAATCTAGGATGAAACGGGAAAACGAATACAGAATAATGACGCCGCCAATCATCAGGTCGCCCTCGCCCTTGGTTGGATGAAAGAGCATCACCGAGTTAGAAGGGATCTCTAAGCGGTCGCTCTCAACGCGCTTTTGACGAAACATAATGACCGCTGTCCCTGTGACAGCTAGAACAATAAACCAAGTTATCATCAGGCCCTCATTCGCGTTTGATTCATTGTGTTTAGGAACCGGGATCTGACACAATGCCAAATCCTTCTGCCTCTCATCCGGAGATTAATATGAAATCGTGGTTTTCTCTAGCCTTGCTGGCGGTTCTTCTGCCGACGACCGTCGCGGTAGCCAAGCCGTTGCCACCGGCGCAACTCGCGCTGTTTGAAGAAGAGTATGACACCATGCGCAGCATGCGCTTTCGCCTCAAAGAGCTGCTGGAACAACAAGAAATGGCAGACAAGCTTCAGCAGGCGGATGACATTTATGCCGACTTTCAGCAGCTAGATCAGTGGCTCTCGCATCTTGAAGACAACCCAGAGGCCCTCGATGAAGTCCTGAAAATGCTCGAAGAGTTCGAGCAGCGTATGCAGGAGCTGTTGCAACAGCAAGAAGCCATGGCGGAATTTCTGCCGCAGCCGCCCTCCGCTGAAACCCCGCCGCAAGAGATGGAGCTCTCTTCCCTGATGGAACAAGTGCGCCAAATGCTGCAAGAGAATCGCACCGCAGAAGCTCAGCAAATGCTCGATCAGCTGCTCTCAGCGTTCCAACAACAGCAGCAACAGCTCCAGCAGAGCACGTCGCAGTATTATGACGAGAAGTACGCGGAGACCATGCGTCAGATGCAACAAATGCAACAGCAACTGTCCCAAGCTCTGCGACAAGAGCGCGCGTTACGCGAACAGCTGGAACGTCTCCAACAACAACAAGCGCAGAACGCTCCGTCTGGGCAAAATGGGGAAGCCATGCAGCTGAGCCAGGAACAAATTTCCGCCTTGATTGAGCAGATGCAACAGATGCTCGAAGAGCTCGCAGCCGGCCAAATGCCGACGGGGCAAATGCAGGAGATGTTGTCGCAAGCCGCCGAGTCCTCACAACAAGCAGAGCAAATGCTCGGAAATATGCAGCAGCCCGGCGAAGGGCAGCCGGGCCAATCCCCAGGTGAGGGGCAAGGCGCATCTCCTGGCGGACCCGGCCTAGCGCTCCCTTCTGTGCGTCAAACCGAGCAGCAGCTTCAAGCGATGCAAGGACAAATGCAGCAGATGCAAGGACAAATGCAGCAATTGGCTCGTCGTGGACAGCAGCTGGGGCAGCAACCCCGTCAAGGGCAGCAAGATGGGCAGTATTGGGGCGAAAAAGGGGTGAAGCCGCTCAAGTTTGATTATGAATTTCAAGCCTCTCCCGAATACCGAGACGCTGTGCGAGATGCCAACCAGCAGGCGACCCCGACCCCTCGTCAACAAGAATACCTGCGCGAGCTCATTCGCTAGCGTCTTCCTCCTCAATCAGCCGGTCTCGCACAATGCCATAGAAGGTAGCCGGCTCTCGATCTCCTCCATCATAGCGCCACCCCATGTGCACTTGGCACCCGCTGCAATATTGGACTGTCCATGCGTAGCCGGGAAACCAAGTGTCTTGACGCACGGCGGGGGAACCGTCGCGCAAATTGTGACACCAACTCAGCGTCACAATCTCAAAGAGCACGCCCTCCGGATTCGCAAAAAAATGATATGGCGTGTCGCCCTGAATCGTCATCAGGTGGCTCGCGTCGCTAATGTGCTTGCGACAGCTTGCGCACAGGTACCGTATCGGACGCTCCTCTAACTCCTGCTCACCTTTTTGCTTGGCGTCCTTCTCAGGTGAAAATCCGGTTTGCACAAATAGCATGTCGTTCCTCTCTGAATGCCCACAAGGTTGCGCGAGCGCTCGCGTGAATTACAGATTTTTCCGCAATCGTGAATATTTCGGAAGACAAAAATCAGGGGGGACTGTCTAGGCTACCAAGAGTGCAGTTCGACCGAAGCCTTGTTCAAGGCCCAGTTCAAATCGCGCAAGACGTCATCGGGGACAGAGAGAAAGTGAATCGCGATTTGATAGAGCATGGGGACTCCCTCCGCGCTCCACTCTAAAGGACGAACGCGCACGCAGCGACAGACGAGGTCTTCAACCTTCAAGTTGGCGTAACTTTGCGGGAAGTGCATCCGGATGTGATGCGAGAGCAGCGGGTTGAGCTGAGGATGAGGCGCCATGTCTAGCAGAGCGCCGCTGTTGCTGAGATTGAGCAGGCTGGCCTCTAACAATAAAGACTCCGGCAGCCGATACCAGACCTTCAAACCGGGAATCGACAGACGAGGACTGACGCGATGATTGCTCGGATCACAAAGCTCGCGCAGCTTGTCGCGCAGCTCAATCGGTCCCGGATCCACCAGAAAGTGCTGAATCTCTTCCCTGCGCAGCTCATCCAGACTTTGGGTCTCGTTTCCAGAGGTGATCACGATGATCGGCGTTGCGCTGTTGAGCGGAAAGTTTTGAGAGTTGCGCCATAGCGGTTCATCCGACCACATTGTGCGGCCACACAGAACGGCATCAAAAGATGCGTCTTGCATCATGTGCAGCGCCTGCTCTGGAGAGTCGGTGCGTTGTACGGTGATATCTGGCAGTTCAGCTCGCAGAGTCCTCTCAATCGAACGCTGTACAACAGGGTAGTGCACCAACAACACGCGGATTTCCATAGCGGCTCCAAGGGTGGGGTTGCGATAAGGCGGCGAGTGTGATGAAACGGCGCCAGACTGCGTGAGAGGCGTAAAAATCGCAAACAATTTCTGGAATTTCACAACGGGTGACACGAAGCATAGACTTTTTGGAACGTTGTGGTATTTTCTGGAAATTATTCCCCCATTTCAAGGAGATGAGCATGAAAGAACCCACCGCCGAAGAAATTGCAGCCCTGCAAAAAGAGTTTGAAGAAGACGCCCGCGAACGTGCCAAAGAAATTGAAAAAGCAGAGCAACACGACGCGATGTTGCACGAACAAATGGCCGCAGGTGAATACGGCGTGTCGCATGGCGTAGACAATGTCGTTGGTGGCCTCCTCGCTGGTTTTGCCCTGTTGTCTGCCGTTGGTCTTGTTTGGATGACCTTCGCGACCCCGCACATCTAAGCCTGCCTTGTTCGCTTACTTCACGAGCAGCCGCCTCCGCCAGAGGATTCTGCTGCTCGGCCTCCTCTTCAGCTTGAGCGCTTGTCAAACCGGCAGCGGTCGATTTTACGACTGGTGCGAGAAGCGTGATTTTCCCCGCATCTGCGAAAAATATCTCTGAGATTTCCCAATGAAGATCGGCATTCTGTGCGCGATTCCAGAAGAGCTGCGCCATTTTTCTCGCCAAGAACAACCAGACACGACGATCGGTGGGCGCGACTTTTACCGAGGAACCCACGCGAAGCATGAGCTGGTGCTGGTAGAGTGCGGCATCGGTAAGGTCAACGCGGCGCTCGCGTCCACGCTGCTGCTGCACGAGTTCCAATGCGAGCTGTTAATCTTCTCAGGTGTCGCGGGTGGTCTGGACTCCGAGCTGCAAATTGGAGATCTCGTGATTGCAGACGAGCTGTTGCAGCACGATTTCGGAACCATCGTCGAGCGCGAGATGATCGCCCACCGCGCGGGGAGCTTCCCTGTCGGGCGCCCAAAAGAGAACCGGCCTTTCCGGTTGCGCGGAGACCTGCGAGCCCGCATTGAAGCTGCACATCCAAAGGCCCGGTTTGGCCGAATTTTGACAGGCGATGTGTTCCTCAACTGCAAAGAGACCCGCCAAGAACTCTTCACCAAATTTGAGGCGCAGGCGATTGAGATGGAAGGCGGCGCGGTCGCCCAAGTGGCTGAACAGTTCGGCAAGCCCTGCCTGATCGTACGCAGCTTGAGTGACCTCGCGGGCGAAGAGAGCATTGACGACTTCCCCGCTTTCCTGAAGCAAGCCGCTGAGAAGTCCTGCCGCGTGGTGGACACGATCCTAGACGCCCTGTAACACCCTCCGCGCACCTCAACCTCCCTCCTCTCGCGAGAACAAAATGTCTCCGACGGCCCCGCAGCACCTCCACCAGATCAGCAACTTCTTGGCGATGGAAGTCTTCGCCAGAGCACAAGAACTTGAGCGTCAAGGGCGTGAGATCCTCCACCTTGAGTTTGGGGAACCAGACGTCACGCCGCCGCCTGCTGCGTTGAACGTGCTACACCAATCTGGGGGCCAAAGTTACGGTTACACAGACACACGGGGCCTTGCTCCGCTACGCGCAGCCATCGCCGAGCGTCACACGGAGTTTTACGGCACTCCGACCACGCCAGAGCAGGTGCTGGTCTCCAACGGGACGTCACCGTTGCTGTGGTTAGGGTTACACCTGCTCGCGCCGGCGGGTTCGGATGTCTTGATCACCGATCCTGCCTACGCCTGTTATGACAACTTGATCCGCATGGCGGGAGCCAACCCTGTCCGTGTGCCCATTCGCCGCGAGGAGAATTTTCGTCTCCACCCACAAGAGCTGCAACGGCACCTCACGCCGAACACTCGCGCTATCCTGCTCAACTCGCCTATGAACCCGACGGGAACGGTCCTTGACCGCGAGACGTTGCAGGCAATCGCCGCGCTGGGGCTCCCCATCCTCTCGGACGAGATTTACTTGGAGCTGACGCATGTGGGAGAGCCTGTTTCTGTGCGGCAAGTGACAGAGAACGCCGCCGTGATGAACGGCTTCTCTAAGTCATACGGCATGACCGGATGGCGGATTGGCTACTTGATTTTGCCGGAAGAGTGGATGCCTGCCGCTGTCAGGTTACACCAGAACTTGATGATCTCGGCGAACACGCTGATGCAACAAGTGGCGCTGGCAGTGCTACAAGATGACAGTGGGGCGTTAGAACGTAATCAGCAGGAATTTCGGCAGCGGCGAGCGTTTTTGCTGCAGACCATGCGAGCGCACGGGCTCGACCCACAGTATGATCCGCAGGGCGCGTTCTACGTCTTCTATCGATACGCAGCGCAGCGCCCAGCGCTTGAGATGGCGCTGGAGATCTTGGAGCAGACCGGCGTCGCGCTCACGCCAGGGAGTGACTTTGGCCCCAGCGGAGAGGGCTTCTTGCGCTTCAGCTACGCCAACGCTCCCAAGGTGCTGGCAGAGGCGGTGCAGCGTCTCGCGGAGAGCCAGCTGCTAGGGTGAGTTACTTGGACGTCATGCACGTAGCGCCATCCCAGTCAGCAGGCGGCGGGGTGATTTGAAACTCACGGATGCGCGCCAAGTAAATGGGCGGAACCGCATCGTCTGGAAAGAGGCGCAGGCACTCCTCGAACGCTTGTTGACTCGCCTGCCACCGCTGCTGACGATACTGCGCTCGTCCTTCCTCAAAGAGCGCTAGCGTAGCCTGCTTTTGCTCAAGAAGCTCGGGCGGATCGGCGCTCAGCAGCTCAAAGAGCCTGACCGGGCGTGTCTTCCCCTTCACTGTTACGCGGTCTAACTCTCTCCACTGAAATTCTGCTTGCTCGGCCACGAGCCCGTGTGTGGCGTCAGAGGCGAGGACTTTGGCCCCGTAGGGTTTCGTCAAACCTTCGAGGCGCGAGGCGAGGTTCACGGCGTCCCCAAGGACGGTGGAGTCCATGCGCTGCTCGGAGCCGACTGTTCCAATGATCACTTCGCCGCTGTGAATGCCAATGCCCGTGAGGACGGGAGCGTAGCCCGCCGCGACTCGCTCTTGGTTGTAGCGCATCAAGCTCTGCTGCATCCCGATTGCGGAGCGCAGCGCTCCGGTCGCTTCCTCGGCGTCGCTGCTATCGGGCAGGTCATACAAGGCCATGATGGCGTCTCCAATGAACTTGTCTACAAAGCCTCGGTTCAGGTGGATCGACTCGTTCATGAGCGCCAAATAGTTGTTCAAGAAAGCAACTAACTGTGAAGGCGTCATGGTCTCGGAGAGCGTGGTGAACGAGCGAATGTCGGAGAACAACATGGTGATGGTGTCGGAGTGCGTGCTCCCCAAGCGGATGTGTTCGACTCCTCCTGTGGCGATCCGGTTGAGGAACTCGCGGGGCACAAACTTCTCGAAGGTGTGCGTCAGCGCGAGGTTCCGCTCGGCTTCGCGGCGCTCTTTCTCTAAGTAGTAGGCATTTTGTAGCGCTAAGGCTCCTAAGCTAGCGAGGATGCTGATGATCTTCTCGTCTGCAGGGTTGTACACGTTCACTTTCGGGCTCTCGACGGAGAGCACGCCCATCAAACGCTCTTCGACCATCAAGGGGATCGCCACTTGGCTCTCAACGTCGGGTAGCCCGGCGATCTCTTCGCTCTGCGCCTCGCCCTCTACCGAGCCGGTCATCATGTTGTTACGGACGGCCTGCATGTATTTGCGCTGGGTGCCGAGGTTGGCCATGCGCATTAGCTTCTTCTTCTTGGCGACCATGCCGACTACTCCGAGCCCGACTTTCACCGTTTTGCCCACGTTCTCGGTCGCGTAGCCGTGCGTGGCGATCACTTCGAGGTGTGTGGCGTTGGCTTGCAACACCAGCAACATACTGTGCTCAAAAGCAAAGTAGTGCGCCATCATTCCGAGCATCTGCTTGGCGATGCTGGGGACGTCGGTGTGGGAATTGAGCGCCATCGAGACACGTTGCACGATCTCGAGCTCTTTGTTTTTGCGGTCGATTTGGGCTTGAAGCGCGTCTTCCATAGCGAGGCTGAGAGTTGAGGGTTTTACAGAGCATCGGGGGAGAGTCCGTGCTGCGCTCTGTCAGAGGCTGTGGTTCGGTGGGAGCCCTCTCTCGCGAAGAGAAGGCAGAGCGAGCGGTTTGTGGAGCGTTGGGTCTCTAGTTCATTTGTTTGACGGATTCTACGCGGTAGATGTCGGCACCTTGCAGCTCAAACACGCCTGCCATGCCGACCATTGAGGCAATCGCTTCCAGTTTCATCTCCATCTCGTCAAACAAGTCGCCTTCCTTCTCTGTGCGCACATAGGTCAGGTCGAGGTTATACGCCGTCCAATTTTCTGGGTTGAAGATCATCGCGGCGGCTTGCGCGTTCTCAGAGATGTTGCGGCGGGTTTTGTTGAAGAACTGATAGGAAAGCGCGACGTGCTCTGCGTCCACATACCACACCTGTGAGATCACGGTTGTGTTCGGTTCGCCTTCGAGGGAACAAGTCGTGACGACGGAGGGCACAATTCCTTGGAGCGCGGGCATCAAATCATCCGTTATGAGCGACATCTCCTCTCCTTTCACGACACAGGTTGGCCGGCGTTGGGGCCGGGGGTTTGATTGAAGACCTTCTCAATTTGGATTGTCACTCCTGTATCAGGGACGATACCGAACAGTTTGCCGGAGACTTCGGGAGGTTGTCCAAACATACGCTCGATTCCGCTCATGAAGTCCTGCCCCAGCGCTTTTGCCTGTTCGACTTCTGCTTCGCTGAGGGGGCTGATTTCGGTGACCATACCTTTGATTTGGTAGGCTTCGTGGGTGAAGAGGCTCACGTAGAGCGCTGCTTTTTTGGTGTCTTCACAGTCTCGCAGGACGTCCGTGCTCATTTGTCGCTCAACGAAGACGCGCACGGAGCCGCTGTCAGGGTGATACGTGTTGCCAAACGCCCAGCAGTGCGAGGGCTTGAGCTTTGCGTTGGCGGAGCCAAGCCGTTGGAAGCCAGACTGGAGCACGTTTTGACACGCTTCGGATAGTTGCATGATTTGTTTGAAGGTGGAGGTTGCCGGCGTGGGCATTGGAGAGCGCATGCCAAGAGATGAAAGAGCGTTCTTAGAAAATGGTCTCCATTTTTGGTGCCTTCTTCAATCAAAAAATCATAGCGCGTTGATGTGGGGCGACAGGCGCGCCTTGCCCGTCGCGAGGCCGCCTGCCTCAGGCAGATGCTGGGCGCACAGCTGGGCTTAGCGTATCTTCCCCGTTTGATAGTCGAGGAAGGCTTGGCGGATTTGCCCCTCGCTGTTCATGACGAAAGGTCCGGCGGCCACGACGCGTTCCTTGAAGGGTTTGCCGTGTCCGAGCAACAGCAACGAGTCTTGGTGAGCGTGGAGCTGTAAATCCGTGACCTCCAGAGGGAACTCTGCCAGCTGGCACGAGCGCAGCTGCGCTCCGTTGACGTTCACCTCGCCACGGATGACGTAACACAGCACGCGGTGCTCGGCGGGAATGGCTAGGTCCCACGTGGTGTCTGCGCTCAACTCGGCGACCGCGAGAGAGATGTCATTCTTGGAGGAGAACGCGCCTTCCACACCAGACCACGCCCCGCTGGTTACTTGTAACCTAACACCTGCTTTGGGCTCCGCTTTTGGGATCGCATCGCCGTTTTTTCCCGCATAGAAGGGCTCACACATCTTCTGCGTAGAGTGTAAGTTCAGCCACAGTTGCAGCACTTCAAGCTCGCCGCCGTTTTGCTTAAAGTCCGCCGAGTTGTTCTCAGAGTGCACAATGCCCCGCCCCGCTGTCATCCACTGCACACCGCCTGCGCCGATCACGCTGTCGCCTCCAGTCGAGTCCTGATGCTGCACGTCGCCCTTCACAATGAAGGTGACCGTCTCGATGCCTCGGTGCGGATGAGGCCCAAATGGCATCCCCGTGTTGTTGGGCTTGTAGCGCTGGGGGCCGTGGTGGTTGAGCAGCAAGAACGGGTCAAGCTGGTCAATGCGCGTTACTGACATCGACGAGAAGGTCAGCAGGTCGCCTACAAACTCGCGAGCAAAGGTGTGGATTTGAGCAGACATCGCTTTCTCTCAAAAAGGGGCTCGATAGAGAACGAGCAGGAGTCGACGGTCACCAAACACGCGACCGCCGGGGAACGCAGGCGCTTAGCTCCGCACCTGCTGCATGGTGGATTGATACAGGGGTTGGCCCTCGTTGAGCCAAGCCTCTTTGAGCGGTGGAGGCATGTGCGCGTCCATCTGCTCGCGGAGCGTGTCGTCAAAGGCGTCGCGGACGAGCCCGATGCAAATCATCAGGTTGGCTCCTTGCAGCGCAGTGAGTGTGCCAACAGGCAGCTCGCCCCACTCTTCGACGCTGAGGTGTTGTGCGCAGATGGGCACGACGTTCTGCTCTTCGTCGTTCAGGTGCTCGATCATGACGCTCTCCATGTCTGCCAGAGCCGCGACCAAGGCTTCACGGTTGGCGTCCGTTGTCGCGCCGCGCCAGGCTGCGAGGGCCGCTTGGGCTGCGTCGAGCTGAGCGTGTAGCGCGGCGTGCTGGTTCATGCCGTGCCGGATGGTCGCTTCGTGCTCAGGAGCGCGTTCGAGCAGGCGCGGCCACAGCGACGTGTCTTCCGCTGCGTGGTGACTCTGGATGAACTGTAAGATCGTGTCGTAATAAAGCCCGACGGCTTGGGCTCGCTCGGTGTTGTCGCCAGCGAGAGTGCCCAGATATGCGTCGCGCTGTTGCACTGCTTCTCGGAAGACGTTGTGCACAAAGGTCATGTCGCGGGTGTCAGGAGTTTGAGACATCTTGGAGTCCTTTGGGATACAGGATGAGTGGGTGGCGAGTCCGCGCCGCATGTGCACGCGGGCTCAGGGGTTCGGGGCCTCCGAGTCAGGCTTCCGCGTCGCCGCGCCGCATGTGCACGCGGGCTCAGGTTCACTTGGGGCACTGGAGAAATTTAGCTGTTCATCGCCTGAAGGATTTTGTCGCTATGTTCGGCCACGAATTCTCGGAAAGACTGTGGGTTGGGGTTTAGCATGCGAGAGTTCTTCTCTTGACGGAAGCTCAGGAAGGCTTCGTTGCAGTCACGAAAGTATTGGAAGTTGTTGCCAAGCTCGTCTGCACCCGGGAAGCCAAACGAGCGGAAGGTCTCAGGCTCAATCCCGTTATAGGTCACCTTCAGGTTGAAGTGCTCCGCGAAGATGTCGTTCATCTCCTGCAAGGTCGGCGACTCATTCACAACACCCACGGTGCGGCCCACGAGGCTCTCTCCCTGTTTGAAGATTTGGTGGGCTCCAATGCCGATGTCTTTGGTGGCCATGCCTGCCAATTTCGTGTGTGGATGAAAGGGCATCGTCCACACCCACTCGCCGTGCTCGTTCTTTTTCGGACAGAACCCAAAATTGTAAATATTTTCCCAGAAGAAGGAAGTGACCAGATAGGTCGTCGGGAGCTTCTCAAAGTAAGCATTCGTCTCATTTTTGCAGTCAAGGTGCGGCACTCGATACTTGCCTTGCAGGAAGGGCAAACTGGTGTCTTCGCTCATGATGTAGTCGCGCGTGTCTTCCAAGGTAGACCAAACAATGTGCTTGACGTCAGCGGCTTGGGCGGCGATCGCGATCGCTGCCGCCTGATGCTTCTCGCGGGGGGCGGATTGATGCTCCCAAAAGTTGGTCACCCCGAACACCCCGTGTGCTCCTTGGAAGGCTTGCACAACCGTATCAACCTGATCCAAATCAGCGGCGACGACTTCGGCTCCCATGCTCGCCAAGGCTTGCGCAGACGCTTTGGATGGGTCACGGGTGATCGCTCGCACCTGAAATTCCCCAGCGCCTTCGCTCAAGATGGATCGACAGAGTCCCCCGCCCTGTGCGCCGGTCGCTCCCAACACGGCAATAATCTTCTTCTCGCTCATCGGAATCTCTCCAGTAAATTTTTTTCAAAATTAGAGCGACATGCGTACGCTGTCGTCTGTGAGTGCATCGCTCTTGGTGGGCGAGCAATGAAAAATAGTCTGGAAGGAATTGATGCAGATGAGAAGATACCGAAATTGAGACTCAGCGTTCTATTTTTAGCACAATCTGTTGTGATCCCTTGGTGGACTTATTCTCGAGAGTCTATGCACAACCTGAACGATCTCTATTTCTTTGCGCTAGTGGTGGAGCACCACGGCTTCTCGGCAGCAGCACGGGCGACGGGTCTCCAGAAGACGAAGCTCAGCCGTCACGTCGCACATTTAGAACAGCACCTCGGAATGCAGCTCCTCAAGCGTTCCACGCGCCAGCTCTCGCTCACGCGGGCAGGAGAAGTGTTCTATGCCCAATGTCAGCGAGTGCTGGCGGAGTCAGAGCAAGCCTTTCAGCAAATGGAAGAGCTGAAAGTCGAACCCTCTGGCTCCGTGAAGGTGACCTGCCCGATTGGGTTGATGCGCAGCTATCTGGGGCCGATCTTGCCGAGTTTTGTGGAGACCTTCCCGCTGATTCAGTTGGAAGTGGAGGTCACAGACCGGCGCGTGTCGTTGCTGGAAGAGAACGTGGACGTAGTCCTGCGAGCGCGCGAGCAGCTAGAAGACACCGCGGATGTGTTCGCGCAGACGCTGTTGAAGGTCCGCATGGTGGTCGTCGCGGCGCCGTCGCTGTTTCCGATTCAGTTGCCCCCGCGTCACCCGCAAGAGTTGAGCGCGTGGCCAACCATTGGGCTCCAGCGCCAAACGCGCGAAGGGACCGAGCAGTGGTGGCTGCGCGAGGAAGGCAGCGACCTGCAACCGTTCACTGTGACGCCTCGCCTCTTCTGCAATGAATATGTGAACCTCGCAGAGCTGTGCTTGGCAGGAGCCGGTGTCGCGTTGCTGCCGTTGCCCTTGGTTCAAAATGAGCTACGCGCAGGGCGCCTCATGCGGCTGCTGCCTCACTGGAACGGGCGCGAGCACCTGGTGCACTTGCTCTACACCAACCCAAAATCCTTGCCTTCCGCGGTGCGCAGCTTCATTGATTTTGTAGCGATCGAGCTGCCGAAGCGGTTTGGCCCGCGCGGCCAAGGCTACGTTTTGGGTGGAAGCCCCTCACCCCAGGAAGCGTTGACGCTGACCTAAACCAGACGAGGCTGCTGAGGAACTTGCGTTACCCAAGAGCCTGCAAGTGACGTAAGGAGCGTGATGGCGCGTGAGCAGCCCCCTCTCTTTTTTCATAACAAATTCATAAAAAATCCGTTTTTTCTTTCGTAGTTGTGTCATGTTGCGGAGGCGTCAGCTGTGAAGCTCCTGTGAGAAAAGTGTGGATTCGATCTTTTTTGAAGGGAGAGGAGATCCCCCTGCGACCCCACCAGCCCTGCTTTGGCAAGAGAACAACGCTGCGTCGCCGCTCACGCCACTTGCGGCCCTCTGGAGACTTTGTCACACTTTTGCAGACGAACACTTGAACGTTGCTTTTCCCTAACACTTATGACGCCAGCCCCCGCTTCTCGTACGCTGAACAATCGCGAATTTGAGCAACTCTCTGCTTGGATTGAGCGCCACTTGGGCGTGAAGATGCCGCCGGTGAAGCGACAGATGCTCGAAGCTCGGCTGCACAAACGGTTGCGCCAACTGGGGATGTCTGATTTTCGGGACTACGTTGACTATCTGTTCAGCCGCCCCGCCAACGACGACACCGAGCTCCCGCAGTTTGTGGATTTGGTCACGACGCACAAAACGGAGTTTTTGCGAGAAAAGCGGCACTTTGAGCTGCTGCGCGATCAATTGTTGCCGGCGTGGCAGTGGGAGGTGGGTGAGACGTTTCGGGTTTGGAGCGCAGCCTGCTCTTCTGGAGAAGAGGTCTACACCATCGGGATGTTGTTAAGTGATTACCAACGGCACGGGGAGCACTTTCAATTTGAGGTGTATGGCTCCGATGTCTCCACAGGCGTCTTAGAGATTGCGCGACGCGGAATTTACTCCACAGAGCACGTGAGGCACCTGCCCATGGACTGGCGTCGAAACTATCTGATGCGCAGCCGAGATGGGCAGCCTCGCGTTCGGGTGGTGCCCGAGCTGCGGTCGCGCACGCACTACTTCCAGCTCAATCTGATGCACCCACCTTATCCGGTGTCGTGGAAGTTTCAGATGATTTTCCTGCGCAACGTGCTGATTTATTTCAGTCGCGCGAACCAACAGCGGGTGTTGCAAGCGTGTTGTGATTGTTTGGCGTCTGGCGGGTATTTGATAGTTGGGCACTCGGAGACAACGCACGGAATGTCGCTGCCTGTGAAGAGCATTGCGCAGTCGGTCTATCAGCGCATTTGAGGCTTGGAGCGTGCTCTCGATTCTGCAGCAGGCGAAGTCTGTGAGCCTAAGAGATCGCTCACGCAGTTTGCGGGGCTCTCAGCAGCCCAATCCCACAAAATATAACCGCGCTAGCCTCTGTTCCTTACGAAAAAGTTGGTTTTCTTCAATCTGTAGCCAAAGTCTTTATGCTGCCCCAAGAGATTTCCTCACTGCGTCAACACCGCGTCTATGCTGGCGAATATGTCGTCACGTCCGAACCGATCGTCTTGACGACGTTGTTGGGTTCCTGTGTGGCCGCGTGCCTGTTTGATTCACGGACGAATTTGGCAGGGATGAATCACTTCATGCTGGCCCAGCCCAATTCAAATGACAGCGGCTCCACCCAGATCTCTGCGCGCTATGGTGTGCACGCGATGGAGCTGTTGATCAACGAGATGCTGCGGGCAGGCGCCAGCCGCTTTCGGCTGCAGGCCAAAATCTTTGGAGGCGGAAACGTGCTGGCTGTCGCTTCTCCCGAGACGGACTCGATTCTGCAGGTTGGGAACAACAACGCGGAATTTGTGAAGAACTATTTGCAACGCGAGGGGATTCCTGTATTAGCCGCTGACCTTGGCGGTCATCATGGCCGCGTGGTCTATTGCGACGCGCAGTCGAAACAAATTTTTGTGCGCAAAATTCAGAAGTCGCAGAGCGATGAGGTTGTGCAGCGCGAGCGCGCATACTTGCGGAAACTGCGCACGGTCCAAAAAACACGTCCTCCCAAAGATGATTTGTGGGACTAACCTTCTCAGTAAAATAGGAATGTATGCTGGCGACGACGCCTACGCCGATGGCCCCAGATAGCTTGCCCATGTATTTGGGAGAACGACTGAAGCATCTCTCTGGCACGACGGAAACAGACTTTTTAGAGCTGGGAGATCTGCTGTATCAGTTCACGCAGCTGAGCCAAGAAAACGACAGCTTGAGCAATCAGCTCCTTGAGCTGCTCAACAACACGTCGTGGCAGCCGGAGAACATGCAGCGCGCGCTCTCAGAGCTGTTGCAAGAGTTTCGGGAGACCCAAAAAACGCTGCAACTTTCGCTGTTTCAGAAGCACGCGGGCATGTTGCAAGAGCTACAAAACTCGCTACGCAACGCCACCCAACACATGCAGATGTTGGCAGAGCTTCTCCGCACCCGAGAAGACAACGAGAACTCCCTGTTTCTCTTCTCCAATACAGTCCGCGTGATGTGTTTGGAAATGGACATTCGGTCGCAAGAGCTGCAAGGCACCAGCGAAATGTATGTGCAACAGCTCTTTCAGCTGATCACACGGGATATTGAACAGTCGCACCCTGACTTGCACTTGCTAGACGTGCAGCAGCAGCTGTTGGGCAACTTCCGCAACATGGTGCATGTTCACGCCCAGCTGCGGGAGCATACCCAGAGCATCCAAGAAAACGGACATTCGATCACCCGCTCGCTCGCGAAAGCGGTCGTGAGTTTGCAGTTTCATGACATTGTGCGTCAGCAAATCGAGCATGTTGGCGACGCGTTCCAGTGTCCGGGCTCTCTGAAGCACAACGCAGTCCGCGAGCTGCTTCAGCTTCACCTGTTGCACGCACATCAGCAAACCGAGACGGTTCACGGAGATATCAGCCAGCAGTTCGGCGCCTTGGCTAGGCACGCCCAAGAACAATACCGCCACACGCAAGCGATTTTGCATCTGGAACCCACCCTGCGGCGCCTCTCTGAAATGGGAACGCGGGACATGGAGTTTTTGCTACAGCGTGTCGCTCTACAAGCCGATCACACGCGCCAGCGGTTGACCTTGCTGGAAGACCTCCAAAAGATTGGTGACGACGTCTCGCAGCAGCTGCAGCACCTGCGCTCCATGATGCAGCAGCTGCAAGAGCTGGCCTTCAACGCAAGAGTCTACGCAGGCAGCATCCGCAACGAGCGCGCTCCTGAAGTCACGCTGTTGCATGAGTTCTCGCAAGCGGCTGAGAATAGTCAGCCCACGCTGCTACAGGGCATCAATGAGATTGAAATCTACCTGCGCGCCATTCGGACAATGCAGGAGCAGCTGCACCAACAAGTCGCCGCTGAGCTAAAGACGGGCGAGCGCCTGCGTCATCACCTCTACAACACAATTGAACGCTTCCAGCAATCAGCGTCAGAAATTTTAGAGCAAACCTCGGAAGTGGCCGCTTCCGTCGAGACGCTCAGCCTAAATCTGAACTTCTTGCTGCAAGACCTCTCGTTCGCCCCGACGATCTACACAGAGTTGGAGCAAACCCGCCAGTTCCTGAAGATTTTTCCGCCGCTATCACCGAGCGCAGACTCCGATGGCGGGGCGGCCTTGCAGCACATCTTCCAGAGTTATTCCCAAGAGCCGGAGCGGCTGATACATCAGCACTACCTTGAAAACGGCTGGGAACCGACCTATCAGCGGATTCTAGGAAAGGAACCCCTCCACACAGAAGCCGCCTCGCCCGCTGTGATTGATGACGATATCGAACTCTTCTGAACGTTTTGTCAGAAAAATGAAGCGTTGACTTCAACCCGTGTGCGTAGAGAATCGTCTTGCTTACGTCACATTTTGGTAATATTTTGAGCCCCTTCAAAAAAAGCGCGACCATTTTGAAACACTTTAGTCACAAACTAGGCTCATGAAGCACGTCTGCCCCTTGCGAGTCCGCCCCGCATGATTCCAGCAAAAGCGCCCCTCGACGTTTCGCAAAACTTGACTCCCATGCTGCACGCTTGGGGAGAGCTGCTGCACCATGCTCGCGAGCGTCAGCGCATCACACAGCAAGCTCGCCAATACATACGCCAGCTCCAAGGTCACCTGCAAAAGAGCGAACACAACCAATTCCGTCTGCACAACACAGCCGAAGAAAACCGCAAGCGCTTGCAGCAGACTCCAATGATCTACAACCGCTTGTACGAGCTGATGCGTTTGTTGCGGCAAGAAGATGAGAGCGGACAGCAGCAAGTGCACTTGTGGAACGCGCGCAACGAACAGCTGCAAATGAGGCTAGGCGAGCTGCAATATTTGATTTTGCGCTTGCAAGAAGTCTTACGCGTGGCGGCAGAGAACTGGGAAAATGAGGAGCGCCTTCAGCGACAGCAGCTGCTGCTAGAAGAACTCCAGCGGAATGTCTTGGAGCTGTCCGATCAACTGTCTCATGGAGCCTTCGCGCTCGAAGAAGTGGAGCTGTCCGATGAAGCCGCGGTGCAGCTCCCCAACGAGCAGGCGCTGGAGAATCTCGTGAATCTCTTCTCAGATTTGGGCAAGGTGCGCCACGTCAACGCGCTGATGCCCCATCTCTTTGAGTGGGGCCAAGAGTGGGCAACCTTGCGTCCAGTGCTGCCAACGCTGGAGTTTCTGCAAACCCTGATGATGCAACGCCTGCTGAGTCCTGGCGCGTCTGCAGAAAACGGCATCTCGCTTCAGTGGCTGCAAGAGTGGATACAAAATCTGCTGAGCATTGCAGAAGAAGATCAGCGCTTTGCGGAGCGGTCGCAGCAGGCTTATGGAGAATTCACTCGCATCCAGCGCGAGCAGACGCGCGAGAACCAACAGCTGCTCGACACCTACCATCAGCTCAATCACAACCCAACCGAGACCTTCCCCGCGATTGAGAACGTGCAGCACTACCAGCAGCAGCGCAAAGAGCTGATGCACAACCGCCAAAACACCCTCCAACAAGTGCAGCAGCATCTCGCTTCCTTGCAAGAGAGCCTGCACCGCGTGACACAGGGCGGCCTCCGCGCCCGCCTATTGACGCTGTATGGACAGCTGCAGAGCGATCAAAGCGAAAACGCCCGCTGGTCTTCTCTCGCGCAAGAGCTGCTGGAACACCTCACGCCACTGCTGCAAAAAACCGAAGAACTCAGCCAATTCACGAGCCAACTCAGCCTGCAGCTGCTAGAGATGCGCTTGCAGTCTCAGAACACCCGCCAGCTGCTGCAACAACAAGAGCTGACGCTGAGCCAAATTGAACAGAGTCGACAACTGTGGATGGCCGGCAACAGCCGCATCCGTGATCAACTGCAGCAGCACCAACTTGCGCAAATGGAAGAGCTCCTGCAGCTGCAAGAGATCACGCAGTGCAGCCAATCGCTTCAGGAACAAAGCAACCAAATGCAGCAGATGTTGCTGCAGGGACTCCGCACTTTGCAAGCCCTGCCCAAATGATTTTCTTCCCCAGCCGTTGAGTTCTTCATGTCGCTACACGTTCTGATTGTTGACGATTCTCCTTCCATCTTACAAATGGTGCGCTTCACCCTCGAAGGCGAGGCATATACGGTGACCGAGGCAGAAGACGGTCTACTCGGGCTCGAACGTATCCAAGAGCATGCCTCTCCTTTTGATCTGATCATCACCGATCTCAACATGCCCAACATGGACGGGCTCGCCTTCATCCGCGCGGTCCGCGAGCGAGAAGACTATCGCTTCACCCCGATCTTGTTCCTCACCACCGAAGGAGCCACGGATCGTAAGCAACAAGCTCGACAAGCTGGGGCCACTGGTTGGATTGTGAAGCCTTTTGAGCCCGAGCGTCTCTTGGGCGTGATTCGCAAGGTCACCTGAGCCGAGCATGCCTCCCTCCATTCCCGACGCGCTCCAATCGACTTTCCTGCAAGAAGCCGACGAACTCTGCGAAATCTTAGAGCAGGATCTGCTGGCGCTGGAGCAGAACCCCTCCGATCTGGAACTCATTCACCAAACATTTCGGGCTCTTCACACCCTGAAGGGGATCGCGGGCATGATGGGGCTGCGCCCTGTGGTAGACGTGACGCATGAGCTAGAGACCTTTTTTGATCAGCTCCGCGCAGAGCAAGCGGCGCCTCGTACGGAAGTGATCACTCTCTCGCTGACGGTGATTGACCATTGCCGCAAGCTCTTCCACGCAGCCCATCGAGAGGAGCAGCCGCTGGTGGAGCAACGCTCGCTGATGTTGCAGCTGCAACAGGCGCTGACGCTCCCGCCTGTGGGCCCCGCGGCTCGCGCCTCTTCCCCACAACGCACGTTTGCTTTGCAGTTCACGCCTCATTCCCACGTGTGGCACACCGGCAACCGGCTGCTGCCTCTGCTGCGTGAACTAGAAGAATTGAGTGAATCCATCACCTTCCATTGGCGACACCAAGCAATCCCCACCTTGGATATGCTCGACCCCGCGAGCTGCTATAGCGGCTGGGACATCGAACTGGTGACAGACGCTCAACGCGAGGCCCTGGAAGAGGTCTTCATGTTTGTCGAAGACGATGTGGAGCTCACCATCGAAGAGGTGCTCCCAACCGAGCCAAACCCTGCAAATGCCCGCAACGCCGAAGAACATGGGGCGGAATCCGTCAGCGCTGCCAACGCGATGGAAGCCTCGCTGCGCGTCCCTCACCAAAAGCTAGACCGGTTGGTGAACCTAGTCGGAGAGATGGTCACCCTGCAAGCGCGCTTCACCCAGCGCACGCGCGAGCCCGCGTTCCAAGAGCTACAGCCGTTGAGCGAGGAGATGGAGCGCTTGGTCGCGGGGTTGCGCGAGGCGACGATGGAGATCCGCATGACCCCAGTGCGAGCTCTGTTTTCTCGCTGTCGCCGAGTGGCGCGGGATCTGTCGCAACGTCTGAGTAAGGATGTGCGCTTACAGCTGGAGGGCGAAGACACAGAGCTCGACAAATCGGTGATTGAGCAGCTGCAAGACCCCCTCGCGCACTTGCTACGCAACTGTTTTGACCACGGCTTAGAGACTCCGACAGAGCGGGTAGCCGCAGGGAAACCCACGACGGGAGAACTCCGGCTCAAAGCGGGGTATGTGGGCACAATGGTGCGGATTGAGCTGTCGGACGACGGGCGGGGGATTGACGCAGAAAAGGTGCGGCAGAGAGCGTTGGCGCGGGGCCTCATCAGCGAAAACGACCACCTGACAGAAGCCCAGCTCCAAGAGCTGATTCTGTTGCCTGGCTTCTCCACAGCCGAGGAAGTGACCGATCTGTCGGGGCGCGGTGTGGGCATGGACGTCGTGCGGCGGAACATCGAGAACTTGGGAGGCTCGCTGCAACTACAGAGCAAGCCGGGCGTGGGGACTCGCTTTCAGCTCACGATCCCGTTGACTCTGGCCATCATTGATGGGCTGCATGTGATGCTGGGCAGCGAAAACTATGTGTTCCCTCTCTCAGCCATCGAAGAGGTCGTAGAGGTCCCGTTTGCGGCCGTCTCGCAGCGCCCAGAAGGCGGAACGCTACGAATTCGTGATGAGTTGATCTCCTGCATCTCGTTGCGACAGATGTTCGATGTACCCGGAGAGCCCGAGCCGCTACAGCAAGTCATCATCATCCGTGATCAGGAGCGCTTCGGGTTCGTGGTCGATCAGGTCGTTGGAAAACACCAAACCGTCGTCAAGCCGCTGGGGAGCTTCTATCGCAATGTGCGTGGAATTTCGGGCGCGACGATCTTGGGCGATGGCAGCATCGCGCTAATCTTAGATTTATTCTCCCTGCTGCATGCGGTGCCGCAGGTCTCTGACTCTCTCTCTGCGAAGGATTCTCTATGAAACTTACGGTGAAAGCGCAGCTCATCGGAGGCTTTGGTGCGCTGTTCTTACTGCTGGGGGTGCTGACGTATCTGGGCACCGACGGCATGTTCTTGATGAATGAACGCTTGCAGCAAACGCTCAACGGGCCGGTCGCTCGCCTGCAGGTCAACGCCAAGCTGGTCGAAGATCTCCTGATCTTATCGCGCGACGAAAAGAGTTTGATCCTCTCTAACGATGTAGCGCAGATGCAAGAGATTGAGGAGCGAATTCGGAGACAGGAGACCTCTTTGAACGAGCGCCTGGATCAATTAGATGGGCTCGTGAATAACGAAAATCGCCAAACGCTGGAGCGTCTCCGTGAAGAGTCCAACGAATACCAACGCATTTTAGAAGAAGTCCTCGCGCTCGCAGCGTTGAACTCCAACAACCGCGCAACCGCGCTCTCTCAAAAGGATGGGCAAGACGCGTTTGATCGATTGGATGACCAGCTCGTTGTGCTGCAAGAACAGCTGCGCTTCGATCTGCAAGATGAACGCTTGCGGGCGATCCTCGACGCGAGCCAGAGCCTAGGACGCTTCACCCAGCTGTCGCAGCGATTGCAAAACACCGAGAAGAACATCGTGCTCGCCGAGAGCGAGCGAGAGATGGAAGGATTCGCCCAACAGTCGCGCGCTCTGCGAGAGTCGCTGGCGTCCTCTCTGCGACAGATAGACGAGAACTCGCTGCTCAATCAGTCAAGCGAGATTCAGACTCTGCGAGACCGCTACACGGCCTATCTCAACGTCCATGAAGATGTGCTGCGCCTCGCGCTTGAAAACGGTAACAACCGCGCCTTTGCGCTCTCTGATGGCGCGGCCCAAGCCGCCAGCGAGCGGGCTCTTGCGTTGGGAATGCAGCTGCTGGAGCAAGACGAAGAGGCGCTGCGCCGCGATCGGGAAATTTCACAAAATGCCTACGATGTAGCCAACACGCGGATGCTCTCTGTCGCCGGTGGCGGCATGCTGCTGGGCGTGCTGATCGGGTTTCTGATCGTGTGGGGCATCTTGCGACAACTGGGGGGGGAACCCGACGCGATCGCAGACATTGTACAAAAGCTCTCCCGTGGAGACCTGAAGCAAAACTTGGGGAGCCGCAACGCAACCGGCATCCTCGCGTCTGTCAAAGAGATGACAGAGAGCCTGCGCGCGATTGTCGCAGACATCCGCAGCGCCGCCGAGAATGTGGCAGGAGGCAGCCAGCAGATCAGCTCCACCGCGCAGCAGCTGTCGCAAGGCGCCAGTGAACAAGCCTCCTCGGTCGAGGAGACCTCGTCTTCGATGGAAGAGATGAGCAGCAGCGTGCAACAAAACGCCGACAACGCGAATCAAACCGAGAAGATCGCCCGCAAAGCCGCCGGACACGCCGAACAAAGCGGCGAAGCCGTAGAGCAGACCGTCGTCGCGATGCGGCAAATTGCCGACAAAATCTCGGTGATCGAAGAGATTGCGCGACAGACCAACTTGCTCGCCTTGAACGCCGCGATTGAAGCGGCGCGCGCCGGAGAGCACGGCAAGGGGTTCGCCGTCGTCGCGTCAGAAGTGCGCAAGCTCGCAGAGCATAGCCAGAAAGCCGCGGCGGAGATCAACGAGCTGGCCGACAGCAGCGTGCAAGTCGCCGAGCGCGCCGGAGAGATGTTGCGCCAGCTGGTGCCCGACATTCGCCAGACCTCCGAGCTGGTACAAGAGATCAGCGCAGCGTCCCGCGAACAAAACAGCGGCATCGGGCAAATCAATTTAGCGTTGCAGCAGATGGATCAGGTCGTGCAGCAGAACGCCTCCGCCTCCGAAGAGCTGGCGGCGACCACCGAAGAGCTGGCTGGCCAAGGACAGCAGATGCTGGAGAACATGAACTTCTTTCAACTCGATGAGCGGCAGCTGCAACGACGCCTCGAAAACGCCGCGCACTCTCCGGTTCCGAAGATTCCACACAGCCAGCCACAGCGCCCGAAGCAAGGAGCGGCGGCCACTTGGCAGCAGAGCACAACCGGCGGCACGATCGCGACCCCAGCGCAGGGAGGTGGCGCAGGAGTCCAGCCGACTAGCGGCGGCTTAGATGACATAGACCAAGAATTTGAGCGATTTTGATGAGCGCTGAAACGGGAGAGCTTGTGCTTGAAGGCGACTTGACCTTAGCGCGCGTCGTGCTGCTGCAAAAAGAACTGCTGCACCAACTGGATGTCTGCAAAGCGCCAGAGTTGCGGTTGGTCTGGAAAGAGGTCGAGCGGGTAGATGAAGCGGGAGTGCAGCTGCTGCATGCCTGCTATCTGTTGTGTCAGCAGCGCGGTCAAGCGTTACAGTTACAGTCTCCTTTGCCGCAGGCCCTGCAAGACGCCCTGCACTTTGGAGGCGCGACGTTCCCGTGGAATCCACATCGCAAAGAGAGCGAGACATGAACGCAGAGACCCAAACCGCGATCGGTCAGCAATACTTAACCTTCGTGTTGGATGAGGAGCTTTACGCCTTCTCTATTCAGCATGTGCGCGAAGTGTTGGAGTTTCGAGGCTCGACACGAGTCCCCCTCACCCCAGAGTATATGCGGGGAGTGATCAACTTGCGGGGCAGCGTGGTGCCTGTCGTTGATTTGCGGGTGCGCTTTCAAATGTCCCCTACTCCCCAAACCGTCGACACCTGTGTCGTGGTGGTCGAGCTGACGCTCGACGGCGAAGGGACGCAGCTGGGCGTTCTCACCGACGCCGTCCAAGAAGTGCTGGAACTCAGCGCCGGCGACATCCACCCACCGCCTAGGATTGGCTCACGCTTGCAAGTGGAGTTCATCCAGGGAATGGGCCGACAGGGCGAAGCCTTCGTGACGCTCTTGGACTTAGAGCGCATCTTCAGCAGCGCCGAGTTAGAGATGGTCGCGTCCATCGCAGAGTCCATTCCAGAAGAGAAGGCCGACGTTTAACCTCTCATTTGGAGGCTACTCGGGGAGGTCAGGTGAGGAAAAGATCGCTTGTCGCCGCGAGGGGTTTAGGATCAAAATCTCTTCTTCCCCAGATTGAAGGAGCAGACCTTCGGGTTGAGGTTCGATGCGATATTCCTTGTCCAAACGAGGAAAGCGGAGCTGTAGCGCCAAGTCTTCTACAAAACGATAGTCCATCTCCAAATCGGCGGAGACGGTGCCGTTCACGCGCAGCTGTTGAGCCTTCACAAACACATGGAGCCAGCCCTGTTTGCGATAGAACGTGTTCCAATCGGAGGCGACGAAGTAGGTGTTGCGAATCGTCTCATACGCAGCATTGGTCGGACGCCTCCAATCCAACGCGGGGTGCTTCAGCTGAATCAAGGCGCACCGGAGAGTCAACTTGACGCGCAAGCCAGAGAGCCCCGGGCGCAAATAGCAGTCAGAAAACACGACCTCTTCAATCAAGTCTCGCAACGCGGAACCCGTCGCGGGTTTGGCCAGCCGCAGCTCATCCCACACAATCTGAAACGGATCGTCCTGGACGTTGGTGCCTGCCAACGACACGGCAAACCCCTCCTCTTCAAAGGATCGGCGTAAGTTTTGCTCTGCGTTGCGGCGAAGCTCCGCCAATGTCTTAGGTTGTGTGAGATACCAGATGGACAGACTGGTTGTGCCCCCAATCAAAATGAGCAACGCCATGCAGGAGAAGAAAATCCATCTCATCGCAATATCCAAGTTGAGTCGCCGCGTGGTTGTGGGTTTTGTAGAGCGGGCTGGTTTTGCAAGCGCACCGCAAAATACCTCAATAGCAGCTTTTTTTATCGCAAGTTGTATTTGAAGATCGCATAAATTGCCCGAAATCCATCCCGCCAACCAATCTTTTTGCCCTCCTCATAAGTGCGCCCATAGTATGAAATGCCAACCTCATAAATTCGGAGATGAGGGCGAATCTTAGCAATTTTTGCGGTGATTTCTGGTTCCATTCCAAACCGGTTTTCTTCAATAGTAAACTGCGCAATCACCTCTTTTCTGAACACTTTGTAGCACGTTTCCATGTCGGTTAGATTGAGATTAGTGAACATGTTGGAAAGCATGGTGAGAAACAGGTTTCCGAGACGGTGCCAATAATACAAAACACGCGCGGCGTCTCCGCTCCGAAAGCGAGAGCCATACACGACATCCGCCCGCCCCTCAATGATAGGCTGGATCAATTTAGGATATTCTCGAGGATCATATTCCAAGTCCGCATCTTGAATCAGCACAATCTCTCCTGTTGCTTCTTGAAGACCAGAGCGAATCGCAGCACCCTTCCCTTGATTAACATCGTGGAAAATGAGTTTGTGAAACTGACCTCTTAGCTCATTTTGTAAGAGCCCACGGGTTCCGTCATTTGAACAATCATCTACCACGATGATTTCCTTATCGCTGACAGGGCTTTCGTGAACAGCGTTCAAAATTTGGGCAATGGTTTCTTGTTCATTATAGCAAGGAATTACAATAGATAATTTCATTTTTAGATGATGTTTATGAATTGTTAGATTTTGTTTTTTTGTCTTCGTCTATGAAACAAGAAAATTAAGTTAAACTCAATACTCAGCCTTTTTCAGATGTTCAGATAATGCGAATGATTTTGGATGAAAGCAACACAGAAAAAATGATGGGGTCTCTGTTGTTGCTGATGCTTACTTCTGTGTTAGTTTTTTCTAGAGAACTTGCAGAAGTTTTCATTGTTAGTGACTCCATATTTGCGCATTTCGGTTTTCGTTTTCTCAGCTTGTTGTGTGCGGTTGCGGTCGTCGCAAGTTGGTGGGGTTGGGGCCGACTGCTAGCGTATGCTTTGGATTTGCAACCGCATTCAAAGAGTTTCATCTGGAATTATTTGACCATTCTTGTCGGGCTGACGATTCAAGGAGTGTTTGTTTACCTGTTGGGCTTCACTCAACTTTTAGATGGATCTCTGCTGAAAGTGTTTTCACTTATAGGCGTGCTTGCGCTTCTGATTTTCTTGGTAAAATCAAACAGAGTTGAATGGCAGACACTATCTTTAGGTTCTTATAGAAATTATCCAGTTAGCGCGGGTTTGACTTTCATATTTTTGATGGGTCGTTTGTTGGCGAGCTTGAGCCATCTTTCTTTCGGAGATCCGTTGTTTTACAACTTGCCTGCAGGCAGAGATTATTTGTTGGCCGGTGGCTTTCAGTGGTTCTCTCACGCAGAGTTGTATTCACAAATTGGTTTATTTGACTTGGCATTGGTTGGTCTGCAAGCGTGGACAGTCAACTCCCACCTCATTCAACTATCTGCTCAGGCTATTTATTCTTTGATGGGCACCATATCTTTGTTTTTGATCGCTCATACCTACCTCTTTCAAACCGCGCCTTTGTGGTGGCGAACGGCGCTTTCCCTCGCTGTGACTGCGCTGGGAATTTTTCATCTTGAAGCCACCGTCGCTAAGCCAGATTATCTGATCGCTGTAGTTTATATTTTGATCATTGCTCTGATGAAGGAGAAGGCGGATTTTGCAGAGAGAGAAACCCCAGCAGACACTCTCCAGTGGGTACTTTTTCTCTCTTGTCTTTGTGTCGCCATGAAAGCTACTTCGCTATTTTTCTTGGGGCCGCTAGTGCTCTGTTTTCTAGTTTGGAAACTCAAAGAGATACCATTCCGTCAGCTCAGTTTTTGGCTGTTTTTAGTTTGTTGTGCTTGTTTATTTCTACTGAACTTTTTTAAGAATTTTTTTATTTTTGAAAACCCATTTTTTCCATTCAAGAACGAGATCTTCCACTCTAACTATTGGTATCCGTTTGAGTCGGAAGCGCTGCGAACATCTTTTCGTTTGAACAGTGGTGATGCCAGCGAATTTCCTGAGCGAATTTTAGGAGTCGTCCTTGCGAGCTTACCTTGTGTCGCCTTTGCCGTGATTGGCTTTTTGAGCTGTTGTGCGAAGGAGGGGCTCCCTCGTGTACGGATCAAAGTGCAAAAAATGACATGGTTTCTACTGAGTGTGTGGGCGCTGAACACTGTAATCTGGATACTTTTTTTTCCACCTCACATTTTTCCTCGTTTCATGATCGGATACGTATATCTGACGGCTATCTTGTGG
>CBFIJD010000022.1:0-3365 GCA_965662845.1 uncultured bacterium | reverse complement strand
GATTTACTGAGAAATCACAGCGGTACTTTGCCCTCTTTATTCTGGTTGTTGCCTTCGGAGAAACGCGAACAGATGTTGATTTGCAGCATGGCCTGCGTTTTCTTTTTAAGGAGGGCAGCTACTATCAGCAATGGTCTACGCTTAATCCAGAGTCCAGAGTTCAGGCGTACTTCAATCAACATTTTTCGGCTGATGAAATTTTTTTGTCACCAAGAGCGAAACGGTTCCACACCAACGCCAAAATTCTACCTTACCGCCCTTTTAGTCCACGCACAGGCGTATTTTTTAGTGGCAAAGATGAAGAGATCTTGGCTGCAATCTCGAAAAATGAGATTGATTATGTAGCGGTGAAGAAAGATTCCTTAGACCAAAAGAGTGCTGGCATCGAGCGAAGTCTGTTCCTTGAAGAGGCGTTTGTCCTCCATGGTTCAACAGAAGAATACCTCGTGTTTCAGGTTCCGAAATAAGGAGGCCTGATGAGCAAACATTCGACTATTTTTCTTCAGCCGCAGGGTGGAAATTCTCAAACACCAACAGCGCCGTGAATTGCGGCAGCTGACGGAAATTGGGATCTCTGCCCAGCTGCGTGAGACAGGCCTCCAGATCATCAATCCCATAGCTGCTCACGCCCCTCGCCAGTACCCAATAGCCTTGCTCTAGCGCCAACTTGCCAAAGCGATCCCTCTGTTGTCCGCAGGGGTGAGCCTGCGAGCTTTGCAGGTAGCTCGTCTTCCTCTGCTGAAAATGGATGCCTAAGGCCATCTGTGCGGCGACGCCGCGCTCGCGTACAGGATACTCCGCCTTGAAGCGCTCTAACTCGGCGTGCACACGTCGATCTTGCGGACTCGGGAGCGCGTCCTGAATTTCACGCAAGACGCTCGGCGGCAACAGCACCATCACCCCGACGCTCCAGACCAGAACGCTGAGCTGCTGCGGACGCGGCCCCAGCTGTGTCCAGCGGACGAGCCAGCCTCGCCCCTCCCAGAGCGAGGCCTTCCAAGAAGCCACTGGCAGCCTCCACAAGTCCGAACGGCACAGAATCACCACCAAAGAGACCATCAACAGCGTCGAGCTGACATCATCGTAGTGATAGTGCGAAGACTGCATCGCCTCCTTCGACGAGACCCAATTCACCCCGATCGCGGGCCCCGCCAAAATGCCCACGCGCCAGTACAACAGCGGCAGAAACGCCAGCGGCAACAGCAGCTGGAAGACGTATCTCAGCTTGCGCGGGATGTCGGCAAAGGGAGTGACGCCCGGATGTCCACCCCAAGGCGGCAAGTCTCCACGAAAGTAGGGAATGACTTGGAACGTGAGGAAAAACACCAGCCCCACGCCGACCAACAAGAGCCCGACTCCGACCGCGAAGGGCCGCCGCTCTTGAGCCACCCAGTAAGCTCCAAAGCCGATCAGCACAATCCCCATGTGCTCTTTGAGTCCCAACAAAAACAACGCTCCAACCAGCAACCCCCACCACTGACGCCGCTCTAGGCACAGAAAGCTCCACACAATCACGGCCGGCGCCAGCGACGAAGGCTGCCACTCGTACCACAGGCTGCTCACCGCAGGTTTGTAGCAGAACAGCCACAACAGCGAGACGCCCACCGTCACGCTCCACACACGCGCGGCGTCGGTCTCGTAGTGTCGCGCCAGCCGCCACAAGAGCACCGGCGTGAGACAATACGAGAGCGTCTTGGCCAGCACTTGCCAGAGAATGTGCGGATACAATAGATAAGGAAGCGCCAGAAAAGAAATCGATGGCGTGAAGTGGTTCGCCCACGGGTGCACCTGATGATACGACCACCACAGCTCCCCCCGCGACAAATTGAAGAGCACGTTGCTGTGACTACCAATGTCCCAGATGCTCCAGCCAAAGCTGAGATAGCGCAGCCACCCTCGCCCACAAACCAGCGCGAAGAAAACAAGCAGCCCCACGAGGAACCACCTGCGGTGGCGGACCACCCAAGCGGTGAGCGCGTCGCGCTCCAAGGGGAAGAGGGCGCGCTGGTGCCAAATCTCCCGCAGCGCCAGCGGCAGCCACAGCACCAAGGGGACCACATAAGCGTCGCGCCCAGCGATGCCAAAGAACCACAGCGCGAGCGCCAGCCCCCAGCAGCCCCACGTGAACCGATCGTAGAGCGGTCGCGGTCTCCGCGGAACCTCCCGCGTCTCGGCTACTCCTTGCAATCCCATCGCACCTTCCGCAAAGTACTCACTTTTCTCTCTCTTTCTCTCAAAACCATGTTGGCTATGCTCTCAAAATCTTTTCGTTTCTCAATTGACCGTGGCGGCACGTTCACCGATGTGTATGCCGAAGTTCCAGACGAAGCGGGCTTCCGGGTCGTGAAGCTGCTGTCTGAAGACCCACAACACTACCCCGACGCTCCGCGTGAGGGCATCCGCCGCATCTTGGAAGACGTCACCGGCCTCGCGTTCCCGCCGACGCAATTCTCTGCCGAGCCGATCGAGTGGATTCGGATGGGCACGACCGTCGCCACCAACGCCCTGCTCGAACGCAAAGGCGCCCGCACCCTGCTGCTGGTGACCCGCGGCTTCCGTGACCTGCTGCGCATCGGCACACAACATCGACCACGCATCTTCGATTTGGAAATCCGCAAACCCGAGGTCTTGGCGTCTCGCACCCTCGAAGTCGCTGAGCGCGTACGCTTGCGCCAGCCCGAAGAAGACGTCGCAGGCCTCACGACGCACACCGGCGTCACGGGAGAAGACCTCGTGGTTCTGCAAAGACCTGACCTCGACGCGCTGCGTCCGCAACTGGAGCAGGCGCTCCGCGAGGGGTTCCGCGCGGTCGCGGTGGTCTTCATGCACGCTTACACCTTCCCTGCACACGAACAGCTCGTCGGCAACCTCGCGCGGGAGGTCGGCTTTGCCCAAGTCTCGCTCTCGCATGAGATCATGTCTCGCGTGAAGATCGTCGCGCGCGGTGACACCACGACGGTTGATGCTTACCTCACTCCGCACATTCGCGACTATCTGCACAGCTTCCGCAGCGGCTTCGCCGACGGTCTGCGGCACACACCGCTCCTGTTCATGCAGTCAGATGGGGGGCTGACCGACGCGGAGCGCTTCCAAGGCAGCAACGCGATCCTGTCGGGGCCAGCCGGGGGCGTTGTCGGCTACGCGCGCACGACCTTGTTTGAAGAAGCGGGCCGCCGGCGCCCTGTGATTGGCTTTGACATGGGCGGCACCTCCACCGACGTCTCACGCTTTGGCGGCGACTACGAGCTTGTGCACGAGAGCGAGACCGCCGGCGTTCGTCTCCAAGCGCCGCAGATGCACATTGTCACGGTCGCGGCAGGCGGCGGCTCACGGCTGCTCTTTCGCAACGGCATGCTCGCCGTCGG
>CBFIJD010000021.1:20186-50689 GCA_965662845.1 uncultured bacterium | reverse complement strand
CATAGATTTTGCCTTCGACGTTCGCGCCGTCGGTTGGGTACTCGGTATCAGTCCCGTTGTCATAGACATTGGTGATGGCGAGGTTGGTGATGGGCACGTTGCTCATGGTCCATGTCCCGTTGGCGCCGGTTGTGGTGGTTGCACCGTAGGCGCTCACCGTCACATCTTCCAAGCCTCTTCCAAATTCATCAACAACCACACCGCTCAGTTGTCCGGTTAGGACGCGGTCGGCAACGATCCCGGAGTGATTGCTCGCACTGGTAGCTTCATCCACTTGGAGGCCCTCACAACCTACGAGGCCGGCTGCTCCGGCTGCCACGAGTAACGCGACACTCCACTTTTTAATCATGTTCGGCTTCATAAACGTTTGTCCTTTATGAAAAGTAGTAAAAATACGGAGAACCCTCTCAGTTTCACCGAAAAACAATGAGCAACCCGCTCGTTGGTATCATTCCTCCCTGGTAGCAGAATCGACTTCGGATTCTGTGAAGCTGAGGAAAAGACGGAGACATTCGGCCGTGGCTCGCTGCTAGGCAGGACAGAGCGTGTTGGCGGACGGATCTCGTGTTTTCCATGATTCCGGGATGGCTGCGGAAATCTGCCGGCTTCCACTCTACGCTCTGCATAGGGGAATCGAGAGATGCGAAAAATGCACTCTCTTGAGATTACAAGGCGGCAATCATAACCTGACTTAATTGAAAGGCAAGCTTAAATTTGGCCTTTTAATACAACCAAAGTGGCAATTCGCTAAGAAACACTTTCCGTCGAACCAAGAGCGAGTTTCCCATTCTTTCTCTAGTGAAACCAGAGACTTCGCTCCGTTTCCCATCGGAAAGAATGGTTCTAGGGTTTGCTTCTGCAAATGGAGTACCAGTTGGCGCTGTTTTTTCAGGTGAGTATTTGTGGTGGCTGGGCGGACCGTCCCACCGAGAGGAATGGGCTGTGACCTGCGGATGAGACGGCCCGGTCTGCGAGACTAGGTGGGCGCTCACTCTGTGCGGCTCTGCTGCTGTAGCTGCACCTGAAGCTGTTGCAGTAACTCATGTAGTTGCGACAAAGAGAAAACCGCCAGCTCTGACTTAGGAGTCGGAGGGTACTGAAGAAGCTGCTGAAGAAGCTCTATTTTTCCAAGGAGTTCCCCTCTCTCTAGGCCCTGCTCAAGACCGCGCTCTAAGCCTTGCTCGATCCCCTGCTCAAGACCTGCTGTTTTCCACTGCTCCGCCCACTGTTCCGCTCGTTCCGCTAACATATTGTCCACCTCTTGTAAGTCGCGCATTTCCAAAATCGGCTCCGGTGACAGCTTCGGCAACACCAGATGCTGAAGCCAGAGCGTGATCGTTTGACGTAACTGCTCATAGCGAGGATGACCCAAGCGCTGCCGCAGACGCCCCACGATGAGACGAAGCGACTCTGGATCCGGGCTCCCTTCAAGGCGGATGAGCTCGCTGAGAGTCGTATCGCGTTCAGCCAATTCTTCCGCAGGAACCCGACCTTCGTCCAGCAGAAAATAGCGCAGCTGCGGCTGGTAAGCTGCCAACGACGGAGAGACCGCTGACAAAAGCTCCTGGAGGCTCAGCGGAGCGCTCCACGCCGGCTCCCCATTGTAAATCACAATCGGCAAGATCGGCGGCAGCTTGTCGGAGGACGTGAGACGACCGCTGCGGATCAAGTCTTGCCAGAGCAAACCCGCGTACGTCAGCAGACGCACCGACATCCAGCGGTCGCTGCGGCTCTGAAACTCCAACAGCAGATACACATACAGCCACTGACCCTGAAAGCGGACGCGCCACACCAGATCATCCGCCCGCTGCCGAAGGTCATCCGTGATGTAGCTCTCGTTGAGCTTCTCTAGCGTCCCAAAGTCCAGCTGCTGACACCACGGCTCAGCCACAAAGTCCCGCAGAAGCTCCTCCACCAGCTCAGGGTGGCTGAAAATCCGCTTGTAGGTGCTGTCGTGCTGCATATTGGTCTCAGCTATAGTGCCGCGCTAGCCGCGCGAAAGCATCATAGGAGCGTTCTAGGACTTCTGAGGGGCAACAGTAAGACAAGCGAAAGTGTCCGGCACCACCAAAACCAGAGCCAGGAACCAGCAAGATCCGCTCCGCTTGCGCGCGTCGCACGAAGGCCACGTCGTCGGCTTCTAGCGCTTTGGGAAACAGATAAAACGCGCCTTGGGGACGGACAAACTCGAAACCCAACTCACGCAGCATCTCGCAGGCGAGGTCGCGCAAGCGAGCGTATTGCTGAACATCCACCTGTACTCCGCGCAGGTGAGGCAAAACGCGTTGCATGAGCGCTGGCGCGTTCACAAATCCGAGCACCCGATTTGTGAAGACGAGGGCTTGTTGCCAAGCGGTTCGCGCTGCGATGTCAGGGTGCAGAGCAATGTAGCCGATGCGCTCTCCTGCGAGGCCGAGGTCTTTGGAGTGGGACGTGACCAAAATGGAGTTTGGGTGTGCTGAGAAGACAGAGCCATTGGCCACGCCATCAAACAGCAACTTGCGATAAGGTTCATCCGCCAGCAGATAGATGGGGTGCCCAAAGCGCTGCTCTTGCTTCTGGAGCCACTGTCCCAGCGCATCCAACACAGGCTGCGAGTAGACGACTCCAGTCGGATTGTTCGGTGAGTTGACGAGGAGCGCGCGCGTCTTTTCGGTGATCGTCGCTTCCAGCGCCTGTAAATCTGGCAAAAAGCTCTCCGGTGTCGTCGAACTTACTTTGAGGACGCCTCCGTGATTCTGCACATAAAAGTCATACTCTACAAAGTAGGGCGCGAGCGCGATGACTTCGTCGCCCGGATTCAGCAGAGCCTTGAGCACCACGTTGAGCCCTCCTCCAGCGCCGACGCAGCACACCACATCTTCACGGGTGAACGGCATTCCCGCGTGTTCCCGCTTCATCTCGTCGGCGAGAAACTCTCGCACGTGCGGGAAGCCACCATTTGGCATGTAACGATGCTGTCCCGGCGAAGAGTCGTCCAAGAGTTGATGCAGGGCTTGGTGCACCTCTGGGGGAGGCTCTAGCATCGGGTTCCCCAAGGAAAAATCGAAGACGTTGTCTGTGCCATGCTCTTGTTTCAAGCGTGTGCCCGTCTCAAACATTTGACGAATCCAAGACGAGCGCTCCAGTGAGTGAGAGATGTGAGCGGCGATAGTCATGAAACCTCCGAAGAGTGGTGTGTGGAGAAGGCGTGTTGCAGCTCTGAGAGCGAAGCAATTTCCTTTGCGTGTGGCAGACCCCACCAAGCGGCGAACGCAGAATAGACCTCATCAAGACGCAAGCCCTGTTCCCGCAAACTAGCGAGCGAGACATCGGCCTCCGACTTAGAGAGCTTAGCCCCTCCCTCCCGCGTGAGCAGAGGATGGTGCAAAAACGACAGGGGAGCGACCTCATCTGTTATCAGTCTGCGGAGCCAAAGTTGCGCTGCGCTAGAGACGCGCAAGTCTTCGCCACGCACCCAAAAGTTGATCGCGAGGTCGAGGTCATCAACACACGAGGCCAGTTGATACGCCGGCACTTGATCGCGACGCCAGACAATGAAGTCTCCTAACTCCGCGTTCAGGTCAACGCTGTGGTGACGGCTGGAAGCATCCGCAAGCGCGACCACTGCGGTGGTGGGGAGCCGCAGTCGCCAAGCACCGTGCGCAGACGCTTTCGGAGGGTGGTTGCGACAAGTTCCCGCATAGAGCCCTTGGGCGGTTGCGTTGGCTTCGACTTGCTTGCGAGAACAAGAGCAAAAGTACAGGTGCCCCGCGTCTCGTAATTGTTGCAAAACTCCACGATAGCGCTGGAGACGCAAAGTTTGGGACCACTGCTGTTGCAATTCATCCGGTGATTGTGGGCCCGAGTCCCAGTGGAGCCCTAGCCACGCGAGTTGGCGAAAAACGTCCTCTACATAAGAGCGACGTACGCGAGATTGGTCTACATCGTCGATACGCAGATGGAGGTGTCCCTGCAAGTGTCGAGTCCAGAGCCACGTCAGCAAGAAGTTGTAGGCGTTGCCAAGGTGCAGCCAACCGCTAGGTGTTGGGGCAAAACGAGAGTGGAGCGAATGGTTAGAGTTCTTCGCAGAGGGCGCGGAGTTGGCCACGGGCTTCTTGGGGGAGTTCGCGGAGGTGGTCGGTGAGTTCGTTTTGTGGGAGCGAATCGAAGGGGAGGATGTTCTCTAAGGGCGACGTGTCTCCTAGCGACTCGGTTCCTAAGCTAGCCGCAGCGACGCCCCCGACGAGGAGGACAACCCAAAACAAGAGCCGGATGCTCTGCATGAGAATGCGGAACGTCGCGAAGAGCCCCATCAAGGAACCTGCGGCGATCATCGCGTACGGGGCCCACATGGCTTCGTTCATAGTTTGTTCAGGAAAAGAGTTGGGGAGAGGCAGGCGAGGAGCGCGGCTCTGAGCAAAGAACCGCGCCAGAGAGAAGCTTAGATCTTCCCTTGCAGAATAAACGCGATCACGAGGGCGTAGATCACGAGGGATTCGATCAGAGCCAAGCCAATGATCATCGGCGTGAAGATCTTGTCCGAAGCGTTCGGATTGCGAGCGATCCCTTCTAGCGCGCTGCGCATTGCCATACCTTGCCCTAACGCACCCCCCAGTGCCGCAATGGAGATTGCGATACCGGCAGCCAGCGCGATTCCAAAAGTCGCCAGCTCACCTTGAGCAGCGTAAAGAGGAGCTGCGGCGATCATCACCAACAGCAGCATGGTCAGTTTCTTTGACATGAGAAGTTCCTTTCGGAGAAAGACAGAGAGATAAAACGGAACGAAGGGCTCAGTGGTGTTCACTCAGGGCGCCTTCAAAGTAAATTGCAGACAACAACACAAAGACGAAGGCCTGCAACACACAAATGAGGATACCCAATCCCATAAACGGAATTGGAAGACCGACCGCCAGGATGGAAGTGAAGATCAGCACCACTTTGTGGTCACCGGTCATGTTTCCAAACAGACGAATCGCGAGGGACATCGGCCGCACAAGGTGGCTGATGAGTTCAATCGGGAGCATCAGCGGCGCCAAAATCGGCATCGGCCCAAGGAACTGCTTGATGTACGCTCCGCCATGCTGACGGATTCCCAAAATGTGGGTGACCACAAAAATCACGATCGCAAAGGCAAACGTGACGTTGAACTGATCGGTGGGCGGGTTGAACCCAGGCACCAGACCAGCGAGGTTTAAGAACAGAATGAACAGACCATAGGTCCCTAACAGGGGCAACAGCGGCTTGGCGCCAACGCCGTGACGGATGATGCCGCTCAAGAAATTGAGGAGCCCCTGCACGACCACCACTGCAAAGTGTGCAGCGTCTGCGCGCCCAGAGGGCTCAACCATCTCTGCGTTGCGGAAGGGTCTCCCAAGAAACCAAGCGACCGCGATCAAAATCACCGCGACGATCAGCATGTCTAAAATCGGCAGCGGATCGACACCAATGGAAGCCAAAGGCGCTTCAAGGCCTCCTAACAAGAAGTGAGACCACGTAAAGCCTCCTCCAGCGGCAAACACTGGCGCGCTCAGGGACAACAGCAACAGCCCCGTCAGACTCAGTTTTCGCATCATGGAAATTCCTTATGGAAGGACGTCCGGGGAATCGGAAGGTCGGGTACGACGTGTGCCAGCGTAAATCAAAACCGCTAGCAAGATGTTGGAAAGACCGATCAACAGACCGACAGGATCAGCTCCAAAATCATTCAGAGCGAGATAAAGAACAATCATTGAGACGACAAACTTCGTGGCGTAAATCGCCAAGTATAAAGGTCGAACTTTTTGTTCTTCCAATAAATTCAGTACGAAACGCGCCGTCCAGTGATAGTTCAATCCAACGACGGCGCAACCTAGCAAGGTTGCAAAAAGAAAGTCAAGACCGTTGAAAAGAGAAATCGTTGTCAAGCCAAAACTAACGAACACTAAAATTCGAGTGAGTTCGTCTGCGCGTTGTTGGCCCAGCTGCAAGGACTCGGAAGTGACTTTAGGGAAGGATTCAGGGAGCATTCAAGAACTTGGTTCAGAAGAGTTAGTAGGAAGGTCGGAGTCTTCGCGTTGCAAGCGCTTCAGCAAACGATAGACGCTGCGGTAGCCGGCGGCGATGCCGCTGATGGAGAAGACGATCAACATCCATGGCTCAGTGCCAAAGAAGCGATCCAGAGCGCTGCCCAGCACGAGCCCGACAATCACAGAGAGGCCGAGTTCCAGGCCCATTGAGCTGAACATCATCCAGCGAGGGTTCAATTTCATAGGATTCCAGAGACGGAGACGGAGAGAAGACGCCGAAGCTCACTTTTTCTTGAAAAACCACCACCACGCGCCAGCGCCAACCAAGATCGCGAGCACCAGAAAATTCATCAGCGAGAACAGCAGCTTTCCTCCGACAAGAATGACCGCCGCGCCAACGAGGACGTACATCAACTTGTCGGACTTCTTCTCTTCGGGCTTTTCGGGCTCCAACCGTTCGACGGTGCCGGACGCCTTGTCGCTCTTGCCTGTTAATTCGTCGACCTCTCGGCGTAATTTGTCAAGATTCAGTTCGTCTTTATTCGCAGACATAGGGGGTGGGCCTCAGAGATGGTGTGCGAGTCGAAGTTGTTCTTGTTGTTTGATGAGCGCGAGATCGGCGGCTCGGTTCGAGAAGATCCACTCAACGCCTCGGCTCAACTCGCGAAATAACGCAGAACGGTGCGCTGGATAGCCGGTGCCGACCACCTGTCCTCTCTCCAAGTGTCGCTGTACGCGTTCTCGCGAGAGCAACAAGTATTGGGCGCCAATACCGCCGAAACCTTGTTGTAACGTGATCTCGCTGATGTCTGGCACATTGAAAGCGCCCACTAACATCACGGACTCACGCGGAAAAACGCTCACCTTGTCATAGGTCTCAGGACGGAGCAACAAAAAGTGAAAATCTTGGGTCGGCTCTAGGTGGGCCAGCAACGTCTGCAGGTGTCGCGCTTGGGCAGGTGGATCGGGGTAGCGCTCCTCTTTCAGTTCGATCATCAAGTGCTTGCGTCCTCCAAAACGTGCGATGACCTCGGCGAGCGTAGGAATAAGCGGAAACTGCTGTTGAACTTCCGCGAGCGTCAGCTCCGCAATCCGGTCTGGGCGACCAAAAATCCGCTGCGTCGTCGCGTCGTGAAACACAACCGGTTGCACATCACGAGTCCAGCGCACGTCGAACTCAAGGCCATCAATGAAATCGTACGACAGCACCGGCTCAAACGCGGAGAGCGTGTTCTCCCAAATGCGGGGATGCGCATGCAGACCACGATGCGCGATGATCTTGCTGCGTCTCCACTGCTCTGCGGTGGGTTCCGCGGGCTGTTGGAGGAAAGCGATGCCCTCAGCGAGGTCGTGCAGACGGGTTTCGATCGAAAGAGGGATCTCCATGGCAGGAAAATTATCGCTAAAGTTTTGGAGAGGAGCGCCGATGTGGAAAGAAACTTATGAATTTTAGGAGGATTCATGCCGCATCATCTCCGCGCTGGGGCCGTTGGGCTTGCGCTGTTGGGGCTGATTGGTTGCAGCAGCAGCAATGAGCGCTTCCCCTTCGCGTCCTTCAGCAATCGGTTGCAGCAAGGCGACCAACAGCTGGGTTGGAGCATCAACTATTTCAATAGCTGGCGCCGTGAACGACAGCCCCGCTATTTGCTCTTGGCAGAAAGTTATACGGTCAACGCGATCAACGCTTTCGCTAGCTTGGAATCAGACACCTCGCCACGCATCAACGAATACTACGTGGCGCGTGAACGCCGCACTCGTGGATGCCGGTTGCTGGCAGAGCTTCAGTTCGAGGCCGTGAACCATGGACAAGAGCTGAGAGGTGTGACACCTACGGGCTGCACCTACTGATCTTTCAGTAAGCCGCCCGCTCCACGTTTCCCCGCAAGCGCAACGTCTCCTCATAATATTGACGCGAGAGATCTTTTTCTCCGCGTCGGTGGTGGAGACGCCCCAATTTCTTGAGCAGCTGCTCTTCCCCACTTTGGTCGTTCAGACCGCGCTTGATCTCCAAGTGACTCTGACAAGTGCGCAAGAGACGGTCTTCGTCTCCCATCACTTCCAGCGCCTTGGTGAGCTTGCCATACAGTCGATCCATCTCATCACGATTCAGCTCTTGCCGGTGATAGTTCAGCAAGTCCTGCAGCAAAGGCACCATGCGTTCATACGCTTGCGCTTGCTCCAGCCCTTCCAAGAGGCGAGTTGTTAGGTCTGCCATGAAGGCGCTATCCAACCCATTGGTCGACTGGCGGACGCCTTCGAAATGACGCGCGGCTTGCTGTACGTCGCCCAGCTGCAAGTGGGCTTGCACATAGAGTTGCAGGGCTTCTGGGCTCGCCGACTGTTGTAGGTCTTTGAGCAAAGCCATGTGATTGTCGAGACTGAGCTTGGTTTCGTTCCAGTTGTGCTGCTTGGCGAACGCTTGAGCCATTTGGAGCAGCGCCTCTGCCTCCGCTTGGTTGTCCTCTGAGGAGTCGTGGTGGCCGAGCGTCTGGCTGAGCCCTTCCTCATAGTCATAGTCTGTGCTCACAGAGGGATTGTTGGCCGGCTCAAGCGGGATATAAGCATCGGCGAACAGCTCTTCGGTGTTGTCTGGAAGGGTTTGTTGCAGGCGCTGCATTTCCGGTTGGCGCAGCTTGGGAAGAGCGTAGACCGACTCACTGCGCGCGGCTCGCTTGAAGGTTTGTCCTGCGCTCCGTGTGGTCTTGGACGAACGCAGCGTGACTTTCTCGCCGCTTGGCGCAGGTGAGGGTGTGTGCTCAGCTTGCTCAAGGAGAGTATTGAAGGCAGGTGGACTCTCGGGGGCTTGCGGGTGCGAGCTAAGACGCACGACATCAGAGTTTTCGGGGAGCGCCTCCGCGTCTGCCGGTGCTGCCGCGACGGGCGCCGAGGGCGCGGACGGTTGCTCTTGAAGTTGGAGGTTCTCACGAAAACGGGCAAAGACATCGCTGTCAATGCCGCTGATCCCGGCACTGCTGGGCTCCTGCGGCGGCTTGGGCGTATGGCGAGCTGCGGCAGCTGAGGTCCGGCCTTGGGCCACAACTTCCGTGTTGCGCCGCAAAATCCACTGCATCAATAAGAGGCTGACGGTGAGAACGGCGATCCCTGCGGCAAGTTCCAAAGAGACTTGTGAAGCTCCGAAGACGGCGACGCCGCCCAACAGAAGGCTGATGAGGAAAATTTTCATAGGGTTTCTTTCCGACGGAGAGATTTCGGGAGAGGAGCCGAGTGACGTCCGCATGTTACTCCAGCCCGAAGGTGTGCAGGTGCTGTTCGTTGCGACTCCACTGCTTGAGAACTCGCACTTGCAGGCCAAGGTAGACTTGCTGGCCCAAGAGCGCTTCGATTCGCTGGCGCGCAGCAGTCCCAATTTTTTTGAGCATCCCGCCTTGCTTGCCGATCAAAATTCCCTTTTGTGAGTCACGCTCGACCACCACAGTGCACTCAATGCGAATGCATTTGGGGGTGTCTTTGAAGGAGTCAACCTGCACAGCGACGGAGTATGGGAGTTCTTGTTGTAAGTGACGAAACAGTTGTTCGCGCACAAGCTCGCCTGCGAGGAATCGCTCCGATGCGTCGGTGAGCTGATCGCTCTCGAAAAAGAACGGGTTTGTGGGCAAGCGCGTGCGCAACAGCTCCCAGAGCGTCTCTAAATTCAAACCTTTGAGCGCAGAGATCGGGAGGAGTTCTGCAAAGTTGGCCGCCTGACGATACAGATCTAAGGTGCGTAAAACCGAGTCGTGCGCGAGGCCGTCGACCTTATTGACCGCGAGGATCGTCTCAGAGGTGCGATCCTGTAGGTGCGCTAAGACCAAGCGGTCGCCGTCAGACAGCTCATGCTGATTCTCACGTAGCGGTTCCACCAACATCAGGTTCAAGTCTGTCTCTCGCAAGGTCTCTACCGCGTAGCCTACCATCTTACGATTCATGATCTTGTCTGACTCGTGGATGCCCGGCGTGTCGATAAATATGACTTGTTCGTGGCCTTCTGTGCGGATGCCGAGGAGTCGGTTGCGAGTGGTCTGAGGCTTGTTCGCCGTGATCGCGAGTTTGCGGCCGAGTAAGCGGTTCATCAAGGTGGACTTGCCCACATTGGGGCGCCCAATCAGCCCAACAAAACCAGCTTTTGTCGCAGCGGGAGCAGATGGTGCCATTTCGATGGGGGAGGTGGTCATGAAACAGGGTTCCTTAGGGACATTCTGTCGCAAAATTGTGACAAAGCGGCAAAGTATAGCAGCGTCGAAAGCCTTTGCAAGGCCTAGTTCGCCACTTTAGTTGTAGCAATTGGTGTGATGTGAAATAGAGTTGCAACCAAGCCAGCAAACAGGCCTTGTCGGAGGAAACCGGCCACGACTTGGTCAATCAGTAGCGAGGGAGGAACCTGCTGAAAGTACACAAACGCTGGGGTGAACTCTGCGACAACAAACAGCAGCGAGCCCAGCACAATCCACAATTCGAAGGGTTCGCGAGTGAGCGTGAAGCAAATCGGCAACAACACGAGGGTAATCAGCAAGCCGCGCGCGAGCAGCAAGCCGATTTTCTCTGTTGGCGCAGTGGGAGGCAGCGCCAGAAACTTGGATAGCTCGGCGAGCCCTTGCGTGACGTCCCACTCTGCCTCCGCGAGGGCTTGGGTGCACAAGAACAGCGCGGCATACGCGACCGCGCAGATTCCCAAATGAGCGAGGCTTTTCCAGCGGAAGAGCCCCTGACGCAGGCGCCGCCCAAACCGAGGCCAGTCTAGCAGCCGTTGAGCAGGCGCTAGTAAGAACGGCGCAAAGCCCGCGAGGACGATCGCCGCGGCCAGCTCTCCGAGCAGCAGCCCTTGCGCGACCTCATCAAACGGCATTCCCAGCACCATGCCTTCTAGCGCTTTTCCAACAGGCCCAAGACCGAGCAACAGGCACAACAAGGCCGCAAAGCTCGTGCTGGGCTTCCAATAGACCGGCTTGACGACGGGGCGCAGCGTGAACCCGAGCAGAACTCCGGCCAGAAACAGTAAGTTAAAATCAAATTGAGCGACTTGCTCGGGCTGGAGAAGGTGAAGCACCGCCATCCTCGTCATGGCGTAGGCGGCTCCCAACGAAGTGGGCGCAATGTATTTTCCGAGACCTGACTCTGTCACAAGCGCGAGCCTTGCCAGACATCTCTGTGCTTAGGAGCGACGTTTCCCACCTTGGTGCACCTGAAATTTGGGACGCCGAGGCGCTTGTGGTCGCTGTAGCGACGGATGAATCTCACTCCAGTAGACCCCTAGGCCCCATCCGAGAAAGGCGCCGACGATCGGGGTGACCACTTCGTCTCCTCCGGGGAGGTAGGTGTGGCCCCAGTAACCCGCAGCGATGCCGAGCAAGGCGCCGAAGCGGACATAATTGTTTTGGAACAGCAGATAAAGAATGGCCCACAGTCGGTGCATGGCTCAACTCATTGAAGTGGCAGAAAACTCAAGCAGAGTGCTGCGTGTGTCAAAAGCACAGTGTAATTGGATGGGGTGACAACAGACCTCACAGTCTTCAACGTATTCCTGTTGCGCAACCGAAGAGTCAAGCAACATGGAGATCGTCTCCCAGCAGTAAGGGCAAGTGAAGAAATGTTCAATCAAGAGTTCCTCTTGGCTTGCTGTTGATCGTAGCGTTGACGAGAGCTTTCGTCCATCAACACATCATACGCTTCGCCTAACATACGAGTCATCTCCTCCGCTTGCTTTTTGACCCACTCAAACTCGGTGTTTTGGTGACGATCCGGGTGATATTCCTTGAGCTTTTGATGATAGGCTTTGCGGATCTCGGCGGGGCTGGCCTGCGGAGCGACGCCTAGCACGGCGTAATAGTCGGGAAGCTCCGCTCCGGGACTGGGAGCCTGTTGCTTCTGCTGCTGTTTCTCTTGTTGTTGCTTGCGCTGTTGTTGCGACTGCTGACTTTGCTCTTGGCGGGACTTTTGCTCTTGAGAGCCCTCTTGACGCGGTGAAGACTTGCGCGCGCGGACATAGAACTTCAGGCTGCGGAGGGTCTGCTGCAAAAAGTGCAGCTTGGACGTGAGTTCTGCGAAGGACGCGTCTGCTTCTTTGGCTTGTCGAGCGATGTCCTGAATCTCTTCTGCAAAGTCAAGCAAGCGCTTGGTGTGTTGATGCTCGGTGTCCTTGCGCTTGGCCGCCCGCAGAAGCTCGTGGGTGGTCTGTAAGGCTTCTTGGAAGCGTTTCTCTTCCGCTTGAGAGCGGGCTCGGGCCTCGGCTTGGCGTTGGGCGTGAGCCTCCGCAGCTTGGCGTTCTTTTTCGGGATCAGGCGGAGGCGGAGGCGTGCGAGCCGAACGACCTACAGGAGCGCCGGTCTCGCCGTCGATCCAAGCCGAGAGCCAGCGTTGTCGACGATAGCCCAAGAACAACAAAAAACCGAGCGCTCCAAGAATCCCTGCTGCGATCAAGGCCCAGCGCAGCAAAGCCAGCCGCTGTGCAGACTCCACTTCTTCCAAGAGCGCTTGAACTTCGGGGTTGTTGGGGTCTTGCTCCTGCGCGAGCTGCAGGAACGTGCGAGCACCTTTCCAGTTGTTGAGGCGCATTTGTTGTTGGGCATTCTGAATCCGCAGATCTGTGCGGATGCGTGTTTCGGCGAGCGAGATTTGTTCGCGCGCTTGCCCATAGAGCGGGCTCTCCGGAGAAATCTGCTTGAGTTGGCTGATGGCGTCTTCGGGCAAGCCATCGTTAATGAGTTGGCGGCCTTTCTCGAGCTGAACTTGGTCTTCGTTGCCCTGCATGCGACCCAAAATGCCGAGCGCGAGGGCATTGCCGGGATCTTCGCGCAGGACTTCCTTGGCTAATCGTTCCGCCTGAATCCAGTCGCGCTCTTGTTCTGCAACCCGGAGTTCTTCGGTTTTCAACTCCAGAGAGGAAGGCCCCGCGGCAGAAGTGCTGAGCGCGACGGGCTGTTCCAAATGATTGCGATAGCGCCGAGCGGTCTCGGTAGCCCCTTGCTGCTGCAGCTGTTGCACATACTCTTGCGGCGACTGATGCTCCCGTGTCTTGTAGATTTGGATGTCGTTGTAATCGGCGCTGAGCAGATAAGCGCCCGTTGGGCTGCTGGCGATACTGTTGGGACTGTGCAGCAAAAGTTGACGTTGTTCTGCGCCTGCAGCATCGAGAATGTGCGCTCGTGTGACGTCGTCTTCGTCAGTAGTGATCAGCGCGACGTGCTCGTTGTGCAGCGGTAGGAGCTGCTGCGGTTTGCCTCGGTCTACCAATTCCAAGGTTGGGCTGCGTTCTTTGAGGCGGGACTCGGTGTTTCCCCAGAACAGGTTGCGCTCTTCATCGATGGACACGAGCTGTTGTGAGCCCGAGAAGTGAAAGTCCACAGGGGGGAGGAGGTGGTAGTCCAGCGGCGGTAAGGGCTGCTTTTGGATTGGGTTGAGCACACGGATGCTCGGCTGCTCTTGGTAGCTGAGCGCGAGGCGAGACTCGTCGGCGTTGAAGGCAAAGTTGGCGAGCGGCTGCGCGAGCGGTTCCCCTGTCCAGCGCAGGCGGACTGCGTAGGGTGGCTGGGTGTCGGCTTCATACATCTGTTGCCCTTCCACCCAGCGCAACTGCTCGGACTGTGGTCGATAGCGAGCCTTAGCCACGTTCTGGTTGACAGGGCGCTCCCACTCACGAAATTGAGCCGCAGGCAGCTCTTCTTCGCTGCCGGGCAGCTCATCTAGTTTCCAGAACTCCAGGCGCTGGTTGCCGCCCACGAAGAGCTGGCGGCGGGTAGGGTGAAATTTCAGATGCTGCAGCTCGTTGCCCTGTGAAATGATCCGACCAAGGACGCGTGTGCTTTGACGGTCGCGCAACTCAATGACGGCATTTTCGCCATCTTGCATCCCCACGGCGATGATGGCTTCATCTGCGCTCATCGCCAGATTTTGGGTCGGTCGTGTGGACGAAAACTCACGCTGCAACTGCATAAACTCCTGCGCTCCAGCAACCAAGGCGGCGCTGCTCCAAAAGAGGATAGAGAGCAAGACAGGCGTGAGGCGCATGCAGGGACTACGAAGTACGGAGGAGATCATCAAAGTACGCGATGGTGTGCCCGAGCCCTTCTCGGAGTGGGACAACAGGCTCCCAGTTGAGCTGCTGGCGCGCGAGCGAGATATCTGGGCGTCGGCGAGCGGGGTCGTCTTCCCGCACAGGCTCCCGAACGATTTCGGAGCGAGAGCCCGTCAGGTCTAACACTTGTTCAGCCAACTCTAAAATCGTGAACTCACCGGGGTTCCCAATGTTGACGGGGCCCGGAAAATCGTCTTTGTTCATCATGCGAAGGATGACATCGATCAGGTCGCTAACGTAGCAAAAAGAGCGAGTTTGATCCCCTTCTCCATAGATGGTGAGCGGCTCGTTGCGTAGCGCCGCGACAATGAAATTGCTCACCACGCGCCCATCTTCAGGGTGCATTCGGGGACCGTATGTATTGAAGATGCGCACGAGCTTCGTGTCGACCCCGTTGTGTTGGCGATAGTCGCTCATGAGGGTCTCGGCGACGCGCTTGCCTTCATCGTAGCAGCTCCGTGGTCCAATGGGATTGACCGACCCCCAGTAGCTCTCAGGTTGAGGATGCATTTCGGGGTCTCCATACACTTCTGATGTGGACGCATGCAGGATCCGCGCTTTGGTGCGTTTGGCGAGCCCGAGCATGTTGATCGCTCCCATGACGCTCGTCTTGAGCGTTTTGACAGGGTTGTATTGGTAGTGAATCGGGGAAGCAGGACACGCAAAATTGAAGATACGGTCCACCTCAACCAAAATGGGTTCCACCACATCGTGACGGATGACTTCAAAGTGACGATCGTCGAGCAAGTGGGCGATGTTGCGTTTGTTGCCGGTGAAAAAGTTGTCTAGCGCAATCACCTCGTGACCTTCTTTCAGAAGTCGCTCGCAGAGGAAGGATCCTAAAAATCCTGCACCACCGGTGATGAGAATACGATGCGTCATGTTTTTTGGAAAAATGATATGGTGAATCAAATTCATTGGTATGGACGAAAACGTCCAACGGAGTATCACAGAGCCTGCTAAACTCCAAGTGAGACAACGGAGTTTGGTATTTTGCGTTGCACCTTGAGGCGCCTTTTCGTAGTGTCTGGTGCCTAGCAATTTCTGTACTGCGGCCTTCCCCTGTACCTCTCGCGGATAAGGTCTGTGTGACTTCCGACCAGCTCCATTTTCACCACCTGATCTCAGAACAAGCCATGATTAACGAAGAAAAACGCAAAGACGTCGAATCGGCAGTCGCACAAATTGAGCGCCAGTTTGGCAAAGGCTCCATCATGCGGATGGGCGATCAGCCCGTGACCCAGGCCCCTGTAGTGAGTTCAGGAAATCTAGGGCTTGACATCGCGCTCGGAGTAGGAGGTTTCCCACGCGGACGCATCGTGGAAGTTTATGGTCCAGAGGCCTCTGGAAAAACGACGCTCGCGCTGTGTGCCGTCGCCGAAGTCCAGAAACTTGGTGGCATCGCTGCCTTTGTCGACGCCGAGCACGCGCTGGATCCCTCGAATGCTCGGTTGCTCGGTGTCAATGTGGATGAGCTGTTGCTGGCCCAACCCGACCATGGCGAGCAGGCCCTAGAAATCGCCGAACAGCTTGTTCGCGTTGGGAAAGTAGACGTGGTCGTGGTCGATTCTGTGGCCGCGTTGGTCCCCAAAGGCGAACTCGAAGGAGACATGGGGGACTCACACATGGGGTTGCACGCTCGGTTGATGTCTCAAGCGTTGCGCAAGCTGACGGGCTCTGTCTCAAAATCTCACACCATCTTCATTTTCATCAATCAGCTGCGTTCAAAAATTGGGGTGGTCTTTGGGAACCCAGAGACTACCACCGGAGGCAACGCACTCAAATTCTATTCCAGCGTGCGCCTAGATGTGCGCAGCACAACCAAAATCAAGCAAGGCGAAGAGATCAAAGGGCATCGGATCAAAGTGAAAATCGTCAAAAACAAAGTGGCGCCCCCCTTTCGGACCACGGAGATGGACTTGATTTATGGCGAGGGAATTTCGCACATGGGCACCGTGCTCGATTACGCTGTAGAAGGAGGCATCATCCAGAAGAGCGGGACTTGGTTCTCATACAACAAGGAGCGCTTGGGACAAGGGCGCGACAACTCCATTCGCTTCCTGCTAGAACACGAAGAAACCGCACAGAAAATTGAAGAAGAAGTGCGAAGACTGCACGGACTCCTACCTCCTTTAGAAGGCGAAGCACCCACAGCAGAGGAAGACGCGACGGCCAAGACGAAGAGCGCTCGCTCGGCTAAAGCCACAGCAAGTGAGGCTGGTGACGAATAGACGTTCTCCTCTGGAATTTCTGCAGGGAGCCTGCCCATCGCTCCCTGTGCAAGACCTCTCCTTCTCTGCGCTTCCACCCCTCTTCGATGTCCGCACTCCCGGAGAATTCCAACAAGACTGCATTCCCAGCGCCCAGAACATTCCTCTGTTTGACAATGTTGAGCGCGCTGTGATCGGCACTCTTTACAAACAGGTCGGCCGAGCCGCTGCGATTGACCAAGGCGCCGCGCTGGTAGAGCCGCGCTTGCAAGACCTGCTTGAGCAGTTTGCCCCCCATCGCGAAACTCCGTTGGTGGTGTACTGCGCACGTGGCGGGATGCGCTCAGGGGCCGTTGTGCGCTTGCTCTGTGCCGAAGGCTTCGCGGCCCGGCAGCTCGAAGGAGGCTACAAACTCTATCGCCAGCACGTCCTAGCGCAAATCGGAGAGTGGCGCCCACCACTGATCGTTTTGCATGGAGCAACCGGAGTTGGCAAAACACTGATTTTGCGCAGGCTGCCAGATCACATTGACCTTGAGGAGTTGGCACAGCATCGCAGCTCTCTCTTCGGAGCACTGGGGCGCGTCCCAAGCACTCAGCGCAGGTTTGAAGGGTGGCTGCACCAAGCGCAGGCCCGGCTGCCGAAGAAGACGCTCTGCTTCATTGAAGGCGAAAGCCGCAAAGTCGGAGAGGTCTTCATCCCCCAAGCCCTCGCGCAGGCAATGCAAGCCGGACAAAAAGTTCTGTTGACCGCTTCGCTAGAGACACGCGTCGCACGCACGCTGGCAGATTATCGAATTGAAGATGACGCGACTGCGCACAAAGTTGACCAGATCTTGCAGACTCTTCGCATGGCGCTCGGCAAGCCCAAAGTGGAACATTTGCGCCAATGCTTGCAGCAAGGAAAACTAGCGGAACTGGTAGCGATCTTGTTGACCGATTACTACGATCCTCGCTACCGCAATGCCATGAAACACTATCATTATGCGGCCGAGTTTTCGGCGGAAGATCTGACACAAGTCACCCAACAACTGTTAGATTTCCGCGCCGCGCAAACCGCCTCGCCTGGATGAGACATGGAAGCTCTTGTGCGTCGGTTGCTTCGCTGCGCCGGTTGCGCCCTCGCCATCACCTATGCCGGAACAGCGCTGGCCAATGAATCAACGGTCTCCACGCCGTATGGCGCTTTCCCGATCGGAGCACCGCCCCCACTCCGTCACGAAATCCCCGCGCCTCCAATTTCTTTTGGAGCGCTCCCCGCTCTACCGCCCTTGCCTCGCTTAGCGTCGTTGAGCCGAGAGCTCGTCCAAGTCAGCTTTTTTGACTCAACCGGGCGGGTCTATGAGAATGGCTTGGAGCAATACCAACAACAGAAAGACGAGTTGGCGCTGCGACGGTTCTCGCGCGTGCTCCTTGAAGCACCACAGGGGAAGTGGGCGCCTCGATCGCTCTTTTGGCAAGGCCAACTCTGGGCGCATTTGAACAAGCCAGCGCAAGCCATAGAAGATTTGAAACAGTGGCTCCGGCGCTATCCCCAAGCCACACATCGCTATCGCAGCTCCGCTTATCTGACGCTCGCGTGGGTCCACGCCAAAGACCGCAACTGTGTTCAGAGTCAGGTTTGGATCGATCGCGCCCGCACACTTGGGAACCTGACGCAGCCCCAGCAGAAACAAGCCGCACAAACTGAGCTGGCCTGTGCTCTGCAGACGAACTCTTCCAATGTAGGCGTCGTGTTCCAACGCTTACAGGCGGCGGCAGCCAGCCAGCAAGAACACGCTCAATTCCTGACACAAGAAGCAAACTATCATTTTCGACAAGACGACTGCGGAGCGGTCACCGGCCTCTACGAAAGCTCTTTTGAAAGATACTATAACTATTCAGAGATCGAAGATTTAGGGCTGATGACCGCTTGGTGTCAGGTGCAGCAAGCCCAATGGGACGCGGCCAGCGCGACGGTCGGGCAGCTGCAACAGCGGGGGCTGCAAGAGCCCGATCAACTGCATCAGCTTGAACTGGAGTTGGCTCTACAGCGCGGAGACGAACGCGATATTCGGCAAGCGCTCAACACGTTTCGTAGTCGAGAGCGGCTGCGTGAAAACGCGTATCGCGTGTTGTGGTGGGCGGCAACCGAGCAACGCTGGGAATTTGTAAAGAACTTTGAGCCTCCCTTCCAAGAGCCGAGCCGTCTCGCAGAATTGCGGTTGCTCCAGGTCATTGCGCAGCAACAACAAGCGTCGGATGTGGCTCCCCTGCGCAGTCAGTTAGAGCGACTGCGAAAGTCCCAAGAGCTTGCGCGGCGCTGGCAAGGCGAGGCCTTGTATCAGTTGATTCGCTTGGAGCTACAAGCTGCCCGCCCGCAAGTCGCGCTGCGTCATTGCAACCGCTTGGTGACCGAGTTTGTCGAGTCTTCCCATTTGACCGAGTGTTATTTTTGGCAAGCGGCTCTGCTGAATCCAGAGCAAGATGGCCGCGCGGTTAGCCTTGCGCTCCGGCAGGTGCCCCCTGAGGCGGGGCGCGACGAAGAAATGCTCTTGATCCGCGCACGGCTGGCGTTTTCGTCGGGCAAATGGCTAGACGCTCGCAGCGACTATCAACAATTGGTGACCGAGTATCCAAACTCGACTTTTCGGCGCCAAGCTCTGCTGGGGCTCGTGCAGACTTATGAGCAGCTTGAATTTTACCGCGAGGCGTTGGAGCAGCTGGCGATTCTGCGCGCAGAGCCGTCAGCAGCGCAGGATGTGGAGCTGCTCGCCTTGGAGGTGCGGCTGCTACGCAAATTGAAGCGCAGCGAGCCCGCGCTGAAACTCCTCTCCGAATATCCCAACCCCCTGCCGCTGGAGCTGGAGCGCATTCAACTGGCGCTGTTGTGGGAGCTTCAGCTGTGGGAAGGCTTTCTGCAGAAGTCGTTAGAAGTGCTGCCCCAGCTCGAAGATCCACGTGCTCAAGCCGAGCTGCACTTTCAACGTGGACAAGCCCATGAGCAACAAGAAGCGCCGCTGAGAGCGATCCCCGCCTATGAAAAGTCGCTGCAAAATGTGTTGAAACCCGCGTGGGAAGCCGACGCTCAGTTCGCGATCGTGCGGATTCTGTATGAACTCGAAGAGGTGCGGTTTGCAGAGCGAGCCGAGGCGCTCCTGCGTGAAAAGAGCCTGCCGACCAAAGAAGAAGTCCAGGTGCGAGAATGGCTGATTGAGCGCTATCTCTTCGTCAACGAACCGAAGCGCACCATCCCACACCGACAGCAGCTGATTCGCTTTTTAGAAGATCAACTGCGCGAAGACCTCGACGCGACGGTCATGCAGAGAGAGCAGTGGACGCTGCTGATTGCTGAACAGCACCTAGCCTTAGGTGAGCTACAAGACAAGCGTCGACCATGGGAGCAAGCTGAAAGCTGGGCCGCAGAATTGCAACGTAGCGCAGACCCTGCGACGCAGAGAATCGCGCTGTTGCTGTCCGCACGCGCCGCGTTTGAGCTAGAAGCCTATGAACGGGCGGTCGCAGCATATTTGCAGGTGATGTATTTTCATGCAGAAGGTTTGAATGAAGAGCAGAAGTTTCAGATGTGGCAGCGCATGGGAGCAGGCTATGAAGAGCTGGGCCGCAGCGCCGATGCCCGCGCGATTTACCGAAAAATTCGTGATGAACTCACGGATCCGGCAATGCAGCAGTTTGGGGTCGCGGCCTTGCAGCGTCTTGATTCCTAAGGAGAGAAGATGAGTTTTGTGGTGGTGGCTTTGGATGGACCCACGGGAGTCGGCAAGAGCACGATCGCTCGAGCGTTGGCGGAGCGACAAGGGTTCTTGTATGTGAACACAGGGGCGATGTTTCGCTGTCTCGCGTGGAAGTGGCAACAGCTCGGATGCCCCGAAAATGTTGAAGAACTGACCGCGTTAGGGAGCCAGACGCGCATTGAAATGCGTCCTGACGGCCGGATCTTTTGTGACGGAGCCGAGGTCACCACAGCGATCCGCACAGAAGAAATCTCCGCGCTGGCGTCTAAGGTCAGTCAGTTCTCCCCGATTCGCCAAGCGCTCAAAACGCAGCAGCGCCACCTGGTTGCAAGCGCGCGCGAGCAGGCTGAGGCTCAAGGCGCGGTGTTGGAAGGACGCGACATTGGCACGGTCGTGCTGCCAGACGCAGAGTGTAAGTTCTTTGTAGAAGCCAGCGCGGGGGTTCGTGCCCAGCGCCGCTTTGCAGAGCTTCAACAGCGGGACGCAAACGTGCGCTATGAAGATGTGCTGCAAGCCTTGGAGCAGCGCGACGCACAAGACCGTAACCGAACAGAGGCGCCCTTAGTGCCTGCCGACGATGCGATCCTCATTGACACCAGTCACCTCAACATTGAGCAAGTACTGCAGGAATTGCAGCGTCATCTCACTCCCCACCTTGCCACGGAGACCCCATGAAAGCTGTGATCCTCGCAGCCAACTACAGCTCGCGCTTGTTGCCCTTCACCGCGACGCGCGCGAAGCCGATGATTCCCATCGCGGGACAGCCGATCTTGAAGAGCATTCTGGAAGGCGTGCACAAGGCTGGCTTACACGAAGCGCTCCTTGTGGTGCATCACGAGCAGCAGGCGATCCGAGATTACTTCGGAGACGGCGAGGAGCTGGGCATGCACCTCGAATATGTGGAGCAAGAAGAGCTGCGTGGGATTGGACATGCGCTGGGGTGTTGTGAGCCGTATCTCAAGCGGAAGCCGTTCTTGCTGATTTATGGAGATGTGCTCGCCAACGGCAACCCACTTCCACTGCTGTTGCGCATGTTCGCTGAGACAGGTCGAGAAGTTGCGCTAGTGACGCTGCCACGCTCCTCGAACGAGTATGGCAATGTGTACCTCGACAACGAAATGAAGATTCAGCGCTTCATTGAGAAGCCGCAGGGGCGCCAACAGAGCAACTATGTGTTTGCGGGCGGCTTTGTGTTGCAACCCCGGATTTTTGAGCTGCTGCGACAGCACGAGAACAACATTGAAGCCTGCTTCCAGCAGCTCGTGCAACAAGACGGGTTACAAGCCGATCTGTGGGAAGGCGGCTGGATTGATGTGATCTATCCTTGGCACATCCTAGAAGCCAACCAAATGATGATGCAGGCTTGGCACTCCGCGCACATTCACGAGAGTGTCAAGTTGCCCAGCAGCGTACAAATCGAGGGCGCTGTGGTGATTGAAGCCGGTGTCACGATTGAGAACGGCGCAACGCTCCGCGGCCCCTGCTTCATTGGAGAGGGCTCCTATATCGGGAACAACGCGCTGGTGCGTCACTTCAGCGCAATTGGCCCTGGCTCCACCATTGGATATGGCTCAGAGCTAAAAAATTGTGTGTTGTTCGGAGGTTCGGACGTGGGGCGACTCTCGTTCATTGCTGACAGCGTGATCGGTTCGCAGGTTTCGCTTGGCTCCGGCTTGACGACAGTGAATCACTACTCGGATGGGAAGAGCCTCCTCGCTCCCACAGAGTCTGGGATGGTGGACACGGGCCTGCCGAAACTGGGCACGTTCATTGGCGATCATGTGCGCATTGGGGCGCGGCACACTCTGGCGCCCGCAACGGTGATCAATGCAAACAGTTTTCTTGACGACAACATCTCCCTCCGAGGTTGGGTCCCTTCTAACAACAAGCAGGCAGGTTGATATGTGTGGCATCAGTGGAATGATCAACGCCAAAAATGTGGCGCACGCGCTGTACGCTTCGATTCGGAATCTGGAATACCGTGGCTACGACTCCTGCGGGATGGCGCTGCTGCATCGAGGGAAAATTGTGGCGCGCAAAAACAGCGGCGGTGTGGAAGAAGTCAACCGCAAGGAGCGGCTGACACAAATGAACGGCAACGCCGGAATTGCGCACACCCGCTGGGCAACGCACGGTGAGGTCAGCCAAGCGAATTCACACCCGCACCTCTCAACACAAGGCGACTTTGCGATTGTGCACAACGGGATCTTCTCCAACTATCAACCGTTGCGGGAAGAACTTCAGCAATGTGGGGTGACGTTTCGCTCCATGACCGACTCAGAAGTGTTTGTGCACTTAGTCGCCCAAGCGTTTGAACGAACGCAAGATACGCAGCAGGCGTTTCTGCAGGCGCTGGCGCGGATGGAAGGCTCTTTCGCCTTGGTGATGATCTCTGCCCATGAGCCGGACAAACTGTTCTGCGCAAAGCGAGACTCTCCGCTGATTTTGGGCTTGGGCGAAGGGAGCAACTATGTCGGCTCGGACATCAACGCCTTCTTAGAATACACACGCCGCGCCGTGATTTTGGACGACAACGAGTACGTCGTGATGACGCAAAACGACTATGAAGTGCGCAGTCTGTCGACAAATGAAGTGATCGAAAAAAGCATCTTGCACATCGACTGGGACGCAGAGACGACCCGCAAGGGAGGGTTTGCGCACTACATGCTCAAAGAGATCTTTGATGAACCTCAGACGATTCAACAGGCCCTCAAGATCCCCACAACGGAGCTTCAGCAGCTAGCGCGTAAGTTTGTCGAGGCTCCGCAGTCGTATCTGATGGGGGTCGGCACCACCTTCTATGTTGCTCAGCTCGCGCAGTATTTCTTCTCACAGCTCAGCGGTCGCTACTTTCCGGCGATCAGCTCTGATGAATTTTGTGAGATTGCCGAGGTTCGCTCTGGAGATTTGGTTGTGGCAGTGTCGCAATCTGGCGAGACCTATGACACCAAGCAGGCGCTGAGTTTCTCGCAGCAGCGGGGCGCACAGACCGCGGCGATTGTCAACGTGATGGGCTCTTCGATTAGCATGCAGGTCGATCAAGTGATCTTGCAGGGCTCTGGCCCAGAGATTTGTGTGGTCTCTACCAAAGCGGCGCTAGCGCAGACGGTGATTTTGCTGAAGCTGGCGGTGGAAACAGGGCGGCAGAACAACACCCTCAAGGCTGGAGACATCAAGGAATTCGAGCAGGCTTTGGACGCTTTTCCGCAGCTGCTGCAAGATACGTTAAATGAGCAGTCCGGCTTTCTCAGGAACCTCGCGCGCGCTACCAGCAAGGTGCAACACTGGCTCTTCTTGGGCTGTGGCGTCTATTATCCCGTGGCGATGGAGTCGGCGCTCAAGATGAAAGAGGTGACCTATCAGCACGCTGAGGGCATGCCCGCAGGTTTCCTGAAGCACGGAACCCTCTCGATGATTGAGAAGTCTGTGCATTCGCTGTTTTTTGTGCCGATGCAAGAGCAGACCGAGCTTCACAAGCGCACCCTGATTGCGATGGAAGAGATCAAAACGCGCGGTGGGACGTTAGCTGGTTTTGTTTTTGAGGGCGACCGCCATGGTCGAGGTGTGCTGGATTACGCGATCGAAATGCCGAAACCGCATCCGTGGCTCGCGCCTTTGCTCGAGATGTGTCTGGCGCAGTTGTTGTCGTATTATGCAGCTTTGGATCTAGGCAGGAACATCGACAAGCCGAGGAACTTGGCCAAGTCTGTGACGGTAGGGTAGGGACCGCAACCCCAGCGTGGGGCTGCGCGAGAAGGATCACATCGATCGCTTGAACTTAATGCGGCGGTTCGCGATGTCTTGCAATGGCCGTACGTTGTCACCAAACAAGCCTCGGAAATTGAGGATTTGCTGCTCTGACATCACGATGGGCTGGCGCATCACTGCCCAAGCAACACCGCCGGTGCAAGGGGGCGTGGTGAGCGAACCGAAGTACTGATAGTAGGACTTGTCTTCTGGCAGAATTGCGTTGATGTCGAAGGCCTCGCTCATGGTGACAGGCTGACCATCTTCCACGGGCATATTCTTCCAAATCTTCGCGATTTCTGCGTGATCCCGCACCCCTTTCTGCACGAAAATTCCAACCACTCCATAGGTGCCCGAGGTTGAGCGATAGACCAACTGGATTTCCATATCGAAAGGCAGGTTGTCAATGCGGTGCTCACTCGGCTGGTGGAACTGCATCTGGGTCAATTCATATTGCTCATCCAGCAAGCGCAGGAAGCTATAGCCTGCTGGGACATCGACGGTCAAAACGCGCCCGTCGTTGACTGCGGTGACCGGGAAGGCCTCGTTCGCCACCTGCAGCTCTGGCAGGCGAGACTCGCTCTGGGCGGTGATCAGATCTACCGGTGATTGGAGACGCCCTGTGTCGCACTGGGCGAAGTCTTCACTTAAAGAGCCCCAGTTTTCAGGTCCCCCTTGACCACGATAGCTCCAGTCGGCCATCGAGGTTTCGCTTGCTGCTTGGGGTGCAACCGAGGGCTCCGGGGTGCTTTGAGATGTGCTGGTACACGCTACAGTGAGGGCAGCGATTGCAGGGATGAACAAGGAAAACAGTCGATTTTTCATCGATTCACTCTCGCAAGAAGTTGACAATAGTTGTGTTGCAATTTGACGAGATCACCCCTCTTCGTTGACAAATCAAAGGAATGCTGGCTGAACAGCACAAACGCCCAACATCCTATCTGGGTACTTCTAAAAAACAAGCCTTCAGAGGGACTTAGCCCATTTAGGCCTTCATTTACGAATTATCATGCCAAATTCTGAGGAATCGACCCCATTTTCGATCCTGTCTTGGTTAGAAACAGAGGCTCCCGTCATCAGTGATGGAAGCCTGCGGCCGGTACTCGAGCGGTTCGGCCTGACCTCAGAGCAACCGGCTTGTCTCGCCAATATCCAGCAAATGGACTGGGTGCGCGCCGCGCACAAGAGCTATCAACGCTCAGGCGCCGACTTTTTCCGCACAAACACAGCAGGCGCGACATTGCCAGAGCTGACACAGCACGGCGTTGAAGACCGAACGGAGGCGATCAACAACAACGGCATGGCCCTCTTGCGCGAGGCGCTGGGAACAGGAGTGATCACCGCAGGGGTGCTGCAGCAAGTGAAAAGCACTCAGGTTCTGCCAGAGCCCTTACGAGAACAGGCTTATGGACCGCAGGTGGTCTACTTGTCAGACACAGGCGCGAACTTCTTGTGGTGTGCGGGGTTCACACGTTGGGAAGAATTGGCCCACGTCGCCCAGATCGCGCGGCGTAGTTTTGTGCGTGAGACCGTGCTCCATCTGTCGCTGGAACCCGACCAAGAATATCACGAGCAACTGCCCGAGCTGATTGGGTTGGTGCGGCGCGGACAGACTTTCATCGGCCTCGAAGCCTCTCCACTGCAGCCCAAACTAGAAGAGTATGTGCAAGAGTTAGTCGAACATTGTGGCGTGGTGAGCGTGATTTTGGGAGAGGTGCCGCAAGGGGAAGAGACCGGGCCCAGCTCCTGGTTCCAGCGCAAAGCGGAGCGGCTGTTGCGGGCCGAGGTTGCCATGTTGGGCTTGGGGCCGCACACCACGCCGAAGCATGTGCGCTGGCTCCGTCAACTGCTGGATCAGAACTTAGAGGAAGAGGAGGAGGAGACTCACTCTTGAGACGCCGCTTTGACGCTCTCGAGGATTTGCTTGACGTTGGCGCGGACGGTCTTGATGTCAAGGTTGCCGCCGTCTTGGAAATAAGGATGCTCGGCGGGGTCAATGCTGAGCTTTTTCATGATCTTAGTGATGAAGGCCCGCTCTTCGTCTTCAAACACGCCGTCGGCTCCGGCGACGAGCGCGAGGGTGTCAATCAAAGCGTGCTTGGCGCTGTCGGACTGAATCTCTCCTAGCATCTCTCCGATGGAGGTCTTGGCCTTCATCTCGGCTTGTTCTGCTTTCGTGATGCTGATCGCTTTGAACAGCGTCATCAAGACCTTCTTCTCGGGCTCCGCCATCTTTCCATCGGCGCGGGCTAAGTGACTGACAATCGCGATGATATCTAGAAATTCCTGTCGATTTACACTCATAAAAAAACCTTCCTGTTAGAGAGTCTGTGACAAAATTGTGCGCATGTATATACGAATTCACAGCGGTCGTAAAGCCGGAAACCAATGCGGGTGGTCGATGGCGCTAGATGAACGCTACCACGCGGAGTGGGCGACGATGTCTCGTTGTGTGCGGGAACTGTTTCAAAATTGCTGTGCGCGCTGTCTGCACCATGGGCATGAGGAGACCGCAACCGATTTGCAGGTGCATCACATTGACGAAAATCCAAGCAATAACCAGCTAGAGAACCTGATCCCTCTTTGTGCGCGTTGTCATCTGCAGATTGAAAAAGAAGCGCGCCGTCATGCTCCCTATCAGGCGCAGCAAGTCGAACTATTCACGGAATCATCTTACACACAGGCTATGCAACAAATGCGGCAACAGGCCCTGCAATCCTTGCCGCAACAGCAGGGATCGCCTCCGGAAGACTTTGAAGCAGAGGAGTGGATGTGGGAACAAGAGATGGACTGACGTCCGCAGCAGAGCAACAAAGCGCCAAGCGTTATCTCAAAAAACGAGCCGCGATTGGTTCCACCGTGATGACCTTGGTCGTCTTAGTGGGCGCGCTCTTGACCTTCTGGCAGGAACATCGCACCGAACAGCAAGAAATGGATCTCTCTAGGATCGGCCAAGGACTGCCCAGCGTCGTTCAGGCGTTTGATCCCACTTGCACCTCCTGTCGCCAACTGCGACGCATGGTCGAGCAGCTGCGGCCCGAGTTTGAAGAGCAGATGGTCTTTTTGATGGTCGACTTGAGCACTCCTGCAGGGGCTGCGTTTGCCGAAACCAACCAAGTAGGGAGCGTCACACTCGTCTTTTTCGATGCCACAGGCGAGCGGATTGGGGTCTTGGAAGGTCTACAAGAGGCGGACTATCTGTGGCGGGTTTTCACCGAAATCACCCAGTCAAATTAGGTCGAACAGCAGCGTGAGCGCAATCGCTGGGGGGCCAATCAACAGGGTGTAACCGAGTAGTTTCAGAGCGGGGAGGTCAAGACGGGAGAGAAAGAAGCCGATGATCGCTGGGAGAATGACCAGACCAATGACAATCTTGAACATGAGGGGGTGTTAAGCGGGAGGTTCCAAGAGTTCACCTACGCATTTGACGAGCTGTTCTGGTGTGAAAGGCTTCAAAAGCGACTCCGTGACGCCGGCCTCTCTGGCCTTCTGAGTGGCGTTGGTGTTCTCTTCCCCAGAAATCAGCAAGACGGGAATATGCTGCAAATTCTCATCTCGACGCATCTCTTTGGTGAGCTCAATTCCATCTAGCACAGGCATGTTGAGATCCGTGATCACGAGCGCAAACGCTTGCTCGCGCAGCTTGTCCAGCGCTTCTTGTCCATCTTCAGCTTCATGAACATTCGTATATCCATGAGCAATGAGCATTTTGCCGACGATGCTGCGGATGAAGTGATAGTCGTCAACGAGCAGGAGGGCTGGTGAGTCGGAGGGCATGAGAGAAGGTCGGTAATGAGTGAGGAAAATGCCGCGACGCCCAAGGGGCGCCGCTAGCAAAAGCAAGAATCAGACGAACTTAAAGATCTCGCCCAAATCCTCTTTGATTTTCTGGGTCGCTTCGAGGTGCTCTTTGCCCTTCTGAGCGAAGGCCTCTTTGCGATCCTTCGTGATCTCGTCCTCAAACACTTGACGGAAGCTCTTCGATGCTAAGTGATCGGTGGTGATCACATAGCGGACTCCAGCTTCGTAGAGTTCGAGGGTGTCTTCGTGGTTGTCGGTTGCGGCGACAAACGGAACCTCCGGCGCTCGCTCGGCCAAGAACTTCGCGATGCCTAGCTCCATTTCCTGCCCTTCTACCAAACACGAAACAATCACGCGGGCCTTGTCGAAAGCGAATTGCTCCCAGACGTCAGGATCTTCCATGTCCGCATAGAGGGGAACGATGTTGTTGTCCTGCTTGCTGAAGAACGAGACGATCTCAGGATCAAGATCCATGAGCAAGACCTTCTCTCCTTTCTCAGAGTAGTGCTCCGCGATTTCAGCAGAAAGCTCGTTGTAAGACAGAATGATCACGTGATCTTCCAGCTTCACTTCCGGGTCCAACTCGGTGGAGGCGCTGCGCTTGTCAATGAAGCGGAGCGACTCACGGAGCAGGTTGTACATCTGTGCGAGATACAGGTGGCTGATCGCCGCGAAGAACATCGACAGCAGCACGGTCAATGTGACGAGCGCAAAGATGTAGTCGCTGAACAGGCCGACCTCACGACAGAGCAGGGCAATGATCAAAGAGAACTCCGAGCCGTGATTGATCGTTCCGCCCAGCAAGAACGCAGGGCGCCCCTTCAGGCGAGAAGCCCAACCTGAGATCAAGGTGGCGATCGGCTTGAGGAGCAAGACCACAACGGCGAGCACGACGCTCAAACCAAGAGCGCTGCTCAGGGAACCTTCTTCCAAGGTGACCACGCGGAAGCCCAAGGTCAGGAAGAACAGAATCACCCCAAAGGTCTTCAGGGGGTTGACCTTGTCTTCAATTTCGAGCTTCTGCGGGATGATTCCGAGGAAGACTCCAGCAAAGAAAGCGCCGGCCTCTTGAGAGAAGCCCATGGTGTCGCAGATCGCCGCGACCCCCATACAGTACCCGAGCGCGGTGACAAACATCAGCTCAGGGGATTCGCCGAGGTACTTGAAGACAGGGCTGAGTACGTAGCGGGAGAGCGAGGAGAGCACCGCCATCAGCACGAACATTTTGACGACTGCCATGCCCATACCTTGAACCCCACCGGCATCACGAAATTGACCTTCGAGGAGCACGATCGCGACGACGGCGATCAAGTCGTGAAGGAGCATGATCCCAGTCGCCAGCTGTCCGTGCAGTGATCCCCGAGCGCCTGCGTATTCTAACGCGCTCTGCGCGACCAACGTGGATGACAGCGAGAGACAGATCGCTACGAAGAGTAGCGCCTCGGTGCCGACGTTTTCCAAAAGACCAGACATCAAGCCTGCGAAGGCCAGCAGCACAATCGCCAACTGTACAAGGCCGTTGTAGAACACCAGCTTGCTGCGGTTGGTGATCTCACGGATGTTGACCGACATCCCTGCCATGAACAGCAGGAGCACAATGCCGATCTCTGCGAATCCGCTAATGAGTGGGCCTTGCACGACCTGTAGCGAGACCTCTCGTCCAGCGACAATGCCACCTACTGCGCCCGCGACGACGAAGGCGAGCAAGATAGGCTGATTAAAACGCGTCAAAACCATCGCGATGAGCATAGCGGCCCCTAGCAACAAGCCGAGGGACATAATCAATGCCCCCCCACCTGCCGCGTGAGCGTTCGGTGCCATCACGAAGAGCATGACGAACAGTGCCCCGAGGGACATGCGTAATTTTCGCCAAGTATTCATAGTCATTCTCTCTATTGCGTAAATTAGGTGGACATCAGGCCAGAATGCCGGCCTCTTCTTTCAGCTGTTTGGTTGCTTCTTGGTGCTCCTGACCAATCTGGCGGAAAGCTTCTTTGGGATCTTTCTCCATTTCGGTAGCAAAGATGTCGCGGAAGCTCTTCGATGCGAGATATTCCGTCTGAATCGCGTAGCGCACCCCCGCCTCGTATAGCTCTAGGGCCTCTTCGTGTGAGCTGGTCGCCGCCAGGAACGGTACGTGGTCGCTCTTTTCGTGGAGGTAGTGACAGATCGCGATCTCCGCTTCTTGTCCTTCGTCCATACACGAGATCACCACGCGAGCGTTCTCAAATGCGTAGTGCTCCCACACATCAGGATCTTGCATGTCAGCGTACTTCGCGATGATGTTGGAGCTCTGCTTGTTCTTCTTGAAATAGTCGGTGATGTCGGGATCCAAGTCGAGCAACAGAACCTTCTGCCCGTGCTGCGCGTAGAAGTCTGCAATCTCCATCGCGAGGTCGTTGAACGAGAGGATGACCACGTGATTTTCAAGCTCTAGCTCTTCGTGTTCTTCTTCTTCTGCGAGGGCGTGGGTGTCAATGAACATCAAGCGAGCGCGCAGCGCTTGATACATCGGCTCCAAGAACTGGTGGCCCAGAGAAGACAAGAAGAAGGTGAGCAACACGACGAGAGTCACGACGATGAAAAGCTCGTCGTTGAAGATGCCAAACTCACGACAAATCACCGCGAGCATGAGCGAGAATTCCGAGCTTTGGTTGATGATGGCCCCAATCATAAAGGAGGCTCGCCCCTTCATCTTGGCGAGATAGCCCAAGAGCAGCATCAACGGTACGGTCAGAATGACCAAGAAGAGGGTCAAGACGATCCCTTGTCCCAAGCCAGCCACGATAGCGGCGCCGTCCAAGAACGGCAGGTCAAAGCCCAAGGCGATGAAGAATAAGATGACCCCAAAGCTCTTCAGCGGCTCCACCTTATCTTCGATCTCATGGCGATATGGCAACGCGGCCAAAGTCGCACCCGCAAAGAACGCCCCGATCCCAGAGGAGAAGCTCACGACC
>CBFIJD010000021.1:18544-20144 GCA_965662845.1 uncultured bacterium | reverse complement strand
ACGAAGAGCAGCTCTGAGGAACGAGCCAAGTATTTGAACATCGGGTTGAGGATGTACTTGGTGATGAAGTAGAGAATGACAACGAGAATCGCCATCTTCAAAAAGATCATCCCGACTTCCAGCCCCAGCGAGCCCCCACCGGTCTTGTTCGGATCCAAACTGACCAAAATCGCCAAAGACACCACCGCGACGACGTCCTGAAGCACCATCAAGCCAAGGGCGATCTGTCCGTGCATCGTCTCCATTTGCCCTGTCTTCTTCAGGGTCCCGATCACTAAGATGGTGGAGGAGAGCGTTAAACACAGCGCGAAGTAAATCGCTGAAGCCATCCACCCGTCCCCGAAGCTCTCGGCGCCGATCCCAATGTAGGCGATGCCGAGGCCCAAGCTGACAACGAAGAGGAGCCCGATTTGTCCGACACCGTTGATCAGAACGAGCTTCCAGCGCTTAATCATGCCTTTGAGGTCAACTTCCATCCCTGCCATGAAGAGCAGCAGGATGATTCCAATATCGATGAAAGCGGTCATCAATTCTTTTGAGATCAATTCATCGCCAGCGCCAATGGACTTTGCATAGAATCCCCCAATGGCTCCCACTCCAATAAAAGCCAACAGGCTTGATTGCTTGACATAGCTGAGCAGGATGGCCAACACGGTCGCGCCTAACAGCATCATCCCCAACGGGACTACGAGGCTGCTCTCACCAGCGTGTTCTCCTCCACCCCCTCCGCCGGCTGCCCACACGCCCATCGGCGCCAACAGCAGCAGCAGAGTGGTCAGCATCTGCACGGTCTTTCTTCCCAACATGCGACTCTCCAACTTGAGGTTGATATTTTGCAGACCCGAAAGCGGGCTACTATATGAACACTTTTCCTGCCCCTTCAAGCTTTCTTATGGTGGATGCAGATTTTTTACATGAAAGTTACTTAATGGAAGACCCCATGGATGTATGTGACAACAACGTGAAATCAGTGCTGGAGGCCGGACGCCGCTTTCTGCAAATCGAAATGGAAGGGCTCACCGAATTGCAACATCAACTGGATGAGCATTTTGTGCAAGCGGTGCAGTGGATCTTAGCCTGCGACGGCAAAATTGTGGTCACCGGCATGGGAAAGAGCGGGCACATTGGCCGAAAAATCGCCGCGACGCTCTCCAGCACAGGGACTCCCGCTCTGTTTCTGCACCCCGGAGAAGGCGTGCACGGCGATTTAGGGGTCGTGGCGCGGCACGATCTTGTGATCCTGCTCAGCAACAGCGGCACGACCGCTGAGATGCTTCAGCTGCTGCCCTCTCTGCGTGCGATTGGTTGTCGCACATTGTCGATTACACGAGATGCCACGTCTCCACTAGCGACGCAAACGTCGCTGCACCTGAGCTGCGCGGTCTCTCGCGAAGCCTGTCCGTTGGCGCTGGCTCCGACCTCTAGCACGACCGCCTTGCTGGTCTTAGGAGACGCCCTCGCGCTCTGTGTGATGGAGCAGCGACGTTTTACGCCAGAACAATTCGCGCTCTATCATCCTCAAGGCTCTCTGGGGCGTCGCTTACTGACCCGAGTTGAAGACTTGATGCTGCCTTTGGAGCGTTTGCCGCTGGTCAGCCCT
>CBFIJD010000021.1:16858-18071 GCA_965662845.1 uncultured bacterium | reverse complement strand
ACAGGTTTTGTGGGCAATGCGATCCGGTCTAGTCTGCAAGAGCGCTTCGCGGTGCGAGGCCTCACGCGCTCGGCTTACAAAATCTCTCATCCCGATCCCACAGACCCGGTGGAGTGGGTGCATTGCAACGCCTACTCGGTCTCGTCGGTGCAGCAAGCGCTAGAAGGGGCCGATTACTTGGTGTACCTGATTCACTCGATGGTGCCGTCGTCGCGGTTGACACAGGCAACGTTTCAGGACTTGGATCTGTTGTTGGCCGATAATTTTGCGAAAGGCGCTCAAGCGGCTGGACTCAAACAAGTGCTGTACATCAGCGGTTTGATGCCGGAAGAGGAGGACGAAGACGAAACCTCACAGCACCTCTCCAGTCGCTATGAGGTCGAACAAGTCTTGCGCGCGTCTGGTGTGCCGCTCACGACCTTGCGTTGTGGAGTGATTGTGGGCCCAGGGGGTTCGTCTCTGCGGATCTTGGTCAATCTGGTGCGTCGCTTGCCCGTCATGGGCTTGCCAAAGTGGACGAGTTCCCTCACGCAGCCCGTGAGCATCGAAGACCTTCTGCGAGCGGTCAATTTGAGTCTGGCGCATCCGCAAGAATACAACGGTGCCTTTGATATCGGCGGCCCAGATTTGATGACATATCAAGACATGATGGAACAGACGGCCTACGCCATGAACCGCAAGCGTCTGATGTTACGCATCCCCTTCATCACGCTGGGCATGTCAAAGCGTTGGGTCTCCACGATAAGCGGAAGCCCGATTCACCTCGTGAGCCCCTTGGTCGACAGCTTGAAGCACGACTTAAAAGTGCGCGCCAACCCGCTGCAAGAGAAGATCATTCAAGAGGCGACCTCTTTCCGAGATTCGGTGCGCGCGTCGATGGACGAAGAGGGCTTCCCCCTCAAAAACCCTCGCCAAGAAATGAAGCGGGAAGACCAGCACACCATCCGTGAGCAGCGCCTCGTGCGTTCCGTTCAGCGCTTTCTCTTGCCACCCGGGCGAGACGCACAGTGGGCGATGGAAGAATACATTCGCTGGCTGCCGCAGTTTTTACGTCCCCTGCTGCATTGTACGGTGGAAGAAGACGGGCGAGTGGAGTTTTGCCTGAGAATGCTGCCCAAACCGCTGCTGCAACTACAGCTGCGGCAAGGGGGCGATGAACATCGGAAAGTGCTGGATATTGTGGGCGGGTTGCTCGCGGATGTGAAAGAGAGCC
>CBFIJD010000021.1:15625-16589 GCA_965662845.1 uncultured bacterium | reverse complement strand
TAAGTTCTTCCAACACGGCTTGACCCATCACAGTGTCTGCGAGCGGACGGGTCAAGTCGCCCAGCACATCCAACTCCTGCTTCAAAAGCTGTGGCTCCTCTCCGCTCATCTTCTCCTGCACGACCTCTATCTGTCGACGAATCGTGGCCTGCCCCTCTGCGCTGAGGAGGGACGTCGCGACCTGCCAATGCTCCTCAATGCCGTGAAGGACGCGCTCTGCCGTTTGCCGAAACTCGATCAACTGGCGAGCCGTGAAGTCTTCAATGGCGTGTTCAAAAGACTCCTCCAACAAATTGTCGATCTCTTGGCTGGTGAGCCCGTGGAAAGGGATCACTTCAATCGCGGCGGTCGTTTGGCTGCGTTTCTCCAGAGCCGAGACGGTTAAGATGCCGTTGGCGTCTACCCGAAAGGTGACCTCCACCAGCGGGAACCCAGCTTTCATCGGGGGAATTCCGCGCAACTTGAAGCGGCCAAGCGCCCGACAGTCCTGCACCAGCTCGCGTTCGCCCTGATAGATGTTGACCTCGATTGCCGTTTGGTTGTCGACGTGCGTGGTATACATCTCCTGAGTCTCGGCTGGGACCGTGGTGTTGGCAGTAATCAGCTTACTGAACGTCCCTCCGACCGTCTCAATACCGAGCGAGAGAGGAATCACATCTAGCAGCAGAAAGTCTCGCCGTCCCCCCGCGAGCAAATGTCCTTGAATGCCAGCGCCGAGCGCGACGACTTTGTAAGGATCAATCGCGACATGCGGCGCGCGTCCAAAGAATTGCTGCACCTGCCAGCGCACCTCCGGCACGACGGTTGAGCCTCCGACTAAGACGACCTCGTCGATGTCACGAACGTCCCAGCTGGCTTGTCGTAGCGCCTCTTCGCACCGCTGGATGGTCTTCTGAATGATCGGAGCCAACAGAGGTTTCAGCTCCGTGTTGGTGAAGGTCCCTGTGATCGGTTGAGTTTGCTC
>CBFIJD010000021.1:14690-15595 GCA_965662845.1 uncultured bacterium | reverse complement strand
GGAGTGACTCAGCGCAATCTTGAGCTGCTCAGCCGCTTGCCGCAGCGTTTGCCTCGCGATGGGGGTGTTGAGGTCAGCTTGCGGATTATGCTCTAGGACGCGCCGTGAGAGTTCTTCCACAATGGCTTGGTCGAAGTCATCTCCACCGAGCTGCGTGTCACCGTTGGTAGCGACGACCTTGAAAATCTTACCGCTGAGTTGCAGCAGGGAAATATCGAAGGTGCCGCCTCCCAGGTCATAGACCGCAATTTTGCCGTCTTTGCGTTCATCGAGCCCATAGGCAATCGCGGCGGCCGTCGGCTCATTAAGAATGCGTACGGCCTCGAGTCCTGCTAAGCGCGCGGCGTCACGTGTCGCTTGGCGTTGCACATCATCAAAGTAGGCCGGCACGGTAATCACGGCTTTGTGTACGGTCTCCTCAAGGATGGCTTCTGCGCGCTGTTTGATGGTCTTCAGGATCTCTGCGGAGAGTTCTTGCGGGGTGAAGTCGCGGTCTTCAATCCGCACTTTGACTTGACCTCGTTCGCCGGCGGCCAGCTCGTAGGGGAGGTGGGCTCGTTCTGCGTCCGACAGCTCTGCCAAGCTGCGCCCCATCAGGCGCTTAATGGAGTGTAGCGTGTGGGCGGGATCGGTGAGCCGCAGCGGGAGCGCTGCGTGTCCTACGACCCAGCGACCTTGCTGGAGAGAGAGGACGGATGGAGTGATTGGATTCTCTCCGACTCGGGTGATGACTTCTGGGCCTTCTTCGAAGACGGTTGCCGCGAGACTGTTCGTGGTGCCGAGGTCGATGCCAATAATCCGTTCACTCATACGTGTTTACTCAGCAAGAGGTTGACAGCGAGCCAAGAGGCGCTGCAGGTAGCGTTCGGCGTTGAGTTGCCGTTGCAGTTCGTGGAGGTCTGCCG
>CBFIJD010000021.1:6554-14622 GCA_965662845.1 uncultured bacterium | reverse complement strand
TTCTCAAGCGGGAGACGCTGCGTTGCTAAGCTCTCGTAGTCTTCTGCTTGCAGCAAATCTTCGATTTCTTCTTGTAAGAAAAACATCTCTTGCAGAAAACCGTCTGGCAAATCTCTTTCTTGGACGTCGTCTCCTTGACGCCAGAGGGACAGCAGATAGTTCGCGCGCGCAGTAGGATCGAGGAGCGTCGCGTAAGCCCGATTGAGCAGCGCGGAGAGCTGTTCGCTGAGTGCGCGCTGCGCCGTAGGCGCCGTGGCGTAAAAGTCAGGATGAAGCTCTGCGGCGAGTGCGTGGTAGGTCGTTTCAAGCTGCGAGTTTTCGAGAGGAAACTGCTGGGGGAGTCCGAGCGTCTCGAAGTAGTTCGCGCGCAGCCCGTGTGGTTGCAGCGTTTGGCAGGCTGCACAATAGAGCGCGCTGCGGAGCGGTTGGTGGCACTGTGTGCAGGTCATGGCGCAAGGTCATCTGGTGGGAACGCGCCCAGAAGGGCGCCGTGGGTTAAGCGGAGGCTGGAGTGTCGCCGGCGTCTTCTTGGCGAACTTTATAGTCTTTGATTGCCGCTTTGATCGCGTCTTCTGCGAGCACAGAGCAGTGAATCTTGACGGGAGGCAGGGAGAGTTCTTCCACAATTTCTGTGTTTTTGATGGCTAAGGCTTCGTCGATGGTTTTCCCCTTGACCCACTCGGTCGCGAGGCTGGAACTGGCAATCGCGGAGCCACACCCGAAGGTTTTGAACTTCGCGTCCACAATGCGGTTGTCTTCGACTTTGATCTGTAGCTTCATCACATCGCCGCATTCGGGTGCGCCGACTAAGCCGGTGCCCACGCCATCTTCGGTTTTGCCAAAGCTCCCCACGTTGCGGGGCTCGTTGTAATGGTCAATGACTTTGTCGCTATAAGCCATGATTGCTCCTAGAAAAGTGTGAGTAGAGAAAGGGACGAGTTGCAGGGGATACGATCAGTGTGGTGTCCAGTTGACGGTCGAGAGGTCAATGCCCTCTTGGACCATCTCATAAAGTGGAGACATGTCGCGTAAGCGCTTGACGGCTTTGATGACCTTATCCGCGGCATAATCCACATCTTCTTCCGTAGTAAAGCGGCCCACCCCGAACCGAATCGAAGAGTGAGCGAGGTCGTCCCCAACGCCAAGGGCGCGCAGGACGTAGCTGGGCTCCAAGCTAGCGGAGGTACACGCAGAGCCGGAGGAGACGGCGATGTCGCTGATGCCCATGATGAGGCTCTCGCCTTCCACATAGCCAAAGCTCACGTTCAGGTTGTTAGGCAGGCGATCCGTCGCGTGCCCGTTGAGCTTGATGTGATCCAGCTCGCTGTGCAGCCGTTGGTTCAGTCTCTCGCGGAGGCTGACTTGGCGCTCTGCTTCCGATTCCATCTCGTCGCGGCACAGTTCGATGGCTTTCGCGAACCCGACGATCCCTGGCACATTCAGGGTGCCGGAGCGCATTCCACGCTCGTGGCCTCCGCCAAACATGATCGGCGCGACACGGACGCGGGGCCGCTTGCGTCGCACATAGAGCGCTCCGATTCCCTTGGGACCGTACATTTTGTGGGCGGTGCAAGAGAGGAGGTCGATGTTCATCTCCTCAACATTTACGGGAATCTTGCCCACGGCTTGCGTCGCGTCTGTGTGGAGCAGCACGCCGTGTTTGCGAGTAATTTTGCCAATTTCGGCCAGTGGGTTGATCGTGCCGATCTCGTTATTTCCAGCCATCAGCGACACGAGCACAGTGTCTGGTCGAATCGCCCGCTCCAGCGCTTCCAGAGAGATGCAGCCGTCGGCATCTACCTCCAGGAAGGTCACTTCATAGCCCTTTTGTTCGAGTGCTTGGAAGGGGTCGATGACCGCCTTGTGCTCAATCGGGCTTGTGATGATGTGTCGGCCTTTGTCTTTGTAAAACTCTGCGACGCCGAGGATGGCGATGTTATTAGACTCTGTCGCGCCGCTGGTGAAGACGATCTCTTTGCCCGAGGCTCCAATCGTCTCGCCAAAGGTGTCGCGCGCTTTTTCGACGACGGATTCCGCTTCCCAACCAAACTGATGGTTGCGGCTTGAGGCGTTGCCGAACGTCTCGGTAAAAAATGGCATCATTGCCTCCACCACGCGTGGGTCTGTCGGCGTTGTGGCGTTGTAGTCCATGTAGATGGGCAGTTTCATGGTTCCTTTTCAAACGGGTTGGAGTTCGTGATGACGCATGAGTGAATCCAGCGTGACAGATGCCATGAAGTCATGCAATCGCGAGTGCAGAGCTTGTAGAGGCGTCCGCGTTGGGCAGGTCGCCGCGACTCGGCAACCCGCGTCATCGTGGGCGCACTCAACAAAGTTGAACGGGCCGTCAACGACGCGCACAATTTCAGCGAGTGTGATCTCTGGGGCCGGCCGCTGCAGCGTGTAGCCCCCTTGAGCCCCACGGATGGAGCACACGAGCTGGGAGTTTGCCAATACCTTTAAAATGTTGGCGATCATCGGTTGAGGAAGCTCGTAGTGAGTCGCCATCTCTTGAGCGCTCACAGGCTGCTCTTGCTCGCCAAGGTGGCTCAAGAGGATGATCGCGTAATCTACTTTTTTTGAGAGCCGCAGCATGCCTTCTCGCGTGAAAAGTTAGTTTATCCACAAGTAGCACTGGATCGGTACTCTTTCAAGGGGGAATTCGTACTAAGTTAGTACCCTTTTCCAAAAGAGTCGACGGCGTTCCACGTGGAACGCTAACGCCAGGGAGTCAGGAGGCTAGAGAGCGAGCCTCTTCAGGGGAGACAAATTCGGTGAGTTGGGAGCGGAACTGTAGCTTGTGCAGCTGTTGGTAGCGTCCTCCGCGCTTGAGGAGTTCTTCGTGAGTTCCCGTCTCGATGATGGCGCCTTTTTCCATCACGCAGATGCGATCGGCGTGTCGGATCGTGGACAGGCGGTGCGCGATCACGATGGTGGTGCGGTTCTCCATCAGGTGTTCGATCGCTTGTTGGACTTCGATTTCTGACTCGGAGTCGAGCGCAGAGGTGGCTTCATCTAAAATCAAAATGGGCGCGTCTTTAACCAGCGCACGCGCGATGGAGAGCCGCTGGCGCTGTCCGCCAGAGAGCTTGACGCCCTTCTCGCCAATCAGGGTGTCGTATCCGTGTGGATGCTCCATGATGAACTTGTGCGCGTTGGCTGCTTTGGCCGCTTCCATCATCCGCTCGCGAGAGCAGTCAGGGTGCCCGTATGTGATGTTGCTCGCGATGCTGTCATTGAACAAAATCGTCTCTTGGGTGACCACAGCGATCATGCTGCGCAACGCTTGCAGATCCAGCTCGCGGAGGTCGTAACCATCCACTTTGATGAAGCCTTGGTCGACGTCGTGGAAGCGCGGAATGAGATTCGCTAGCGTTGTCTTACCGGAGCCGCTGCTCCCTACTAAAGCGACGACTTCTCCGCGTTTGACGTGGAGGTGAATGTCTTTGAGCGCCGGCTCGTCTGCGAGTGGATATTGAAAGCGCTCAATCTGGATGTCGATGCCCTTCTCAAAAGCGGTCGGCTTGTGCGCGTTAGGGGGAGAGACAATCTCAGGCTCGGTGTCCAAAACCTCAAAGATGCGCTTGATGGAGGCGACGCCCTCTTGCAGCTTCAGGTTAAAGCCGTTCAGCTTTTTCACGGGGTCATTCAGCATGAAAAAACTCAAAATGAAGGAGGTGAAGTCTCCCGCAGTAATCGCGCCGTTAATGATGAGGTATCCTCCGTAAGCGACGATCGTTGCGCCCGCTGTGGCCCCGATGACTTCAATGATGGGAGTCGAGTAGGCCCCAATCAGAATCGACTTCATTTGATTTTTATATAGCTTTTCATTCGCGGCTTCAAAGCGCTCGGATTCGTATTTTTCCATGCCGAAGGCCTTGACGACGCGGATGCCGGAGATGCTCTCTACCAGAAGAGTTGTCATGTCGCTGAAGCTCAACTGGCGCTGGCTGACGGCTTTGCTGTTGCGTTTGCCAAATCGCTGGATGAAGAACAGGGCAATCGGGATGATCGTGAGGCTCATCAACGCGAGTTGCCAGCTGCGATATGCCATCAGCCCAAGCAGGATGAAAATCTGAGGAAAATCGCGGAACGGCCCTGTGACTCCGATGTGCAGGGTGTTCTGAAAAGTGTGGAGATCGTTCGTGAAGCGAGAGGTCAGGTCGCCGGTTTTCGAGGCCGAGAAGAAGGAGAAGCTGAGCTTCAACAGATGGTCGAAGAGCCGCTGGCGGAGCTTGACGAGGAGCTGCTGGATGAGGTGCCCCAGCGCGTAATTGTTTCCGAAGTGAAAGGCTCCCTTGAAGAAGAAGATCAAGATGATGCCAAAGCCAACTAAGATGAACTGGTCTAGCTCCGGCTTCTCGCCATAGGCCAGAGCGTCCACAATGTCTTTCGCGTAATACGCTGGTGCGGCAGAGAAGAGGTTGTAGCCGGCCATGCAGATGATGCTCAGGATGACCCAGCCACGAAAAGGAAGGATGAGGTTGAGCAGACGAACATAGATGTTGTCAGCGTGTCGTTGCAGAAAAGTCATGAAAAACCAGAATGAGTTTTTAGGAGAGTTCCCAAGTTGTGCCGTCTTTGCCGTCTTTTAAGACGACGCCGAGGTCTTGTAGGCGGTCTCGGATTTGGTCAGCGGCGGCAAAGTTTTTCTGCGCGCGAAAATCTCTGCGGAGTTCAATGAGTAGGCTCAGCGTTTGGTCGAGCAGCGCGCCCTCTGTGGGGAGGGCCTGTGCGGTGGTGGGCAGGAGGCCCAGTACGTCGCCAGCGAGCGTACGTAGCAAGTGCAGCGCATCGGCGAGGACTGCTGGGGTGGGGTCTCCGTGGTGACGCAGTCGATTGACCTCGTGCAACAGCTCAAACAAGACCGCGAGAGCTTGGGGGGTGGAGAAGTCGTCGTCCATCGCGGCACAGAAACGCTCGCGAAAGGCTTGCCAATGCTGCTGGGGTGGCGTGATGTTTGCGGCCACACGCGCCAGCTCGCCAACGGTTTGTTGCAGGCGTTGGAGCGAAGCGCGGGCACTTTGCAAGGCTCCTTCGCTGTAATCAAGTACGGAACCGTAGTGACCAGCGACGATGAAATAGCGCACAACCAGCGGGTCAAACTCGGTGAACGCTTGTTGCAGCGTGACGAAGTTCCCCAGCGACTTAGCCATCTTCTGGCCGTGGATCGTGAGCAAGTTGGCGTGGAGCCAGTAACGCGCGTAGCGGTGTCCGAGGGCACGTGCCTGAGCCAGCTCACACTCGTGGTGGGGAAACTTGAGATCCATACCGCCCCCGTGGATGTCAAACTCCGTTCCCAAATAGCGCATGCTCATCGCCACACACTCGGTGTGCCAGCCGGGATAGCCTTGGCCACCGAAGAGGTCACGCCAGCGCATCAAGTGATCGGGGGCGGCCTGTTTCCAAAGCGCGAAGTCGCGGGGATCTCGCTTGTCGGTGCGAACATCGACGCGGGTGCCGCTGAGCATGTCCTCGCCCTTGCGCCCAGAGAGGTGCCCGTACTGCTCATCTTTGGGGACATCGAAATAGACCGACCCTTCACGGGCGTAGGCGGCTCCGCGCTCAATCAGCTTCTGCACGAGCTCCAGCTGCTCAGGGATGTGTCCGGTGGCGCGAGGAGAGATGTCGGGGCGCACCACCTGAAGACGATCCATCATCGCAAAGTGCTGACACATGTAGTGTTCAACGATCGCCATGGGCTGCTGATTGATCTCACGAGCCTTGCGCAGGACTTTGTCTTCGCCGTCATCTTGATCTCCCAGCAGGTGCCCGACGTCGGTGATGTTCTGCACATAGGTCACCGTATATCCCCGAAAGCGCAGGTAGCGGACGATCACATCAAAGCTCACATAGGTCTTGGCGTGTCCAAGGTGCGGATCTCCGTAAACTGTGGGGCCACACACGTAGAGGCCCACGTGGTTGGGCAGCAGTGTGTGAAATTCTTCCTTGCAACGGGTGAGACTGTTGTAAAGCTGTAAGGGCATAAGCTAGCGTTCAGTGCGTTACGGGAGCGGGCGAATCAGGGTGATGGCGGGGCGATCGGGACAAGCGAGACAGGGACAAGCAACAAATGAGGCAAACATGATGGATTGGATTGGGTTGCGGTGGGCACTGCGACAATGGGTTGTGTGGTGGCTGGTGAGGGATGGCGGCTTTGATCGCTTTGGGCCTAACGAGGATCCCCAACCCAACCGCTTGCCCCGTCGACGTCGGAGAATTCCGTCACGCTTCGACTTCCTCGGGGGAATCGGCCTAGTCCTCGCAGGGCTGGCTGTCGCGGTGGTCTCCGCGTTCTCGTTGTCAATGTTCGGCTATTTTCTATGGCGCATGGTCACGGTCGACAATCTCTTGCATCAGCTCTAGCGGGCGGCGGGTGCCGTGGCCTTGTGCCCACTCAGTACGGACGGAGAGAGTGGGCGAATTCGGGCCTTCTGCAGCATGGAAGCGACCACTAGATTTTGGATGCGCCCGTCCGTCTGGAGTGTCTGCAAGATCGCATCCACATTCGGGTATCCTAGGTGCTCTTGCAGAATGTTTTGATAAAGCTCTTCGATGGCGAGTGGATCGTAATGCGGTGTGTGGATTTCTACGTCAACGATATGGCGGGCGAGGCGAGGGACAATCTCTGGGTCGGCTTCGATGCGGGAGCGGAAGGTGCCGAAGATCTCTTCTTTGAAGACGTCTACAAGCAGCAGGGAGAAGCGCTCCCCGATCTCGTCGTTGTCGAGCTTGTAATGCTTCAGGAGCTGCTGCCGGAGGTATTCGAGCAAGCGGCCTTGCAACAAGTTGCACAGCAGGTGCCGGAGCGTTTGATCGCAGCGTGTCTCGGCCTGAGCTTGGTCCTCCAGAGTCTGGAGGCATTCGGCGATGCCGCGTGTGTAAGGGCTGATCAGCTCAGGGCAGTTTGCGACCTGACAGTTGTCGCAGTCAACGTCCGACGGAGGAGAGTTGGGCTTAGAATACATCACTCACCACCGGATGGTTCCGCCGTCTAAGTCCAGGAGAAAAGCGCTTCCCAAAAACCATAGGCTTATCATTTGTGCGGGCAAACAATTTTGGCGCGCTCGGGAACGCAAAATGCGGATTGAGCGCAAAAATGTCGATGCTTCTAGCGAGCCAAACGTCAAATTGCAAGCCTCGCTCGCTACTCTGCTGCCAGTTGCAAACCGGATACCTTCTTCTGACGCAAAAGCAGATAGGAGCCCACAACTGACAAAATGCCGAACAGCACATGCCCGCATGCTTGCCCAATCAAGACGCCTTCCGCGCCCAACCAAGCCGCTCCAAAATACACGAAGGGAACTGTGCCAACGGTCGCTTTGCCAAAGTTGAGCAGTGTCGAATAATGGGGGTACCCTAGGTTGTTGAAGGCCGCGTTGCCAATCATCGTCGCGCCCGCGAAGGCATACGTCAGGGCTAAGTAGCTGCAAAATAGTCCTACCAATGCCGCGGCCTGTCCCTCCGCACGGAAAAGTTGCACCACCCACGCTTCTCCCAACAGCAGCACCAACGCGATGCCGGCGACGACGCCAAACACAAACAAGTACGCGTGGGACAGGGTGTCCCAGACGCGCCCCAGCAAGCCCGCGCCGTAGTTTTGACCAATGATCGGCCCAATCGCCCCTGAGGCGGCGAAGACAACCCCAAACGCAAACGGCGTAAGGCGCGAGATCACAGAGAGGCCCGCGACGGCTTCTGCGCCAAAAGGGGCCATCGCTGCCGTGACATAGGCTGTGCTGATCGGAGTGGCCACATTGGTCAGAATAGCAGGAACGGCGATGCCCAAAATCTTTGCCAAATCGGCAGCCCACTCGGCCCAGCAGAAGCGACACAGCAGGTGGTGATGCCGCACGATCACAAAGAGACCAACGCCGAAGACGGTGAAGCGCGCAATGACCGAAGCGATCGCGGCTCCAGCGATCCCCCCGTCAAAAACGAAAATGAAAATCGGGTCTAAGACCGCGTTGACGAGTCCCCCCAAGAGCGTCGCCCACATCGCCCGCCGATGATCTCCGACCGCCCGGAGGACGGCTCCCGCTGGGATGCCTAACGCCAAGATCGGCAG
>CBFIJD010000021.1:2240-6539 GCA_965662845.1 uncultured bacterium | reverse complement strand
GCGCAGGTATAACGTCGCCAAGTCCGCCTCTCGCCCTGTGGCCCCCAGCAACGCCACCAGCTCCGGCACCCACCACCACGTCAGGCCGCCCACCCCAATGCCCAACAGCAGCGACGTCGCGAAAACATTCATCATCAACCGGCGCGCGCGCGGCAGATTTCCCGCTCCGACACTCTGTGAGACAAGAGCGCCCATAGCGATGCTCAGCCCAATGCAAAGCGAGGTTGTGAAGAAGAGAATGCTCGCGGAATAGCCCACCGCAGAGACGATCTCCACATCCTCCAGCATACTCAAAAAGAGCATGTCCAGCAGATCCACTAGAAAAATCGCCATCAACCCCAAGGAAGCCGTGAGCGAGGCTTCCACGACGTGACGCCAGAGAGAGCCCGTGACAAAAGTAGCTTGGGACATGCTGTGCTAGACCAAAGAGTTGGGGGAAGGAGAAGACGAACTGTTGAGAACTCTCCAGAGTCAGAGACCTCAAGCGAAAACACAAGCAGGCAAATCAGAACCGCGAGTTTCCACTTGAAACCCCAAAAGCTTCTGGGCATTAATAAGGGCTTTTGCGCAATCTCTTCTACGAGCAAACATGGCATATCTCTACATTCAGGCCGTACACATCATTGGGGTCGTGATCTGGTTTGCAGGGCTCTTCTATCTTGGGCGCTTGTTCGTCTACCACAAAGAAGCTGAGGCGCGCCCCGAGCTAGAACGGAAGGTGCTCCTTGAGCAATTTGCCTTAATGGAGAAGCGCCTGTGGTTTGCGATCACCTGGCCTGGGCTGTGCATTACCGTCGCGTTCGGAATCTTTATGCTGTTCTCGATTGGCATGCCCGGCTGGATTCACGCCAAACTGCTCCTCGTCGTGTTCTTAGTGGCCTATCACCTCTATTGTGGCGTGCTACGCACCCAGCTGTCAGAGGGGCGCTGCCGCTGGACGAGCAAGCAACTCCGCATGTTCAACGAAGTTCCGTCCCTGCTGCTGGTGGCGATTGTTTTCATTGTTGTGTTGAAAGACGCCTTCTCGTGGCCCATCTTGCTGGGAATCCTCGCCCTGCTCGGAGTGTCCATCATGTACACCGTGAAGTGGTACGCGAAGAAACGCCAACAGGCTGACGCCGCATCCGCATCCGCCTGAACCTCTCGCCTAAACCGAGTCATGACCTCAACTGCTCCTGCGCTGCGCCGCTGTTTCATTCTATTGTTGCTCGCCCTGTCTCTCGCTAGTTGCGGCAGTCTGGGGATCGGAGGTCTCTTTGAGAGCGAGGAAGAGCGCCAACAGCGCATGGCGCAATCTTTTGAGGAGGGCATGCGAGAGTTTGAACAGAAAAACTATGTGGCGGCGGTGAAGTTTTTTCGCGAAGTCCCACCTGAATCCAAGCTCTACAACCGCGCGCTCGCGATGGTGCGCCGTGTCCCCTATCAGCGCGGGGTCGACGCCTATGAGGCGCAGCGCTATGCCGACGCTGAGCGTCAGTTCAAGGCAGTGCCCGCTGCGGCAGGAGAATATGAGCAGGCGCAGACCTATCTCTACGAGATTGAGATGCTGCGCTTGGAGCAGCGCTATCGCAGCGCCGACAGCGCCGAAAAACGGGAACTCCTCTCCGAGCTGGTCAGCCGCGCTCGCAACACCGGCGACGACAACCGCGTGCAAGAGTTGATGTCACGCGGACAAGACGCCATGCTGGCCGGATCGACGGCAGAACAACAAGCGTGGTTGGCGTGGTTCCAAGAGCACATGAACACCGAGACCTCGACGACCGTCCGCCGCGATCTGCTCAACTCGCTGATGCAGAACTACAGCAAAATGGCCAATGAACCCGCCACCCGATCCCGGGCGCTTGATCTGATGGCCTCGCTCAAACTAAGTCTACAGGACCGCTGACATCACCCTCATGCCTGATCCTGTCCCTTCCGCAACTTCCGACGGGCCTGCCCGTTCCCCCCATTCTCTGAAGATAACGTGAAACTTCGTTCCGCTGCCCACTGCTGGGCTCTGCTATCGCTTCTGCTCTGCGGCTGGAGCGCCCCCTCCTTTGTGACCGCTCAAAGCAACTTCATCCCGCTGGAAAAAGGCGATTACAAAGAAGTCAAAGAGCGCCGAACCTACGAGCCCGGCTTGGAGATCGGAGGCTCGTATCGCTTGCGTAGCCGCTGGTTAGACGCCTCGCAGGAGCCGGAGCCAGAAGCCGGCTTCCCTGATGCCGGCAATTTGTCGTTTGAGCAGGATCTGCGACTGTTCTTGCGCTCGACGGTGCATCGCGCAGCAGCGCTCCATTTGGAGATCGCGACGGCGCAGGAGCCGTTCAACAACGCCGACTTGCGCAGCCCCTCCGCCTCGGTGGTCCGCGAGCGCGAGTCGCAAGAGGTGAACCTGGTCGCGCGGCAGGCCTATCTGCAATACCAGGCCAACCCACGTGACCGCATCCGCCTCGGCAAACAGGAGATTTCTCTCGGAGACCGACGCGGCAAGGTCTTGGAAGGCCTCTTGACCGGGATCTCACAACAGTGTGCAGCGGGGAGCTTTTGTTATGAAGTCGGCGCGCTGCGCTTGGGCCAAAACACGGCGGATTGGCTCTATACGCTCTCTGTTGATTACCCCGTGTTTTACGAAGTGGACGCCGCAGGGAACCCCGAAAACGTCCTGCGCGTAGAAGTGTTTCGTGTGAAGTACACAGAGCGAGGAGTCCCCTTGGGACGCAACAACGCGCCTCAGCGGCGCTTGTCTAACGACGACTTAGACGCCTTGCGCTCCGACGGCCTGCTCACGGCGGCGGGAAGCTGCCATCGCGATCTGGAAGGATACGCGCTGAGCGCGAGCTGCGCGCCCGTGTATTACGACGCGGTGGAACAAGAGTATTACGGGCTACGTTTCACGTGGAACACTCGCAACTGGCGTTGGTATTCCGATGTGGTCGGCAACCAAGGACGCCGTCAATATTACGAGCTGGCCGACGACAACACCCCCGGCGAGCGCCTGAACAGCAAACCAGTGGCCGGGGTCGTGACCGAGCATGAGTTCAGCTACCTGTGGGGTCTACACCGAGTGACGGGGCTGTTCTTATACGCAACAGGCGACCAACAACGCGAAGACTCCGCGCAAGCAGGAAATTCCGGCAGCAACTACGACCGCGTGTTGCGCACCTATTATGAGATCGTCCCCGGGAGCTATCGCGGCACCAACTTCTACTTCAACGGCGGCGGCCTAGATTGGCGCAGCGGCACCGGACTCGGGCGAGGCGTGGGGAACACCCAGCTGGTGGGGCTGCGCTATCGCTACACCACAGAGCTACAGTCCGCCTTTTATGAGGTCGGCTTTTACGAACTGAACCGCCCCAACGCCGTGTTGGACAAAGACGGCACCCCCGTCAGTTACCTCGGGTTGGAGTGGGACAACACCTTCTCGTGGCAGGTGGAAGATTTTCTCACATGGCAGTTTGAGCTGAACTTGTTCCGGCGCGGGCCCGCGTTTAGCTATGACGATCATTTGCCGCCCACCCGCGATTCTGGCGCGATTACGCACTTTGCGACCCGCCTACACTATTCCTTCTGAGATCGCTTATGCGCCAAGTGACGCACCAACGGCAGACCAAAGAAACCAGCATCCGCCTGACCTTGAACTTAGATGGCACGGGCAACGTCGATGTGCGCTCCGGCGTGGGCTACCTAGATCACATGCTGGAGCAGCTCGCCTTCCACGGACTGTTTGATTTGGAATTGCAGTGCGACGGAGACCTGCACATCGACTGTCATCACAGCGTAGAAGACATCGCCCTGACGCTCGGCGCCGCGACGCTTGAGGCGCTGGGAGAGAAGCGCGGCATCGTGCGCTACGGGCAGATGTATGTGCCGATGGACGAGACCCTCGTGCGCACAGTGTTAGACTTGTCGGGCCGCCCAGAGTTTGTGTTCCACGGAGCCTTTCGGCAGCCGATGATTGGCCAACTCGACACGCAGATGATCTCGCATTTCTTCAAATCCTTCGCGATTGCCTCCAAGACGACGCTGCACATGAGCGTCCTCTATGGCGAGAACGATCACCACAAGTGCGAGGGACTGTTCAAATCCTTCGCGCGCGCCTTGCGCATGGCCGTAGAGACCGACCCGCGCCGCGCCGAGACGACCTCCACCAAGGGAGTGCTCTGACATGCTGGCGATCGTCGACTATCGCGTCGGGAACCTGCACAACCTCAAAAACGCGCTGGATCATCTGGGGCTTCCCAACCAGATCGTGCGGACGCCGGAAGCGTTGCAGCAAGCCGACCGCCTCCTCCTCCCCGGCGTTGGAGCCTTCGCGCC
>CBFIJD010000021.1:0-1909 GCA_965662845.1 uncultured bacterium | reverse complement strand
TACGGCTATCGCTTCGCTGCGGTCGTGCGACGAGAGAACGTGTGGGGTGTGCAGTTTCACCCGGAAAAGAGCCAAGCGGTCGGGCTGCAGCTGCTGCACAATTTCGGCACCCTGACCTGACTCGACAGCTGGCGTTGCCCGCTGAGCGAGGAGACGCTCCACCGCGCCCTCTGAGGACGGGAACCTGTGCTGCCCCCACAGACAGCTCACGTCTACATTGACTCCCCAGCCGCAATGAGCGGCATTTTGTTCACTCTCTCCATCACTAAGGAAGACCCATGGCTCAGGAACGCACCCTCTCCATCATCAAACCCGACGGCGTCAAACGTAACCTCATCGGCAAAATCTTGGCGCGCTTTGAAGAAAACGATCTGCGCATCATCGCCACGAAGATGGTCCACTTGTCCCTGCGCGAAGCAGAAGGATTTTACGTCGTGCACCGCGAGCGTCCTTTCTTTGGAGAGCTGACCGAGTTCATGAGCTCTGGCCCCGTCCTCGTCTCCGTGCTCGAAGGCGACAACGCGATCACCCGTCACCGAGATGTGATGGGCGCGACCAACCCCGAGCAAGCCGCAGAAGGGACCATCCGCAAAGACTTTGCGCTGAGCATTGGCGAAAACACCGTGCATGGCTCCGACGCCCCAGAGACCGCAGCAACCGAAATTGCCTACTTCTTCGCCGAGACCGAAATCGTCAACAGCGCTCCCTAACCGTTACCGACTTGCGTTCTTGCCCAGAACCGTTTGACTACTCTGTGGTCGTGGTCAAACCAGCGAGCGCTCACGCCGATGAGCACCCGCGCCAAGCTCCGCTGCGGCCGCCGCAACCACAGAAGCTACGAGGGCACCCGCGCCTCTCTGCCAAGACTTTGTGACACAAAGTTGTCAACCGCAGCCGCAAATGTCACAAATTTGAGGAAAAAGACTGGTTTTCTCTCGTGAACTTCGATAACGTGCCGAGGATAAAAAATTTGGTTGACAAAAATATTGAGGAGTACCATGAACGAAACAAAAAAAGCCTTTCACTTGCTGTTTGTTGGACTGGCCGCCTGCGTAGCCATCGGCATCTTCTCCTACGCCGTTTTGCTCCCCGCTCTGCCAGCAATTGACCAAGACAAATACCCCGAAATGATGAATCAGCGGGGATATTGACCTCTCGACACAGGTTCCGCAGAAGACTGCTCTTCCTCGGTTCCGGCGTCTCGGTAAGCTTGCTCCGGCAAGCTTTTTTTTGTGCCTTTGCACAAGATTCCACACTGAAGTGGCGATTCGGTGCGGAAGAACGGAATCAGCGCTGGATGCCTGATTTGCCCTTGACCTTTCTCGCGGTTCACAGATACTTTCCGCCGTTGTGCAACAACTCCCCTCGACAACTTTTCGTGGAAGCGTTGTGAAAGGGGCTGCGACCGCATTCTGTTCGGGACGGTTTCCAGCGAGGTGGCCTCCAGCAGGATCGAGAGTCAGCGAGTCCATCTCTGCCGTCGGCGGAGATCCAGACTTTGAAAACAGCCATCTTCCTCTTGTGCCCTTTAAGGAGGAGACACTCTGTTTTTTGACCGATTTTCTGGTTTTGAACGCGCAGGTGCTTTTTTGGCACGGACTTTGTAGCAATGGTAAACAAGCAGTCTGAAAAAGAAGAAACGAATGGGTAAACTTACTGATTTGACTCTCCTTTTTCGACGTTCACCACAGTTGCAGGGCCCGCTTGCATCTGTACTTCTTTTCGTCGACGCAAGTTGACCGCCCTCGCTCCGCTGCCACAATCTATCGGAGACGGGCAACCAATCGATTCCTAACTTTCGAAGGAGAAGTATGAAGAAATTCAAGAGCCTCATGTTGGCCGCAATCGCTACTGCGGCCCTGGCAGCCACCGCTTCCGCAATGGGACACGAAAAAGGTGAATCAACCCT
>CBFIJD010000020.1:0-51422 GCA_965662845.1 uncultured bacterium | reverse complement strand
GAGCGGCGTCTGCGCCTGGTGACGCTCAACTTCTTAGCGAACGGCGGCGACGGCTATCCCTTTGCAGCCCTGAGCGATCCACAGCGAGTGAACCTTTATGAAGGCAAAGGCTACGGCGAAGAGACGGACTATCCAGACGCGAACCTGAGCAACGATCCGGGACGCAACAGCCGCTTCAGCTACACCGGCGGCGAGCAAGACGCCTTCGCGGAGTACATGCAGGCGTTCCACGCTACGCCCCAGCAAGCCTACGACGTCGCCGAGACCAACGCAGCGCAAGACCAACGCCTCGTCGCGCTGCCCTAGAACCCGTTTCCACGCACCTGCTTGCGGCTGCCCTTCGGCAACGGTTGAACAAACTCTCCTCACGGTAAAACGAGGCCAACGCCTGATGTCTGATGGTTTGGATCGGCATCAGGCTTTTTAGGTGGGCCAGCACATTTTTTGAAAGCTCACTCTGCGAGCGCTTCAACTATCGTATCCTCTTGTCGCTTAACGAGAACACTATGCCCTTGAAGCCGGACATGTTGATTTTGGTGGTTGACGACCACCAGAACATGCGTTTCTTGATCAAGAACAGCCTGAATCAGTGTGGATACAAAAATTTAGATTTTGCCGAAGATGGTGTGACCGCGTTGCGAAAGCTTCGCACCCTGCCTGTGGAGCTGGTGTTGCTCGATTGGCGTATGGAAGGCATGGATGGGCTGGAGGTGTTGCAGCAGCTGCGCTCAGATCAAAATCCGGTGATTGCCCGAACTCCCGTACTGATGTTGACTGCTGAGGCCGGCAAAAAAGAAGTGCTGATCGCGATTGAGAACGGCGCGAATGACTACATCGTCAAGCCGTTCCGAGCGACAGTCTTAGATGAAAAGATCCGCGACATCTTTATCGAAGATGAGGACGACGACGAGTATGGCGCCTAACCCGGAATTCTGCTTGTAACGAACACTTGACATCATTTGGCTTTCACGCGAAACCTACGAGCGCTTTGGATTTGCAACTGAAGCGTTCTTTCCACGCCCCCAGCGCCGAAAGCGCTGTTTGAGGAGTTGTTATGCCTGCCGACCGACAAATTGAAATCCTAGTGGTCGACGACCATCAAAACATGCGCAGCATCATTAAGAATTGTCTGACGCAGTGTGGATTCAAAAACCTAGACTTTGCCGACGATGGAACTACTGCGCTCCGCAAAATCAAAAACCAGCGCTTTGATCTAGTGCTGTCTGATTGGAAAATGGATGTGATGAACGGCATGGAGTTGCTGGAGCGGGTGCGTGCTAACCCGGATCCGGAAATCAGCAGCGTCCCGATCTTGATGGTCACCGCCGAAGCGAGCCGCAATCAAGTCATTGAAGCCATCAAAAGCGGCGCGAACGACTACATCGTCAAGCCGTTTCAAGCACGGGTGCTCGGCGAGAAGATTGATGAACTCTTCGATGATCTCTATGGCGAAGACGACGAAGACGACGATTGATCGGCTTATTTTCTCCCACCGACGCAGCCTTCCACCCCACTCCCTATGCGCCACTTCCGAACTCCTTGGTTGGCCTCGACTTCTCAGCGCCACAGCAATCTCACCCGCCTGTTGCTGTGGACGCTGCTCCTCTCGATCACGCTCTATTTCTTCCTGCTCGACTCCTATCAACGCCACCTAGAAGCCGCGCGTACCGAACAGCGTATTGAAACCAAGCTGCGCAACGTAATCCACGATACGGCGCAGACGCTTGCGGCCATCAATCAATGGGATGACACCGAGCATCTGCGTCACTACTTGCGCGCTACTCTCCATGATGAAGAGGTCGCCGCGTGGCATCTGTCCAGAAACGGACAAGATCTCCGCGTGGCGCGCTACCCGCTGCGGGATTCAGATTGGCTCCAGATGACTGCCGATCCACAGAGCCGAGGCTGGCGGTTGAAGGAAGTGCGGCTGTCGCAGATCGACAGCAATTTGACGGGGACACTGCGGTTGTGGGGCAACACGCGTGAAGAAGCACGTGGGACGTCGCTGTGGATTTTGTATCTACCGCTGTTGCTCGGATGGTGTGCGGTCTTGATTCTCTCGCAAGTTCCCCGCTGGCTGCGCGATCCATTGCAGCAGCTACAACAAGTCAGCGAACAACAAGGGAACGCCCTGTGGGAGCAGCAGCGACTGTTGGCGCTCCAAGATCACTATGAGATTGGAGATCTCGCGACCAGCATCCTACGCAGCAAACTAGAGACGCAGCGCAAGTTTCGCTTTTTAGCAGAGCTCAACCGCGCCGCCCAAGCCTTCGCCACGGCACCCGCCCAGCGCCAAGTTTTTGAAGAATTGATCCGCGCTATTCGCGAGTTGTTGCCCATTTCACATGGATCGATCTTCTTGCGAGATGAGCAGACAGAGCGCTTTGTGTTGGTCCACACCGATCCTGATGTGGAGCTGAGTTCAGAGGCGGTCCCCTCCTTTCAAGTGGGCGAAGGTGTGTCGGGGCTCGTGGCACAGACCCGCCGCGCGATCTTTGTTCCAGACATAACAGAAGATATGCGCTTTCACCAAGAACTCGGCGCGGCCGAGGTGTCGCGCGCGGTGATGTGTGTGCCGATTCTGCAAGACACCGAGTCGGATTTGCTCGGCGTGTTGAACCTATCGGCGCCGGTTGGGCATCTGGAATATCGGGTGGAAGATCGCCAGTTTTTGTTGGCGCTGTCGCGGTTGGCGGGCGCACGGCTGAAGCATCTGCAATTGTTGAGCATCATTGAATATCACAACCAGAACTTGAGCCGCATGGTGGAAGAACGCACCGCAGAGCTGCGCCGTGAAAAAGAACACTCGGAGCTGCTCGCCGATGTCGCTCAGCAGGCGCGCAATACGATTCAAGAGTTGCTGGATTACAGCGGAGAGGGATTCCTCTCGTTTGGCGCAGATTTCTTGATTTTTCCAGAGTACTCCCGTTTTTGCGAAACTCTCTTCGGCGAGAAGCTGGCCGGAAAGAATGTCCTAGAGGTGGTGTTTGGCAACCTCTCTTTGCAAGAGAGCGAGGCCAAAACGTCATCCTCATTACAAGAAGAAGTCCGACAAGCGTTGGAACTGGTGTTCCTCGGGCGCAGCAAGCTGCGCAAGCTGGTCGCGATTTTGCCGGAAGACGTGCGGTTAGGAGAGCGCACCCTGCAACTAGACTACAAATATATTAAGCGACGCTGCCGCATGATGCTCATCATCAGCGATGTGACGCAGGAGAACCTGCTGGCGCAGCAAGTGGCCACGGAAGAAGAGCGCAATCAGATGATTGTGCGGGTGGCGACAGACCGTGAAATGTTCACGGAATTTGTGCTGGAGCAAAACCAACTCTTCCTGCTGTTAGAGCGCCTAACACAGCAGTCCTTGGCTCAAGAAGACTTGCTGGGGAAGCTGATGCGGCACTTTCACACAATCAAAGGTGGCGCTGCAAACTATGGTCTGATGGATGTGAGTCGTCAGGCTCACGAGATTGAACATTATCTGACAGAGTGGCGCGCGACGGGTGTGCCCTCAGAGGCGAAGAGCCGCCTCAGCAACGATCTACAGCAGCTGAAACAGCGCTACCAGGCATACCTTGATGAGCTCAAAGTGCTCTTTCCAGATGATCAAAGTGACCACTCGCTGCGCATTCGGGAGTCTCGGCTCTGGGAGTGGCAGAAGGTCGTGGAGCAGCGCCTTCTGCAGGAGTCGTTAGCGTTCCTCAAGAGCCAGACCGCGAGTATGCGTTCGCGCATCGCCCAAGAACTACTCGACAAGTATCAAGAGCATCATCAGCTCAAAACGCGTGAATTTCAGCAAGCGGTGGACTGCTTAGCGTGGCAACCGATTGGCCCCGTGTTGCGTCGGCTAGGCACGGCTGCCCAAGAACTTGCCAAGCGACTGAACAAAGAGGTCGAGGTGGTGATCGAAGGCGGTGATGTAGAGATTCCGCTTTCGCGCTACCGGACGGTGTTCAATAATCTGATTCACTTGGTGCGCAACTGCATTGATCATGGATTGGAGCAGGATCCGATGATGCGTGAACTGAACGAAAAACCACGCGTCGGGAAGCTCATCTTTCATGCTAGCGAAGAGCGCGGCGCGTTGTTGCTGCGCATTCAAGATGACGGACAAGGCATTGACCCCGAAAGAGTCGGACAAATTGCCTTGCAAAAAGGACTAGTTGACGAAGCGTTCCTAGAGCACGCGACCACACGCGAGGTCCAAGAGTTGATCTTCCGTGCGGGCTTTTCCACCAAAGCCGAAGTAAGCGACGTCTCTGGACGCGGAGTCGGCATGGACGCGGTGCTCTCTGCCTTGCATGAAAATCAGGGCTCGCTCGTCATCGACAGCCAAGTGGGTGTGGGCACCACGTTCTGGATTCGGGTGCCTCTGGAAAACTCATTTCGCACTCACCTTCGCCCCTCCCAGGTCGCGGCCTGACATCCCCCGGAGTGACATGGTCTCTGTGAACTCTTCCCCTCAGTGGCGCTATGCGTTTGAGGGTCGCCTGCGTGCTCGTTTTGAAGCCCACGGTTTGTTGCCGGATGCCGAAGTTCATGACGCTCCATTTTTGTTGGAAGAACACTTCAACGAAGTGCTGCGGCTCGGCGTGCACGACAACCTACACGTGGTCTCACGCCGCTTAGATTTGCGGCGCTTGCATGTGGAACAGTTTGAATTGGAATCGGCGACTTTGCTGGAAGAAGAGTCCCCCGTCTCCTACATCCAGCCGATTTTTTTGCAGGTCTTGCTAGAAGGGAAAGTCCTCGCGCGAGATCAGCGCCATGCGTTGGCGATGCTGGAGGAAGAGATGGAAGCGTGGATTGCCGAGCATTTGGAGTTTTGGCGTCCCACCGATCGGGAAGGCTTCACGCTAGAGCGCATGGTCTTAGTCGACTTCTCGGTAGAGGCTGCGACCTTCAATTCTCACCCCCGTCCTTCCCGCGCGACGCTCCACGATTTGAAAAACATTCAGCTGTTGCAGCATCCAGAGGGCGGCAAAGCGCATCGCGGAGAGCTAAAAGATGGCTCCCCTTGTGTGTGGATTGATCGAGAGGGGTTGGGGCACTTTTTGGAGTCAGCCGAGCTAGAAGGGAAGCCGATGCAGATGTGGACGTTTGCCTCTTTAGAGGAGCGCAATGTCTACTTGCGCGAGCGTCGCTGGCAACTGAAGCGAGAACCGGATACCGAGCGGGCCGACTCATTCATCTTGTTTCCGACGTTGCGCCTGTGCCCAGAGGCGTCGCAGCGCATTGGAGTATTGCTGGTGCGTCTGTCGCGTCGTGAGGATGTGAACGCGCGCCAGCGTCTCTATTTGCGGGAGGTGCTGCGATTCTGGAAGACACTCGATCAACGACCCAAGCGGACGTTCCGCTTAGAGTTGCGATCAGCAGTGCAAAAAGAAGACTTTGTGTTGGAGGTCGATGCGAGCCAAGTGCGCTTGCAGCATCGGAGGTGGCGAGCGGATGGTTCTCCAGAATCTCGCGTGATTTTGTTTGCTCCCTATCAACCCGTCGATGAAGAGCAGGTGACGCGCTTGCAGCAAAAGCTCTCCTCAGAGACGAGCCCTCCTTCCCGTGCTGAGTTGCCTATCTGGGGAATCACACCGTCGCAGCGGGAGCAGGTCGAGGAGTGGTCGCGGCGTGTGGAGCGGCAAGCGCCTCAAGCAGAGCTGCACATCGAAGTGGAGTAATCGCTCAGACATTGAGCAAGAGAAACTCTCGCTCCCAAGTGCTAATGACCTGAAAAAAGGCTTCATATTCTGTGCGTTTGACTGCCGAGTAAATCTGCACAAATTTCTCGCCGAATAATTCACGCGCCAAATCATTGTCTTCAAACAACGCGACGGCCTCAGAGAGGCTGCGAGGCAAGCCGAAGTCGCGGTAATAGGCGCTGTCTTCGAGGGGAGCATCTGGCTGGAGCCCTTGCTTGATTCCCATGTAGCCACACCCGAGTGACGCTGCCATAGCGAGATAAGGATTGGCGTCTGCGCCGGGCAGGCGATTTTCCACTCGTCGCGCTTGTCGCTCTGCCACAGGGACACGGAGTCCAACGGTACGGTTGTCAATGCCCCAGTGCATGTTGATCGGAGCTGCGATGTCGGGGGTGATGCGTCGGTATGAGTTCACGTTCGGGCCGATCATGGGCATAAACTGCGGCAAATATTTTTGGAGCCCCGCAATAAACGAATAGAACTGCGGTGTGTAGTCTCCACGGTCTTGCGAGAAGAGATTGGTCTCCGTCTCGCGATCTAACAGGTTCTGATGCAAATGCAGCGCGCTGCCGGGCTGGTTCTCCATCGGTTTTGCCATGAAGGTAGCGTAGACCTTATGCCGGAAGGCCGTCTCGCGCATCGTCCGCTTGAAGAGGTAAACGTGGTCTGCGAGACGCAGCGGGTCGCCGTGGAGGAAGTTGATCTCCATTTGAGCGGGGCCCATCTCGTGCGTGAGTGCGTCAATGTCGAGTCCCTGCGCTTCGCAATAGTCGTACATGTCTTCGAACAAGGGATCGAACTCATTGAGGGCGTCGATCCCATAGAATTGACCGGTGACTTCGGGGCGGCCCGAGCGGCCTACAGGGGGCAGCAACGGGTAGTCGGGGTCTTTGTTGATTTTGGTGAGATAGAACTCCAACTCAGGCGCAATACGGACGAGCCAACCTTCGGCTTCATAGAGGGCGAGCACGCGGCGTAAGACATTGCGTGGTGAGATTTCGATGCTGGTGTGATCGTATTTGATGCAGTCGTGGATGACCTGGGCTGTAGGCTCTTGCACCCAAGGTACGAGACAAATGGTGCTCGGGTCCGGCTGCAAGACCATGTCGGCGTCAGCAGGGTTGAGGTCTTCCACGTGCTTCTCATCGACCCAGTCTCCCGTGACCGTTTGCAAGAAGAGGTTTTCTGGCAGGCGCAGCCCTTCGTTGCGCAAGAACTTGTCGGCAGGCATGATTTTGCCACGCGCAATTCCGGTGAGATCGGGGATCAGGCACTCTACTTCTGTGATGCGGTGCTGACGAATCCAAGCTTCCATCTTTTGAAAGTCGTCGGGCGTCAACTCTGGAATGAGTTTTTGCAGGTTTGGGGCAGCTGTCATGGGGTTCCTTGGAGTAGCGCTTGGTGAATGGCGAGCTACAGATGCAAGGAATTAGCAAAAGGGGAGAGACGGACGGGAGATGCGTCACCGGAGTGACGCGGAGCAGCTTATTTCTGGGCCTTGTTGATGGTGACCAAGCCACCGTTCGGGCCGGGGACTGCGCCTTTGATGAGCACGAGGCGCTCGTTTTCGATAATTTTCACAATGGTCAAACCTTGGGTCGTGACGCGGGCATTTCCGTGTTGGCCTGCCATGCGCTTGCCCTTGAAGACGCGGGAAGGGAACGCGCACTGTCCAATTGAACCGGGGATCCGCTTACCGCGGTGACCGTGGCTGGCTGGTTGGCCGCCGAAGCCGTGACGCTTCATCACACCTGCGAAACCGCGCCCTTTGGAAGTTCCGGTGACTGCGACCATCTCGCCTTCGTCAAAAATGCTTTGGTCGAACTGTTGGCCGACTTCGATGCTGTCATGGTTTTGAGAGCGAAATTCACGCAAAATGCGTACGGGATTTTGGCCTTTGAGGTGCCCTTTGGTTGGCATATTGATCTTGCGCTCGGGGAAGTCTTCAAAGCCCATTTGAAGGCTTTCGTAGCCATCGCGGTCTTTGGTCTTTTTTTGAATCACGGTCATGGGGCCGGCTTGCAGCACGGTCACGGGGATGACAGTACCATCTTCTTGAAAAATTTGTGACATGCCGATCTTGCGGGCCAGCATTCCATTGATCATGAGAACCTTTTCTGCGGGAAGAACTGCTGACAGTCGACTTTGCGCGCCGGCTGTCACTAAGAAATCAGAGAGGAAAATCGAAAAAATAAACGAGTTAAAATACGCGGTTCTTTAGGAAAAGCAAGCGCTTTCAGAAAACCAAGCCAGAGATCAAGCCGATCACGCCTCCAAAGACACCGCCCCACACGACGAGCCAGTCTAAGTGAGCACGGATCATGTCTTCGATGATCTCTTTCACACGCTGGGGCGTAAGCTCGTCGAGACGCTGGCGGACAATCGCGTCAATACGCTCCGCCATCACGTCACCGGCTGCGTCTTGGCGCAGATGCGCGTGCACCGCCTCGGTCAATTCAGGCGTGGTGAGCACCTCGCGCAACATTGCGCGAAGCTTCTGCAGGAAGGGCTCTTTCAGAGGTTCGAGCGCCGCAGGGCCTCCTGCCATGGCGAGCATTGGGCCAAACGAGGAGTCCTCAATCACGCTGACCATCGTGCGGAACGCTTTGTCTGTGTCGATCTGTTCCAGTAGGGAGTCGGCTCCGGAAGCCAGCAAGGAGCCATCTACAGAAGACTCTCTCAGGAACTGTCCTACGCGCTCAGGCGTGAAAAATTGTTGCATCATCAAGTTGTGGATTCCCGTCTTGAAGTCTTCAAAACGCTCTGGGATAACACCCGATCCGTACAATCCTGGGATTTTCTCAAAGAGCATGTAGACTGCTAGCCAGTTGGTGACCGCGCCCGAAAGGGCGAAGAGTCCCATGCTCAAAATAGGATTGAGGCCTTCCCCTCCCAAGGCGAGTCCCAATAGGATCAAAAAGAGGGCTACGCCATTTGTGACGTTTTGCTTATTCCACCACAGGTTCCGCTCAAGTTCTTGCATGCTCGCCGTTTGTGCGCATGGTGCCAAAGATTAGGGTTCTGAGACGCGAATCGCAATTATACTGACCTGTTTTTGAAGTGCAATGCGTTTGCAAAGCTCCTCATTTCGCAGCGTAGAACCAAGCTTGCTGCCCCGTCGCCCTCGCTCCAATCCCGAATCGCACGTCCTCGCTGAAAGCGCTGAGCTGCATTGTCCAGCGTGCGACAGTACGCATCTGCAGGCGGCCTTGTTGCGTGGTGGGCGGGGAGAGCGGTTTCTGACAGTCCGTTGCGCAGACTGTGGAGAGAACGGGATGTTGCAGTGCGACACGCAGGCTGTAGAGCCCGCCTTAGAACATCTTGGAGCATGGTTGCAGGCCCAGCCTGATTTGATCTTTCGATTGCAAGAAGAGTGGGGCCAGTGGATCGCGTGGAAACGACGTTACGCTTATCCGCGACACTGGCCTGCGCCTCCGAAGCGCGTGCATCCCAGATGGTTGCTGGGAATCTTGCTCGTTGGGCTGCTCTGGGTGCTGAGCGACGCGTGGCAGGTCGCTGGCGTTTGGAAAGAAGACGTCCCCGCGCGTCAAGCGGTCATTCAAGAATATGTAGAGCACATGCAGGAAATCGACTGTCTACCCGCTGCGATGCGCGACAAACTCGCGACCGTTCCAATTCACTACACGCTGGAACCTGCGGTGCATGGGAACATGGTGCAGTATGGCGAAGCTGGGGTGTATTGGGGAGAAGAACAAATCCGGGTGCATCGCTCAAACTTTTGGATCGGCGCCCTGCCCAAACAAGCTGTGTTGATTGAAACGTTAGTTCATGAAGCCCGACATCGGGTCAGTCCGGCCCTCGGCCATAATTCCCTCTTTCATCAATTGGTGCGACGGGACGTGCAATGCGTACTGCGCAACTGGTAACAGGAGACTCATGGAAAACGTCGTTAAAGACATCAATCTCTTTACTAATCGTGTGATTGTTGCCTTTCGGCGCAGTGCCCCGCTGCGTTACGGTTCGCTGGCTGCTTATTTGACCATCTGGTTTTTGGTGACCCAGAATCCGTACAGCACCGTTGGCGTCGGCGTAGCCATGATTTTAGGCTGGTTGAGCGCACAAAAACCGCCGAAGTTGTCGTAATGTTTCGCATTGGAACAGGCTTCGATGTGCACCAACTGGTAGCAGATCGACCGCTCGTGCTCGGAGGTGTCACGATCCCCCATGAGAAGGGATTGCTAGGCCACTCCGACGCGGATGTCTTGCTCCATGCGTTGATGGACGCGCTGCTCGGCGCGCTGGCCTTAGGGGACATTGGACAACACTTCCCCGATACTGATGAGCGTTACCGAGGGGCCGACAGCCGCGCTTTATTGAGACAGGTCCACTTGCAGCTGCAAGCAGCAGGATATGGTGTGCAGAATGTGGACTGTACGGTGCTGGCGCAGCGCCCCCGATTGAGACCACACATCGCGGCTATGCGAGAAAATATCTCGCGTGATCTGGTGATCCACCCTGCTCAGGTGTCTGTCAAAGCGACCACGACAGAGAAGCTTGGCTTCGTGGGGAGAGAAGAAGGCATCGCTGCCGAAGCCGTTGTTTTGCTGCAATCGTTACGTGAGGGAGGCTATGGAGGCGAACTTGGAATTTGAAGTGGGGACCTGCGAGACAGGCGTGCTCATCACCCTGAAGACACGAGACGGCCGCTTGCATCGCTCGTGGTCGATTGAGATGACGGAGGCGGAGGCCTTACAGCTGGCCAAAGTGCTGACGCGTGGAGTGGAGGATCGTCAGGCCAAGCTGCAGGCAGATGTGGAGAACGGAGAAGAAACGCTCAATTAGCGGCGTCAACGCCTGCGCTTGCCGAAGCCACCAGATCTACGAACGGGAGCGCTGTTGCGAGAGGCCGGAGGTGTGCTGCGTTGCATACTCGATCCACTCGCAGCGCGATTGACGCTAGACGAAGAGCTGCCGAAGCCGCCGGAGCGTGTCGCTGCCGCATTTTGCCGAGCTCGGAATTGAGCCGTCTTCGCTTGATTCAGAGTCTTAGGTGGAATCTGCTTGAAGTTGGACTGTCCGACTGCCTGTCCCTTGCTGTTGCTCACCGTGCTCTGGGACGGTGACGACGACGCTAGCGAAGACGTCGCCCCAGCGCGCCTCCGCTCTACGGTCGTGACGGCTGTGGGGGGCCCGCCGGCATAGCCCCCATAGCCCATGAAGGGAGGAGAGAACAGCGCGCTCATCATCATAGACGTGAGCAGGATCGTGCCCAGTCCAGGCGGTGAGTGGTGGTAGTAGGGAGCAGGCGCCGCGTTGTAAACTTGTGGGTTCGGCTGGGACTGCATCGTGACTTCGTCTTGTGCGCTCTTCGTCGCAGAAGCCGTCATGATCTCGATCGACTTATTCTCTGCGATGTCACGCCACGCGTCTTGATCGGTCCCAGAGGGTAGCTCGCTCACTTCTGCGGGGTCTGGGACACGAATGGAGAACTGAATGAACTCTTGATCAGAAGACGCAGAAGTTGGCATCACGATCACAGGGTCAGCGAGCCCGTCGGCGTTAAGATCGATGGTGCTGATGTCGCGAATTTTGTTGGAAATGCCGCTCACCAGCGAGGGGACAAAGTCTGCTTCTGAGACGCCCTTTTGCGTCACTTCTTTCATCGCTTCGGCGACGATGGCAGGCACCAGACCAGGGTCTAAGTTGGCGGTCAAATCGACCCCGAGGCGGTTCACTGCGTCTTGATTAAGGGTGTCGCTCACACCGACCGGCACGCTGTCACCGCTGTAGCTGACCACTTCGTTGCGGTCTTTGGGCTTGTCGCTGCCACCAAAAATGACAAGGCCGAGGATGACGATCACGCCGAAACCGACGGCACCTTTCCAAGAAAGTAGCTGTTGCATCCACGCGGGTTTTTCGTTTTCAGAAGGCGTCGACGTAGGTTGACGAGGTGGAGGAGTGTTGTCGTTATCGAACAGAGCCATAGTCTTTTAAGGGATGAGGGTTAGAGCAGAGTGTGATGGAACCTTTGTAAAGTAGCGTGAGTTCAACGATCTTGACAAGCCCTGTTGTCAAGGGATTGGGGCCTTCAGAAGTGCACGATGAGACTGGCGCCCAGTTGAGACGATGTTGTGTCTTCGGGCTGCAACGTGGCGAGTTCTTCTGCGTTGCTGGAGTCCCACAACACGAGCTTGCGCTCGGTGACGGTGCCCGCGCCGATGGACAGCTCAATGTTGGTGAGAAGTTGCAGGTCAAAGCTGAGCTGCTGGCTGGACTCCGCCAGCTCCAGAATGCGGCTGTCCCAGGTGTCGTTGCTGGCGAGGCGATACTTGGTGGTGTCTTTCTCGAACTCTAGTCTGACACCCAATCGCGGAAATAAGCGCGCGGCGAGGGCCAACCTTCGTGGATAAACCAACTCAATTTCGAGGAGCGCTCCAGACGCCAATTGCAGACCAAAATAAGGCAGTACCGGCGGGTCGTAATATCCGGGGATGTGGAGGAAGCCGACAGACCACGCGACCTCTCCTGCTGTGGATTCGTATTGTGCGAGCGGAATGATGTCGCTGATTTCGCCAAGGTAAGCTTGCTGAAACGCTCCGAAAGACCAGCGCGCAGAGGCTTCGAGGTTGGGATAGAAGAGGACGGCGACGTGCGAGTGGTAATCTTCGTTGCTCAGATCTCTTCGATCAGAGGCGATGCGAGCACCGCCACGAAGGGAGAGCCCCGAGTCGCCGAGAGGGATGGGCAAGTGGCCGCTCCAGCCTTCGTTATAGAGGGCGTCGGGTAGGTCGTGAGCGCTCAAGGACAGTCCGCTTTGCTGGGCAAACGAAGACGCAAGTTCGGCTCCGTTGGTGTAGCTGAGGTTGGTTTCTTCGGAGAACACGCCAAATAGATAGAGATTGAGGGCGCGTGTGCGGCTGGTGATTTCGAGTTGAGCCCCAGCGAGTTCCGTCTTGTTGTCATCCAAAACCTTTGTCTCGCCAAGAGATTCGTATTGGTAAGAGAACAACGGATGCGCGACCGCATAGCTGCCAGAGTTGACACGTAAGACTTGGCCATGAGCAGGCGCGCTCAGCAGGAGTAAGAGGCAGAGCACAAGAAAAGGCATGCAGCGATCTTTCAGAGTTTGTTTTTCATCTTCCAGCGGTCAATGGTGTCGCGAACTAACTCCATCTGCGACAGCAGCGCGTCTTGCTGCTCGACGTTCAGGTCTCGCCATCCCGCTGAAATTTCGTCTTGCAGGCCCTGCAATTTTCGGACTCGGTGCGGTTCAGGGCCTTGGAGGTGCGTGACGCTGGGCTGCCAGAGTTGGCGGTTCTGGCTTTTGTAGTGGTTGATGACTTCGTGATAATTCCACTCAAACAACGCGCTGATGTGCCGGAGCATCTCGGTGTCCAAAGGCGCTTGGTCGGTCTCAATCTGCTCATAGAGGTCGGGGGGAATCTGAAGCAGCAAGGCCATCCCCTCCAAACTCTGACCCACTTCTAAGCGGGCATCGCGCAAACGCGCTCCGAAAGAAACCCGACCATGTGCGGGCTGGTTGAATTCAGGCGGGAGAGGCTTCTCGGGGAAGCGTGCGCGGATCTCCCGTGCTGGAAGCGGCGGTTGGTACGGGCCAAGGCTGGGTGACGTGTCTGAGATCAACCGCTGCCGCATCTGGAGATAATTCCAGTTGAAGAGCGAGCAAATCTTGCGTAGCAGCTCGTCGTTTGGTGCGACGCCTTCTTCTAGGGCTTGGTAGTAGTCAACGGGAATGGAGAGCAGGGTGGCGATGCCTTCCTGCGTTTGCTCGACTTCCATGCGAGCGTCGCGCATCAGCTCATGCAGCGGTCTGCGTTGGGAGCTGGCCGTTGATTCCGGGACGGCGACGCCTGGGCGGCGTTGGGGAGTGTTGCGCGCGAGTCGGCTGATCTCCTGATAATTCCACTCAAACAGCGAGCAGAGGCGCTGCAGGATATCAGGCGGCGGAATCCAATCTTCTTCTAGGCGTGCATACTCGTCCGGCTCCATCTGCATCAGGAGCGCGAGGGCTTCGATGCTTTGGTCGATCGACAGCCGAAACTCTTTGATCATCTCATTCAGCTTAGCCACAGGCTTCCTTGGTTCTATGATTGGTACGGGTCTTGATTGGCCGCAAGAATTCTCGCTGCTGCGAAACTCATCTCTTTGTGCCTCGTTACGAAGCCACTCATGATCTCATTTCTTTCCCGCCACATTGGCTGGGGCGCCCTCTTTTTCCTAATAATTAGCGCGACAGGGTCGCAGGCAAAGACGCGAAATGCGGGCTTTGGACCATTAGAGGTTCGCAACCACTATCCCGTCACCTCGCCCTACCTCTGGATGTATCCAGAATCGACCGCGACACTAGAAGCGGGCAGCAAACTGATCACCTACAGCGTTACAGGTGCCAACACCTTCATTAACACGCAAGGTCGGACTAAAAGCATTACGCGTACCGAGTTTAATCGAGGGATCCAAGCCAGCGACTTCAACAGCGCTTCGGGGGAGGTGGTTCCGAACCTAGGGCTCTACATTGATGTCGAGAGTTATCGACAGCGCTTCCGCTTCAAATATGGGTTGACGGGGCGGACTGAGCTTTCATTAGAAGTGCCTTTCATCTCCATGGTTGGGGGGGTGGGAGACGGCACGATTGAGTCCTTCCATGACTTAATTGGGGTCTCTAATTCTTCGAACGAAGGTGCGTATCGAGCGTATTCGGATAAAGATCAATTTGGATATTACGTCGCGCGCAACGGTGAGCTGTTAGTCGCAGACAAGACGCCTGTTCTGGGCGAAACCTTCCTGGGAAAACGGGGCGATACGACCTTAGGTTTCAAGTGGAACCTCTTAGAAGGCGGTCGCCTCATGCCTGCGTTCACGGTGAAGCTAAACTACAAAGTTGGCAACGGCGAAAGCACCGACGGCGGACAAACGACTTCTGGGGCCGATGATCGCGGTTATATGCTCACGCTCTCTAAAGGTTTTGACCCGTGGTTTGTGTACTTCGGGCAAGGAGTGACCATGTTTGGCAAGAGCGAATCGTGGCAGTCAGACTCAGTCTTTCACCGTTTTTTGAGTCTGGAATATCAAATGTATTCCAACCAGGCGCTTGTCATCCAAAATGTGATTCAAACAAGTATGTTTCCTGCCGTCGGTGACCCAGAGTCTACGATGGAGGAAGAGCGAGATAACTACAACTTACAGGCCTCGACTGCCTTGTTGATGGTGGGATACAAACTACAGGTTTACAATTTGTTGTTCGAGACAGGCGTGGTGCAGGACTACAGCAATCGAGGGAACGAGACGGATTTTGCCATCTTTTTTGAAGCGGGGTTGCAATGGTGAAACGCGCAAAAAGTTGGCTCATCTTCGCGACGCTCATGTGCTGGAGCGCCGTGTCCGCGCACGCGGTGGAGCAGACCTTTTACTTCACATCGATTCAGTTTGGGAGCATTGACACGAGCAGAGTGCCGCAGCCGTTTGCCGGTGACAGCCCCTATCTCAACAGCTTGGAAGACGAGTACGGAAGTTTGAAAGCAGACGAAACCGTGCAACCGACGGTAATTTCTTTTGAGTACTACCGTGTGAGCAGCGGCTTAGGGATTGGTTTTAGTCTGGATTTGCTGTCGGGAATTGCCCAAAATGATCCACCAAGCGGCGTGTTCTTGCTCCCAAATTACAACCAAGAGTTCGAGTTTGGGAGCGACGGTTCCAGAGTCGAGACCGAAGTGATTGGCGTGTTGTATGGCCTGAGTCTGTACGGTCGACTGGGCTGGTTCTATCCATTCTTTGGGCTGGGGACTGGGAACTATCTGACCAAGGTGGAAGAGACGCTCGTCGAAGCAGATGGATCGACAACCTCCTCCGTCGTGTTTGGCGAGGTACTGGAGCCGTATTATTACAAGTGGGGTGTGCGCTTCCCCTCCGGCGACTACGGCGTCATGCTATCGCAATATTATATCTATGCTCCTCTCGTTGTAGAATCTCGCAACAAGACCCTCCAGTTGGGAGGCATCGGTTCCTACATCGGCTTCTACTTAGGCTTCTAGGCGAGCCTCTCCGCCATTGCTCTGATCTGAGACGACAGTACCGCTAAGACCCAAGACTCCTCGGGGCCGCCCAAAGTTGGCCCAAGGTTGGCGTTCTCCCACCATCTCAACCACCGCATCTGCCCTGCGCGTCGATCTCTCTTCCCTGAAAAAACCTCATCGCACAGCGTCTGGACTACCCGAAGGGAGCGGTTCAGTTTGTGGCAATGCCAGTACTACAGTCGAGTGTGACGGTTGTGGAGGCCGTGTTGCTGATGTGAGTGTCAACCTGAACCTGTGTCTGCAGACGGGTTGAGACGATGATGGGGGGCAAGTCGTCACAAATGTTGGCAGGCACGGTGATGGCGAGGTTGGTCTCGGTGGAGCCTGAGCCGGTCGTGATTGCGCTTGTGGTCAGTGGGCTGAAGAGCAGCTGCTTGGTCGCATTCTCGGAAAGCTGGAGGCGGATCTCGAATGATGAGGTGGGGGCGTTTGCCACGTAAGTGATCGGCAACAGACTGGTGGACCCCGCAGAGAAGGTCTGCTCGGTTGGCGTCGTGATTTGTGGTGCTGCGCCTGTATTGGTCGAGAGGGGGAATCCCTCGGTTGTGGCGAGGCCCTCAACTCCGTTTGCCGTAACCGTGAGTTGGCGGGTCAGGGTGTCTGCGACACTTTGCGTATTGGCTGCGTTTTCCGAGGAGGTGTCGGCCGCACATCCTAACAACAGCCCACCAACGAGGAGAGACAGCCAACCTCGATGTCTGCGTGGAGAAGCACAGGGAACGTACATGGGGTTCTCTCGTGTGGAGTTCAAGACTTATGAGTATTGGACGATGCTGCACCCTTGCGACGTGTAATACGTCCGCATCTCTGGGATGACAATGCCTCCAGACGTGCTGGGCCCGCTGAGATTGTGCATGTCATAAGACGGTGTGAGCTGGTAGAGAAAATCGCGCAGCGTCGCGATGTCACGACTGGTCAACTCTGTCTGCCCTAAGTCATACGGATACATAATGTCTGCGCGGTCAAAGCTGTGACTCCAGATGCCCAACATGTGGCCAAACTCATGAACTCCCGTGGATTGGATAGTGGAGTTGTCCAAGTCGGTGCGCATGTAGATATTCTTATTGGTCGAAGCATATCCCAAGACGCTGTCACTGCCTGCGGTGGAAGCCATCTGTGATGGCGTCAGCCAGTTGACGTTTACATCTGGGGATGTGGTGGAATAGGAGAGCGTGATCCCTAGCTGGCTGAGGGTGGCGACCCACTGTTCAAGGCCGGCTTCAAAAACCGCAAGCTGCGAGGCTGACGGCGAACCTGAGGCTGCGGTGTTGACTTGAATCGTGCTGTTTTTGCCCCAGTGCAAGATCCAAGGATCTTTTTCGTCTTGTGTCACGGGATAATAGTCATTGGCTTGCGTGACTTCTTCCTGAGCGCACCCTGCAAAGAGGAGCAGGCCGGATGCTCCCAGCAATAAATTTCTGCGTGTGAGTTGACACATCTTCGAGTCCTAAAGTTGATAGGTTAGCGACAGCAGGAAGCCCATCCCGCCGAGGTTGAACGTCTGTGCTTCTGGCACGCCAAGGCTAGAATAAGCTGGGCGCGCATCGGTTGCCGGAATCTCATGTTCGCTGGCGGTATAGCGCAGCCCGCCGTCTACGCTCAATTTTCCTAAGCCCCAACGATACAGGAGCTGAAGAGCGGTCACGGTTCCTGCGGTCGTCACCTCCACGGTGCCCTCCTGATCCCCGATATTATCTGTGACAATGTTAACATCTTGGTATCCGTTGAACGTTCGCGTGAGTTCGTTGGTTCCAAGTCCGGCCCCCAACTCCCAGCTCTCCACCGTGTACGTCGCCAGCAAAATGGAACTCTGCAACCGCAGCGAGTTGGTCTGCTCCTCGCCATTCAGGGTCTTGTAGTTGATGTCACTCTCAAGCGAGCTGAGCTCTACACCTAGACCAAACGCAGAATCTGCACCGCGAAAGAAGCCCGAGAACCCTGTGCCCGTGAGCACAGGAGACGCTCCATAGCGCTCCTGAAGGAAGGCGCCGTAGCCGTCCTCTGTGCTGAGGGATTGCGATTGATAGTGCACTCGCAAGAGAATATCCGCATACGTTGTGGATGTCGCAGCGACCGTGAGGAGATAGAAGCTACCGATTACGCAAACGCGCCGGAAGAGAAGTGAACTCACCTTGCGCCTCCAAAAGAGAAATAAAACGGGACTGAAAAGTTTGAGGTGCGAGGTGATGCAACGAGGCTGCCTTTCGCAGAGAAAGCGAAGTGAGAGAGTGCGCGCAGGTGTGAAAAATGGAGAGAGGAGTGTCCGAAACCGCACAAGAGAGTCGGTTTCGGTAGAAGATAGGCTTAGTTTAAACTGGAGAACATGTCCGAAAAATCTTCGTATGCGCCTCCCCAGCGTTCGGTAGAAACACGACGAGTTTCGCGCTCCGGCTGGGGGGGCAGCACTTGGATCTCTTTTCCTTTGCGCAAGAACTGTTGCACCGCCGCTTGGATTTCGGCGCGTTGCTGCTCTTTCGCACGATCTTCTTTCCAAGATTCATCTTCGAAAAGCTCTCCATTCCAAACAACATCAGAACTTGCCATTGAACCTCCTCAAATTGAGTTGACTGTTAGCACTCTAAGTTGGCAAGTGCTAATCGTGTTGTCAATAAATTTAGGAGACCGCACAACTATTTTTTGACGGCAAAATTTTATGACTTGTCGCTTGCTCCTTCAGTGACACTCGCCTAGTTCTTGCTGGGACGCTTCAAACAACCCGCTTCACCCCATAACTCGAAAGGGCTATGTCAGAAAATACTGCGGACGATTTTACCAAGCATGGATTTATGTTGGATTGGGATGAGATCCCAGCGGCTCTGATGCTCTCTGACCTTGACGGCACGATTTTGCGGGTGAATCAACACACAGCCGCAATCCATGACGCAACGGTCACCGCGATGCAGGGGAGGTCGACGCAGGAACTCTTCGCTGACCCGATGGCACAGCGCGAAATTCAACAGCAACTCAAAGCCGGAACGACGGTTCGCAGCCGACAGACGCTGTTTCGCACCTTAGCCGGTGAGCTCGTCTGGGGGCTGCTCTCTGCTCGGATGATGGCGACAGCAGAAGGGCCGAAAGTGCTGAGTGTGGTGCATGACGCAACGCCTCTGCAAGAGCGCTTCGAGCAAGCGCGACGAGATGGGGAAAACTTTCGCGCGTTGCACGAGGCGCTCACACTTCCGGTGGTGATTACTTCTGTGGTCGACGGCACGATCCTGTATCTCAATCAACGCGCAGCACAGCTCTTTCAAGTTCAGTCTGAGGACGTCGTGGGTCACAAGGCCCCGGATTTTTATGACGATCCAAATGACCGCGCTCTTTTGTTGGCGGAACTCCAGCAGAAGCGCTTCGTGAAAGACTGGAAGATCTGCTTTCGGCGCAAAGACAGCTCACGTTTCTGGTGTTTGTTCTCGACGTGCCCGTTGGAATATGACGGACAAGCCGCGCTCGTCTCGACATTTGTAGACATCACCGAGCTCCAAGAAGCCGTAGAACAGCAACGCCAAGCGAACGCACAAATGTCGTTGTTGCTTCACAATCAGCCTGTTGCGCCGTTTTGGTTGCAAGAGAAGCGTTTGGAGCAACCCGCGTTTGTGAGCGAACAGGTGCAAGCTGTGACGGGCTACTCAGTCGCACATTTTCGCGAAGTCCCCACTCTGTGGCGAGAGCGACTGCACCCAGAAGATTTGCCTCGCCGAGAAGCTCGTTTGCAGCACCTGCAAAACAGCGAGGATTGGTATGGAGAATATCGCTGGCAGCACGCGAACGGCGAATGGCGATGGATTGAAGAGTCCGTCCGAAAAGTAGAAGAAGCCGCGAGCGAGCTAGTGTGGGTCGGCGTGTGGCGAGACGTGACGGGCAAGAAAAATGTTGAGCTACGCCTCCGCGAGCGCGAGCTGCTCTTCAACCTCACGCAGCATTTGGCCCACGTTGGAAGCTGGTCAGACAATTTGCAGACAGGTGAAATCTTCTGGTCTGACGAAATGTATCGCATGTATGGCTATCCGCCAGGCAAAGGAGACCCCGCCACGATTCCATCCCGCCACCTGTTGCTCGAAGACGAGCAAGTGTTCCGCGACCAATACGAAGAGTCGCTACGCACAAGCGAACGCTTCTCTCAAGTGCTCCGCCTGATCCGCAAAGATGGCGAAGAGAGCACACTGCGCATCTCGTGGCAATGCCTTTGGGGCGACAACGGGAAACCACAACGTGTGATTGGGACTGCGCAAGACATCACGCGACAGCTAGCGCAAGAACGGCGCTTGCGAGAGAGTCAAATGATCTTTCAGCAAGCGTTTGAGAACGCGTTTGATGGCTTCTTGCTGCTGAACGATCGGATGCAGGTGGTGCGAGTGAATCGAGCGCTGCGGCAAATGCTGAATTATGAAGAAGAAGAGCTGGTGGGGCGCGATCCCGCTGTGCTCCTAGACGCGGATTCCTACTCAGAGGTCATGAAGTCTTTCGAGCTGCTCGCGACTGGTGAGAGCGACGGATATCGAGTGGAGCGCACCTACCGCGCGAAAGACGGAACCCCGATTCCAGTCAATGTTGGGGCGTCGGCCATGCGGCGAGAAGATGGGCGCTTGCGGCTAGTGATCGTCCATGTGCAAGACCAACGGAGTATCCAAGAAGCCCAGACGCAACTCTTGCACTCTGCAAAACTTGCCGCGATTGGAGAGTTGACCGCAGGCATCACGCACGAACTGAAAAATCCGCTGGGTGCGATCTTGAACACGGCAGAGATGTTGACCGACTTTCACGAAATGGGGATTGAGTTTGAGCTCGTGCGCCACTTGGAGACGATCACCAGCGCGGTAGATCGCTGCAACAGTATCATCGAGCACATGCTGCGCTACACCCGCAAAGACGAGCTGGGCAGCGAGACGAAAGCCCCCATCTTGCTGCGGCAAGTGCTGGAAAACACGCTGATGTTGATGGGAGCAAGTTTGCGTCACAACGGGATTGAAGTGACGACGCTACTGCCAGAGGATCCGGTGCGGATTTGGGGAGACGCGAACGCGCTGGAGCAGGTGGTGACCAACTTTGTGAGCAACGCCCGCGATGCGATGCGGGAGTCTGATCAGCGGAGGCTGCTGCTGAAAGTTTGGCAGGAAGCTGAGGAGACAGTCTTGCGCATTCAAGACACTGGGTGCGGCATGAGCGAGAAAGTGCAGGCGCGTATGATTGAATCGTTTTTTACCACCAAAAAAGCTGGGAGAGGCACCGGATTGGGGATGTCGATCAGCAACATGATCCTGAAGGATCACAACGCTCGCTTCACATGTCGCAGCCAAGTCGGCGAAGGGACCACCTTTGACATTTACTTTCCGCCTCTCCCCGCAGAAGGCTCTGCGCTAGGGCAATAGCCCTTCAAAACGCCGCTGCAACTTCGTGCGCAAGCGTGGGCCGGCCTCTTCGAGCCAAGCTTTGCTTTGCGTGACGCCGTCTCGCAAAATGAGCGGAGTCACCCGCGCGCTCTTTCTGCCGAGGGGAGTGCGATAGAACGCGAGCAGCTCCTTCACTTCGGCGTGCGTATAGTGTCGATGATAAATCGGTACAAACTCTTCCAAGAGCCCATCTGGGCCTTCCAATTCTTCCTCCATCATCCGCTGCATCTCGCCTTCTAAAATCGTCAGCAACGTCGCGGGGAGATTGGGATCGCGGAGTCTCACCGCTTCGGTCAGTTGTTTGGCTCCAATGCGGACCATCTGACGCGCGAGTTCACTGGTGCCGGTCAGCTCCATCAGAAAGTGAATGTCTCTGCGTTTGGACTCGGTAAGGTTGTCGGAGGAAGGACTCTGAGCCAGCGTCAGGTTGGAAAATAACGTCAGAAAAATAGCAATAAAAAGAAGAGATCTCATGCCAGTCGTGAGGGAAAGAGTGAAGGCGTCAGGTTGGCAGCGGGCGGTCTAAGTTTCGATATTGAACGGCTTCGGCCAAGTGCGGAGTGTCGATAGATGCTGCTTCGGCCAAGTCAGCGATGGTGCGCGAGACTTTCAAAATCCGGTCGTAGGCCCGGGCGCTGAGGTTCATGCGACTCATGGCGGTCTCCAGCAACTTTTGCGCCGCTGGCGTCGGTGTGGCGTGTTCTTCCAGCTCGCGTCGAGACATCCCAGCGTTGTTGCGAGTCGCAGAATCCTCAAAGCGCTGCAGCTGCCGTTCACGAGCGATTTGAACGCGCTCGCGGATCGCTGCGGAGCTTTCTCCTTTGCGGCTGTCGCCGAGTTCGTTCGGATCGACTACGGGAACCTGTAAATGCAGATCAATGCGGTCTAAGAGTGGCCCTGAGATTTTGGCGCGGTACTTCTGAATTTGTTGGGGTGTGCACTGACACTGCTGCGCGCTTTGCGTTGCCTGCGTTCCATAGTAGCCACAGGGGCATGGGTTCATAGAGGCCAACAGCATGAAGTCACAGGGGAATTCTAGCGACATCGCGGCACGCGAGATGGTCAGACGCCGATCCTCCAGAGGTTGGCGGAGCAGCTCGAGCACGTTCCTTGGGAACTCTGGGAGTTCATCCAAAAACAGCACGCCGTTGTGTCCGAGAGAAATCTCGCCGGGGCCCGGGACACTGCCACCACCGGCCAACCCAGCTTGTGAGATGGTGTGGTGCGGGGCGCGAAAAGGACGAGTGGCGATCAGTGGCTGGTTTGAAGGCAAAAGCCCGGCGATGCTGTGAATCTGAGTGATTTCGAGGGCTTCTTCAAACGAAGGCGGAGGTAGAATCGTCACCATGCGGCGTGCGAGCATCGTTTTGCCAGAGCCGGGGGGTCCCAGCATGAGCAAGTTGTGGTTACCAGCGGCCGCGACTTCTAGTGCGCGTTTGACGTGCTCTTGCCCCTTCACATCTTGCAGATCTTCGGCGTAGCGCTGCTGCTGTGTGAAGACCTCGTGAGGGTTGATGTCACTGGCGGGGTAGTGGGCTTCTCCTCGCAGGTAACAGACGACGTCTTGAAGCGTCCCGACCGGAACCCTCTCGATTTCTGGCACCACGGCGGCTTCAGGTTCGTTCTCTCTGTGCAGCACAAATTTTTTCCATTGTTGACGCCGCGCGAGCAGCGCCATTGGCAAGACGCCGCGGACCGGTCGAAGCGTCCCATCTAATGAAAGCTCTGCGCTGAAAAGGTGCTCACGGAGCACATCCAGAGGAAGGTGTCCGAGAGCGGCGAGGAGCGCGACGGCGATCGGAAGGTCAAAGCCGGAACCGACTTTCCGGAGCTGCGCAGGCGCAAGATTGACGACTATTTTGCGCGGGGGCATCGTGAGGCCAATGTTGCCCAGCGCCGACAAAATGCGGTCGCGACTTTCGCGAATCGTGTTGTCAGGTAAACCTACAATATTGAAAGCGTTGAGGCCGAGCGCAGCATCAACTTCAACCGTAATCGGAAAGGCCTCTATGCCAAGAACGGTCGCCGTGTTGGTTTGAGCAATCATAGATTGTTAGCCAAGGGAGGTGCAAAACGGAGCGCGGTGGAAAAATGAGCTGAAAGGTCTACGAGAGCTTTGTTAGAAAATTGTGAGGGGCGACGCGTCCACGCAGGGTGCGCTAAGTGGCTCATGGAAAAGGAGAGGAGTGAGCTGTGGGCCCACAAATCAGACGAGGCGAGGGGGCCGTCTTGGTCTGGGTAAGCAGGCGATGCTCAGAGTTTTGGTGCTTAATTAGGCAGGAGTTGCATCACGATTTAAATCGGTGTTACTAAATCGTGACGCATCAATAAGTGTGGCAATTTTGTGTCAAAAAAGGGGAGCGTTATGGGAGGAGCGTAGAGATCGTTTTAGAGTAGAATGTCCACTTGTGGAAGAAGCATTGCTTCTAAAAAGTGTAATGAAATCATCATTGTGACGGTTGCCAGAGTCCAGAGTGCGAGGTTTTTTCCGCTTTCCATATTCAGCCTCTTATTCAGGATTGAGAAAAGTACATGAACGAAATTTGATAAAATTAGATCTTACAGGTTCGTTGTGGAATTTTTGTGACAGACAAATTTTTTTCAACAGGTTTTCGGTATTTTCGACAACTTTGACGTTGCGGCTTATGGATCTGGTACGCTCAAAAACATGAGAATTCTCTTGAAGAAGAATAGTTCGTTTCTTGACATGACGTGCTCAGCGGTTACCCTTGGCGCTGAATGCTGGGCGGTCGGTCTTTTGACGGCACTTGCCACGCAACAGAACCTTGACTATGACTTCTCTTGTCTCATCCTACTGAAGCAACATCCCACCTAACTGACCCCAATGCCGATGAGCTTTTATGGAAAATACAGCCACCCGAAATCCCAACCTTGACCTACAAACCACCGCGAGCGCCGAAGCTTGGTTGGCTCCGATCCAGCAGCGCATCTCTCAAGACGACCCTGAACTGTATGGAGTTCGCTCAGATTGGTGGTGGACTGGCCAAAAGCCGGAACCGAACACCTGCCCAGGCGTAAATGACGCCGGAGTTCTCTCTTCACTGCCGCAACCCAATCTGAGCACTTTCACCCGCCAACAAGTCCTCGACTACTTTGACAACTCCTGGGCGCTCACCGAGACGCTCTTCTCCGCGCTCCAAGGCGAAGCCGCGTTCCTGCTGCCGCCATATCATCAGCTGCGTCACCCGCTCATCTTTTACTACTGTCACCCCGCTGTGCTCTACGTGAACAAGCTCCGTCTCGCAGGACTCCTAGGAGAGCCGATCAAGCCCTTCTATGAGCAGCTCTTTGAGACTGGTGTTGACGAAATGTCATGGGATGACCTCTCGAAAAATGAGATGACGTGGCCTTCGGTGCGTGAAGTCAACGCGTATCGCCGTACGGTGTATCAGCAAGTGCGCAGACTGATCGAAGAGCACCCTGACCTCGCAGACGGTCACGCGCCGATCACAATGCGCCACCCGCTCTGGGCGCTGTTCATGGGCTTCGAGCACGAGCGCATTCACTTGGAGACGTCTTCGGTGTTGATGCGCGAAATGCCGGTCACCCTGCTGCGTCACCCAGAGCCGTGGCCCGCAGATCACGCGTCTGTTCCCGCGAAAGATGTGTTCCAGCCGCAAGCTGGGCGCGACTTCCCGAGCAACGAGTGGCGTAAGCTCTCCGCTGGAGAGGTGGTTCTCGGCAAACCGAGAGATTGGCCAAGCTATGGCTGGGATAATGAGTATGGACAGAGTGTGACGCGCAACGTCCGCCCTTTCACCGCGACACAGTTTCAAGTGACGAACGGTGAGTTCCACGAGTTTGTGACTTCAGGCGGCTATCGGGAAGAGAAGTATTGGACGGAAGAAGGCTGGAAGTGGCGGCGCTTCCGCAACGCCAAGTGGCCGACATATTGGGTCACCGATGGTCCGCAGAACCTACACCAGTACAAACTGCGCACGCTCTTTCACATTGTGCCCATGCCGTGGTCGTGGCCGGTAGAAGTCAACTTCCACGAAGCCAAAGCCTACTGCGCTTGGAGAGCCGAGCAAGCCGGCGAGAACGTGCCTTATCGCTTGATCACAGAAGGCGAACATCAGCGCATGCGCCAGGCAACGATGCGTGGGGACGCCCGCGATCCAAAGTGCGACCCGGTCATGAACGCGTCGGGACACGAGATGATGGAGCGCTACGGTTTCAATATGAACCTCGCCTGCGGCTCGCCGTCACCCGTGAACGCGCTCTCTAGCGGCTCGGATTTTCAGGATGTGTTCGGGAATGTGTGGGAGTGGTGTGAGGATGACTTTCACCCGCTGGAAGGCTTTCAGGTGCACGACCTCTACGATGACTTCAGCACGCCTTGTTTTGATGGCCAGCACAACATGATCCTCGGTGGCTCCTTCATCAGCACGGGGGATGAAGCGAGCTTGTGGTCGCGCTTTCACTTCCGCCCGCACTTCTTCCAGCACGCGGGGTTTCGCATGGCGCGCAACACTGACGGCAACCCTGCCTGCGACGCGATCCGCCTGAGCGAGAATCGCAAGCACCACAGCAACACCTATGAATCATCCAAGATCCTCAGCGAGTATCTGTTGCTGCACTACGGTAGCGCGGAGGACAACATGCCGTACGGCTTTGGTCCCAAAGACGCACTGAACTTTCCACAGCGTTGTGCGCAGCTGTTGACCGAGTGGTGCCGCAAGCAGGGCGTGCGCACGGAGCGCGTGGTGGACATCGGCTGCGCGGTGGGCGGTGCGGCATTTGAGCTGGCGCGAGCGTTTGAAGACGTTGTGGCGTTAGACTTGAGCCGCTCCTTCATTGAAACTGCGCAGCAACTTCAGAAGGAAGGCATTCTGCCGTTCATGCGCCGTGATGAAGGTGAGCTGGCAGAGAAAGTCGTCGCGGCGATTGACACCGGCATCGACCGTCAGCGCGTGCGCTTCCGTCAAGCAGACGCCTGCGCGTTGCCGCCAGAGCTGGTGGATTACGACGCGGTGTTGCTCGCGAACCTGCTCTGTCGCCTACCGAGCCCCAAAGCCTGCTTAGGACGACTCGGTGGCCCACGTGGGCTGGTGCGCCCCGGAGGTTTGGCGGTGATCGTCTCGCCTTACACATGGATGGAAGAATACACGCCGCGTGAGGTCTGGCTAGGAGGCTTTGAGAAGAACGGTCAGCCCGTCCGCGCCCGCGAGACGCTCTGCCAGATCATGGGCGAAGACTTCGAACTCCTGCACGAAGCAGACATGCCGCTCGTCATTCGCGAACACGCCCGCAAGTTCCAATACATCGTCTCGCACGCGATGATCTGGCAACGCCGCACTTCCTGACCTTTCCCTACCTGCTGCTTCCCTGCTCAAAGAGCGGGGAACGCTCCGCCTGCTGCTGCTTCTACCGACAATTTCTACGCATTGTGTCAAAACGCTCCATCATGCCGAGCGTCATTTCAGCCGAGGACTCTGACTGCGGACGCGCAGGATTGAGGAGCCGCTGCTGTTGGCCGGCAGAGAGGGGGAGGCGCGCGTCTGCTTGGGTGCGTGCTTGGCGATTGAGATAGACTTCGTGTTGGGCGGTGCCTGTGTTGAGCATGCCGCGCTTCATTTGTTCGATTTGACGCTCGACGCGCGCGAGGCATTCGGAGCGGTCGTAATGTTGTTTGTAGATGCGGTCTGTGGCGAATTCTTGGGCGAGGGCGCTGCTCGCGAGAGAGACCCAAGCTAAAATCAACAGCGTTCGCATTTTTCTCTAAAGTTTAGGGTTGAACGGTCGATAGTCGGGGTATGGATTAGAATTTTTCACGAAGCAAGTTCAGCACCGTTCCGCCGTGTGCGCCTAATAGCATGTTACTAGCTTGTGACTGCGTGATGATCATGTTCCGCTTTTAACCAAAGGAGTTGCCCAATGACCCAACCTGCCGAACAAACTCTGGAGCAGTTTCACCCTCTGGTTGGCTTTGAAAATTGTAGTCGCTTCGAGCAGCAGGTGACGGAAGCCATCATGGAACTCGCCGAATCGTTAGAAACCAACTTTTTGGACAAGGACACCAAAATTGACTACGCAACTCATGTCTTTGCCCACATGCTGGATGATTTGGCGGATCTGCTAGAAAGTTCGAAACTCATGAACTAGCCCATGTCTGAATTCGCCGCGGGATCTGCTCAACGCTGGTTCCGCACGTATTGCTTGCGCCTGCGTCTCCACATGTGGGGGCGATGCGTAAGCGGTGTCGCCGTCGCGCTTCTTGTCTTGCTGGCGACGCAGCCCTCGCCGTTGTCTTTCCCCGTCTTCTTTGCGCTCACATTACTCTCCTTGGCGAGCTGTGCCTTGGGGAGTTGGTTGCTCTATCGTCCGGCACGCTGCCTACGCGAGCTATACCGCACTGACCCCTCCCTCGCTGAACAACTTCACACGGCGCTAGAGCTTGACCAAAGCGTGGACGCCTCTCCCACACAACAGTTCTTACAGGCGCGCTTCAATCAGGAGCTTGCCCAGCGCTTGGAGCGACAGGTTCACGCGTTGCCCTCATGGCGAAGGCTAGCCGGAGTCGCTGCGTCGTTGATGCTGGTTGTGTGGATTGGCGGTTGGTGGCTCCCACAGCAAGGTGCAGGAGAGCGTCGCCCTGATCCTGCTTTGCTGCAAATCCCTCACTCTTATCGCGTGCTCTACCCGTCTTATCTGAAGCGCGACTCAGATGTTTACTCAGCCCTCCCAGAGCAGCTTCGGCTGCCCGATGGAAGCCGGTTAGAGATCTACTTAGAAGAGACGCTGCCTGCAGAGGACGCCAGTGTGTTTCGTTCGATTCAAGGAGACGAGACCCCTTTGCAGTGGGTTGCTCAACAGCAACGAGTCCGCGCAGCGTTGACGCCACGAGAGACAGGGACCTTGTTCTTGGCGTGGCGTCAGCAAAGTGTCGCGATTGATGTGATCCCTGATCAGGCCCCAGAGGTGATGGTGCTGTGGCCGCTGGACAAATACATCTTCGATTTGTCGCGTTTGACGATTGAGCTATCTGCGAGTGACGACCACGGGCTGCGCCAAGTTCTGTTGTATTATCGGAATGAAAATGACGGCGCGGTCACGCGCGAGATCATTCAGTCGTTTGAGGGGGACTTTGCGAGCTATGAAGAGAGCTATCAGTGGGAGCTTTCCGCGACACCGCTGCGGGCAGGAGACAATGTGACGGCTTGGATTGAGGTGCATGACACGGACACCTTCTCGGGGCCCAACGTCACGCGCTCGGAAGAGTTTGTTTTTGAAGTGCGCAGCCAGCAGGAGTTTCACGAATATATTTTGGGCTTATTCCGCAAAACGGATGGCCAACTTCGCGAGCTGCTCTCATTCTTAGATCGCAAGTTAATCCCAGAGACGACAGCGCAAGAAGATGAAATGCAAGAGCTGTTGGAGTTTTTGCGAGAGGAAGCCGCGTATGACCGCCTCCTCTCAGATGGTCTGCGGGGCTTCATCGGAGATCTGCGTTATCAGCTGCGCTATTACCAGAGAATGCGGGAGCAGCTGGAAGCTCCTCCCAGCTAGTCCTCACAATTGTCGACAGTATGTCTGTAGCATTCGATCTTCGTGATCGCAGATTTTTGCCGCACAGAAGGTCGCTCTCTCGGCGGTCCGCGAGGTTTCAAACACGCGGTCGGTGCGATTGAGCTGCAGCACACATTTGAGCAATTGAGCTTCCATTTCGGGCACAGAGCGGCCTCCGGCTTCGCAAGCGCTCCGGAAGCTTACGCCTCCAGTCGCTGGCGCTGAGCGCGCATAAGCTTCGAGTTCACGCTGCACTTGCTGGATGTGCTGTTCGTAGACCAACGAAGCTCTCCCTGTCCCACACAACACGTCCCTCTTCTCTGCCACTTTCGCCGAGTTCTCCTTCTCTGGAAGGAGCATGGCGCCCACGACCCCGAGCGCGATCAGCAGCAAGCTACCGAGCGCCGTCCACAAGATCGCTTGTTTAGGAATGGTGAAGGGGGGCGCTTCTTCAAAAGAGACCTCAAACATCTGCACTTGGCCTTGGACCGACTCTCGGTTGAGATCTGGCGTGAGGGACAGGTGCAGCTCCATGCCTAGCAACTTGACGGACTTGACGCGCGGATTTTTCATGCCTTGGGCACGGGAAGACATTTTGGCGACGTCTTTCGCGTAGCGTTCGATCAGTTTCCGAAGCTCAGGAGACTCTTCCCAGTTGTCACGCCCAATGCCGGGGGCCAACACTTTCTCGAGATCGTCCCGAGAGAACATCTGCGCTTTGCGTTTGCTGTCAATGGCGTCGTCGCAAACCCCAATGGGGCGCCACTTGGAATAGCGAATCGGTGCGTTAGAGACTGCCATGAGCTTAGTTCCACGCGGCGACGCGACGTAAGAGCGCCTGTGCGATTTGAGGTTTACCGACGATGCGTTCTGCAGGAGTGTCGCCTTCGACGATCCAAGCGACTTGGTCTCCGGCTTCCAGAAATTCTTCGCCTCGGTTGGCGACGACGAGTTGATAGCGCTGGGCGCGTTCGCGAGCGATGTGCATGAGTTCTTCGTGAGTGCGGTGTTCTTCGTATTTGAAAGTGACCATGCGTAAGTGGGGGTGGGCGTCACGGACTTCTTGAATGACTTTGGGAGTGGGCTCCAGCTTCAGCGTCCAGTTGCGACCGCTGGGGAGTTTGCCGTCAAAGACAACAGCGGGTTTGTAATCAGCCACCGCCGCGCTGAAAATGGCGGTTTCGGGGTGAAAGTGAGTCAAGGCTGCGTTTACTTGGGCTCGATAGGCGTCATAGTCTGGGACGCGTTCTGCTGGCAGGTAAGGGGGTGTGGGGAGGCTGCCTTGCCCTAAGATGAGGTGAACATGCGCTTGTTGAAACCAAGCTTCGCGAGCAATTTCAATCGCGAGCCCGCCGGTGAAACGATTGGTCAGCAAACGCACGTTGTCAAGGCGCACGGGAGTGGGGCCGCCGGTGAGTAGCAGCTTGCGACCCCGCAGGCTGGCTTCGGAGAGGGCGCGGATGACATGGGCGACCAGAACTTCGTTCGCGGGCAGATTGTTTTTCCCGTTTTCTTGTCTGGGCGGCAAAACTGTAACGCCCAGTTGATGTAAGCGCTGGAGCGTCTCGGTGAGGATGGCATTGTGCATCGTGCCATGCATCGTTGGCACGGTGAGGATGGGGGTGCCGTCGCGGGTGTGGCGCCCTAAAGCCGAAGAGAGCATCGACGTGAGCAGATCGTCGGCGATGCCGAGAGCAAATTTGTTGAGGACGTTATAGGTGGCCGGAGCCAGCAAAAACGCGTCATAGGGGGCGTGATCGCTGAGATGTTCCGCGTCGGCGCTGAAATCCGTGTAGACAGGGTGCAGCGATGTCCACTCTAGCGCTTCGCGGGCGACATAGCGCAAGGCATCTTGGGTTGCAATCACATACACATCGGCTCCTTGTCGGCGTAAGTCGCGGACTAAATCCGGAGCGCGATAGGCGGCGATGCTGCCCGTGAGCAGTAAGGCGATGCGTCGATGTTCCAGGCGATTTCCGGTCTGGGGAACGGCGTGGTCTGTGAGGGGACTCTCAGGAGGTGGGGCAAAATTCCACAAGGGATCAGGCATGTTGCTTTGTGAGGTAAGGCATCAGGTCAAGGTTGCAGGATGGGTTCAGAGCCAAGCGAGTATGCAAGAAACTGACGCACCGACTCCATAGAATTCGTGACGCAAATCTGTGCTGAAGTTAAAATCCTCTTTTGAATCAACTGCTTGCAATTTTGACAGATTCACTTAGTTTGGCGGCAACAATTTTCTGACAACAGCTTTTCCTACCTGCGGACGCCCCCATGAATAAGTCGCAAATGATAGATAAGCTCGCCGAACAAACCGGTTACAATGCGAAGGTGACCGACAAGGTGGTGCGAGTGTTTTTTGATTCGATCAAAGAGGCGTTAGCGACCGGCGACAAGGTTGAAATTCGAGGGTTTGGTTCATTTTCCCTGAAGCATTATGAGTCGTATCACGGTCGTAATCCCCGCACTGGAGAGACCGTGTTGGTGTCGCCCAAGCGGTTGCCCGTCTTTCGCACAGGGAAGGATTTGCGCCTGCGCGTGGACAAAAGTCGAGAACAGGGAGTTGCTTTGATCGGGCATCGTCGAGATGGACAAAAGAGCGTGGCTAAGCCGGTGAAAGTCGCCGAGAAGCGCGGTCGCCCCCGCAAGAACGCGAAGAAGTGAGCTTATGAGGTCTTCTCGGGCGACTCTGTGGACTCGGGGGCTTCGGGCAGGTCGAACTCGTCTTTGTGTTGAGCCGTTGGTTGGACTACATCTTGGATGCGAATGGCGCGCTGTCCTTTGTAAGCTCCCTGAAATCCCTTAAATTTGAGCACATTTTGCACATAGCCATTGAGGGGGCCGTCTTTGGGCTGATCCAGCACCAGGTGATCGCCGACTTGCAGGCTTAGAAACTTGCGTAGCGACAAGCGGGCGTTGCCCAAGGGGAAGCGCACTTCGACCGCAGACTTCCGCAAATGAGCTTCCAGACGAGCGCGATTGACAGGGCTCACTTCGGCTCCAGCGTTGACAGCGCCGCCGGCCAAGCGTGAGCGAATCGGGTCGAGCAAGAGATAAGGCACACACACGCTCATGGTCATTGGGATGCGGTTGAGTTCGACGTCAAAGGTCGTGGCGACGACGATCTCATCATCAGACACAATCTGCACCAAACGGGGATTGGTCTCGGTGCGTTCAAAACGAATTTTCAGCGGCACAAGTGGTTTCCAGGCTGTGCGCAAGTCGATCAGCGCGCTGTGGACGATTTTTGTGATGACTTGATACTCAATCCGAGTAAAGTCTCGCTCGACATCACGGACTTGAAGGCGCCCATCGCCGCCGAACATGAGATCAATGAAGCTGTGAATCAGGCGCTGCTCGAAGTTGAGCAGGGCGGTTCCCCGCAGCGGGGCAAGATGAAAGAGCGTGAGCGAAGATGGATAGCCTGCGCCTTCAATGAAATCGCTATAGTTCACCAGCTCTGTGGCGCGTCGAGTGATGCGAAAGGACTTGCGCAGGTGGGTGGACAACGTCTGTTGTAAGTTTTGGGCGAAGCGGTCGTGCACCGAATCCAGCCCAGGGAGATGTCCGCGGATGATGCGGTTCTTTCGTGACAGGTCGTAGGGGACGATGTCATCGCTTTCTTCCACTGCGGATTGACTAACGGGCAGGCCCTGCAAGAGCGCGTGAATTTCGTCGTTAGAGAGCTTTAAATTTTTTTCCATAGCAACAGGGCAGGATGCGGTTAGGAGTATTAGTTTATCTTGAGCAAGAGCAGCAGGTGCTCATGATTCATCGCCAAAAACGCGACGAGCATCAAGGTTTATGGCTCGCTCCAGGCGGAAAAGTGGAGCCGAATGAGTCCCCCTTGGAGGCGGCGCTTCGCGAAGTGGAGGAAGAGACCGGCCTGAGAATTCAAGAGACTCGTCTGAGAGGGATGCTCACGTTTCCAGACTTAGGAGACTCTCCCTTTGGAGACGAGTGGCATGTGTTTGTGTTCTACGCTTCCCGCTGGGAGGGCTCCTTGCGCGCCGATTGCCCCGAAGGTACTCTGGCGTGGATTCCGCGGGAGGAGCTGAGCAACCTGCCGATGTGGGAGGGGGATCGTTTGTTTACGCCCCTCATCTTCGAAGACTCCAACTTTGCGGGCCGGCTGTTGTACCGTGGCCAAGTGCTCCAAGAGTCTCAATTTTGGCAAATCTAATTCGTTAGCAGCTATGAAAACGTACGTATTAGGGTTCGGAGCCTTGTTGCTGTTAGGCGGATGTCACGCGCGCATGCACTATCCTGCCGAAACTCCCTCAGAGCGACAACATCAGTTGGAAGCCAAATATTGGCTCTGGGGCCAGATTGGCGAAGCCTCGGTTGAAGCCCCGCTGCACTGTGCCGAAGGCCAGCTCTATGAAGCACATGTGTTCAGCTCCCTTGAGCAGGGGCTGCTCAGCGTCGCGACCTTCGGCATCTACACGCCGCGCACGATTCAGATCACGTGCTCAGGACGCGCTCCCCAACTAGAGGAAGCTCCTGAGGAGGCGCCGTTGCCCCAGTTTGTGCCTCGCTCTGTCCCCGCAGATCGTCCATTTGAAGAGCACTGACGCCATGCCATCCACACCGTCGCTACAAGGACTTCCATGCTAGACCTCAAGAGCCTGTCGGCTGCCGCTGCGGGCTTCACCGTTTTGTATGTTGAAGACGACGAATTTTTGCAGGAAGAGACCTCCGAGCTACTCTCCAACTTTTTCACCGACATTGTGCTGGCTCCTGATGGCGAACAGGGCCTCGCGCGCTATCTCGAACAGCCCTGCGACATTGTCGTGACGGACATCAACATGCCCAACATGAACGGCATCGAGATGTCCCGTCAAATCCTAGCGCAAAATCCGAACCAAACCGTCATTGTGATCTCTGCGCACGATGAGTCGCAATATTTGATGGAGCTGATCAATCTCGGCATCAAAAACTTCATCAGCAAGCCGCTCGTTCTGGACACGTTCTTAGAAGTGTTGCAACGAGTTTGCGGGCAAATGCATGAGGAGCGCGCCGCGCTGCGCGAAATCGAGGAGTCCCGCGAATCAATCGAGCTGCTGCGCCAAGGGACCTTCCGTTTTCGCACACCAGAAGAAGTCAAAAATCTCAGCATGCTACTCGCGCGGTTGTTCCCGCAACCCGAGAAAGCGCTCTACGGCCTCAAAGAGCTTTGCTTGAACGCCGTTGAGCATGGAAATTTAGGGATCACGTATGACGAGAAAACGGCTCTCAACGAAAAAAACGAGTGGCACGCTGAAGTGGATCGACGCTTGACCTCCGCCGAATACGGTCACCGCTACGCGGAAGTGGAGTGTGAACGAACGGAAGAGATGGTCAAATTAGTCATTCGGGATCAAGGCAAAGGATTCAACTACGAAAAGTATCTGACGATTGATCAAGAGCGCCTCTTTCACAGCCACGGACGCGGCATCGCGATGTCGAAGGCGATGGCGTTTGACGAGCTGGAGTATCAAGGCGACGGCAACATTGTGCAGTGCATTGTGTATCTCAACAAGGGCGCTTGAAGTGAGACTGCTGCTCTTCTTGCTGGTGATGGGCTGGGTGTGGTGCCTGCCGGCCCTTGCTGAAGAAATCGACTGGCGCCGTGCTCCTGCCTACGTAACCCCTCCTCAAATTCAAGAAGATTTAGAAGTCTTCGAACAGCTCATTCGGGATCACTACGTTCACTATGAGCGGCTGAGCAAAGAAGGGCATGACTGGGATGCGGTTTTCCGCAATTTACGCCAAGAGCTGCTCACGGATCCTCGCCCGCTGCTGACGCACCATTTTCAAGAAAAGCTGCTCAATGCCTTGCTTTTCACCGAAGATCCCACCTTCCGCGCGGATTTGCATTTGCCAAGGCGGCACTACCAACAGCAGCTCCCGATGCGTCAGGCGCTCTATACGGATTTGAGACTAGCGCGTGACGGCAAGCGCTGGCGTGTTCTGCCAGAAAACCCGCTCCCTGAGATCGCGAACCACCTCCTTGTGAAGTGTGATGACGCCGACACGAAGCTGTTTCCGATTCTTCCTGCGCGCTTGGACGAAGAGCGCGTGATGTTGGGCGTAGAGGCCAACCGCTTCCCCGAAGAACTGGAGTGCGCGTTTGAAGATGCTCTGCAACGGGTTCAAACCATCAAACTACCGTTATTTCGGATGTCGCCTGCCGCAAGAAAGCAGCGCGCCGGGCTGTTTCAAGCAGAGGAAGGGCGGGTGTTTTATGTGCGTTGGCAGCGAGATGGAGCGTATGAGGAGTTGGCGGTCAGGGACTTTTTTCGTTTGCCCGCGCGATTGCAGCCCGCTCGGACTTTGATCATGGACGTGCGTGGCAACACCGACGGGAGTTTTGGTTTTATTGAGAAGTGGCTGCAGGACGTGATGCGGCAGAGCAGTCAAAATGTGATTGTGCGCGAGAAGTTGTCCTCTGCAATTGTGGAAGGGCTGTTGCGACAGATGGAGTGGCAGGAGCGGCAGCGCCCGCGCTCAGGGTGGTTGCAGGACGCGTTGCAGCAACAGCGGGGAGTCTACCTCTCGCTGCAACAACGGTTGCAAGAAGAACAGGTCGATCATAAGTGGGTCGAGACCAAGTTTCTCTTCAACGGCAAACCGCGGGCGCCCAAGTGGGATAAGCGTTTGATTGTGCTGGCAAATGAACAGTGCGGACCCGGGTGCCAGTTTTTGGTGGCGCTCAGTCGTCAACTGCCGCAAGCCTTTCTGTTGGGAAGCAACACAGGGCCGTATCCAGACAGCTCATTAGTCCCGATGTTTCAACTACCTCAGTCAGGAATTCTCGTGTCCATCAATCACCAGCTGCACTTAGATCACGAGCGCCGTCCAGTGAGCCCCGCGGGTTACAAACCGGACTATTGGCTGTTTCCTTCATCCTCAATCAACAGCGTGATGCGCTTCGCGAACAGTCAGTAGACTTCAGGAGTTGGTCAATATTTTGTATGCCTATGAATTAGCAATTTTTGTCCACGTAACCCAAATGAGTCGCTATGAAGGTAAATAACTCTGCTGCCCAAGCGCAGGCGAATGCTCAAAACAAGTCAGAGAAAGCCACCGAATCGTTGCCGTTCAACATTCCGGATGTTCCTCAGCAGCAGACGCCGGATCCAAAACTCAACCAGATTAAGTCGCCGTCGCAGCATGGCGAGTCCATTACGGTGCGCCGCTCGTATGTGATGGTCGTGTCTAGCTATGAGAAGGTGGCACAAAAGCAGTTGTTGACCGACGAAGCTGCCGAGCAGTTTGGACAGACGTTGCAACACCGGATCGACACGCTGAATCAATCGGCGCTGCGTGAGATTCAAGAGCTGCCGGATTTCAAGCGGCTCGAGCTCGAAGACATCAGCGAGCTGGGTGAGGCTGTCGCCGAAGGCATGGCCGATGAAGAGAAGTCGCTCTCGGTGTTCGCTCTGCTGAAGAACCCTCGCTTCGCGGAGTTGATGGAACCTAAGGAGAGCGTTCAGCGCTCTTTTGCCGATAAGATGCAGGATTTTGGCGAAGAGAACCTCATGTTTGGTGCTCTGGAAATGATCAAGGATTTCGGTGGCTTAGCGGGCATGCAACCGAGCCAGTCTCCCAAGACTGGTCTGAACATCAAAGCCTAGCGCCGGCAGCGTAAATACGTTGACCATCAAATAGAAAGCAGGCATCCTGCCCCCGCTTGCTTTCTCCACGCCTTCTTTTGCTGAAGGTTTGTTTCACCCCCTCTCACGCTTCCACCCCAATGTCCCGAGATATACACACTGCTGCAACGGAAGGAGAACAGACCGTCCCTCCGAAGCACACCGGCTGGCGTCGGCTGCGTAACGCGTTCTTCTTTTCCATTGATGGCCTGAAGGCTTGCTACGCCAGCGAAGAGGCGTTTCGTCAAGAAGTTTGGATGGCCAGCATCATGATCCCGCTTGCGCTGCTGCTTCCTGTGAGTGTGTTGGGAACCGCGCTGATGCTCGCCAGTGTTCTGTTTGTGCTGATTGTCGAGGTGCTCAATACCGCTGTTGAAGTGGTGGTAGATCGCATCTCAATGGACCATCACGTGCTGTCCAAACAGGCGAAAGATATGGGAAGCGCAGCGGTGCTGCTGAGCTTACTTACCGTCTTGATTGTCTGGGTTGGCGTGTTGTGGACCGAGTTCCTCTAACTAATTCCTTTGCAAAAACAAAGCGTTGCAGTTTCGAGCGCATTCCTTTACGGTTTGTTACCAATTTGTGAGATTTGTCAGCCTGGTGAGCGGCGCTCTGCTTTTTTGGACAACGCTGCTAGCTCAGATCCCTATGGCGCCGTCCGTAGAACCCGTTGAAGTCTTCCCACGCGCCACGCTTCGTCCTACCCAAGAACAATATTTTCGTGACGGATTTTTGTATTATCTTGGTCCGGTGCAAGAGCGGAAGGCACACGGACGCGGTAAGTTGTTCTGGAAAAATGGGAAAGTTCGCTACGAAGGGGAGTTTCAAGAAGGACGCTTCCACGGACAGGGCACACTGTACGACCAGAAAGGCCGTCGGTGGTTTCAGGGGGAGTTTCGCGGAGGTCGTTTTCAGGTTGGGACCTACTATAGTCAAGCAGGCGACGTGATGTACGAAGGCACATTTCCACCACCCACCCTCCGAGTCGACTCCTCCAACTGAGCACTCATCGCAGGAATTCATCATGGTCAAAGCGGACATTGTGCGCAAAGTACGTTTAGAAACCGGATTGTCGCAGGGAGAAGCTGAAGACCTGATCAACGAACTGCTGGAGATCATGCGCCAGACATTAGAGTCTGGCGAGAACCTGATGGTGACCAATTTTGGTCTGTTTGAGCTAAAAGACAAAGTCGCCCGACCGGGGCGCGACCCCAAAAGCAAAGTCGAACATCGCATCGATGCCCGCCGAGTCATCTCCTTCCATCCTGCCAAAACCTGGCGCGAAGAACTCAACGAGTCTTGATTCCTATTTGCAACCAAAGTTGTGATTTGCTGCTAAAAATTTTGTGCAGTGCACAAAATTGCTTGACATAAGGGATGTACGAAAGCATCTTCTTGGGCATCAATTCACAGGGTGAACTCTACATCCTGAGCCTTCCCAACTGAAAAATCCGGTGAGCTATGAATCAAATCCAAACGCCTACGAAGTATGCTGAGCAGCTGAGCACCAACCTTGAAAAGATCTTCGCTATGCACAAGCAGGTTTTGCAAATGTCGTTTGATGCGTACGAAAAAACGCTTGAGTCACGCTACGCGCATTTGAACCAAACGTGCAAACTCATGACAGAGGCAGCCGAGAGATGGCAGCAGCAGATGCACGAGCAGCAGACGCGCATGCGGACGCCGATGCACACCACCATGGAAAAATATTTTCCTGCGAGCACGAAGCAATGGAATGGTATGGAGCAGCAGCTCACTCAGCATTATCAGACCCTGCGAGAGCAGCTGGAGACATCGCACTCAGCGATGGACAATGCCCTTGAGCGCGGCCAAATGTTGGAACGCAAAGCAACCAAGGTGGTTCATGCCTATGCGGCCAGTCAACTGAGCACACTGCAAGACACCCTTCAGGGAATGGTGAAACGACAACCACTGTTGACCGGAGTGTCTGCGCGCAACGCAAAAACCGAGATCAAAGCTCCGGTGGTGAAAGCTGACGCCCCGAAAAGCGAGCCCGCCAAGGCAGCAGCCCCAACCCCAAAACAAGAACCCGCTACGCCTGCGTCTCCGGCTCCAAAAGTGGAACCTGCTAAGCTCACGCAGACTGAGGAATCCAAAAAAGCAGAGCCAACTAAGACAGCAGACGCTGGGGGCTCAAAACCAGAAGCGGCAGCTCCTGCTCCGGCGAAGCCTGCAGTCGCAGAAGCGAAACCCGCCCAGGAAACTTCGAAAGGCGAAGCTCCGAAGCCAGAAGCCAAACCCACTCCTTCTCGACGGAACAACGCTGCGAACAAAGCGGCGGTCGCTGTCAAAGAAGGAGAGGCTTAAGCGCTTGGATTGCAGAGGTTTGATGAAGAGACCTTCAAAAAGCGACTCTGTGACCCGAGAAGAAATTGATCGCGCAATGCAGCAATTTCTCGCCAAGGGAGGCGCAATCATGCGCCCCCCTGCTCGCCAGGAGCCAATTTCCACAGAGTTTGACGACCCATTTTTGACAGAGGGTGAACCTTTCGCGAACTTGGAGTCATTAAAAATAGCCGGCCACGAATTCTGATCACTCTTGCAGGCGACGGTTCCAACGCTGTCGCCGCTCCCGCTCTCTCCCCAGATGATTGCCCTGCCTCATCTCTGCTTGGGAACAAATCCCAGAGCCTTCGAGCAATCCTTCCAATCCAATTCTCTCCGCCTCGGTCACGCTCCACACGACTTGCTCCTCGGAGACAGAACTCTCTAGTCCCCAGCGCTCTTGAATCTTCCAGCCTACAAAACGGAGCACGCTGGTCTGTAAGCGAAACAGACATCGAATGCGGTATCGTTGACGCAGCTTCAGATGGGCAACGCCGAACTCAAGGACGAACTCTGGCAGGTCAGGCACACAAAGCACGCGAGGAACCCAAGCGGCCCAATCTTCATGGAAAAAGATGCGTTCGGGCTGGGTGATTCCAGCTGGAGTCACGGCCTCTGTGCTCAAGGGAAGCGCGGTTTCGGAGGAAAGCAGCCAAACGGAGGTTCCCAGAGGAACGGCATCACACTCGAGCAAGCGGTTGATGGAGAGACGATCTGGGTTTGGTTGAGGGAGAGACCAAACCCAAGGGATGGCTGTGTGCAGAGGACGCGACGCAAACCACCAATCGGCAACCAGCTGGCGCGACGGGGCTCCAATCAGAAGCTCTTGCGTGTGAGAGCTGTGCCGCACACAGAGATGAAACAGCTGTTGTTGACTAGGCAGCCACCTTGGAGAGTGGAGTTTGGGGGCATGCAGGACCAGCCAGTCAGAGACCCACGCGGGCAGAAGGGGCGGTGTGTCGTTCAAGGCGTTCCATGAAGTGACAAGAGGGGGGCAAGGTCTCTAGGGTTTTGAGCATCTTGAAGATGCGTTCCGGCCAAATCGTGAAATCTGGGGTGCGGAGCTGCGATGGGGCAAGCAGCGCGCGAAAGAAGCCTTGGTTACCCCGGGCGTGATAGTTCGTGAGCCAGACGGTCGTCGAGGAAGCCTCCGGTGTGATCCCGACGGCCAAGAGTTCGCGTGATTGCAAGTGCCGCACTTGGCTGGGCAACAATTCCATTAGCTGTAGATGATTTCGATAGGGCAGCCAGGAGTGCAAATTTTTGCGGCTCAGTGGCGAGCCGCGCTGCGGTCGGTTGCCGCGACGGAGGTTCCAGCGAGGCAGCAAACCACGTTGAGGTGGCGGCAGGGCTAATTGGGATAGGGCTTGTGTGCAGCGTGTCCAGGCCTCTGGTGTAGGGGGCGCTAGCCAAATGAAAGGCGTTGTTTCATTGAGCACGTCGTCGACTTCGCGCTGCCAACGGAGCCACTCTCGCCAAGGTGCAGCGACTTCGGCCTTTGCTGCGAGCCACTCGTATTGGGCCTTTTGAATGATCCACGTTGCCGACTTGCGTTCGATTTCCCAAGTGACCTGCATCACTCCGTTGCCAAAAGCGCCGGGTTCAACGACCGGGGTGCGATAAGCGGACTGCCGCTGCGGCGATGAGGGGGAAACACGATGCGCGTGGGCGGAGACGAGTAGATCAATGCCTGTCACTTGATCTGCGATCCAAGCGGCCGCGTTCGCGTTGGGAAGTCCGGCAAAGCGAGCATCGGCCTCGCGAAAGGAAGCATTGGTTCCGCTGTGAGCTAACACAACCAGTAAATCAACGCGCTCTGTTTGCCGTAAGAAGTCCACTTGGGATTGCACGGTCGCAACCAACTCGGCAAATTTCAAAGATGCGACGGATTCAGCATGCCACAGGGGTGTGACGGGTGTCGTGACGCCAATCACTCCCACGCGCAGCGGTCCTTTTTGAAGGATAGTGTATGGCAAAAACGGACGAGTGTTGTCTGGTTGCAAGACGTTGGCGCTCAGAAAAGGGAACGCGGCTTGAGCTTGGGCTTGTTGCAACCGCGGCAATCCGATGGAAAAATCTGCGTTTCCTAAAGCGAGCGCATCCCATCGGAGCTGATTCAACAAGGCGAGCTGTGGAAATTGCGCAGCAGATTTTTCGGCAAAGTGATGCGCAAAAAACGAACCTCCGAGCGTGTCACCCACGTCGAGGCGGATGGTGGGGATTTCATTGGGTTGGGGAACGAGCAAGGGGGCGATGTGCAACCACCCACTCTGCGAAGAGCGATAAGAGGTGGAGAAGTGCCCTTTTGTGTCAGCTGTGATGAGCAAACGGAGAGCCAAAGAGTCGGAAGCAAGAGCCGCTGTGCATTGCAGTAAGAGGAAAGTTACAATTCGGACAAGCGGCATCCGACAGAGGCTGATTCTAGGTGGTGATTGAGGCGTTGGCGGAAGGTTTGGCGATCGTCGGCGGAATTGGGTGCGACAGCGCTGAAGAGCCTCGCGTGGTTTTGACGCAAAACGTCGCCAAATGCTTTTTGCTCCTGTGATGGACAGCCTGCCAAGAGCGCCAGACCCTGTGTGTAAACGTCGGGTTTGATCGCCGCTTCTTCCGCAAGGTGGTCCCAGTTGACGAGCAAAAATCGGTCTTGCTCATATCGTTCTGAGAGGTGCCACTCGCTGCAACCCATGGTCCCCGACGTGCTGGCAAAGGCAAAGGTCGAGGAAGACGATATGTCTACAGAGAGCGCTTCCGGATTATCACTGGCGAAGCCCATCGGTCCGCCCTCATGGCAAGCCGAAGCGGAGTAGGCGCCACCGCCAAGCAGCAGGAGGGTTCCAAACAACCATTTAACTAGCGGAACATTCATAGCGCAGAGATGGGTGAGCGTGAATCCACTGTTGCATTTCGGGGATGATAACTTGTGGACTAGAATGATCGAGGTGATGGGTGAGGCGTTGTTGGTGGAGTCTTAAAAAGCTGGCAAACTGCGCCTGTCCGGTGGGGGAGCATGCGAACAGCGTCGCGAGGGCGTTCACGTGTTCGCCGTGACCTGTCGCGATTTGTTCTTGTAGTTGCTCACGATTGGCTACGAGGAAGCGGAAGCGTGCTTGCTGCTCATAGGAGGCGAGATCCCAGTCAGGGCAATTTGACGTCCCAGACGTGGTCGCTGAGGAGTAGACCGGAGTGAATGTGATGTCTACAGAGGAGAGGAGGGGATCTTCGCTGGTGACGCCAAACATCGTTCCGTCACAGCCCGCGAAGGCTGCGGGCGCGGAGCTGATCCAAAGCAGGGTGAGGAGGAGATGTTTGGCGCGCATGGTCATTTGTGAAATGGGACGCATAGCCGAGGCTATACGTCGGTAGGGGTTGCTATGAGGCTCGTAGCTTCTCAGTTTTGCGAATGATCTGCGTGCGAATCGCGTCCACAGCCTTGGAGAGCGCTTTGTAAAGATTCCGGTCTTCTGCTGTGCTCGCAACCTGTTTGTGTTGGTAGCTACAGTGAAGGCTCACGTGATAGCTCTCGTCTTTGTTCTGGGTGAGATCCACATGAAACGGATATTTGCTGTCAGTGATCTTGAGAAGGTCGTCGAAGAGCTCATAGACGTGATCTTTGACGGCCTCGGATTGTCGCATATTTTTGAAGCTGATCTGGATAGACATAGCATCCTCCTCAGGACTGACGTTGTGTTGGCGAACAGGCCAACGAGATAGCGCAGGCTCTGGCTATTCAACCGGAGGGGGTGGCCCAGGCGCGGGGGGAAGCTCTTCTTCCGCTTGCAGGGACACCTCCTGCATCTCTTCAGGTTCGGTAGGGCCAGATGGCACAACGAGAAAATAGCCGGGCAAAAACACGAGCAAAAACGCACCGATTCCAATGCCGGCCAGAATAGCAATTCGCATAAGTGGCTCCTCTGGTAAGCGCACGTAAGAGCTTCATCGCGGAAGAAGAAGCGAGGGATCAAAGCTAACAAACTCCACGATAACGGGTCAAGTCCGACGGGTTACCTAGAGCTGTTTTGTGTGTGACAAAAATGGACGGCGCCCAACTTCAGGGCAGCGCCGAGCGCCACGTATGAATAATTTCCTGTGCAGACTTGGCTTCTAGCCGAATGATGGCGGGTGAAGTTGGTGAAACGTCCCAAGCTAGCGCGGCATTCGGAACCGCTTCAGAAGTCCAGACAGGCTCTCCCGACGAAAGCAACAACGAGGCCGTCCAATTATCCAGATGGGCAGAAAGTTCGGCCTGCTGGCGTTGAACAGAGAGCTGACGGGCCGATGATTCTACAAACTGAGAAATACCCCACAGCGAGACCATGAACAAAACGCTGGCGAACATCGTCTCGAGCAGGGTGAACCCCTGAGTTTTTAGGCGATGCTCCATGCTAGTAAGCGCTGTGTGTTCATTCGTTGACGTTGGGTGATTTCTGCCTCGGTCTCTGTTTTGGGAGGAACGTCTGGCTCAATCACAAATAGCAGCTGTCCACGCGAGACAATTTGACCACTGGCGCCATCAATCGCTACTTGTCGCACGATCCCTGGAAATTCAGCGCGGATCGGATTGAACATCTTCATGACCTCCAGTAGGCCCAGCACGTCGCCCGTGTCAACATGCTGCCCAACTTCCACGTAAGGCGGAGAGGTCGGAGTCTCCTTGGCGTAAAAGGTGCCTCCTGTCCAACTCAGCACTTGGTCACTCGTCGCCATCGGCGGCGGCGCCAGCACCTGGGTATACTCTTTGATGTTGGCCGCATCAGCAAACTCTTCAGGGAACTGGGGGTTCAGTTGTTCATCGCACGTGAACGCGAAGTAGCCACTCTCGACTCCTAGCGCAATGGGCAAGCGCAGCAAATCGGCAACCCCGATTTGAAAACCGCGGTGAGCCGCCTGAATTTGTGACCAAAGCTCGGCCTCAAAACCAGCCGGACATGCGCCTTGTACTTTCGCGTCGAGGGCTGGCCAGTCTGACTCACCAAGCCGGCTCTCCAACTCGGTATAGAAGTTGAGCGCGCGATCGAGCAGCTGGTGATCGTCTTCCCAAATAATCTCACTCGGCGGCAAGCCTGGGCGTTTCTCCCAGTGCAAGAAGCGATAGAGTTCTCGCAAGACGATGACCGGATTTTGCCGCCAGATGAGCCGACTATTCTCAACGATTTCCCAACGCTGTTGGGGACGGCGCGCGAGCCAGCCGGCGAGTAGGTGAGGCTGCTCCATCAGCTTGCGTAGCGGGCGCAGTAAGAGGGTTTGTTTTTGCTCATAGGCTTGGCGCGCTGCCGTTCCCAGCGCTGTTGCGGGCATTTGCGCTTGCCAGGCGTATTCAATGTCTACGTCTTGGGCGCTACGTCGGAGTTTGCCACACAGGGCGAGGTAGGACTGTACAAAACGGGTGTTGGGTTTGACCATCGCGTCCACACCCATCATCCAATATAGCAGCCCGTAATGAAACGAGGTGTTGAGCTGAAGGTCGGCGCCTCGAACTTCCATCTCGCGGAGGACTTGCGCCATTTTTTCCAGATTGGCGTATCGGGAATCAGCATAGGTCACCGAGAGAGCCACGTTGGAGTCGTAGGCTCCCGCGAGATGATACGGCTGGAACAAGCCCGTGTCGGGGTTGCGGAGTCCGATGCCTTGGTCGTCACGAAGTTCGTCCTCGATGGGTGGAGACCAAGCCCGCAGAACCCCGCCCGCGTGCGGCTGAAGCGCCGCATTGGTCGCGTTGATGCGCACTTCCATGCCAGAACGGTGACGCAGCCGCCGCTGAGGACGAGGCAGCCGGTCACCATGGCAGGCAATCAACAGCATGACCGCGACGAGAGAATCTGCGAGGAACGTATCGGTGGGGTCGTCAGGATTCGCAAACTCGAGGCGATAGGCCATCTCGGTGACGCGGTGCTCCACCTGAATGCGGGTGTTGACTTCCATGAAGAAGTGACGGTCATCCTCGATGATACACTCAAAGGTCGAGACGTTGTTGAGACGCAGCGCGGTGCCAAAGTCTTCGGCCTGCTTACACATATTTTTTAGCACTTGCAGATCGGAGCGGAGGACTGCAGCGGTCTGGGGACGTCCGGCCGCTTCGTACTCTGCAATGGCGCCCTCTAGCAGCTCTTCGGTGAGAGAGAGCTCGACTAGTTTTTGCTCGTGCATTTGGAGAGAACAGTCTCGTCCGCCCAGTTCGACACACCATTGACCGTTCCCAACGAGCTGCACTTCGTTGTGCCGAGTGTTTTCAATGTTCATTTCGATGAGGAAGGTCTTGTTGTCTCCGACTCCATTCGCTCGGGCTTCGAGCAAAACGGCTTTGACTGCCTCAGCGACCTCTTCCGGTTGTTGCACCACCCGCTGGCCTTTGCCGCCGCCACCGCTGATGTGCTTGAAGCGAATGCGGCGTCCAGGGTTCTCAGACCACAGCTCGGCGCAACAACGCTCCGTTTCCTGTTGCAGCTCGGCGATGCTGAAGAGATCGATGTGTTTCGCATAAGATGCTTGCAAGACCGTTTCGGCCATCTCTAGGGCGTCCTCTTGTTGCGACCAATCTGCCGGAACCTCGAGTTGATGGGTGGAGATGAGCGCCTCTAAGAACGCTTGTGGGCTCTGCGTGCCCGCCTGGCGCAACAGTGTGCGGGCAGTGATCCGGTCTTCTCCGGGAGTAACGGAGACGCTGAGGCGACGCGCTAGCCGTTTGGCTTCATCTTTTGACCCAGCCTGCCGAATGACTCGAGAGCTGGGCCCGACAAAGCAGATGCCTGCGCGCTCAACTTGAGCAATGAAGTCCGCGTCTTCAGCCATGAACCCATAGCCGGCAAAGAGATGCGTGTAGTGGTGAGTGTGGCAAATGTGTAAAATCTGGTCGATGCAGCGCTGCCGTTCTTCTTTGGTGGTGCCCGTGTAATCGGAAATGTGATGCACCTGAGCGTGGCGGTCAGGCAAAAAGCGAAGCTCGGGAGCCAGCGTCTGAGGGTAGATGATGCTGTCTTTCTCGGAGAGCAAAATGCCATACGTCGCGCCGAGTTCTTGGAAAATTCCCATTGCTTCAAGGCGGATCGGGCCACGGCAAACAATGAGACATTTTACGTCGTCAAAGCGGAATTGTTGTTGCCAAAGACTCTCGGGATTCAAAGAAATTGCGCTCATGTGGGGCCTCACAAAGAAAAAGCGAACGAAAAAATGCAGAGAAAGAGGGGCGACAAAAGTCGGTGACCATAAAAAGGTTTCAGGCAGGAAACAAGGCATTTGCCATAGAAAGAGACGCAAGTTGCGAAAAAATTTGCAATCTGGGCGCAAGTTTCGCTAAACAAGCCCTCTTTGCGTGCCTTGTGAGCTGACAAGGCAGGCTTCATTCGCAGCCGCGAAATATCTTTGCAGTGACTTTACAAGAATATGAGGAAGAGTGTACGAAACGTCAGATATTCGGAAGGGACTAAGAATTGAACTTGACAACGAACCATATGCCATCATCGAGTTCCAGTTTGTGAAGCCGGGCAAAGGAAATGCATTCACCCGAACCCGAGTTCGGAATATGATTAGTGGCTCGGTTCTCGACCGAACGTTCAAAACCGGTGAAAAACTAAAGCCCGCAGACACGCAGGAGCGAACCATGCAGTTCCTGTATCGCGACGAAGCGGATGGTCGGTTTCACTTCATGGACAACAGCGATTACGAGCAGGTCTCTTTGGATGCGGAGACGGTTGGCGACGCTGTGCACTACATGATTGACAATATGGAAGTGGCCGTCGCCTTTTTTCGAGACCGCCCCATTGGAATCTCGCTGCCAAACTTTGTGGTCTTGCAGGTCGTCGAGGCTCCTCCTGGAGAGAAAGGCAACACGGTAACGGGCGCTTCAAAGCCCGTAGTGATGTCGACTGGATATACTGTTAACGCGCCGATGTTTGTGTCGGAAGGCGAGATGTTGAAAATCGATACCCGCACCGGCGAATATGTGGAGCGGGTGAAAAGCTAGATAAGGCAGCTCAATGAAAAGCAGCATGCTCAAGTTCAGAGACATCCTTCTTGGCAAAGAAGAAGGAGCTTCTGATGAAGCGTCTAAACCCAAAAAAGACGCCAAAAAATCAGAGGGAGCCATCTCCGAACAGATGCAGGAACAGCAAAAAAAGTTAGTGCATCTCTATCGGCAGTTGCCCTGCAACCCGTGGAATGAGGAGACCGAAAAACGGTTGCTTGGCGTCCTCAGAAACCTGCAAGGCACCCAACTTCTTGACGCCTTGCGCGCTACTTTTCCTGAAGAAAAAGTGGAGGAGTGGAAAGAACAGTCGCAGCGCGAGTTTGACCAGATGGGCAAGCTCAATCGCGCTCGGATGGAGAGCCTGATTGAAATTGCTGACGAAGGTATGCGACAGGTGGTGTATGAGAGCATCTTCCTCTTTGACGTGAACCCCGCCGACCATCCCAACCTCGAAATTGTCTACAAAAAAGGGTTTGACGAGGAAACTGGAAAACCCAAGGTGATTCGCGACAAATATCACGTCTTTCCCGATAAGGCGCTCTATGGCATCTCCGGGATCGATCGCTTTCTCCCTGAAGTCAGTAAGGCTGAGGGCGAAGGGAACTGGATGGCCCACCTCAACGAGCAATTCCCCGACATCATCGAGCCCTTTGGCAAAAACGATAAGCCGATGGTTCAGACACTGAGCACGATTGGCAGTCTGGGCGGGATCGGTCACAAGCCCGACTCTGACGTCGACGCGCAGGTGATTTTTGGGACCGAACCACGCTATGAGCATAACTGGAACGACGCGGATTTTTTCATCGCGGTGCTCTACAGCATTATCGATCAAGCCTATGAGCGCTTTCTGCAATCCTTCCCTGCCGAAAAACGGGCTGCATTTGAAGAAGAGGCCGCTCGCGATTTACTGGAAGAGTGTGGCGACCATCTCAGCGAGGAAGAGAAGAAGATCGTCTCGATGATCTTTCCAAGCTCTTACAAATTGAAGGTGAGGAAACTCAGCTCGGAGATGATCAAGAAAATGGACATGGGGAAGCAGGTCCAAGTGTTCTGGAGCCAAATTCCGGTAGTGTTGCGCAAACTCCCAGAAGCGGAAATGTTTAGCGAAGCGCTGCTGCATGTCTTCCCTTTCATGCGCAAGCTCCCGCCACGCAAAGTACAAGCAAGCTGCTTCCCGAACGCTGTGCCAAACTTGGACGAGAAAGCGGCGACCGTCCGTTTGTTGAACTTTTACCGCGACAAAGTCCTCGGCCAGCGTGTCTTCATGAAGATGCTCGAAAAACCCGCTCAGGCTGCGGGCGTTGACCCCGCGAAAGTTCCCGCGAGTCAGCAGCGCGCGCTGCTCCTGAAACACCTCCAAAAGAATGCGAAGAAAGCGCACATTCTGAAGCAGTTCCTAGACCATGTCGCGGAGAGCTATCGCTGGGAGGTCTCGCAGACCATCGGCGATTTTTACATGGACTTGATGGACGCAATTGGGCCTACCGAAGAAATGCAGGGGCTGATTCAACTAGAGCAGCTGGAGCAACAGGCGCTGAGGCACTATCACAAGCGCATGACGGATTTGGTGAGCCGGCGGGTGGAACAAGAAGCAATTGAAAACGAGGCCGAATACGAACCGGGCACGCATCGTAAAATTCTGATTGCTGAAGAATACATGCTCGAGAAATATCCCGCGCAAGAAGCCCACTACTTTGTCAATATTCTTAGGAAACAGCGCGCCGGATCGCATACGCCGTTTCTGGTGTCACCCGAAGGGAGCATGGCGTACGCAAACATGCTCAACGATTTGTTGCTAAATCCGGCGACGCTGTTGTGTGGGCTCTCTCCAATGCCGTTCTCCCTGCCCGACGAGGTGCGCATTCTTTGCAATATTGGGGTTTTCAAAGAGTGGAACCTGACGCAGACCAAAGAAACGGCGGAGGACGACGATCCTCGCAATGCGTCGGCAAACCAAGAAACCTTTCGACTGCGAGACTTACCCAATTGGGGGGGATATGCGCCATCGCGCGACACCTTCCTGGAGTATGTGATCCCCATCTTCTTGCGCGAAAGTGAGAAAGTCAGCCACCGCAACCTGCCTAAAGCCTTGTTGAATACGTGGTGGATTGAGATGCTCTGCTGCACAGAGAACTCCGCAGAGTTGACCAGCCTCACCAAACTCCTCATCTTCCCGAACGATCGCGCGTTCATCGCCAAAGAAATGACGGGCGACTATGTCGACGCGATCAAATCGATGGAAGAAGAATTCCCACAATTGGTCCGCGACCCGTGGTGGACCAAGTTCACAGAAATGCTCATGCGCTTCGAAGACCCCGAAGTGCAGAAAGAAATGCTGTTCTGTTTCGCGCAGCACGTGCGCGTAGCCGACGTGATTGACTTCGACAACAACGGCGAAGCGATCTATCTGGACAAAAAGTCGACTTGGCGCTTCAAAGCAGTCCATCGCTTCTACACGAAATTCTTCGTGTCATCAGAGGACAAAATTAATCTGATGAAGTTCGCGCAGGGCCGCGACGACGTCGCTCAAGAGAAAGAGCAGCAGCTCAAACGCTTGTTTTTGAACAGCATGAAGACCGTTGAGCGCACACTGATCAGCATCGGTAACAAACAAACGCTGCACAAGTTGAGTCAGTATGTGGCGCAGGTGACCAAAAACTCAGACGAAAAAACGCGTCTCGCAGCGGTGCTCACAGAACCCCTCGATCAGTTGATGGATCGCATGCTGATTGTGGATATGGGGGTGATGAAAAAAGCAGAAGGCGGCGCAGACTTGAATGTGGTGGAGGCCCGACAGGTCGCTCAGATTCAAGATGACCGACGCAAAGTGAACGAATTGGCAGAAATGCTCGCGAAGCACTATGCCGAGAAACACGATGCGAAGCTGAATCCGATGTTGATTGAGAAGATTGTGTTCCAGTCGCGCGTGCAGCTTGCAGGCGATCCGCTGGAGAACGTGATCTTCAAGTTCCACTTCGAGCGAAACTTCAACCGTCGTCCGTTTCAAGTGCCGTTGCCCATTTCCAAGTCCCTTTGTGTTCCCCGCAGCGCCATTTTGCTGGAGTTTGAACCGAAAAAGGAACAGTGGAAGTTCAAATCCATGATCACGAAGAGCAGCGGAGGCTCGAAGGGAGGAAATCAGCTTGAGATGTTCCAAGCGCCGCTAACTGAAGGCGTGGCCCGCTGTGTGTTCAGTAAGTATATTGGATTTGATGCGCGGATGATGACGTCTTTTCAAAAGAACGCGGTCCAGTCTCGGAGCTTGGTTGCGACAAACACGGTTACAGCGGATGACCTGCAACGCTTAGCCGGGGACATCAAAGACTTCTTCAAATCGATTCGAGTGCGCTCCCGCGAACTGTTGGAGAATATCTATTACATCAGCGACATCATGCTGGTGTGTAATGTAGACCGCTACATGATGTGTTCTGTGATTGTGCGCACCAACTTTGATGAGCAGTTTGTGGTCACCTTCGATCTGAACAAAACGCCGGCGATTGAGAAAGATCCTGGTTTGAGCAGCAGCAAGAATCAGATGATGCACTCCTTCTTTCAGCGGTTCAACAGTTTGCCTGCGCGGTTGAAATATTGGGAGACGATCCGAAAGCTCAATGTTCCAATGTCTACACAGCACTGCCCGCGGTTCAAAATTTGGGTCAATCCTGGGGGGCTAAATCTCTCGGTGACTCCCAAGTATCAGCGCGTGTATCTGAATGGGATTGCTGAGAAACTGTGGCGACCTGAGCACATTTGGCAAGCCCCTGCCGAAGACGCTCACTTCCCGATGGTAAAAGACTTCGACGCTTTGGGTAAGGAAGCCATCGAAGAGTTTCAGCAGCACGAATAAATCCTCCTTTGAGACTCGTCTACAAAGCGAGTCTTCCTCCTCTTCTCTTTCCCTTCTAATCTGGTAGTTGCATGCCGAAACTTGTGTTTCCACCGGTCATGGTGGCGCGAGCGATGGGGACGGATGTGTCTTCTCGCAACCAATACTATCTTTGGCAAGACCGGTGGTTCTCGCTTCATTTAGAGGAGTTTGAAGCCGTGCAAGAAGGTTGTCTCGTGCGTTTGCATTGGAACGGTGACTCGGTGAGCAAGCGAGAAGTGCTATCTACGCCGTCAGCCTTGAAACCAGGGGGAGATGCGTTGCGGTGGAGAAAGAGCACAAGCCGCGGGACGCGCATGCAAGCGCTCCGCAGAAGACACGGCGTGGTGAAGGCGATCCGAGGCTGGTTTGACGAACAAGATTTTTTGGAGGTCGCGACGCCCGTACGAGTGCGGGCTCCGAGTCCCGAAGTTCAATTTGACCCGATTGCTGCTGGGGACGGGTATTTGATTACCTCTCCCGAATTTCAAATGAAGCGGATGCTGGTTGGTGGGTTTGAGAAGATCTATCAGATCGGTCCTTGTTTCAGAGGGAGCGAGCGCGGGCGGTTGCACAATCCTGAGTTTACGATGCTGGAGTGGTATCGCGTAGATGAGCCTTTTTCGAAATTGATAGAAGATGTTCGTGCGATGCTGGCCTCTATTCCAGAAGAGTGGGTCTCGCCCGAGGTTCACGCGGTTTGCGCTCAAGAGTGGCCGGTGCGCAGGGTGAGTGAACTGATCGAGGAACACTGGAGGGTTCAACTAGAACCTGAAGAGAACAGCGTGCGCTTGAGAGAAAAGCTGCGAGCGGCAGGGCAGGGAGCGTTTTTGCAGCAAGAACGGCTAGAGCAGGAGCGTGATTTTGAGGTGATCTTCTCTCGAATGTGGGATCGATTTGAAAGTGTGTTGGGTCGGGCTGCTCCTTTGTTTGTGATTGATTGGCCGCAGCGATTAGC
>CBFIJD010000019.1:0-55283 GCA_965662845.1 uncultured bacterium | reverse complement strand
GACCAATTGTGAGCCCTAACTAGGACGGTCACGAGGCGGTCTTGTTGTGCAACGGCTCGGAGCTGGGAGGCCAAGAAACGTTGACACGCCCGTACGTTTGTATGGTCGGTTCGTTGTGCGTTTGTGGGGGCGCACGGTCGTCCGTTTTTGTTGCCGTGCATTTGTTGGGGCGCACGGCGGTGCGCCCTTACGGTGTTTGTTTTTGTTGCCGTGCATTTGTTGGGGCGCACGGCGGTGCGCCCTTACGGTTTTTGTTGTTGTTTTGTCGTCGTGCGCCCTTACGGTTTGTGTTTGTGGGGGCGCCCCTACCTAATTCGGTCTCCCCGAGGCGCCAACAATGCCGCGCAACAGGTGACGCGGAGAGACCATTCCGACAAGTTGCCCCTGAGCGTTCGTGACGCAGAGCGGATAGGACGACTGCAGCGCGTGCGGGACCGCGTCATCAATCGTGCTGTGCTCGTCGAGGCAGGTGGGGACACGCAGCTGGGCGGCGAGGTCGCTCGTGGCACAAGACGTCGCTTCCGCGGAGAGGAGACCCACGGGACGTCGCTCGGCATCGACCACCACGACGTGAGCGTGAGCGCTGTCCCCGAGCAGCTCCGCGCACGCGGCGGGCGTAAGCTCGGTCTGCCGCAAGACCTTCGCGGGTTCCATGACGGATCGCATGGTGACCACGCGGCTGCGGTTCACGTCCATCACGAAGCGCCGGACGTAGTCGTCGGCAGGGCGCAACAGGATGTCTTCGCTGGTGCCCACTTGGCGCAGCTCGCCGTCCTTGAGAATTGCGACGTGGTCTCCGAGGCGTAGCGCTTCGTCTAAGTCATGCGTGATGAACACAATCGTCTTGTGATAGCGCTGCTGCAGTTCCATCAGCTGCTGCTGCATATCGCTGCGAATCAGGGGGTCAAGCGCGCTGAAGGCTTCATCCATCAGCAAGATGTCTGCTTCGGTCGCGAGGGCGCGGGCGAGCCCCACACGCTGCTGCATCCCCCCGGAGAGTTCGCTGGGGTAACGATCTTCAAAGCCGGCCAACCCGACCGCTTCAATCTGCTCCTCTGCTTGCGCCAGGGCGGCTTGTTTGCTGGTTCCGCTGATGCGCAGTCCACTCGCCACGTTGTCGCGCACGGTCTTGTGCGGCAGCAGCCCGAAGCGCTGAAAGACCATGCTCATGCGCCTGCGTCGCAAGTTCCGCAACCCCGCAGCGTTCAGCCGCAAGATGTCGTCACCGTCGAGCAAGATGCGCCCGTCGGTGGGCTCGATCAGGCGGTTCAGGTGCCGAATCAGCGTCGATTTGCCAGAGCCAGACAAGCCCATCACGACAAAGGTCTCGCCGGCCTGAATCTCTAAACTCACATCGCGCACACCGATGACGTGGCCGCTCTGCTCCAAGAGGCGCTCTTTGGCAATGCCGTCGCGCACTTGCGGCAGCACGGCGTGGGGACGTTCCCCGAAAATTTTGGTGACGTGCTCCAACACGAGGTGGGACATGCAGGCGTCTCGCTCAAGATTTGATGTGAAGATGTTGCTGAATCCGCCGCCCATAGGCTTGCACAATGCGATCAAACATCACCGCGACAAACACGATGCTCAGCCCTGCGAGCAAGCCTCGGCTGACTTCTAGGCGCTGGATTCCCTGCAGCACCTGATAGCCAAGACCGTCCGCGCCGATCATGGAAGCGATCACGACCATCGAGAGCGCCATCATGGTGGTCTGGTTGATGCCGGCGAGGATGGTCGGCAGCGCCAGCGGGATCTGCACTTCGGTCAGCAGTTGTCGCTGCGTGGCTCCGAAGGCGCGATAGGCCTCCACCACTTCAGGGTCAACCTGCCGGATCCCAAGGTCAGTTAAGCGAATCACCGGCGGCAGCGCGAAGACAATCGTCGCCAACAGCGCGGGGATCTTACCCGGACCAAAGAGCATCACAAACGGGATCAAGTACACGAAGATCGGCAGCGTTTGCATGATGTCGAGCACAGGCAACATCGCGGACTGAAAGCGTTTGGAGCGCGCCATCAGAATGCCGAGCGGGATCCCCAGCGCCACGGTGACCAGCGTCGCGGTGAGCATCAGCGCTAGCGTCTTCATCGCGGCTTCCCACAAGTCAAACGCCCCCGTCACAAAGAGCATCCCGCCCACGCTGAGAGCGATGACCACGCGTCGGGTCGAGAAGTAGGCGGCGGCGATGATCGCGCCGAGGACGACGTACCACGGCAGCCAGAGCAAGAAGTCCTCAATCGCCATCAGCAGCTGGAAGACTGGTAGAAAAAACAGCTCTAGCGACTCACCCCAGTCGATCACAAACTGGGTGAACGCCGAGTCAATCGCCACGCGGATCGCGCGGACGTCGAGCAATTCAGGGAAGTTGGCAGACATGGGATCTGGCTGGGGGCAGCAGGTGAGGTTGGAGACTCCGGCAGAGCCTCCAACGTTGGGGAGGTTTAGAGGGTCGCTTTGACGCGAGCAGCGACATCGGCAGGCACCCACGGGGTCCAGACCTCCTCGTGATTTTTGAGGAAGTATTCGACGACCTCGTCACTGTCGGCGGAGTTGTCGTCGGCCCACGCGAGCACGCGGTTCACGACCTCGTTGGGGTAGCTCATCTTGCCGATCATCTCTGCGACTTCTGGCGCTTGGGTCTTGAGCGTTGTCACGGCGACGACACCGACGGTCCCCTTCGCCCAGCCGGTCACAGGTGGGTTCTCACACTCAGCGCTCGCCAGGCAGGCGAACTCTTCTGCTTGATATGGCGGCATCTCCAGCAGCTTGAGGTTATATTTGCCGACGACGGCGGTGGGGCCCCAGTAGTAGCCGACGTAGGCTTGCTTGCGAGCGGCTTTGCGCGCAATCGCGACCTTGATGTTGGCCCACGAACCGGGCTGAAACGGCGCCTCTTCAAAGCCGTGCTTGTCCAACTCCAGCGCTTTGAACAGGTTGTTGCTGATGATCTCGCAGAAGGCGCCGGGAGGGCAGCCATAGACCCGCCCTTTGCCGTCGCTCGTGATCTCCTGAAACAGCTCAGGATAGCTCTTCAAATCTTCGACAGACCTCAGCCCAGGGTTGGCTTCCAGTACGTAGTCCGGAACCCACCAGCCTTCGCGACCGCCGTTGACGTAGGTGTTGCTGGCCAGATAGACGTTGCCCTTCTCCATCAGCTTCTCCCAGACGGAGGCGGCGGTGCTCACCCAGAACTCAGGCGCGATGGTCGGCTGATTCTTGGTCAGCATTGAGGTCGCGGTGGGGATCATCTCGGCAGGCATCAAGCCAGTGTTGCAGCCGTAGCCGTCTTCTAAAATGCGCTGGAGCACGCGGGCTTCCATTGCAGCGGACAACCAGCCCAGCTCGGCGATGGTGAGGGTCTCTTGTGTGCTGCATCTCGTCTGGGCAGAGGTCGTTCCTAGCAGCGCCGTAGTGAGGAAGGCGAGAGAGAGAAAGAAACTTCGTAGGAGCATCCGGACATCCGTTTTGCGTTGAGGAGGCGCGAACTGTCAACCGAATCGAGAGTACGCAGAGGGCGCCTTGGCGCGAGAGGGGCGGATGGTAACGGACGAAACGAATATGGAAAGACTTTTTTTGTTCACACCCCTAAACGATGTCCGATTTTTCCAAGCATTCCGGGGATTTCAGGAACCATCCACCGAGCCTTTTTGACCTCACTGCGCACATATTTCCACCAGCGATGCTCCGCCCGAAACTCTTGAACTTCGTGCAATTCCAAAAATCCGTGGTCGTCATCCAGCTGATCAATCGTCCAGTCCCACCCTCGGTCAGGATCAAACACAACCCAATGCGAGCTTGTCGCGTAGCAATGTTGTGAAGGGATCTCGTGCAGATAGTTCCCGTCTAAATTTGTGCCCAAAAAGCAGAGATTCCCGGCTTTGTTCTCCCACGTCACACTCGCTGGGAGAGCGATGATTTCGTCCCCGTTGGCGCGATTGTACGCGATGAACCGATAGGTGGCGTCGGGTTGGTTAAGCTCGGCAGGTTCAGCAGGACGAAGTGACGTCTTGTGGCGCTCCCATTTGCGATAGAGCGACGACTCGCGGATGAAATCTTCCATGTGAAACAGCGGTTGGAGTTTTGCAGAAAACAGCGCTAACGCGCTAGGAAGGATCGTTCTGCAAAATCTAGGGCTAGCGCGTGTAGAGAAGCTGCGCAGAGGCCAGAAGTCGGGATCGAATCACAACGCCAAGAAAGGAAGCTCCGCTTCGGTCAGCCCCAGTTTGCGGAATTCTTGGTTCTGCACGGCGCCACACAGCCACGCCTGCTGCAAGAAGTAAACACACGCCATGATGGCATCTACGGAAGGCTGGGGTTGACAGCGCAACGACTGCATCTGCGTGGCGACGGCCCGCCAGCCGAAGGAATAGTGCACAAAATTCGTGGCAAATCGGATCGGCAGATGAGACGGATGCCAGTCGGTGCCTTGCGTCCAGCCGGCCCGCAAGCGACTGAGAATCGCGGTGCCCTGCGTTTGCCACCAAGCAGCGATGTTGTGATCGGTAGGGGCCGGCAGCGGCGCGTCTGCGAGGATGGTCCCCGTCCCCTGCAGGCCCAGCTGAACCCAATACCTCAGGAACTCTTGGGAAGATTGCAGAACGTCATCCGGCGCAGGATAAGGGCGCCCTGTGGGCAACGCGATCTCTCCAAGACGGATCGTGTTGCAGCGCTGTCGGGCAGCGGCCCAGAGGTGGCGCAAGGAGATCGAGCCATCGAAGGCCACCAGCGCTTCGGCGCTGTCAAGCTGAATCTCCAGCGCGATGGAGTTGGGGGCGAGCTGATGCTGGGCTTCAAACATCGCGAGCGCGGCGTTCAACGCTTGGACTTGTTCAGGGATCTGCACATGGGCCAGCGTGATCACTAGGTTGTTGGGGAGCGTTTGCGCATACTCCAGACAATGCGTCAGAAAGAGGTCGATTGTTCGCAACGAGCGCGCGGCGCTGGCTGCATGCAGCGGCTTGACCCGAATGCCAAACTTCGGTGGCCAGGGCTGTTCGGCCGTTCGCTCCGTCAGCAGCTCTGCGATGCGCAGCGCGTCAGCGTCTTCTTCGGCATCGGAACGCGTCGGGTAAAGCGCCGCAAAATCAAAGCGCAGATCCTCAAAGGGCTGCGTCTCTAACTTGTTCACGACACGACGATGGATCTGCTGCGCAAAGTTCTGGGCGCTTTGTTCTTTAGACAAAGGCAGACCAATGGCGTGAGCAAAGGTCTCGTAATCCCCCCCATGTTGTTGCATGCACTGAATCGCTGCGTTTTGGGCTTCTTCCAGCGCGCCCTCTGTGACGTCGGCTGCGCTCAAAAAGTAAGTGTGGAGCGGCTGGGGCGCCCAACTCCACGAGCAGAGACGATCTTGGATTTTTTGGTTGGAGCGAGACAGCGGCGCTAAGAGGGTCTCGAGCTGCTCGGTGTTGAGGCTGGTGCGCATAGGGGCTCAGGAAATTAGGGAAGAAGGCAGACGGGTTGACGCCACGTCAGTGTTACCGGACTGTGACAATCAACCAGATATGGGGTATCACACTTGGGCAGGCGACGGCAACTTCAACCTGCGGCAGACGGAGAGCACGGTCAGCGGGGAAGTTCCAACCGGTTGGGGTGGTAAGCGGGAGTTTTCGACGGCGGTGATAGGCTCACCCCGATGACCTCACGCACAAGGCTGACCTGTCGCTGCAATTCTTCGGTGCCGGCTTGCAGCTCTTCGGCGCTAGACGCCATCTCTTCGGCGCTGGCCGAGTTGGTTTGTGTGGCGTCGTTGATGTGTGTGATGGTCATCGTGACTTGCTTCATGCCTTCATTTTGCTGATTTGTGGATTCCACCATGGACTCCAGCAGCCGCAGCACCTCGTGGACTTGTCCGTCTTGATCGCCGGCGGCTTGGGCAATTTGACGCACCAGCACAGCGGTCTCCTCAAATTTTTGTTCGATGGTGTTCAAGGTCGCTTCGCTCTGCTGAGCGAGGTTTTGTCCGGCCCAGGTTTGGGCTTCACTCTTGCCAATCAGTTTGGTGATGGCCTCTGCGGTCTCGCGGGCGCTCTCTGCGAGTTTCGACACCTCTTCGGCGACGACGGCAAAGCCTTTGCCTTGCTCTCCAGCGTGGGCCGCTTCAATCGACGCGTTGGTGGCGAGCATTTTGGTTTGATGCGCGATGTCATGAATCGTCTCCAAACGCTCCACAATCCCTTGGCTCGACTTGGTCAAATCGCTCATTGAGTCTGCGACGCCGCGCATCTCGCGGGAGCCGAGCTTCACCGAGTTGCTGGCTTCGTCAGAGAGCTTTGTCGTGTCTTTGGCTTGGCTCGCGTTTTGACGCGCCAAGGTCACAATCTCGCGGGCCCGCTCGCGGATGCTTTCGGCTTTGCTAAGATTGGCGAAAGATTGGCCTTCCACCTCTTCCACAGCGGCTGAGGCCTCTTCTAAGCTGGAAGCCTGCTGGGCAGAAGCGGTCGCGACAGACCCGCTGGTGGCTTGTACGTTGTGCGCAGAATCCCGCGTTTGTCGGGCGACCTGCGTCAGTGTGTCGAGCACGACGCGCATTTTGGAGAGCAAATTTTTGAGCAGCCAGAACAGACCAGCGGCCAGCCCTACTAGCAAGATGGCGGACACCAAGCGCAGATGGTTGCGGTCGCCGATGATCTCTAAGCGGAACTCTTCAGCATCTGCTTGGATCTTGCGGGTGTATTGATGCGTCTCCACGCTCAGCTCACGCACCAGATGAATTTCTTCGGTCAGCTGCTCCATCTCTCGAATTTCGTCTTCCAGTTGAAGGGTGACCTGTTGGGAGTTCTCCGCGATCTGATCCAATCCATCCGAAGGTAAATTCTGTGTGCGCAGTTGTTCGGTGGCTCGCAAAGTGGCCGCGTTGGTCTCTTCCATCAATTGGACGGTGCGGCGCAGGGCTTCGTTGAGTTTGGTGACGTGCGTATCGGCTTTGTTGGCGGCTTCTTCTCCGCGCGTTGCGTTTTCTTCTGCGGCATTTGCGTCTGTGGTGATGCGTTCAAAACCGTTGAGCAGATGCGCGAAGTCGAGTTCGATGAAGACCATATTGACGATGAAGAGCGTCGCTGCCGCCAGCCCACCATAAATCAGTTGTTGCTTGACACTCATGTGCGTTCTCAGATGTGAGGAAAAAGGTGAGGTGCGTGGGGTGTTGCGCGTGAGGACGTGTTGTGGGGGTTAGCTCTCCCACTGTTTGGAGCGTTCTTCGGCGCGCAGCCAACCCTCCATGCGTTGTTGGCGTTCAGCCGCAGAGAAAGACGGGGCAAAGCTGCGCTCTTCTCGCCAAGCTTGGCGCAGCTCTTCTTGAGAGCCCCAGACTTGGGTGGCCAGCCCAGCCAAGAAGGCCGCGCCCATCGCGGTGCTCTCGCGATTTTGGGGGCGTCGCACAGTGAGACCCACAATGTCTGCCTGAAATTGTGCGAGGAATTGATTGGCAGAGGCGCCTCCGTCAATGCGCAGCTCCTGCAATGGATGCCCCCAGTCGGCTTCCATACACTGCAAGACCTCTGCAGACTGGTAGGCAATGGCTTCTAGCCCAGCGCGTACAAGGTGCGCTTTGCTCGTGTTGCGCGTGAGGCCGATCATCAACCCGCGCGCATAGGCGTCCCAGTGCGGAGCGCCGAGCCCCACAAACGCTGGGACCAAATAAACACCGTCGGTGTTGTCGACGCTGAGAGCCAGCGTCTCGGTCTCGCTGACCTCGGCAAAAAACTGCATCTTGTCGCGCATCCACTGCAGGAGCGACCCAGCGACAAAGACGGCGCCTTCTAGGGCATACGTGATCTGGTCGTTGACTCTCCAAGCGACGGTCGTGAGCAGTTGATGCTCCGAGTTCACACGCTGCGTCCCTGTGTTGAGCATCAGAAAACAGCCGGTGCCATAGGTGTTCTTGGCTTGTCCGGCGTCAAAACAGTTTTGCCCAAACAGCGCGGCCTGTTGATCGCCAGCGATGCCAGCGATGGGCAGCGCGCGCGGCAGCACATCGCAGCGGGTCTCCCCAATCACCTCGCTAGAGCCAACAATGCGCGGCAGAGCGTCTTTGGAGATCCCAAACAGTGCAAGAAGCTCGTCGTCCCAGTCACCGGTGTCTAAGTTGCAGAGCATGGTGCGGGAGGCGTTGCTTAGGTCGGTGACGTGGAGAGCGCCGTTGGTGAGCTTCCAGATCAACCACGAATCCACCGTCCCAAAACAAACGTCTCCCTCGCGCATGCGTCCTTCTAACCCAGCGACATTTTCCAGCATCCAGCGCATTTTCGTCGCGGAGAAATACGGATCGAGCACAAGCCCCGTCTTTTGTCGGAGGATCTCGGCGTGCCCGGCGTGACGCAGTCGGTCACAAATTTCCGCAGATCGGCGACATTGCCAGACAATCGCCGGAGCGAGCGGTTTCCCTGTTGCGCGCTCCCAAGCGACGGTCGTCTCGCGTTGGTTCGTGATGCCCACACCACGGATGTCTTGGCTGTTGACGCGTCCAGCCTCCAGCGCGCCTTCGATGGTTCGCCGTTGACTGACCCAAATTTCCTCGGCGTCTTGCTCGACCCAGCCGGACTGCGGGTGATAGCATCGCAATGGGGCGCCGGCTTGCGCGAGGACTTCGCCAGACTGATGAACGAGCAGGGTGCGCGAGCTCGTGGTGCCCTGATCGAGCGACATGATGACCGACATGTGAACCTCTTGGCAAATGGGTTGCAGAAAAGTCGAACACTTTGTCGTAAGTTCGGAGGAGATTCAAGCTAGGAGATGACGCGCAGGTGCGTTCGTTGGAGCAACTCGGCTTGAGGAGCGAGCGGCGTCATGGGGTCGACCAAGCCTTGCGCTACCAAGGCGGCATCATTGACCGCGTTGGGGCCATGGCTCATCGGCTCCAGACACAGAAAAGAGACCGGCCGCTCTTGATCGTCTAAAGGGCGATAGAGAAAGCACTGTTTGGGCGCGGGGTCGGTGCGCATCTCAACGCAGAGCTGTGGACGCAGCTGCAGGGTCGCGACGCCGTTCCAGCCGAGAAAACCGCAGTCGTAGAACTCTGGCGGCAACATCTCTGCGCTGGAGAAGTTCAACTCTGTGGGAAGTTCGGTCGCGCCAAGCGGTTGAAAATCAGGGCTCATGCTCCAGATGTGTGAGGCCTGCAGCTTCAACGTAGATTGGGCGTTTGCTGCGAAATAGGGATGCCAACCGACCCCAAAGGGCAGCTCGACGAGGCCCGTGTTGCGCACTCCCACCTCGACTTCAAAGCGCTCTTCTGACAGTCGAAAGACCTGCCATGCGTGATAGCGCCACGGCGCAGCGCTCTCCTGCACGTCTAACGTGAGGGTGATGTGCGCTTCCTGCTGATCGGCGAGCTTCCACTCTCGCAGCCAGCCCTCGCCGTGGAGATAATGTGGTTGCCCTTGGATGTTGGGAGACAGCTCATAGCGTGTCCCTTGGTGCGAGAACGCGTTCTCAAACACACGGTTGCAGACCGGCACCATGGGAAACGCGGCGGCGTCCCCTGGCGAAGACGAGCGCTCCCAAGTGCGGGTCACATCTCGCAACACCGCCCGATTTTGATGCCAGAGACCGAGCAAGACGCCTCCTTGGAGATGCAAGGCGAGGTGCCATGGTGGACATTGTAATTCCAGCATAGGGAACTTCTCATCAAGGGGTTTGGCGATAAAATCGCATGCCAATCAAGCGCAGAGACTTCTCCCTACAGTCTATGCCTCCTTCAAACACTGTAAAGCTGCGCGCTCCATCTTCTTCATTTTTCAAGGAAAGGATGCATCAGTATCTTAGCCACACGCTCACCAATGAGACGCCACGTTATGGGAACCAAGGACCACTAGAGCTAAAGCGTGTCCGCAGTATGTGTTGTGGCGACACCTCCAACAACACCGAGCTGCACATCGCAGCGCACTTGGGAACTCACCTCGACGCGCCGTTTCACTTTGATCGGCAGGGCGCGACGCTGGAGAGCTATCCCCCCGAGTTTTGGCGTTGCGCACACGTGGCCCTGCTCGACGTCAAGGCGCCCAGCGCGACGGTCTTAACGCTGGAGCATCTGCAAACACCGCTAGAGTCGGTTCCTGCCGAGGCTGACCTGCTGCTGCTGCGCACCGGCTGGGAGCAACGACGCTGCGCAGGCGCCGACTCTGAATACATCTTCCGTGGCCCTGGCCTAGGCCCTGACGTCGGACGCTGGCTGCGGACGCACCGACAGCTCAAGATGATCGGCTTTGATTTCATTTCGCTGACCAGCTATGCGCATCGCGAGGTTGGAAGAGCCGCGCATCGCGCCTTTCTGGCTAGCACAGACGAAGAGGGCCATGCCGTGGAATCGGCTCCGATCTTGATCATCGAGGACATGAAGCTGGCAGACTTGACGCACACGCCACGCGAGGTGTGGGTGGCGCCATTGCGCTTCGAGAACAGCGACGGCGCTCCTGTGACGGTGATCGCAGCCTGTTAAGGCAAATCCAAAAACATCACCAGCGCGTCTCCGGGGGGCTCGACGTAATAGTTCTTTTTGCGATGAATCGCCTGAAACCCCAGAGCTTCGTAGAGCTGCTGCGCGCCAAGGTTGCTCTCATGCACCTCCAAAATCACCCCAGGCGTTCCCTCACTCCTCGTTTTTTGTATCAAAAACTCCAGCAGTAGTCGCCCGATGCCTTGGCGCCGTCGCGACGGCTGAACGCCCACCCGCAAGATCGAGAGCAGGTCCGCTTGTTCTTCCGCCAACAAGAACCCCTCCGCCTCCTCGTTGGCGGCTTCGTGCCAAGTCCACGCTCGGTAAAATGGCCGCTCCAGCAGCTGTGCTAAGGAATCCAGTCGCCACGGTCGAGCAAAACAGACCTTATCGAGTCGAAACAGCACCTCCGCCTGATCGCAAGGGCGCAAGATCCCAGATGGGAGCACAGTAGTGGTCGTTGACTCGAAAGACATAAACATCATCCACTCGACAGAGGTTGAAGAAGCGCGGCCCTCGCATAACCGAACTTGAGAATCTGGCACAAAACAGGCAGAGTATGCGGCTTTTTGCCATGGATCGGCAGGAAGCGCGGGCTGTTTCCGCTCCGATTCGTTCTTTCCCCGCGACCACAGGAGTCCCAATGTTCAAAAAAGTCGTACCCATTACCAAAGAAAACCATGCTCACCTGCTCGTCAAGGGTACGGATAATTTTCTTTTCGCCAAAGACTTCCACATCGCCCCCATCGCGCTGAAGGAGTTCTTCCGCGCGGCCTCCATGTATCCGATTGTATTTGTAGAAGAACAGCAGAGCGGCGAGTTTCGTCCGGTGGTGATGCTGGGCCTACAGCCTGGCGAGAACCTCTATCTGGCCGAAGACGGCAAGTGGGCGGTGAGCTACGTCCCAGCCGCGATTCGACGCTATCCGTTCACCTTGGCGCCGACCCAAGACACCGACCAATTTTTGATCTGTTTGGATGAAGAAAGCGATCTGATCGGTACCGAAGAAGGCAAGCCCCTGTTCACGCCAGAAGGCGAATTGAGCGAGACCATGGAACACGTGAAGAAGTACCTCACCGAGCTGCACCAGATGGAGCGCTTCACGCACCAGATCTGCAAAGAACTGCAGGAGTTGAACCTGTTCACTCCCATGAACTTGAATGTCCAGAAAGATGGCCAGACCCAACGGATCACGGGCATCTACATGCTCAACGAAGAGCGACTGAACGGGCTGTCGGACGAAAACTTCTTGAAGTTGCGCCGCAGCAACGCGCTCCCTGCGATTTACGGACACTTGGCGTCTCTGCCGCAGGTCGACCGCTTGGTGAAGTTCAAGCAAGAGCAAGAAAAGGCGCAGGCCAACTAACGGCTTGTGCCAGCAGCGTTAGGAGGTCAGCGATGAAGAAGCGGCGTTCTCTCAGGGCAGGGAACGTCGCTTTTTTATTTGGAAGGAGTGGGGAGACCCTCCGCAGAGGGTTCAGACAGGCAGGAGCCGAGGCTCAGACCCCCAGCAACATGCGAGCGGGGTTTTCCAAGTATTCCTTGACTTTGAAGAGGAAACTCACTGACTCACGACCATCAATGACGCGGTGGTCGTATGAAAGCGCGAGGTACATCACGGGGCGAATCACGACCTCGCCGTTCAAGGCAATCGGGCGCTGCACGACGTTGTGCATCCCCAAAATCGCGCTCTGCGGCGGATTCAAAATCGGTGTGGAGAGCATGGAACCGAACACCCCCCCGTTGGTGATGGAGAAGGTGCCCCCGGTCATCTCTTCAACGCTCAATTTGTTGTCTCGGGCGCGCTTCGCGAGGCGTGAGATTTCGGCTTCGATCTGAGGGATCGTCAGGCTCTCCGCGTTGCGAACAACAGGCACGACCAACCCTTTTGGCGCGCTCACCGCAATGCCCACGTCCACATAGTCATGATAGATGACTTCTTGTCCGTCGATCATCGCGTTCACGGCAGGGAAATCTCGCAGCGCTTCACAGACGGCTTTGCTGAAAAAGCCCATGAAGCCCAGCCGCAAGCCATACTTCTTCTCAAACTTCTCCTTCATCTCGTTGCGCAGTTTGAACACCGCGCTCATGTCGACTTCGTTGAACGTGGTGAGCATCGCGGTCTCGTTCTTTACGGCAACCAAGCGCTCCGACAGCTTCTGGCGCAAGCGGGACATCTTTTCGCGGCGCTGCTCTCGGCTCCCTGACATCGGCGCGGGGAAGCTAGGTTCGGGCGCTGCGGGCTTCTTCTCTGGGGCGGGGGCCGGCGCTGCGGCTTGTGGTGCTGGCGCTGCGGCTTGTGGTGCTGGCGCTGCGGCTTGTGGTGCCGGCGCGCTTTGCAGATGCTGCTGCACGTCTTGCTTGGTCACGCGTCCATCTTTGCCCGAACCTGCGACTTCACCTTGGGCAACGCTGTTTTCGTTCATCAGCTTCTGCGCGGCGGGCGAGGGATGCCCTGTCGCATACGTCTGGGCTGCCGCTGCTGGCGCTGCCACACTCGGCGGAGGGGGCGCGGGCTCGGCGGCGTTGTCGGTGGACGCGGCTGCGCTGGGCGCGGCCGAGGTGTCAATTTGGCAAAGAACGTCGCCAACTCTCGCTTCGGCGCCTTCGGGCAGAAGAATCTTCAGCACACCAGCGACTTCTGCTGGAAACGGCAGCGTCGCCTTGTCGGTCTCGATCTCGCACAAAATCTCATCGACTTGCACAAAATCGCCGTCTTCTTTGTTCCAGGTCTCAATTGTCACTTCGGTGATGGATTCGCCTGGGCTTGGGATCTTTACGTCAACAATAGCCATGTGTTGCTCCTAAGAGTGCGGTTGCCGGAGGCACGGGGTCAGACGGCCTCCTAAATTGGTTAGGCGAATGCCTGATTGATCAGCTCTTCTTGCTGCCGCTTGTGCATCACGGAGAATCCGGTGGAAGGCGTGCTGCTCTCTCGTCGTGAGATCAAGCTGAGTGGGAGGTTGATTTGGGCAAACTTGCGCAACATGAACGACGCAGCGCCCATATTTTCCGGTTCTTCTTGCACCCAGACCCACTCTTTCGCGTTGCTGTAGCGCTGTTTGAGGGCTTCCAGCTGCGGTTGAGCCAATGGATACAGTTGCTCCAGACGCACAATTGCGATGTCTTGGCACGCCTCGCTTTGCTGTCGCTCGAGCAGCTCATAATAGATCTTGCCGTTGCAAAAGAGCACGCGGCGCACGCGGCTGGCGTCGGCGTAAGGGTCGTCGATCACTTCTTGGAACGCCGTCCCTTGCTGAAAATCTTCAAGGGAACTGACGCATTGTGGATGTCGCAGCAGACTCTTCGGTGTGAAGACAATCAGAGGTTTGCGGAAGGGCCGCTTGAGCTGTCGCCGCAACGCATGGAAGAGATTCGCGGGTGTGGTGCAATTCATCACATACATGTTGTTGTCGGCGCACAAGGCCATGAAGCGCTCCACACGAGCAGAAGAGTGTTCGGGGCCTTGGCCTTCGTAGCCATGAGGCAAGAAGAGGACGAGGCCGGTCATGCGCTGCCACTTGGTCTCTGCCGATGAGATGAACTGATCAATGATGATCTGCGCACCATTGGCGAAGTCTCCAAATTGTGCTTCCCAAATCGTCAAATCTTTGGGGGACGACATCGCGTAGCCATACTCAAATCCGAGCACACCATACTCCGATAAGTTGGAGTTATAGATGCTAAAGGGGCCTTGTTCCGCGCGCAGGTGTGCCAACGGGAAGTGCTTGGTGTCGTCTTCCTCGACAATCACGGCGTGGCGGTGCGAAAAGGTCCCGCGACGCACGTCTTGGCCGCTGATGCGAACGCCTGCGCCTTCCACCAGCAGCGAAGCATAGGCCAGCTGTTCGCCCATGCCCCAGTCGAGCTTGTTGGTCTCATGCACCATCTTGCGCCGGTCGTCGTAGACCCTGCGAATCTTGGGGAAGATCTTCCAGTCGTCAGGGATGGTTGTCAGCGTGTTGGTCAACTCCAACAACGTCTCTTTCGCGACGCCGGTGTCTGGTGAGAAGTGATGCTCTTCTTGCTGAGCGAGGCGGATGTTTTTCCAGTCTCCCTCAAAGAACGACATGATCTCAACCTGCTCCTTTGCGCGAGATTTTTCCAGATGCTCGTTCATCGTCTCGCGGAAGCGGCGGTCAATGGCGTCTAGCTCTTCGCTGGTGAAGCTGCCTTCATCCACTAAGCGATTGCGATAGATTTGCTTGGGGTTCTGGTGCTTGCTGATGAGTTTGTAGAGCGTTGGCTGTGTGAAGCGGGGTTCGTCAGACTCGTTGTGTCCGTGTTTGCGATACGCGAGGATGTCGACAAACACATCTCGGTGAAACTCTTGGCGGAACTCTAGCGCGAGCTTGATCGTGTGCACGACGGCTTCAATGTCGTCACCGTTGACATGGAACACGGGGGAGAGCGTCGTTTTCGCGACGTCTGTACAATATGTGCTGGAGCGGCTCTCGATGTAATCTGTGGTGAACCCGACTTGGTTGTTCAACACCACGTGCACTGTCCCGCCAGTGCGATAGCCGTCGAGCTGCGACATTTGCAGCACTTCGTAGATAATGCCTTGTCCAGCAATGGAGGCGTCGCCGTGAATCAGAATCGGCACGATCTGCTTCTCGTCGCCCGCGTAGCGCTTCTCAATCTTGGCGCGGGCCATCCCGACCACGACTGGGTTGACCGCCTCTAAGTGCGACGGATTGGGCGCCAAACTCAGGTGAACCTGCTTCCCCGATTTGGTCGTGCGGTCGTTGGAATAGCCCATGTGATACTTGACGTCGCCCTCAAACTGAGAGTCGCCAAAAGACTTGCCTTCAAACTCTGCGAAGATGTTGTCGTAGCTTTTTCCCAAGATGTTGGCGAGCACGTTGAGGCGTCCGCGATGAGCCATGCCGATCACAAATTCCTTCACACCTAAGTCGGCGCCTTCTTCGATCAGCGTATCGAGCGCAGGAATGATGGCCTCGGCGCCTTCTAGCGAGAAGCGCTTCTGACCCACAAATTTGGTGTGCAAAAAGGCTTCTAAGTCAACGGCGCGGCCAAGGCGCTCGTATAGGGTCTCTTTTTGTTCGCGCGTGAAGTCCGTGTGGTTGCGGTTTGCTTCCATGCGCGACTGGAGCCAGTCGACGATGTGTGGGGTGCGCACAAATTTGTATTCTACGCCAATAGAGCGGCAGTAGGTCTCTTCGAGGAAATCAAGGATCTCTCGCAGGGGCGCGGGGCCCAATCCAACGCGGGAGCCCGCTTGAAAGACGGTGTCAAGGTCTGCGTCGCCGAGGTTGAAGTTCTCTAGCACGATGGGTTGTTCGTGTTGGCGTCGCGGGCGGACAGGGTTGGTTTTGGAGAAGAGGTGCCCTCGCTGGCGATAGGCACCGATCAGGTTCAAGACGTTGACTTCTTTCTGAAACATCTCAGGCACTGCCGCGTCTAGCTCGTCTTCACGATACTGAGCGCTAGAGAAATCAAAACCGTCGAAAAATTGGCGCCAACTGGAGTCTACAGACTCCGGATCTTGGCGAAATTGTTGATAGAGCTGCTCGAAGTTGCCAATGTCTCCGTTGCTCAGGAACGAATACTTGTCCATAGCGGGGTCCTTCTTCATGTGTGACGGTTGGCGGGATGGGTCAGACTGCGGTTCGTCGCATCCAAAGAATGTCGCCTGTCGATGTGCGCGGTGGAGTAGACCGAGATTGACAGGACATTTGATCGGCGGGAAGAACTGCGGGGGCCATGTATAGCAAGGCACCTGACGAATGGGAATACAATTTCGGCGCCTGTGAGGCTCAGCATTTTGCATCGAAAGGGAGGCGCCAGAACCGGCACAACCCCAAGGCCCCAGATTCAGAGAAAGGTTCTAGCTGTTGGCAAAGACCGTCTTGCGGAACGTGTCTGCGAGCCAAAGCTCTTTGGTCGTGAATTTGTCTTGGCTGTGCTGTGTGTGGACACTCTGTGGGTTGATCCAAAAAGTGAACTTCACCTGTTGGTCCCACACAGAGATGCCCAACTCTCTGAGAAATTGCCGAATCGTGCGATGCAGATCGCGGTCTTTGAGCATCTTCTCAGACTTCTCATAATACTCCGCAGAGCGCTCGCGGAAGGAGTCGATCATGAATTCTTCTAAATACCAATTATTCAGATTATCGCGGAATAGGATGGCGAGATGCCCGTAAGACATCAGGTTCAGCGTGAAGAAAAGCTCCTGATACGTGCGTTCGTTGAGGCACTCTAAGTAATTGAAGGAGCGATAGGCGAAGAACTCACTGATTTGGTCGGCGAGCCGCACGATCACATCGGGCCGCGCGAAGGCGTAGTTGCGGTCGATATTTTCGGGGAGCTGTGTCGCGCTAGAGTCGACTTCAATGCGGGTCTTTTGTTCTTTGAGAGACCCGCGATTGACATAGCCGTAGTAGGCGTTGTGGATGCAGTAAGCCAGCCCAAACAAGAAGCTCTTGCACGTCATCAAGTCGATGCTGTCAGGCAGATAGTTGAACATCTCGTCGTTGCGGTCGCGCTGACTGCCGCTCTCTTGTTGCAAGGAGCGAAAGGTCCACAGCTGAAACTGGGAGTCCAGCGAAATCTGCAAGCGCAAGCGTGGAATTTTCAGGTGCCGCAGGATGCTCTGTCGGATCACATTCTCTGGTGGCTCAAAGTTTTTTTGATAGTAGTGAAACCAGATTTCAAATTCTGCTTGGTTGCTGTCATCTGGGATTTCATTTTGTTCTTGAATCAAGCGGATGCGCTCTAAGGCAGAACTGAACAAGAACTTAAGCTCGTTCTCAAACTCGATCACGGCTTGGGTCTCGCCGATATTGACCAAACGAAGCCGGACACGAGCGTCTGAATCAGGGGGAAAGCAGCGTTCATAAAACTGGTAGAGGAAGCGGTCTCGATGCGTGGAGAGCGGTTTTTTGGCAGCCAAGTGCTTGAAGAAGTCGGCAATTTTGAGATGCATCGCATAGCAGAGGTCAATGGTCCGCAAGATCTTGCCGCGCTCGGTGTAAGCAATATGGGGGATGAACGCGAAGGCGATCTTCAGCGCACGATATTTCATCCACCACGGATCTGCTCGCAAAAACGGCATCTCTTCTTCTAGGCGCTCCATCTCTCGCAGCGACCACCACCCCTCTCCTGCGCTGACCTCCTCCTCTTGCATGAACGACTTCAATATGTGGGGATGCTTGACGAGTTCAATGATCATCACGAGGTACTTTTCGTGGTGCAGCATCTCAATGCGGAACAAGTTCAACAAGGCCTTCGCGAGGTTTCCTGAGGCAGCTTTGAAGGCTTCCCAGTAGACGGCCCCGCCGTGCGCTAAAATGTAGTTTAAGTCCAAGCGAGCCGCCGGCCCTAAATTCACAAGGAACGGAGCAATGTCGCGATAGAGCGGGACCATCTGAAACCGGATGGCGTCCATCAGCAGGTCGTAGCGTGCAGGCACGTTGCAGAACTCTTGGGGCAGAATGAAGTGCGAAGGAATGCAAGGGGTGAACTGGGTGCCCGGCAACAGCACGTCATAGGTCAGCATGAGCCGATATGCGGAGCCAGACGCCTCTTTGGACACCAGCGTGCTGCCGTGCTCTCGGCCCAGACGCAGCGATAAATTGTCTGATCCAAAGAGATAAACCTCCGCCTCAGGAAATTTTTTCTGAATGTAATCCTGAATCATGTCTAAACGCTGGCGCAGCAACGCTTCTTTTTGCTTATTTTCGCGCTGCTGCATGCCTTGATGCCTTTTGATGAGCGACATCATTTCGCGCTGCAAAGAAGTTCGGATCGTGCGGTCAGCCAAATGACGGGCGCGATCACCGAGCGCCGTGCGCTCATAGAAATATGCAAACAGAGTTGGGAACTCCTGCTTTGTCCAGGCAATGGCCTGTTCTCGGAGTTCGGTCTTCTCAACAGCTTTGCCGGCGGCTTTGTGCCGACGGTGCAGCAGCCGAAAGCGCCACTGAATGAACTTCTGTAGCGCCTTGTGCACCTTGCGATCGTCCCAGTCAGAATAGTCGATGAGGAAGGGTTCCAGCTCATACTGGATCTGTAAGTCAAGGTCGGAGCTTCCCGCCTTGTGCGCCATCGTTCCGACAGACCCCAAGGCGGAGATACTCACAAACGGCGCGAACCCCTCCACATCACGGTCGCGTGGGATCTTGCCAAACTCTTTGCGGACGTATTGCAGAAACTCTTTGCGAAAGCGCCGAGGCAGCGCCTCAATCCCTTGCACTCCGTGGGGCGCTCCTTCGAGATAGAGGCAGGCGGAGTCTTCGTAATAGTGTTTTTGGGCAACGCCATAAGAGTGCTCCACGCGGATGGCGATGTATTTGTGCTTGGCGAAGCGAGGTTCATTGACATGCAGAAAAAAGAGGACTTCGTACAGCGCGTAGCGAGTTTTTTCATCAAAGGCTTCCAGCGCGAGCTCGAGGCGCGTATCGTTGAACGCTTCAAAGAAACGACGACCGGCTTCTAAGCCTTTTTGCAGAGCTTCGACGTAGTTCTCTTGGAGCTGCACGCCCTTATCGAGCAGGCGGATGAGGTCGCGCTTGGCGACAACGCGGGGGGCGTCTTCTGCGGGAGCTGTGGGCTCGGTTTCATCCACATCCACGGGGAGCGAAGCGGCACCGGAACTACGCTGAAAGAGGCGGAGCGGCATACGATATGGCCCGGGTTGTGGGGTTGCAAAAGACTAGGGAGAGGAGTCAAGCGAGTTCGACGGTCCGAACTTGCGTCCCCCAATGCAAAAAGTGGGACGCAAGTTGTTGGAAGGGTTGGATTACTTACCGAGGATTTGGCGGATGCTGGCGTACACGTCATCGAGTGCCTGCATCCCATCGACTGTGTGCAGGAGGCCGCGCTGACGGTAGTAGTCGACGAGGGGCTGGGTTTGTTCGTAGTAGGTGCGTAGACGTTCGCGGATCGTCTCTTCGTTGTCGTCAGGCCGTTGGATCAAATCTTCGCCGGTGACATCATCTTTTCCTTCCACTTTGGGGGGATTGAAGGCGATGTGATAGGTGCGCCCGCTCGGCTTGTGAATGCGGCGTCCGCAGACGCGTTCGACGAGGATTTCGTCGTTCACTTCTAGTTGAATCACATAGTCAATCGACTGTTGGCTCTCGGTCAGCATGTCGTCTAACTTTTCGGCTTGCGCCACATTGCGCGGAAACCCGTCGAGCTGATAGCCCTGCTCGCAGTCAGGCTCTTGGATGCGATCTCGAATGATGCCAACGACAATCTCATCGGAGACGAGGGCCCCGGCATCCATCGCGGCTTTCGCTTGTTTGCCGACATCAGTGCCGGCAGCGACGGCGGCGCGCAGCATGTCTCCTGTAGAGAGCTGTACGATGCCGTGATCGTTCATTAGGTTTTGAGCTTGAGTACCTTTTCCTGAGCCTGGGGGGCCTAAAAGGATGATGCGCATGTCTCCTCCTTAGTTAGCGGGACGCAGATTGAGGCGTGGGCAGGGGTGTGTGCTGATAAGCGCGACCGCCGGCGTGGTAGCGGGCTACGCCCTGTCCGTTGCCATAAAGTTTGTATTTGTAGATCACCAGCCCATCGAGTCCAACTGGACCACGAGCGTGCGTTTTACAAGTGCTCACGCCCACTTCAGCGCCGAAGCCGTAGCGGAAGCCGTCGGCAAATCGGGTCGAAGCATTCCAAAAAACGTTTGCGCTGTCGACTTGGTTCAGGAACCACTCACCGCAGATCTTGTTCTCGGTGATGATCGCGTCGGTGTGTCCCGAGCCATACTGATGGATGTGTTGCAGCGCAGCTTCTCCGTTAAAGACCGTTTTGATCGAGAGAATCATGTCTGTGTATTCCGTGTGCCAGTCTTCTTCTGTGGCGTCAGACAAGGAAATCTCTGCAAGACCGTGCAAACGGGAGCGCGTCTGTTCACACACGCGCAGCTCCACCCCGGCGCGATGGAGGTCTGTCACGACTTTGCCCAAGTGCTCTTCAGGCACCCCCTGATGCACCAGCAGAGTCTCCATCGCGTTGCAGACCGCTGGATACTCCGTCTTCGCATCGACGATGATTTCACGCGCCTTGCGCAAATCTCCCTCGGCATCCCAATACACATGACAGATGCCGTCTGCGTGAGCGAGGACGGGGACTCTGGAATTTTGTTGGATGTGCTGCACCAAGGCGTTGCTGCCGCGCGGAATGATGAGATCCAAGCAATCATTCATTTGCACAATGGTGGAGACCGCTTCTCGGCTTTGCAACAGGTTCACGCTGCCAGCAGGGATCTCGTCAAAGAGCCGCAGAGTCTCCTCCGCAATTTGAAAGAGGGTCGCGTTCGAGTGCTGCGTTTCTTTGCCCCCCTTCAAAATGACGGCGTTTCCGGATTTGAGCGTCAGCGCAGAGATCTGAATCACGACTTCAGGGCGCGCTTCAAAGATCACGAGCAACACGCCGATCGGGCATGAGATGCGATACAAATCTAAGTCGTCGTCCAGGCGAGTCCCCATCTGCTGCACTCCAACAGGATCAGGCAACGCGGCCACACTCTCTAAATTGCGGGCCATCTGCTCAACTTTGTCTGGATTTAGCATCAACCGACGGTAAGTGCTCTGCGTGATCTCTTCTTCTGCCAGCAGTTTGCGCGCGTTATCGAGGTCGACTTCGTTCGCTTGCAAGATCTTGTGTTGCTGCAAGCGGAGCGCTTTCGCGATGGCGCACAACGCCTGATTTTTCTGTTCGGTAGAGAGGTTGCTCAATAGATGTGACGCGCGGCGGGCTTGCTCGGCTTGTTCACGCAGAGTCAGGATCATGGACATCGAAAAATTCTTTATTTCCGGCGGGAGGTTTCGGTATGATACGTTTCTTTTTTCTGACGAACGAAGCGACCGTTTGTACAGAGATGAGGTTCGAATTACAAGCAATGGTTTGCGCCGCCACTGCTTTTTCAAAGCGCTCTCTCCCCGCCATCATCTAGCTTTCTGCTCTCTCATGCGACTACGTTCCGCCCGCTTTCTTCCTGCCGTGTTCATCGCCATTGCGCTCAGTGGAGCCGCTTGCACGCACTCCGGAGAACCCGCGATCAACACGCCAGAATATGCACATCGTGAAGCGCTGTTGATGTCTCCCCGCAACGAATTGGGGTACCTGCGGTTGGCCTCTCTCTATCAGAAAGAACAAAACTACGCTGCGGCCAAAGAGACCCTGCGAGCTGGATTGCGCAATGTGCCGCAGTCGGAGCAAATCGCTTCGTCGCTGGGTCGTCTCTATCACACCGCGGGGCAAACCGAGCAGGCGCTGGCGTTTTACAATGACGAGAGGCTGGAACAAATGGACTCTGCGCTGTTGTACTTAGACCGCGCGCAGCTGCGGGCTCAGTCCCAAGACGCCACGGGAGCCTTCGCGGATCTCGAAGAAGCGCTGCAGCGGGAGCCCGACTTAGCGGAAGCGCACTTCTGGCGCGGGGTGCTCTACATGAACGAGCAGCAGCCGGAAAAGGCGCTGGGCGCGTTCATCAAAGCGGCGCAAATCAATCCTGATCAAGCCTCAATTTGGCGACAAATTGCCGTCCTCTGGAAGCAAGCGGGCGAAAACCAAAAAGCGCTGAACGCCTTGAAAACCGCTCTGCAACTAGAGCCGCACGACTATCCGATGCTCCAGATGTATGCGTCATTACTCGAAGAAGAAATTGAGCGAGGTCAGGACGCACAACTGCGCGACCTGCGGCAAAGCATGCGCGTGATGCTAGAGCAATTCCCAGAAGATCCTTGGACGCTCGCACACGCTGGAACCGTCCTGTGGCAAGGCGGGGAAGAACAAGCAGGGCGGGAGCTGTTAGAAGAAGCCTTAGAGCGTCGCGACAACTATCGCTGGGCGCAGCTGCGCCTTGGGTTGTTGCACTTGTCGGCCCAGCGCTGGAACCAGGCCATCCCTCTGTTGCGCTCTGGCCTGCAAGACAATCCAGAGAATCCGTGGGCCTTGCGTCAATTGGCTGCGGCCTATGAACAGAGAGGAGAGGGGGCCGCTGCCATCCGGCTCTATGAGGTCTGGATCGAACATCCAGACAAGCAGACCTTAGCGCTGCATCAGGTGCTGGCCGCGCTCTATCTCAACAACCTGCGTTTCGATGAGTACGAGGCGCTGATGCAGCGGGCAGTTCAACGCTTTCCGAACGAGAGCTACTTGATGCAAAGTTTAGCCGCCTATTACGAGCGGACGCGACGCTTCCATGACGCACGAGAATTGTATCAGCAGCTCTGGCAAGCCGATCCAACCAATGAAGAACGGCTCCTGCAATTAGTCCAACTAGAACGACGGCTCGGAGAGACTCAACCCGCCGAACAACGCCTAGAACAACGGCTCGCAGAGGGAGAAGCCAGCCCGGTGGTGCATCAACAATGGATCGAGCTGCGGCGCCAGCGCCTCGGAGAAGCTGCGGTGGTTCCCGATTTGCGGCAAATGCTCCAAGCGCACCCTGACTCCATCTGGGCCGCGGTGCAACTTGCGCAAATCTACTTGGGTGATGAGGAGTCTGCGCAGGCCGAAATGGTGTTGGAAAGCTCGCTGCAACGGCACCCCACCGCCGAGCCCCTGCTGCTCTTGAGAGGGCGCCTTCATGAGCGCAAAGGCGAGTGGCAAGCCGCGCTGGACTTGTTCCGCTTGCTAGACCAACGCAAACACGGCGCGGCGCTGTTGAATCATCAGGCCTTAGCTTACCGGAAACTCAACCAGCCGCACTTGGCAGAGAAGCTCCTAGAGCGTGCCCTCTTGCAACACGACTGGAACTTGTGGTCTTGGTATCAATACTTGTTGCTACGCCCTCAAAATGAACAACAACAGTGGTTTGGGCCCCAACATGCGCAAACCCGCCACATCTTAGATGCGGTGGTCTCCCTGCAATTTGAGACCGCACGACAGCACCTGCGCCAGTCTTCTTTAGAGGAACCTGCGGCAAGCGTCCTGAAAAATTTACTCCGCCAACTGCAAATGGAGAGTCCCCCCAACTTTGGGGATGTGGCATTGCCGGCGGCGTTGGAGGCGCCGCTGTGGTTGCGCTTTCATTTAGCGCTGGAAGCAGAAGCCCGCCAAGAGTTTGTCCGCGCAGAAGTTTTGTATCGCAGTGTGCTCACAGAGGATCCGCACCACGTTTGGACGCACGCCAGACTCGGCAGTGTGTATGCAGACATGTCTCAACTGCAGAAGAGCCAGCAGCATCATGCGCGGTTTCTGCAAGAGTTTCCGCAGGCGGTGTGGGGAACCTTCCGGTTGGCGGTCCTCAAAACCATGCAGCAAGAAGAGCCAGAAGCGATTCGCCTTTACCAGCAAGTGCTCGCCTTGCAGCCCGACCATGCACCGAGCCTGAACAACCTGGCGTGGACCTATCTCACCGCCGTCGATCCGGAGCTGCGCAACATCCAAGAAGCGCTCTCGATGGCGCAACGCGCGGTTCAACTTCAAGCGTCGGTCGATCATTTAGACACGCTGGCGGAGGCCTATTTTCAATCTGGGCAACCTCAACAAGCTCTGCAAACCATCCGACAAGCGATCCTGATCACTCCGCAAAGTTCAGAGCGATATCCTTACTTGCTCGAGCAGTTCGAGCGCTTCCGTCAGGGCAACCCGCAAACGGCGCCTCCTGGGCTCAGCACCCCCTCCTGAGCTTTTCACCCTCCTACGCATGTGTTGATGGAAACGACATTACGTTTGTTGCTCGTCGATCCAGACCTCGACAATCGACGGCACCTGATGGAGATCGCGCAAGCTGTGCCGCAACTGCATGTCATCGGCAGCTGCAACAGCTTGGACGCCGCGCTGCACAAGGTCTTGCCTAAAGATCCTAACTTGATTTTGCTGAGCGAGAAGTTCTTCGCGCAGGCGACCGACCTCCGCTTGCGCTTTCCGATGGCGCAGGTGCTGATTGCGGGAACGCGCAACGCGCACCTCTCCCTCCCCAACCGCTGGGAGGTGCGGCACAAACAAGAACTCGCGACGCAGCTGCAAGACATTGCGCAGCGGCAACTTCAAGTCGTGGAACAAGAGACCAATCGCTATCTGTTCAACCGCCCGCCCCAGCGACCACAAACCAGCGCTCGGCCCGCACAAAGCAGCGCGTCGTTGTTGTCTGGGAGCCGGCCTCCTAGCGCGTCGCCGCGATCAGGATATTACAAGTGGCTTCTGATCGGCTCTTCGACGGGGGGACCGGAGGCGCTGCAAACGGTTTTGCGTGATCTGCGTCGACCGCTATTGGTGCCGACCTTGATTGTGCAGCACATGCCGCAACGCTTCACGGAGCTGCTGGCTGCCAATTTGCGACACCAATCGGGGATGGAAGTTGAAGAAGTCCGTGGCGTCTGTGTTCCTCGGCCTGGGGTCATTTACCTGGCGCAAGGGGGACAACACATGAAGCTGTTGCGCGTCGGGGGAGGATATGAGCTGCGCCAAGACGATGGGCCACCCGTGTGCAACTGCCGCCCTGCGGTGGATGTGCTGTTCTCCTCTGTGGCACAAGCTGTTCATGATCCCGTCCTCTCCGTGATTTTGACCGGCATGGGGCGGGACGGCACCGACGGAATGCAGACCTTGCGTAAAAACCGCGTCACGTGTCTGGTGCAAGATCAACACAGCTCGGTTGTGTGGGGCATGCCCGGCAGCGTTTACAAAGCAGGGTTCGCCGATGAAGTGCTGGCGCTCGAAGACATCCCGCGACGCATCAATGAACATCTCCAACGCTCTGTCTAAACATCTGTTTTGCTTCTATTCTCCCGCCCTACTCGCCGTCCGCGTGGCATCGCGCTGTTACTAACGCTGGTCATCCTCACGTTAATGTCGCTCTTTATGGTCGAGTTTTCGTTCGAGACCACGCTAGAGACTCGCGGCATCCGCAACTTTCAGGCTTCGTTTCAGGCACGCAATGCCGTCAAATCGTTATTCAAAGCGGTGTTGGAGGGGCTGCAAACGCGCGATGAGCTGGCCTTGTTTCGTCAAGATTTGCAAGTGTTGCAGGAGCTGAACGCGTTCACGGGAGCGAGCAATGCCTCGATTCTCACGCCGTCCTCGCCCAGCCCGTTGCCCCCTGGATTGCTAGAAGACTTTGAAAACATCACCTTCTACACCCCCTACATTCGCCCAATTGACCACCTGTTCAATCTGAACCGCATTCAGCCGCGCAACATTACGGAACCGGACAGCGTGCCCGACACAGAAGCCCGCGCTCAGTTCTTTCAGATTGTTGCTGGCTTTCCCATCATCGACGAGACCGTGGCCCAGTCGGAAGGCGTGGCGCCGGAACCCTACTTTTTGGACGAGCTGACAATCCTGCAACTCTACGGCAGCCTCTTCGACTGGATGGACGTGAAAGACAATGACGCCCCCTACACTTCTGCGATAGCGGGGACACTTGGCGCCGAGCAAGTCAATTATCTGGACTACGGCGGCGAGCGCATTGTCAAAAATCGGGGCTTGGATCAACTCACCGAGCTGCGTCTGATTCAAGGGGTGCGCGCGAGCGGCATTCAGTGGGAGTCTTGGGAGCGATACTTCACTGTGTATCCGGTCGGAGATCGCAGCGCGGCCCCGTTGGAAGGCGAAGCGCGCATCAACGTGAATTTAGCTACGGAAGCTGAGATTGTAGAGTTTTTACAGCGACATGACCAACAAGCGGTCCTCAACGGGAGCACAAGCATGCAGGAGTACGTTGTAAATGCGGCAAATATCGCCGCAGTGCTCAAGCGCGAGCCGGAACCGACCGGCCCCTTGGGCCTTGTCGTGCCGGTGGAATATCGTCGCGCCGGTGAGATTTTGGATGCTCTGGACGCTGACCCCACGACGCAGGGGCTACCGCGCAACGTCGACCAATTCTTCATTACGTTCAGCCGCTGGTATCAAATCCGACTGATCGCAGAGGTTGACAACGTCCGCGCAGAGTTAAGCGCGGTTGTGCAAGTTCGTCGAGATAGCGAAGGGCAAGCGCTCGCCAATGGGTTGACGATCCATCACTTTGCCTTGAAGTAGCGATGGCGCGTTGGGGAGAGCCTTTGTTGCGTTTTGCAACGCTTGCATCTACGAACAGCTACTTGCGAGAGCGCGAAGAACTGTGCGCCCAGCATGGTTTGGTCGTTGTGGCAGAACAACAAACCGCTGGACGCGGTCGAGCAGGTCGAGCGTTTCACAGCTTGCCAGGTGGGACGCTCACGGCTTCGCTGGTCATTCACACGAACGACGCCCCAGTCCGGCAGCCGATGTGGGCGTTGTGGAGTGGTCTCGCTTTGTGGCGCGTTTTGTGCCGGCTGGGCGTATCTGACGCCCGCTTGAAGTGGCCCAACGACGTCTGGATTGGTGCGCGGAAAGTGGCTGGTATTTTGGTAGAGAGTGGCCCTTGGCGCGTTGCGGATTTACAGAGTCTGATTATTGGGATCGGCGTCAACATCCATGGAAGCCCTCACGACTTTCCCCCAGATCTGGAGCACAAAGTCACGACGCTAGCGCGCGAGCTGCAACAGGCGCCATCGGTGGCGTTGGTGCTCCAAAGTTGGTTAGATGAGCTGCAGGCCATCTCGCAAGAGCTGAAGCGACACGGCCCCGCCATTTTGTTACAGGAATGGGAACAAGGCGCGCAGCTGCAGGGACAAGCCGTTCACTTAGAGACGGTACAGGGGACGCTACAAGGGATCGTGGAGGGCCTGCATGAGCATGGATTCTTGCGGGTGCGGCTCGCCGATGGTCGCCAACACTTGCACACTTCAGGAGACGTTTGGTGGTCGGAACACAAGGCCTGATTTTAGTGATGGACGTGGGCAACACCCGCGTGGGGTGCGCGTTATTTCAGCGTGGGGAGATCGTCAATCGTTGGCATGTGCCCACAAGCCTCTCGCGCAATGTCGCTTATTATCAGGCGTCTATGCGTCTGGAAATGAGCACGCGCGCGATTGATCCGGACGAGGTGCAGGCCGTCGTGCTGTGTTCGGTCGTCCCGATGGTGACTGAAGCGCTCCAAGAAATGGTCCGAAATTTGATTGGCGAAGAGGCAGTGCTGATCCACCGTGAGAGTCGGCTGCCCATTCGAGTTCCAGAAGAAAAGTTCCCGACCATTGGCCCAGATCGATTGGTGGCAGCGGCGATGGCATATCACCTCGTACGACGATGCGTGATTGTGATCGACTCTGGCACAGCGACGACCCTAGATGCCGTCAGCGCACGGGGCGAATTTCTTGGAGGCGTGATTCTCCCGGGCACGCGCATGTGGCTCAACGCTCTGCACACGCAAACGGCGATGCTCCCGCTCATTCAGCCGCAGCGTCCCAAGAATGTGCTTGGCGAAACCACGACGGAAGCAATCAACGCAGGGCTCAGCTTCGGCTATCCAGAAATTGTGCGGGGCCTTGCACAACAGATCGAACAAGAACTCAAGCGTCGTGGCGAAGACACACCAGCGATCTTCTTGACAGGTGGTTCGGCCAACGAGTGGCATCACGCGCTCCCTGACTGGGATTATCGACCGGATTTTCTGTTGCATGGCTTACATCAAGCCTACTTGTGGTCTCGCGATTGAAAGCACGTTGCTCAAAGCAAGCATTTGCGCGGACTTAGTTTTCAGCGGGCGCGAGTCTGCGAAACATCTGAACCCCACCCAACTGTAAGCGATACCGAGAAGGAGCTATGGCACAAGAAGATATGGAAGGCCTGGAAGGCATGGGCGATCTGGATGATGAGTTCGGCGACCAGCTCGACAGCTTCATGGACAGTGAAGGTGGCGATGATGATGACAGCGAGCTTGATTCCTTCTTTGAAGATCTCTCCACGATTGACGACTTAGAAGTCCAAGAAGACGACCTGCCCGAAGAGGAACCAGCGGGCAGCGACGACTTGGATGACGACGATGACATCGCTGTCCCTGCCGCTGCGGCCGTGGGGGCTGCCGCCGGAGCCGCCGCAGGGGGCAAAGAGAAAAAAGAAAAGAAAGAAAAGAAAAAGAAAGAAGGAGATAAAAAACCCTTGCTTATCCCAGGTATTATCGCAGGCGCAGGGGGCGCCATCCTCGGAGCCGCCGCAGTCGCTGCCATGTATTTCATGGCGCCACCACCCCCTCCACTCCCTGAAGAAGAGCCTGCGCTGGCCCTGCAAGATGAACTGCCACCGCCGCCCCCTATGCTGACAGAGGAGCCCCTTCCGCCGCCCCCTGCAGCCGCAGATAATGTGACTACAGCCGCGATGGAAGCCCCCCCCGAAGCGCCGGCTCCAGCTCCGCCTGCGGTCGCGGAGGAGCCGCCACCACCGCCGCCCCCTCCCAAGAGCACTCGGTTCTTCGTGCAAGTGGCCAACTGCATCTATCAGGAGTGCGTAGACGACTATCGCTATCTCCTGAAACGCTTTGGATATGCCACTCGTGTTGAGACGGTCAACGAGGTCAACCCAATGACAGAGATCGTGTCTGTGAACCTGTTCGGCGAGGAAGAAGCGGCCAATCTGGTCAATCGCATCAACGCCGAGAACCTCATTACTGGGCAAGCCTATCGCAAGCCTAACAACGGCACATACCAGATCTCACTAGGGCTATTCCCCGATTTAGACACGGCCAATCGAGTGAAAGCTCACTTGAATCAGATCTATGCCGCAGAAATTTTCTTTGAAGCGCGCCGCTCTGACCAGCGCATCCGCAACTATCGCGTGTATGCAGGCGGATTTAAGACCAAAGACCAAGCCCTACAGCTGCAAGGTATTTTGGCAGAGAAAGACCGCCGCTTTGAAGGAACCTTCGTGGTCGCGATGAGCAACTGACGCACAGCGCCCTCACTTGTAAATCTCAGCTGAAGATGTTATTTCCGTTGGCTTTTCACGCGTCCCTCTCTCTCACATGGAGATTCTGATGTCCCTGACATGGCCCCTGATTTTTGGTGTAATGACTTTCGGCTTGATCATCTGCCCCGCAATCGTGTTCGCGATTCACCTCAATCGCCTCAAAAAAGAAGACGAGCTCGTCTGACTCTCCAGCGCCTCGCGTGAGGCGCCTACTCCGCCTCTCTCACACTCCTCTCTCCGCATTTATTATGAGACGTCTACGGTTCTACCTCTGGGGAATTCTCTGCCTCTTGTTGTTCACGACCCCTCTGTCGGCACAACCTCTTCAGGTTGCGTTGGATGGAGCCCCGAAGACGCTTGACCCTCGCTACGCTGTCGACGCCAATGGAATGCGCCTCACACAAGTTCTCCTCTTTGAGACGCTGGTACAACAAGACGAAAACCTGCGCATTGTCCCTGGTTTAGCCACAAGCTGGGAGCAACCAAACCCGACGACTTATGTGCTGGAACTCAAGCGTGGCGTACAGTTCCACAGCGGCGCCCCGTTCACCGCTGCAGACGTGAAGTTCACCTTTGAGCACATCATGGACGCAGCGACCAAGTCGCCCTTCCAATTTTTAAATACGAAACTCAAAGAGATTGAGGTCCGCGGCGACCACACCGTGGTGTTTCATTTACACCAGCCGGAAGCCGCCTTTTTTTTAGACACCTTCATTCCGATCTTCTCACAAACCTCCGATGTTGAGTCCGGCGTGCTCATTGGCACGGGCCCTTTTGAGTTGATTTCCCAAACGCCCAACGAAATTCGTCTGCGAGCATTCGCGGAGTATCACGGCACAGGGCCCTTTGTTGAGGAAGTTGCGATGAAGATCATCCAAGACGACAACACCCGCTTTTTGAAGATGCGCAAAGGCGAGATCGATTTGGCGATCAATGTTGTTCCTTTGGACAAATTGCCGCAGTTTGAACGCGGAGCGCTGAAGCGGGAGTACCGCTTAGAGAGTGGCCCGGCCCTGAGTTATCAGTATCTGGGGCTGAACATGGCGTCTCCTAAGCTTCAGGATGTGCGTGTGCGGCAAGCGCTGGCTCATGCCATCAACCGCGACGAGCTGATCCTGTTCTTGAAGAAAGGACGGGCCGTCGCCGCCGACAGCGTGCTGACAGCGCAAAACGACTTTGCGGCAGCAGGGCTTCCCAGTTATGGCTATGACCCTGAGCGCGCTCGACAGCTCCTGCGCGAAGCGGGCGTGTCAAACCTGACTCTGGAATACAAAACCAGCACCTCCCGCGAGGCGGTGCAGCAGGCGCGGATTATTCAGAACCAGCTCCGTGAAGTCGGAGTGAACATCGAGATCCGCTCTTTTGAGTGGGGGACTTTCTTTTCAGATGTGAAGGCTGGCAATTTTGAATTGTTCTCTTTGCGTTGGGTCGGAGTCTCAGAGCCTGATTTTTATCACTCGCTGTTTCATTCATCTCAGCTACCTCCGCAAGGCCGCAACCGCGTCCGCTACAGTTCTCCGGAGCTAGACCAGCTATTAGAGCAGGGGCGCAGCCAAATGGATCGAGAGCAACGCAAGGCCACATACTTCGAAGTTCAGCAACTCTTGCAAGCAGAGCTTCCATACATTTCGTTGTGGCACAATCAGAACGTAGCGTTGATCAAACAAGGGCTACAGGGCTTTCGTCTACATCCATCGGGCGGATTTCAGAGCCTGAACGAGGTCCGCCGCTGAACACGCGGAACGGCTCTTGCTGATCTAGTAATACACCGAAGTTCTTGTCGACTTGCCTCGCACGAGTCGAACACCATTCAGCTAGGCGTTCCATATGACTTCTCGTCTCGCACAAGCCCTCCTCCTCGGAAGCTGTCTCTTCGCCCTCAGCGGTACCAACGTGCCTGCGGGAGGCGATGGCACGGCCGCTTTCTACGATCCAGCCATGGAATTGCTTCCTCCTGCGTATCAAATTTCGTCTGATGCAGAGGAGAAGGCAATCGTGCTGGTCAACAAGCTCAACTTGCGAAAAGCCCCTGAAGCCAAGAGTGAAGTCCAAGCCGTTCTGGAGCTAGATCAAGTCGTGACGGTGCAGGAACGCAACGACAACGGTTGGTTCAGAATTGCTGCTGACGATCATGAAGGTTGGGTCGCCGGAGAGTTTCTGCGATTTGCACGACAGCCTGAAGACCTAGAGAAACACCCCCGCGCGCTAGTGCAGGCCAATGCCCTCAATGTCCGCGCGCTGGCAGGGACCGATTATCGCGTTATTCATCGGCTCAGCCGCAATGACCTCGTGACCGTGATCTCTGATCCTGAGAAAGACTGGGTTGAGGTGGAGATCCCCGACGAACACCTCCACGGGTGGGTCGCCAGCAAATACCTCCGCATTCTGCCGATCGTGAAAGCCTCTCGCCCTGCGAATGCACAGCCAGACTACGCTGTGGTCAAATCTAAGCTGTTGAATGTCCGCTCAGGCCCTGGACGGGACTATCCTCGGCTACAGGTGTTGCGGGCGGGGATGCATGTTTCCTCGGCGATCCCCGCTGAAAATGGCTGGCGGAAGATTGTCACTTCTGCCGGAATCACCGGCTGGGTCGCGCAGCGACACTTGCGTTTTTACGAACCCGTCGACTTGCCTTCCGAAATCAGTGAGACCAAAGAGTTCACCTCTCCGCTGGAGGCGGGCATCCTGAGCTTCCTCAAGGAAGCGTACGAAAAGGGATCTCTTGCCGAGCCCGATAAGCTGTCCATGGTGGTGCACGACCTGCAAACGGGAGAGCGACTGGTCTCCATCCGCGCGGATGAAGAGATCAAAGCGGCGAGTATGATCAAAGTGCCTCTGCTGCAAGCCTATATGCTGCAACGCTATCGCGGAGAGATTCGACACACCCCCTCCAAGCAGAAAGCGCTCAGCAATATGATCCGCTTCAGCAGCAACTCAGACACCAACAAAGTGATGAAGTGGCTGGGGGGACCTGAGAAGGTTCAAAAAATCTTGGATGAAACGAACCTGTATCAAGATCTGAAAGTCGTGGAATACATCCCACGCTACGGCAAAACTTATCAAAACAAGCTCTCCGCGAACGACCTCAACCGCCTCATGATTACCCTGTGGTCTTCGCGTGTGCTGGGGCCCTATTTCAGTCAAGTGGAAAACGAGAAGGCCTCGGAAGAGATGCTGTACTTGATGGGACAACCGGGCCGCTCTCGCGCTCGTGACCGCTTGAAAGATGGAACCTGCTACGCGCGTAATCCGCTGGTCAAAGTCTGGGATAAGACGGGCTTTGTGAAAGGGGTCAACGGCAACACGGGCATCGTCGAGATTGACACGCCCGAAGGGCGCCGCAGCTACACCGTGGTGATGGCTTTGGATCGCAGAGACTTCAAAACGATCGCTGGCAACGCGAACCGTTGGTCATATCAGATGAGCACGCACATGCGACGAATCTCTGAGCTGGTTTATTCCTACATGTCGATCCGCTACAACCGCTACAACGAGTGCAACACACCGAGCAAGCGCCTGGTACGCCACGCGTCTAACGCGCTCCAAAGCCCTGATCAACTACGCCACGCGCTCTGATCCATGTCCTTTGATCCACAGCTGCTAGAAATCCTCGTCTGTCCAGAAGACAAAACCCCGCTTACGTTAGCCGCGCCAGAGTTGCTAGAGCAACTCAACGCCGCTCAACAGCAAGGAAAGCTCAAAACCGCAGGCGGAGAGACCGTCGCCTCGGCGTTGACGGCGGGCCTGCTGCGCCAAGATGGCAGCCGCCTGTATCCGATTCGAGATGACATCCCTGTGATGTTGATTGAGGAGTCCATCGTCGTTCCTGCCTGATTCGAGTTCCCACTCTTCCTTGCTGTCGCCTCCGCTGATTCGATGCTGCTGAGCAGCCCACTCCAGAACAAATTGAGCACATTGACCTACGTAAAAATCCTAATAAACAAAATATTCAAATATAATAATATATAAATCAAACGATGCAGCAATGTCGCTGTGGTTTCTCTATCTCTCAAGGTGCTTAGGAGGACTTATGCACAAGCCGAATTCATCTACGAAGGGTCTAACGGCCAACTTTAATCTGCTCTGGTTCATCATGTCCTTGGGGCTAGGAGGCACGGGAGTCGCGGGGTTTGCGTTTTTGAACTACACGATTGCTCGCACACCAGATCACAAGGGGCTGGTGCACGTTGAGATGCTCAGTGAGCTGCTCCCGCGGATGTCCATGGGCTATAACATGCTCGCCAACTATTTGACTGTTCACATTTTGGTGTTTGGAGCGTTGCACTTGTTGACGCTGGCCACAGCTCTGGTCATGTACAATCGTTGGCGCAAGCAGCACCCTGAGAAATACGAAGCGATTGCTCAAACTGTGAGCAAGGCTCCTCTGACGGTTACGCCTGCGGTCGCGCTGGGCATGAGTTTCAACGTGATGCTTGTCATGGGTTATTTCTTCGTGCCTTGGATTCGCGCGAACATGCAGGAGATCATGCCGGTGGCCTTGGCGTTTTGGGGGGGCTTGTGGGTTTATACGATGGGACACGCTCTGCGCGTTCAAAGCTTGGCCTTGCGAGAAGGTTGCTCTGCGCAGCATGGGTTGCATTTTGGGTGGTTGCTCGTTCCTTTTGCCTTAGCCATGAACGCGGTTGGTGGCGCTGGAATCGCGGCTTTAGGCACAGACCCAATCGTCACAAAAACGGCGTTCTTTCTCTCATTGATTACCTTCTCCATGGCGGCGATTTTGTTTCTGCTCAAGTTGTTCGCGCTGTTCCGTCACCAATACCAAATCGGCCAGAACAAGACGGTTGAGTCGATGCCCACCTTCTTCATGGTGGTTCCCATCATCACGCTGTTGTCCATCACTTTGTTTCGCTACGGACACTTCGCGCACAATCAACTCGATGCACACATGGACAAAGGATATTACGCGCTGGTTACGGCAGGTGGTTGGGCTACGATGACATGGTATCTGTTGCTCGGGTTGGTGCTATTGAAGGAATACTTCACGAAGCACTTCTTCAACTTTCGCTACTTCGATGAATCCCAGTGGGGCCTTGTTTGTCCGGTAGTCGCTTACTCCGTACTGGGCGCCTTTGTCTATAAAACCCTGCTGCCCAGCCCCTTGCTGCTCTGGTTCTTGGCTTCCTTGATCTTCTTAGATGTGTTTATCATCGCATCCATCGGACTGCGCCAAGTGGCCAAGTGGTCTGAGTTGGCGGGTTGGAAGCTTCCTCTTCCGAAGGTCGGCCTGGCCCACTAATTTTCCCTTGAAGGAAGTCAGACGTTGCTCTCCGTCAACTCCGACTTCCTTCGTCCCGCCTATCTCTGCGAAAAGCGACGAATGTGTTCGGCGACAGGCATATCAAACTGGCGCACATGCTTTTCAAACCAGTCAAAGTAATCCTTCTCCAAAAAGTTCCAGAGCCGCATCAAGTCCCGCTCTTGCTCCCACATTCTGCGCGCCTCCCGCAAGTGCCGTAGCGTCTCTGCGTGTGCATAGCGATGCGAGTCATATTGAGGATAGGCGATCCGCTCCATTTCCGCTTCTTCTTCGGTGAAGTGATGTTGGGTGTGCCGCTCAAGCTTCTCCAGCCACTCGTCGATGATCTCGTCATCGGCTTCGGGCAACAAACCCAGCAGCTGGTTCAGCATATCTACCTCCGCCTGATGTAGCTCATCCATCACACGCAGGGACGTCGATGAAATAGATCTGCGCTCAGAAGATTGTTGACGCTTCATGGGAACCTCTAAGAAGGACTCGGTCTGAGAAAGGGCTGAGAGTCGCTTCGGTAGCGTCTGAACAAACGCGCCCTTCTCAAGACGTTGATTTCAAAGCCGAATAAGAAAGCCGAGGCCGAGCCCGCGTTTGGGTTTGCCTGCTAAGGTAGATTTACGGCGATAGGGGTAGCACAGAGCCACGAGAGAAGAGAAGGAATTCCGGTGCTCAGCTTTGAAAAAATTCGTTGGAGGAGCCGCGAGCACGAGCCGACTGTTGCAGCGCCCGATTGTTTTTGCCGAAAAGAAAAGGGCGGAGCATCGTGTGCAACTCACCTTCCCAGCGGGTGAACTCGGGCTGCTTTTCATACTCAGGGCGGAGCAGCTCGGCTTTTGCCTGAAACGCCCCAACGCCAACACGTATCCGTCCAAGGTGCTGGAGCGCTTCGGCTCCTCCCTGACAATACGTGACGTCGAAGCTGTGGTGATGACGGCATGCGAGTGGGCGAGCCGGATGAATCAAGCAAGCTCCATCCTCGCCGAGGAACATGCAGCGTAGCTGTAAGGCTCGATAAGCCTGCGGAGCATCTGTCGCCTCGGCTTCCTCAATTTTCGCGCAATGCAATAGGTTGCGACTGCGCAAGATGACTTGTTGACGTAGCGGTAGCTGCAAGATGACGCGCGCGATGTTCAGAACTTCATCATAAGTGATGTTCACAAACAGCGTGCAGCAGTCCGAACAGCCCTTGTGGCAAGCCAGCGCTTGTTCACGTTGGTTGAGCGCTTTGTCGATCAAGCGATGACACTCGTCTACATAGGCGTTGAACAGGTTCGTCGCTTCTTGCCAAGCAAACTTTCCGGTGTCGAGCGCGTGCTTGACGGTGTCAAGCGCTTGTTGTCGATGAGCCTGAACACGTGAGTTTTGGTCTTGCGGTGTGTCCATCATGAAGCCGCTAGGAGTCTCGAAGCAAAATGGGGTCAGGCAGGCCCGCGGCAGCGAAGCCTTTCGCGCGCAGTACACAAGCGGGGCAGCTTCCGCAGGGTGGGAATTGTCCTTGGTAGCAGGTGTGGCTCCACGCGAGAGCCTCTAAGGCGCCGACTTCTTGAGCCAGCAGCACCGTCTCTGCTTTGTTCATCCACATCAACGGCGTGTGCAGCGTCATGTGCGCGTCCATTCCCAAGTTCACGGCAAGCTGCAAGGCGTCTATCGTGTTCTGTCGGCAGTCGGGATATCCGCTGTAGTCTGTCTGACAAACGCCTGTGACCACATCTCGAATGCCCAGCTGATATGCGCGCGCAGCTGCAAAGGTCAGAAAGATCAGATTGCGCCCCGGCACAAACGTATTGGGTAGCTCGTCCGCGGCCGGTTCTCCTTCCGCGACCGGCTCTTCTCCCGTAAGCGCGTTGCCTCCCAATTGCCGGAAGGTGTCAATGTTCAAGACTTCGTTTGGCACGTTTGCGATTTCAGCGACTTTGCGAGCGCTTGCCAGCTCAAGGCGGTGACGTTGTCCGTAGTCAAAGGTCAGCGTGGTCACTTTGGCGAAGCGCTGCAACGCCCAAAACAAGCAGGTGGTGGAGTCTTGTCCGCCAGAGAGCACGACCAGCGCTGTGCGTGTGGAAGAAGAGTCAGACACTTTTTGCCTCCATGCCCCATAAAATTTTGTGAAGTTGCACTTGGAACCGCACCCGCAAGCGATCGTCCACGATCCACTCTGCGAGTTCTCGAGGCGACTGTTCGCCTGCGACCGGTGAGAACAACACGGTGACGCGCTGGGAGAGTTCGTATTCCTGCACCAACGCGCGCGCCCACTCGTAATCGTTGCGATCTGCGATCACAAATTTGACCTGATGATGCGGCTTCAGCAAGGCCAAGTTCGCGAGTCGATTGCGCTTTTGCATGCCTGACCCCGGACACTTGATGTCCATGATCACGTGCACGCGCGGATCGACCTCGGCGATGGACTTATGCCCTCCCGTCTCTAGGAGCACCGTGTATCGCTCTGCGCAAAGACGTCGCAACAACTCAAACGAAGCGGGCTGATCCAACGGTTCTCCGCCGGTGAGTTCGACCAACGGGCACTCATACGAACGCACCGCCGCTAAAATGTCTTCAAGTGTTTGTCCAGCGCCCTCGTGAAACGAGTAGGGAGTGTCACACCAGCGACAGCGCAGAGAGCAGCCTTTTGTGCGCAAAAACACACAGGGTTCGCCGGCAAAACTCGATTCGCCCTGCACACTGTAATAAATTTCGTTGAGTTGCAGCGTTGTCATGAGAGGATCAGAAATCTCAAAAATAGGAGCCTGGGTGGCCAACAAAAAACGATAGGCAGACGTTCACAAAATCAGCATGCAGTCCCCATAGCTGAAAAAGCGATACTCCCGCTGCACAGCCTCCGCATAAGCCTTGAGCAAACGCTCCCGCCCACACAATGCCGAAACCAGCATCAACAGAGTGGACTGTGGCAAATGGAAATTCGTGAGCAGCGCGTCCACCATCTGAAATGAGTAAGGCGGATAGATGAAAATTTCTGTTTGCCCTGAGAGTTGAGGCTCCGCTTGTTGGGCGATCGTCTCCAACACCCGCACCACGGTAGTGCCCACCGCAAGAATGCGTCGCCCTTCACTCTTGAGCTGCTGCAGCTGCTGCCACGCTTCGGGCGCGACCCGAAAGCTCTCTTGGTGCATCCGGTGTTCGCGGACGTCATCCGTTTGCACAGGCAAGAAGGTGCCGCGTCCTACATGCAGCGTGACTTCTACGATGGGAAGGTCGCGCTGGCGCAGAGCGGTGAGCGTTTCGGGAGTAAAGTGCAGGCCCGCTGTGGGAGCCGCGACGGCGCCCGCTTCCCGCGCGTAGACCGTTTGATAGCGCTGTTTGTCCTTCGCGAGCGTCTCGGCTTCCAAGTCTTTGCGGCGAATGTAAGGGGGCAGTGGTGGCAGACCTTCGGCTTCCAGCCGCTGCGGCAGAGTCTCCGGTTCGGCAAATTGCACATCCCACGTACCATCTTCGCGGCGCTCCAGCGCTTGGGCGTGCAGTGTCTCTCCGAACAACAGCCACTCCTCAGGTTTCACGCGTCCAGCTTTGCGCAGCATTGCGTTCCAGCAGCCGGGGGCACGTTCTTCTAGCAAGAGAGCCTCCAGCGTTGCTCCTGTGGCTCGTTTCCCCAGCAGGCGCGCGGGCACAACTTTGGTGTTGTTCAAGACCAAGCAGACATCGTCTGGAAGCAGCTCCACAATCTCGGAAAATCGGTGATGCGAGATTTCGTTGTCACGCAGCGGGAGCCGCAACATGCGAGCTTGGTCGCGTTGCGTCGCGGGGTGTTGAGCGATGAGGTGTTCGGGCAGGTGAAAGTCGTAAGCGGAGAGCTGCCACTCGGGGGGAGCTGGGAGGTTCATCGTCGGTTTCGCTCAGCGCGTGTCTGCCAAAAGTGTTGGTTGGGATTGTCTTTGTCGTCTGTGAACTCCGAGCGGAGTCGCTCCACAAGATACATTTTGATGCGACCCTTCCCTTTGGCGGAGATCATTCCACGCGAGTGACAGTGAAAGAACTCTTTCACGTGGTGATAGGTCTCTTCAGAGATGTTCACGGCGCCGACGATGCCGCTCTCTTCCAGGCGCTTGGCCGTGTTCACGGTGTCGCCGATGACGTCATAAACCGGTTTGCGCGCGCCTATCAAACCAGCGACGAGCGGGCCGCTATGAATTCCAATGCGCAGGTTCCAAGAGACCTCTGCTTGGGCTTTGTGAAAGCGCTGAATAGTCCGAAAGAACCGCAGCAGCTCAAGCGATGCCAACACGCAGTCTACCGCGTGTGATGGGCGCCCTTGTGGAAGGCCTCCCGCGAACATGTAGCCATCGCCAATCGTCTTCATTTTTTCGAGTTGGTAAAGGTCCATCACATGGTCGAAATAGCTGAAATACTTTGCCAATTTGTCCATGAGTTTCTCCGCGCTCCATGAGGTCGCGGTGCGGGTAAACCCTGCAAAGTCCGTGAAGACAACGGTCGCGCGCAGATGATTGCGGGGCTCTACTCTGCCGTACTGGCGGATTTCTGAAGCGACTTCAGGGGGAAATAGGCGTTGCAGTAAATCGTGGTGTTCTTGTCTTGCCTTGCGGAGTTGAAGCAGCGTGTGGCTCTGTGAGGCCAGCGTCACTGGAGCCAGCGGCCAGGCTAACAAACTGGTCGCGCCGTGGGCTAGGCATTGACGCAGGAGCTCTTCTGGCTCGCCACGGGTGATCACTCCAATCGAAGCCGAGGCCTGCTCGGTGATGTCTCGTAGCTGCGCAATCAACTCTACTGGGGTTTCACCGCACTCTTGGAGCGACAACAACAAGAGATCTGGCGCGGCTTCTTGCCAGCGGGTCACCAGATCTTCCCCAGGCGCCAAGCTGCTGACGCAGTCGCCATTTCCCTGTAACGCGGCGAGCAGGGACGGGCTTTGCGAGATCTCCGAGTCATGAGTGAGGATGTGGGACATTGGGATGCTCTAAGGGCAGGAAATCCGGATTAGCCTTGCGAAAACAGGCGAGTACGTTCGCATGAACCCCCAGCAAAAGGCAACATGGTTCCCTTTGGGTTGGCTCAACGCTGAATGTGCGTTGGCAGGCGAAACCACATCACATCGGCAGGAGCTGACACGCTCAACGCCAGCGCGGGCGCCTCTTCTTCCAGCACACGAGACTTGACCATGGCCAGGCCAAGCCGTTGTCCGTCTTTGGTTTGCTGGCTCAGGCTCGTCACATAGCCAATCGATGTGTCGCCAAGGAAGAGCGTGTGCCCGGCGTCGAGGTCTGCCTGAGACGGCACACGCACTCCCACGAGCTGACGCTGGGGCCGCCCTCGATTGAACAGGCGCGCGTTGGGTTCTTGCCCGATGTAGCAGCCTTTGGCGAAGGAGATGTGATCGCCAAGCGCGGCCTCTTGTACGAAGTGATCCGTGGTGAAATCTCGCCCGAACACAGGCCGCCCTTCGAGGGTGTCTTGTTGCTGCCACGCCAGCCACCCTGTCCACGCGCAGTCGGCATGTTCTAACATCGCTTGCGCCCAAGGGGCGGCTTGTTCGCCTGGGACCAAGACCGCGAAGTGTGGCGCTCCGGGCTTAGACAGGCGGGTCACCTGTATTTCTGTCGCTGCCCACATCCAGGGCGACTCACCCGTATATCCCAAAGAGTGCAGGACGGTTTCACTCGCAGGCCCACGCACATCTAGCCGCGAAAGAGACGGCGTCACGAGGCGCATGACGAACTCTTCGCGGATGTGAAACTTGTGGAGATGATTCCCCACCTGCAGACCTTCGGAGAGCCCACAGCTCAGAAGAATCCGCTCTGGAGTCAGACGCCAGATGTCCAACACGTGCTGAATCTTCCCTTTGCTCTGACAAATCACGCCGTGTCTCATTTGCCCCACCGGGATGGAGGCGACATCGGCGGTCACCATCCCTTGCAAAAACTTCACAGCTTCTGGGCCGTCTAATTCCAGCAACAACCACGCTTTGCGATCCAACAATCCGCAGCGTTCCTGCAGTTGCAGAGTCTCAGCCTCCATCCCTTTCGCATAGCGCAGGGGTAGGTGCAGACGATCATGAGCATCAAATTCGACTTCAGCGACCTCGTGCAAGGCGTCCAGCGTATCAGGAATATTCATGGGAAATTGCTTGTAGCTAGGGGGGAAACTCAATACAGTTTTGCGACTTTTAGAGGGGATCACGATGATTGATTTCAAAATAACACAATGAGAGGGCGTATGGCCAAAGTCATTTCCGGCAAAGAGATTAGTCACTTGGTGAAACAAGACTTACAGCGCGAGATCGCGACTCTGCAAAGCGAGCATCGTCTGAATCCATGCTTAGCGGTCATCTTAGTCGGCGACAATCCCGCATCAGAGGTCTATGTGCGCAACAAGAAGAGGACTTGCGCTGAGTTAGGCATCGCATCTCGTGCGCACGATCTGCCGGCAACGACGTCGCAGGAAGAGCTGTTGTCTCTGATCCAAGAACTCAACGAGGATCCGAGTGTTCATGGGATTTTGTGTCAGTTCCCGCTGCCGGAGGGACTCAACGAGGAGCAGGCGATTCTGAGCATTGCGCCGGAGAAGGATGTTGATGGGTTGCATCCACTGAATGCGGGCTATCTGGCGAGTGGTGAGCCACGTTTTATCTCTTGCACTCCCTATGGCGTCTTGGAAATGCTCAAGCGTGCCGAGATTCAAACCTCCGGCAAAAATGTCGTTGTCGTGGGACGAAGCAACCTCGTGGGCCGCCCGCTCGCCACTCTGCTCTCTCAGAAGGGATATGACGCGACGGTGACGATTTGTCATTCGCGGACCCGTCATTTGGAAGCGCATTTGCAGGGCGCAGACGTGGTCATCGCAGCCGTCGGCAGAGCCGAGTTCATCACTGGCGATATGCTGCGTGAAGGAACCGTCGTGATTGACGTAGGAATCAACCGCTTGCCTCCCGCGGAAGGGGCAACCAAAGGCAAGTTGGTCGGCGATGTGCATTATGCTTCCGCGGAAAGAAAGGCCTCGTACATTACACCTGTGCCTGGCGGTGTGGGCCCGATGACGATTGCGATGTTGATGAAAAACACCGTCGACGCCGCAAGAACGCAGAATGGACTCGCTCGGTTGCCACGCTAGTGTAACCCACGCTGGCGGCGAAAAATAAAGGCTCGCTGGAGAGCCGAGGTATTCAGACTTACCTGCGAAAAACTTCTTGACATAAGAAGAAAGGCAGGTACGTTACCAAAACAATCTGCATCCTGTCGCAGACGCCGCACATAGGACGCAACTTACCCCGGAAGTGACCCCAAGACTCCTTTTCATAAGCTAACCTCCTGAGAATCGTTTCCACTCGAACGACACCTCTGCTTGCCGCAACTGTAAGTTCTCAACTCCAATTTGATTGCAATACCTATCCGCTCTAGTCGGAGCATTTCCACGCCTGAAATGTTGTCCCACACTACTACTGTAAACTTTTTAATGACCCTCTGCTTTCTCCCACCGGAAATCTATGCGTGAACAACAAGAATCCAAGTCCCGTCACGACGCCCCTGAGACCCTGAATCTGATTGAACTCAAGAAGAAAGATATCAACTCGCTGATCAAGATTGCGCGCGAGTACAACATCGAGAACGCGAACGGCATGCGCGTGCAAGAGCTGATTTTTGCGCTCCTGCAGGCCCAGACCAAACAGAATGGTGTGATCTATGGTTCGGGCGTTTTGGAGACGCTCCCTGACGGTTTTGGATTCTTGCGCGCTCCAGATTACAACTACCTCCCAGGGCCAGACGACATCTATGTGTCTCCGTCGCAAATCCGCCGCTTCAACATGCGCACAGGCGACACGATCTCTGGGCACATTCGTCCGCCCAAAGAGAGCGAACGCTACTACGCCCTCCTCAAAGTCGAGGAAGTCAACTTCTGCCCGCCAGACAAAGCCTTCGAAAAAATTCTCTTCGATAACCTCACTCCTGTTTATCCTCGTGAACGACTCCATCTGGAGCGCAGTGATCGCGATCTAACGACCCGCGTCATCGACCTCGCAGCGCCGGTTGGGAAGGGACAACGTGGTTTGGTCGTGGCCCCGCCCCGCACGGGAAAAACGATGATCTTGCAGACGCTCGCCAACAGCATCACGACCAATCACCCAGAAGTCGATTTGATCGTGCTGTTGATCGATGAGCGCCCAGAAGAAGTGACCGACATGCAGCGCTCGGTGCGCGGTGAAGTCGTCAGCTCGACCTTCGATGAACCCGCCACTCGCCACGTTCAAGTCGCCGAAATGGTCCTCGAGAAAGCCAAGCGCCTCGTGGAACACCGCCGCGATGTCGTGATCTTGCTCGACTCTGTGACGCGCCTCGCGCGAGCGTACAACACCGTCGTGCCGCCCAGCGGAAAGATTCTCTCCGGTGGGGTGGATTCCAATGCCTTGCACAAACCCAAGCGGTTCTTTGGCGCTGCGCGTAACGTAGAAGAAGGCGGCTCTCTGACCATCATTGCTACCGCTCTGATCGACACGGGCTCTCGCATGGATGAAGTGATCTTCGAAGAGTTCAAAGGAACCGGCAATATGGAGCTGATGCTCGACCGCAAACTCGTCGAGAAGCGCACCTTCCCAGCCATCGATATCAACAAATCCGGCACCCGCCGCGAAGAGCTGCTCATGGAAAAGAACGACCTCGACCGCACTTGGGTGCTCCGCAAGGTCTTGGCACAGCTCAGCGCCGTCGACTCCATGGAGTTTCTGCTAGAAAAACTCTCGAAATTCACGACGAACAAAGATTTCTTGAATATGATGGACAAGTAACTTATGTTTATGAGTTTTTCTTTTTCCGAACTTTTTTTCTAGGAACTCGTCATGAAGCCCGGAATTCATCCAAACGTTCAGCCGACCACCTTCCAGTGCGCTTGTGGCGCAAAACTTGAGACCGCATCGGTCTTGGGAGGAGTGCAAAGCATCGAAATTTGTTCTAACTGTCACCCCTTCTTCAGCGGCAAGGAACAGAAAGTGGTCGACGCCGCCGGACGTATCGAGAAGTTCAAGCGTCGCTACCAGCGCTCCTAACCCATGCTTGACGACAAACTGTCAGGCATTCGGCTCCGATTTGAAGAAATCACCCACCTTCTTAGCCAGCCCGAAACCCTCTCCGACAGCGCTCGTTTCCAGAAATTAACCCGCGAACACTCTGAACTCACGGAGCTGGTGCGAGCCTACGACGCTCTCTGCGCTCTCCGCACTCAGCTACAGGAAAACGAAGCGCTCGCCAGCGACAGCAGCGAAGATCCCGAACTGCGCGAGCTGGCTAGCCAAGAAATTCCTGCGTTGCGCGAACAACTCGAGAGCATTGAGTGGGACATCAAGAAGCAGCTGCTGCCCAAAGATCCTGATGATCAGCGCAACGCCATCTTAGAAATTCGCGCCGGGACCGGTGGCGATGAAGCGGCGCTGTTCGCGCGAGATTTGTTCCGAATGTATGGAAAGCTGGCGGAGGCCCGACGCTGGAAGATCAGCCTCTTGAGCGCGCATGAGAACGATCTGGGCGGCTTCAAAGAAGTCACTGCAGCCATCGAAGGGCAAGATGTGTTCAGTCAACTTAAGTTTGAGGCTGGGGTGCATCGAGTACAGCGCGTACCGAAGACTGAGACCCAAGGGCGGATCCACACCTCAGCGGCAACGGTCGCGATTATGCCTGAAGTGGAAGACGTTGATGTGGAGATTGACCACAGCGACCTCCGAGTGGATGTCTATCGCGCATCCGGCGCTGGTGGCCAGCACGTCAACACGACAGATTCGGCGGTGCGCATCACCCACGTGCCCACTGGAATGGTGGTGGCGTGTCAGAATGAGCGCTCCCAAATCAAAAATCGGGCGCAAGCGCTCAAAATCCTCCGGGCCCGTCTGTATGAAGCGCAAGTGGAAGCCCAGCAGCAGGCGACCTCCGAGCAGCGCCGCAGCATGGTGGGCTCTGGTGACCGCAGCGAGCGCATCCGAACTTACAACTTCCCACAAGGCCGCATCACCGACCACCGCATCAACCTCACGGTTTACAAACTGGAAGAGGTCTTGATGGGGCAGCTGGATCTCCTCATTGACCCCCTCTTACAACACCACCAAGCAGAGCTCTTGCGTCAAGGTGGTCTCTCCGAGTGAGACCCCTTCTTCAGGCTGCGTTGCACTCGCTTGGCGCCCCACCAAAGAGTGAACGGTAGCCCAAGCAAAACCACGGCAGCCACCGTGAACTCATGCAGTTCTGCCGAGCTTTCCCACCTCATCAACTGGGGTAAGAACTCCCACACAAACCAGCCTCCAGCTCCAATCCCCAACAGCAAACAGATCGTTTGTGGAATCCAGCGTTTCGGCAGGAAGGGCAACACGATCAAATACAACAGCCCGGGCACCCAAAAGAAGAGCGCTAGCGCAGCGATGGCGAGCAGAATCCCATCTAAGACCCCGTGCAGCAGCGTCAAGGGGAACTTGAGGGGGTGAGACTCCGGGACCCATCCTTCCAGCCAGAACATGCTGGCCGTCAGCAGCAAATACATCACAAAACCCAACAGCCCCTGACGCCAACGGTGCCAAGGCACTTGACGTAAAAGAGCATAAGACGGGTTTTCGGCGTACGATCTGCTGCGAGGTGTAGGCTGGGGCGCCGGAGACGCTTCTGTTTGAAAAAGCGGCCCCTCTAGCGCATGTTGCATCGCTTGCTGGTAGGCGTGCTGGAGCTGCACAAACCGCTGGGTCTGCGCGTCAGAGGCTTCGGGGGTAGCGGCGGTGTCTGGGTGATAGTGTTTGGCGAGCCTCCGATAGGCGTTGCGGATCGCGTCGAGATCCCGTGTAGGCGTCAGACCTAACATCTTCCAACAATCCGAGGTCCTCATGCCGAAGGAGCGTTCTCAGTTTGTGGACGGTATCCAAAACGAGCGAGGAAGTCTGGGAAGCTGAGCGTGCGATAACGATCTTGATACAGCAGGTGTAGCGCTGTGCTGACAATCTCAGGGGGGTAATTGCGGATCGCAAATCCAGAACCCTCCGAACTACGCGCCGACTCCAGCAATTCCCGATACGGCAGGTCCTCTGAGGAAGGCTGCTCTTGCAGGAGATCGCGCAGCTCGCGGCACAGCTCGTCGTACTGCTGGTCAGGAATCACCGATTCGTCTAAGCGATAGTAGAGGAAGGAGTGCACCAGAAATTGGCGGATGCGTTGGGAGAGCAGAGGGTTCATGAGACTTCGGGGATACTCAGGCAGTTATAGCAGTGTTTCAGCCAGCTGGTGAAGAACACATTGCGGTGGGTCTTCCACTTGCTCACTGGGCGATCAAGATCGAACAGACCAGGCCCCACAAAATCGCTCCGCTGACTAAAAGCCCGCAACAATTGAGGGGTAGTGTATTCTGGATTGCCCAAGTGCATGCTCCAAGCGTGATCCGGCGTTTCCCAGATCAAGGCCTCGTCTGCGCAAGTCGCGAGAACTTGTAGGGCGCCGGCTGCCACAAGCTGCTGGAAGGAGTCCCCTTGCGGTCGGAAGCGCCGCACTTGAGGACACAAGTATACGTCATCAGATTCTCCGGCGATCGGGTGATCTCGGTACCGATTTTCTGCCTCCCACACGCCAATCCGCGCTTTCGGCAAACTTTCATAGCCAACCCCCAGCAGCTCGGTCAGCCACAAGGCGCCATAGCCCAAGCCGAGCGTCGGACAAGACGGGCGCATCGCCTCTAGCAGGGGCCCTAAGCGGTTGCGGAAAGCTGGCGCAGGCTCATGCAGTGCCGATCCGACTACGACCAAACCATCCAGGCGTCCGACGCTCAAAAACTCTTCCGGGTCCAATCCTTCCTCTGAGCTGGGGCCACGCAACAAGATTGGTACGGCCTGAATGATGGACATGCCCAGCGGACGCAGCAAGTTCACTTGCTCCATCAGGCTCAGCGGCTCCGTGGGGAGCATCCCAATGCGCAGGGGGCGGATGTCTTGCCGTAAAGCCAGCTCTTGCGCGATGCACGTAATGTGGTTGTCTTCCAGCGCCCTGCGAGCGTGATAGTGGTCAGGAACAATGATGGTCATGAGGGCTTAGCGTCCAGCGAGTCGTCTTGGATCATTTCAACACGAGAAAACACGGTGCCGTCCGGCAGCTTCAGTTGCAAGACATCCCCAACATGCACTTGCAACGCCGACTGCATGGGCTGGTTGCGAGGATCGAGCGTGACGCTGTAACCGCGCTGCAACACCGAGAGCGGGCTCAGCGCGTCTAAGCGCGCCATCTGCTCCTGCAGACGATGCTTGCGGATGTTTTGATAGGCCTCCCAGGCATGAAGCAGCCGCTGTGTCCACGTCTCTAGGGATTGCTGCTGTTGCCGAAGCAGCCGACGTGGGGCGTGGCGCTCCAGACGCTGCTCAAGCTGCTGCAGTTCGCGGCGCTGCTGGGCCGCTTTGCGGAGAAACTGTCGCAGGCGCTCTTCCAGGCTCTGCAGCTGTTGGATATAGGCGCGGATCGCGCGTTTGGGGGTGTGGATGCGTTGTTGTTGATTTTCAAAAGCGCGACGGTGCTGCCTCACATTCGCGTGCACAGCGCGCCGCAAGCGCTCTTGTTGTTGCGTCACCGCGGCGACGAGTTCTCCCCGCTGAGGAACCGCCAACTCCATCGCTGCAGACGGTGTTGGGGCGCGCACATCACTCACAAAATCGGCGATGGTAAAGTCCGTTTCATGCCCCACCGCAGAGATCACCGGCAACTTCGACGCAAACAGCGCGCGCGCCAAGGCTTCGTCGTTAAACGCCCAAAGGTCTTCGAGCGAACCGCCACCGCGTCCGACGATGAGCACATCGAGTTGTAGCTCGTCTGCATGTTCATTGAGCCACTCCACGCCCCTCCGAAGGGAGGCCGGCGCAGCGTCACCTTGCACAACCGCCGGGAACAACACCATGCGCAATCCGGGGAACCGCCGCCACAACACGTTGCGCATGTCTTGAATCACAGCGCCTTGCGCAGAGGTCACGACTCCAATCGCACGAGGCAGAAACGGCAGCGGTCGTTTGTGCTCTGTGTCAAAGAGCCCCTCACGCTGCAGCCGCTCCCGCATTTGTTCAAATGCCAACTGCAGGGCCCCGGTGCCTTGAGGCTCCAACTTGGAAATGTTCAGCTGATATTCTCCCCGCGCTTCATAAACCTGAAGGGAGCCGTGTGCCCACACCTCCATGCCATCTTCGGGGTCAAATGGGAGCCGCAGAGCCGCTTGTTTGAAGAGCACGGCGCGCAGCTGCGTCTGCTCGTCTTTGAGCACCATATACCAATGTCCAGAGCTCGCACGCCGCACGTTCGACAACTCGGCGCTCAGCGTCACTGCGCGAAAGCGTCCTTCCAGGAGCAAACGAACTCTGCGCGTGAGCTGCGAGACCGTCCAAACGGGAGGGGGCGCGGCGGTCTCAGGAGGATCTTCGGTCTCCGCTTCCAGAACAGGGGCGGGGTCGCTGGAAGCGGCTGTGCGAGCTTGGGGAGCGTCGGTTGGGTGAGACAGGGGCGGGACTTCAACTTCAAAGGGAATGGACATGCGAGGTTGGGCGCAGGGAGAAGAAGGCTCCACAAGGGAGCCTCAGCCTCAGAGATTAAGAGGGTAGGGCGGGGTTGATGGTCGGCGTCGCTGGCGGCGATGACAAGACGTTTTCGGCAGAAGCGTTGTCTTTGTCTTCTTCCTCTTCTGGGTCTTGCACGGGTTCGGGCATCCGCTCCAGCGCCGCCTGCAACACCTCCTCGATGTGGCGAACGGGCACAATTTTGAGATCCTTTTTGATCTCATCGGGCACGTCTTCTAAGTCTTTTTCATTTTCAGACGGGATCAGCACCACCTGCATCTTGGCGCGGCGTGCTGCCAGCAATTTCTCCTTCAGCCCGCCAATGGGCAGGACTTTGCCTCGCAGGGTGATTTCGCCTGTCATCGCCACATCTTTGCGCACAGGGATGCCGGTGAAAGCGCTGACCAGCGACGTGGTGATGGTCACACCGGCCGAGGGGCCATCTTTGGGGACCGCGCCGTCGGGGACGTGGACGTGAATGTCCGATTCCTTAAAGACTGAGGAGAAGATGCCAAGTTGATTGGCGCTAGTGCGCACATAGCTCTGAGAGGCTTGCGCCGACTCTTTCATCACGTCGCCTAATTTGCCGGTGAGCTGCAATTTGCCGGAGCCTTTCATCACGCTGACTTCGGTCATCAAAATCTCGCCTCCTACTTGAGTCCAAGCTAGACCACAGGTGACGCCAACCTCGTTGTTTTCTTCTCCGCGGGCGTGCTTGTATTTGGGGACTCCCAGCAATTCGTGGACTTTCTTCGGCGTAATCGTCACGCGCTTGGTCGTTTTTTTGGTCACGATCTGGGTCGCGACTTTGCGACAGAGCTTAGAAATTTCCCGCTCCAAATTTCGCACGCCAGCTTCACGAGTGTAGCGCTGAATCACCTCGGTGAGCGCTTGTGGTCGCACGAGGATGTTGTCGTCGGTCAGTCCATTTTCCCCAATTTGCTTGGGAACCAAGTGCTCCAGCGCGATGTGCTCTTTCTCCATCTCGGTGTAGCCGGAGAGGTTGAGCACCTCCATGCGATCTTTGAGGGCTGGCGGGATGTTCTGTCCCACGTTCGCGGTGCAGAAGAAGAGGACATTGGAGAGGTCGTATTCAATTTCCAGGTAGTGATCCATGAACGTGGAGTTCTGCTCGGGGTCCAGAACTTCTAAGAGCGCCGCAGCGGGGTCGCCCATGACGCCGCGTGTCATCTTGTCAATCTCATCGAGCAACAGCAGCGGGTTGGAGCTCTTCGTTTTGCGCAGCGCTTGGATGATTTTGCCCGGCATCGCGCCCACATAGGTGCGACGGTGTCCACGAATCTCGGCTTCGTCTCGAACGCCGCCTAAGCTGATGCGGTTGAAGTTGCGGCCCAGCGCCTCTGCCACCGAACGCGCGAGCGAGGTTTTCCCAACGCCAGGAGGCCCGACGAGGCAGATGATGGGGCCGCGGATTTCTCCGACTTGCTGCGCGACGGCGATGTACTCGATGATGCGCTCTTTGATCTTTTCTAAGCCGTAATGATGAGCGTTGAGGATCTTCTCAGCGTGCTCGAGGTCAAAGTGATCTTCTGTGCGTTCTCCCCACGGCATGGAGAGCAACCAGTCCAGATAGTTGCGGACGACGTTGGCCTCGGCGGACATGGGCTGCATCATCTTCAGTTTCTTCAGCTCTTTGGTGGAGATCTCTTTTGCCTCTTGGCTGAGTGGCAAGGTCTCCATCTTCTTCTGATACTCTTCGATCTCTGCTTTGCCGTCCTCGCCCTGTCCAAGCTCCTTCTGGATCGCCTTCACCTGCTCGTTGAGATAGTACTCTTTCTGCGTCTTGCCGATTTGTCCTTGCACGCGTTCTTTGAGTTTTCGCTCCACCTTTTTGAACTCCGACTCTTCGATCATGCGCTCATAAACCATCTCTAGGCGTGCTTGGGAGCTCTGTGTCTCGAGCAGCTTTTGTTTGCGTTCCAAATCCATATTGAGCAGAGGAGCGATACGGTCTGCCAGTCGGTGCGCGGGTTCGCTTTCGATGGACAGCTTCTCGACGCCTTCTGTGTGACGCTTCACCTCTTTCAGATAGCGCTTCAGCTCAGTGCGCACATTTTTGCTTAAAGCGACCATCTCTGGCGTTTCGGTCGCGTCTTCGACCAGCGGCTCCACCATGGCGGAGTAGTGCGGTTCGTCCATTTGTGCGGCGTGCAACCGACCGCGCTCGTGGGCTTCGAAGAGCGCTTTGATGGTTCCATTGTGCAAGCGCATGATCTGCAGCACTTGCCCAATCGTACCAATGCGGAACAAGTCTTTGCCCTCTGGAACTTCGACCAACGGATCTTCTTGCGCGACCACAAAAATCTTGCGATCGGTCGCGAGGGCTTGCTCTAAGGCGGCAATTGAGAGCGCTCGTCCAATAAAAAAAGGCGCGGTCATGTGGGGAAACACCACAATGTCGCGCATCGGCAGCATTGGCAGTTCAAACGCACTTGGTGGAACGACGGAGCTGGCTGGTTCCGACATACTATCTCCTGATTCGGATCGGTCTGAGAGGCACAGAGAGACTTAGGCTCGTGCAGGAAAGCGGGTTCGGCGAACAGCGTGCGGAGTGGCCGTGAGAAGGAGGCTGCACGATGGGGTGAAACACGCCGAAAAAAGACTAATCAAAGTACGCACTTCCAAAACAAAGCGCAAGGATCGCGCCTGATTTGTGTGCTTTGTGTCCCAGCGGCTTCGGGGTGGCTGTAGGGGCGCATGTTTGCCTTTTGAAGTGGACTTCGTTAGCTTGTGCAGCCTGGTCTCTCACGCTGTTCACTCACCTATCGTTGGAAACACCTCATGCCTTCGTCGCTGATTCAACTGCTTGACGCGCTCTTGGGCGCTTACAGCCTGATTTTGTTGGGCACTGCGCTCATTTCTTGGTTCCCGGTCAACCCTCGCCACCCGATCGTGCAATTTATGCATCGCATCACGGAGCCAGTGCTGACGCCGATTCGCCAATCGGTGCCTTCCTTGGGGGGAATCGACTTCTCAATCGTCATCGTGCTCATCATCATCTCGCTGCTGCGCAATGCGCTGTGGACTTTCTAATTTGCAGGCCTTGCTCCTCCCCCATTTATGACCACTGAACCCTCGGCTCCTGAAGAACAACCCGACCAGCGCAACGCAGAAGCAGAGACGCGCCTTCTCTCGTCTGCAGAGCGATTTGAAGAGGCGGGCACTGAAACGGGGTTGCCACCTCGCTTCATTGTCGGCATTGGCGCCTCAGCAGGGGGGCTAGACTCGCTGGAGAAGTTCTTCCGCGCTGTGCCGCCAGACACCGGCTTAGGGTTTGTGGTCGTGCAGCACTTGTCGCCAGATTACAAGAGCATGATGGTCGAATTGCTCTCCAAGCACACCCCGATGAAGGTGCGACACGCCGAAGACAATCTGACGATTCTGCCCAACACGGTGTATCTCATCCCACCCAAGCGCCAGCTGACGGTGTATCACGGTAAGCTCTATTTGACGGAGCAACCCGCTGTGTCAGGGATCAACTTGCCGATTGACATCCTGTTCCGTTCTTTGGCGCGCGATCAGGAAGAGAAGGCGATCGCAGTGATCCTCTCAGGCACGGGCACAGACGGCACTCTCGGTGGGCGCGTGGTCAAAGAGGTTGGCGGACTCGTGATCGTGCAGTCTCCCGACTCGGCACAATTTGACGGCATGCCTCGTTCGGCGATTCAGACCGGCATCGCTGACTGTGTCTTGGCTCCAGAGCGGATGCCAGAAGAGATGCTGCGCTTCTTGGAACACCCGTATGTGGCGAGACTACGCCACGAGCCGCCCTCAGGTGACGAAGAAGATGCGCTGCGGAAGATCCTCGCGCTGATTCGCCAGGAGACCGGTGTCGACTTCGCAGAGTATAAGTCGGGCTCCTTGCTACGACGCATCCAACGCCGGATGAGTGTGATCCAAATTGGCTCAATGGATCAGTATCTCCAGCACATCGTCAATGACATGGCAGAGATTCACCTGCTCTACAGCGACCTGCTCATCGGCGTGACGCGCTTTTTCCGCGACAAAGAAGCTTTCGACAAACTGCGCGACAAAGTGCTGCCCGAGATCTTCTCTACGCGCAAACAGCCCACCCAAATGCCGCTCCGCGTGTGGGTCTCGGCCTGCTCCACCGGAGAAGAAGTCTATACGCTAGCGATTTTGTTAGCGGAGCACATGGAGCGCACGCAGACGTTTGTCGGTGTGAAGATCTTTGCGTCTGATGTGGACAAAAATGCCCTGAACATCGCCAGCGCAGGGCGCTACCCCGCCAGCATTCTGGCAGATGTGCCAATGCACTTGCTGGGGAAGTACTTCTTCAAGGTTGGGGACTACTATCAAGTGGTCGAGAAGCTGCGCAAAATGATTATTTTCGCGCACCACAATCTGCTCAAAGACCCACCGTTCCACAAACTGGATCTGATCGCCTGCCGCAACATGCTGATCTACATCCAGACGCGCGTGCAGAAGCGCATCCTCTCCATGTTCAGCTTTGCGCTCAACCAAAACGGGTTTTTGTTTCTGGGAGGCAGCGAAACGCTGGGCGAAGCGCAAGACCTCTACTGGACCTTCGACAGCACGGCGCGCATCTTCCGCAACAAAGGCGACGTCTACTTCCCTGAGTTTCACACGGTGGAGTCTAAGCGCCTTGAAGTGCGAATGGACTCTCGGGCAGGAGTGAGCGCCGTGTTGCCCTTCAACAGCGAGGCTCCCAAAACCGAGAAGCTGATCGAAGGCATCTACGAGAGCCTGATGGAGCGCTATGTCCCCGCCTCTGTCGTGATTGACCCTGACCTCAACATTCTGCACGTGTGGGGCGACATCAACGAGTTCGTGCGCTTTCCCAAAGGCAACCTCACCTACAACCTGTTGCGCCTGCTAGACCACAAAACGGGCATCATTGTCAGCAACGCCGTGCGGAACATTCAACAGAACGGCGGCGACCTGATGCTCCGCGATGTGCAGCTTGACACGAACGAAGGCGCCAAGCTCATCCGGCTGACCGTGACCCTGCATCGAAGGCGGCCATTCAAGCAAGACTTCTTCATCGTCACGTTCAGCAGCGCCAAAGAGATCGTGGAACCTGAGAACTCCGCTGCGACCACAGTGGACTACACCAAAGAGGCAGAAGAGCAGCTCCGCGATATGGATCGTGAGCTGCAGCACACCCGCGAGAGCCTACAAACGACCATTGAGGAGTTGGAGACGACCAACGAAGAGCTGCAGAGCACCAACGAAGAGCTGATGTCTGCCAACGAAGAGCTGCAGAGCACCAACGAAGAGCTGCACTCCGTCAACGAAGAGCTGTACACCTTGAACGAAGAGTATCAAAAGAAGATTGAAGAGCTCACCAACGCCAACAACGACCTCAATAACCTATACCTCACCACAAACATCGGCATCGTGTTCTTGGATCGTCAGCTCTGCATCCGCAAATTCACCCCGATCGTCACCGAGTTTCTGCCGCTGATGGAGCAAGACGTCGGGCGCCCCATCGCACATCTGGCCGGCAGCCTGAACCACGGCAGCCTGATGGATGACTTGCGCAAGGTGCTCAAAATGCTGGTCCCGATCAAACGCGAGATCGAACTCGAAAACGGCAAGTGGTACCAGCTAGAGGTCAAGCCCTATCAAACGATTGAGAACCAAATTGACGGCGCAGTGATTACGCTGATGGACATCACCGAGCTGCACTCATATCGCCGGCAGCAACACGAACTGCTCTCTCAGTTGGAGATCTCTAACAAACGCCTCTCCCTCGCCACAGAGGTGGGGAACGTCGCGTGGTGGGAGTGGAATTATCAACGCAAGCAGCTCGCGTATCATGCGAACAAAGCCAACTGGCTGGGCTTCCGCACAGATGAGCTGGTCGCTGTGGAAGACTTCACCCAGCTGATTCATCCAGATGACTATGAGGCCGCCATGCAGAGCATGCGTAACCTGCTCACCGGACAGTCTCGGGCTTATGACATCTGCTATCGTCTGCGCACCAAGCAAGGCAGCTATCGCTGGTTTCAAGACCAAGGCTTTGTGACCAGCCGGACCGAAGACGGCGCTCCAGAGCTGATCACAGGCGCCATCATCAACCTAGATGAACCCGCCGCGCACCAAGAAGCTAGCGCTGCCGCCGTCAAAGCCCAAGCTGCGGAAGAAAACTCGGATTCTCCCGACTGACGCCAACACACACACCGCTGAGCCGCTCAGAGTCCACAAAAAAACTCTGGCGCTCGGCGCCGCTTTGTGCGAAGCACAGTCCCACTCCCGCCCCATGTTTCTCTGAATGCTTTGCCATCCCCGCTTCGGTTGCGCAGGAGGCCTCCACCGAGACATTCCATGAAGGAAAAGACCCTCGCCGAAATTCTCGAGACGATCTTGTTCATCACACCGCGCTCGCTCACCGTCACCCAGCTGCTCGAGCTGATGGAGGAAGACTACACGCCCCAAGAAGTCCGCACGACGATCAAACGCCTCAATTATGAATATGAAGAGACCGGGAGGATTTTTCGGATTGAAGCGACCGGAGGGGGGTTCCAGATGCGGACTCAGCCGCATGTGCGGGAATGGATTCGGAAGATTGACGCGGTGAAGCCCTTCAAACTCTCGCCAGCTAATCTAGAGACGCTCTCGATTGTGGCCTACAAACAGCCCATCACGCGCGCGCAGGTGGAATACATTCGAGGCGTGGACTCCTCGCACACACTCCGCACCCTGATGCAGCGACGTCTGATCCGCATCACGGGGCGAGAAGCTCTCCCTGGGCGCCCAGCGCTCTACGGCACAACCAAGACCTTCCTCGAAATCTTTGGGCTCAAATCGCTCAAAGAGCTCCCCACCCTCAGTGAACTCGACATGGACAAAGAAGACTCGCAGATGGCCTTGCCGCTGGAGAGTGAATAAGTCGGGAATCATAGAGCCGGCGCGATGTCAGCCTGCGGTGACGTTCCCCAAGCCAATCCATTAATGGTTGTAAAGCGTTTGAATTTCATCTGCACTCAACACTCTATACTCATGGTAGGCTGAGCCAGAGCGGATTCTAGTCCGGCTTGATCGCGCAAACCATGCGCACCGCCAGATTGCTCGATGATTTGCTTCTGCAAGCCTAAAAGTTGTTCAAAAGACAGCATCATGCCAATCGCTTGTATAACTCAGCGTTTTTCTTCAGCACATAGTCGCTCGCTTGTTCAAAATCTGATTTTAGCGGAGTTGTGGGCAATTCTATAATCTTCACTTTGTTTTCTGGAAACTGCTTCAACAAGGCAACCAATGCCTCATGCAAACTGTCATCGATTTGTAGTGATAGTGTTTTCATGAAAATTTCTCATTGTTTAGA
>CBFIJD010000018.1:8072-56148 GCA_965662845.1 uncultured bacterium | reverse complement strand
ATTGACGAGACCGACTGGCAGCCGCTCCGGCTTGCAGCGCCTCGCGACAATCGCGCACAGCAATCCTCATGAATGGCGGGGGCGCATACGGGGGCGCTAGCCGAATCGTCAGAAGTAAATGGAGGGTTATCTTTGCAGAGAAAGGCAGGAGCGCAACACCCGCAGATTCAAGCGCTGTGCGCTCTTGCGGTTGCTCAAGGTGAGGTGATGACAACGAAAGTGGTGAAGTGGTGGAGGTGGCGAGAGTCGAACTCGCGTCCTGTGGTGTTTCCACATCAAGCGCTACAAGCTTAGTCGCAACTTTTCGTTTTCACGCAGGGTGTTGGCATCCGACCGCCTCACTTGCGTACACTCCCTGAGTTCTTACCTTGCCGTCGGAAGTCCGTCAAAGCCAGCCTAAGTGCAGGTTACACCTCGGCGAGTGACCTTAGACAATCACCCGTGAGATGCCAGCATCACGCAGCTAGAGCTGCGCGTGCCGGAGTATAGTCGCTGTTGTTTGCAGCTAGATTTTTGATGATCGTTTTCACGTGGCCGAACATCACCCACGGCTTGCTCTCAATAATTTCTACACCCAGTCGAATACCGGAACACCCCCAATTGAAGGACTAGATAATGTAACAAGGCAAAACGAAATTGCCAAGTTATTGCGACTTGGCAACCGCGAGGCCGCTTTGCAAAAGGCGCCTCCTGCTCGCCCAAGCGCTCGTTAGTCTGCCGACGCGCTTTGCGTTGATGAGTCCACCGCAACATCGGCAGACTGCAAATGGAACAGCACCTCTTGATCTAGCCCGCTTGTCATCACCTCTACAGAAGCTCCCACCGAGTCCAGTTGACGCTGCTCTGGCAAGGACTGCAAATATTTGATGCGCCCGCCTCGGTTCAAGTATTGCGCAACTTGCTCTTCAATTTGCTCACGAGTGGGGCCGGGAACCCGATGACGGGGCTTCTTGGTGAAAAAATGACGATGCATTGACGAATCCATGAGTACCTCTTTGTTTGTCTTGTGGATGAAATCTTTCGCTCTCTAGCGCAGCTCAGTCCGTTGCGGAGCGAGACCTTAATACAGCCCACAGTAATATTCAATGAATATTCAAATAATAATTCATCTTTTTTGGACGTCTACCACCGAGAGGCCGATCGCTCGGAGCTGCTCAAGGCTATCGTCACTATAGGTCATTGAGTTGTCTAGCGTGAACACCGCGACGTATGCGTCATCTTTCCCAGGCACGTCTAACAACGCAGAAGCCCGCCCTGAGTTCACCTGCTCCCGCATCCTCACGAGCGTGCGGAAGTAGTTCAGTTCCAGATAATCTTCAATGAAGCGCCGCGTGATCTCTTGGTTGTCCAAATACACCACCAAGGTCACGCTCTCGCTCCCTCGACCTTGGCTGATGCGACCTTCCAGCAACGCTAATAAGTCCGAGCGGGAATATTCGCTCAATCCCGCCGAGGCCAGCCAGATCTCCTTCGCCTGGGTTGTGGTCACCGTCAGGAGCCAGAGCAAGAGCGCCGTCCAAAATTTTCGCATGTTGGGGCTCCTAAAACTCATACGTTATCGAGACAGCCTCCATGCGCCAGTTTCTGTCTGTTTCGCCGGCGAGTTCAGCATTGAGCGAATAGCGCAGCCAATAGATCCCGCTCACATTGAGCACCTCATATTTGACCGTGAGGTTGGAGTCATACTTCCATTTGATCCCTCCAAAACGATCCGTGCCCGCGTATGTCACGTGCTTGGGGTTCAAAGAACGCCATGAGCCGTCTTCCACGATCATGTAGCTGTAGCCCGCATGAACCGTCACATCCTCATCGTGCCGCATCACCACAAACGAGCGGTGTGTATCCGTGAGCTTTTCGCCTCCTGGGCTGCCTAGCGCCCGATAATACTCGTTTTGGCTCCCCTCACCGGTGTAATAGAAGCGCGATTGCTCAAACACCAGCTGCCACGCCCCTAACCACAGCTCTACCCCCTCGTAGTCTTCTTCAAAGGGACGCTGAAACTCACCGGTAGGCAGCCCCGCCACGAGACTTTGTCGCAAGGCCAAGAGCTGCTCCGAGGTGAGCGTCGTGGGATCAAGCCCCTGAGACGCAGCGAAGCCTCGCACGTCGCTGTCGCTCAATAAGTAATTATAGTGGTTCGCTTCAATCGAAAAGAACTGCGTCGGTTCTAAGTGATCTTTGCGCAGCCGGAGCGTGTCGAACAGCTCAATCTCTAGTGAGATGAACTCCGTCTCCAAACGATCAAAATAGATGTCTGTGTTCGACAGTTCAAAGAGATAGTCTGCTTGCGGCTGCGGATCTTCCCGCACAATGCGCCCAAACTCCAACGTCCCTTGCACGGTTGAGCTGCGCGGCGAGTGAACATAAGCGTGCCACCCGTCTCCGCGATCATAAAGCGCAGCGTTCTGTCCCCAATAGATTTGGACGGGCTGCGCGTGATGCACCCCCAAGCGCTCCGCAGGGTTCAGGCGCAACATATTGAAAAAACCATACGGCAGCTGAACTCGTCCAGCGCGCACCCCCGCAATGCTTTCACCCACAAAAGTGTTCGCATCGAGCAGCAAGAACTCGAACTCGCTGTCTGGGCCATCATTCAGATAAGGCAAATACGCATACAAGGCGCGGAAATCTAGCCACGGTTGAATGGCCCAGTCCACACGCAGCGCCGCCTCCAAGCCATAGTCTTCTTGTTGCGGCACCTTGATCTGAACACTTTCATGATATGTATGCACCACCGCCTTTGAAGCCCATCCACTCAATCTCACCGAAGGCGGCAACTCTGGTTCCCAAGCCCCCGCGCTCAGCGGCCACAAAGCCAGCAACAAGCTGAACCAACGCTTCATTCGCTTCTCCACTATAATTTTTGCAAGCGCAGCATTCTATGTTATGTCTTCGCACAGGCAAGAATTTTTCATGAAGCGCTCTTGATCTGACATTTGGTGATGTTCTTGCTGAGCACGGGAGCATGCAAGACGCGAGATTTCCTCCCGATGTTCTCCGGGAGGAACACTCTCGTCACAGGGCCTTCGGTGTGCCTCTGGTGAAGGAAAACCCACGAAATTTTTCTGCGCGAAACTCGCATGAACCCGTTGCACGCTTACCTCAACAACCAGCACCTCTCCCGCAAGCTCAGCTTGCTGCTCGTCCTCCTCTTCGGCTCTGTGAGCGTGCTCTTTGGAGGCTTCCTGTATCGGTTCATGCAGACGGTGGCCGAAGAAGAATATCAACGCACGGTGCGGCAAGACCAGCTCGTCACCCGCATCTTGTTGCAGCAAGAGTTGGAACAGTTCGCTCAAAAAACCCAAGGAGTCGTCGCGACCTATAACTTTTTGCTCAACGCAACCCAACAAGACTCCCTACGCTCGCGGTCTGTCCTCGTCGCCATGCACGGCAAACTTGATCAAGAGCTACAGAACATCTGGCTGTTCGACCGATCTTGTGCCACCCGCACCACCTTCCGCTTATCCACCACGGACGATCCCCCCAAAGATCTGTGCGACACTCCACAGAACCGAATCCACTACCGCCCAGAAATGCAGCGTCTCCACGTGCTGATTCCTCACGTCTTGCTCTCCCCGACAGGAGAGGAATATGGCCACATTGTGTTCGACAAACAGCTCCAGCTAGAGAGCTGGTCGGTTCGCAAGAAACTCTTAGAGAACACCTCCGCCTACGCGGTCGACTTCTCAGAACGCCCGCCCTCGCCTGAGGAATTTCCCAACGACCGTGTGCAAACGCTCGCTGTGCAAGAGGGCGTCGATTTTTATGTGAGCCTGCTCTACCAGTCTCAACCCTTTGATGCCCTCGCCACCCGCATCACGCTGCTGTCGTTCGCGGCGCTGGGCGGCATCACCATTTTGTTGCTCGCTAGCGTCCGCTGGCTGCTGCGCCAAACCGTCACCGCTCCCACCGAACAGCTCATGCATGATGTGCAGGACTTCACGCAGAGCGAACAAATTGTCCCGATGCGCCCACAAGGTTCGCTGGAGTTCGCGCAGCTCTACGCTGCAGTCCATGACATGACGACCTACATCAAACAGTCGCGCAAGGCCCAACTCGACCAGATGGAAGAGATGGTTACGATGCGCAACAAGCTACAGATTGCCGACGCGCTGGGGCACATCAGCCACGAGATCAACCGCTACCTCGGCGCGATCCGCATCTCTGCTGAGTTCGTCAAAATGATGCCCGACCATCCCAAGCGCCAAGAGCAGATGACGCAGATTGAACAATCCGTCGACAAGTGCGCAGCTATGTTACAAGACGTGATGCACGAGGTTCGTTCAGGACACTTCAACCTGTTCAACCTGAAAGCGATGCTCGAAGCCCAAGTGCCAATCTATCAAACACAGGCTTCTACCTCTGTTCAATTGCAATATCGCACTCACCTTGAAGAGATTTACTTCTCCAAAAATCTCCTCGTCAGCGCCATTGAAAACTTCATCCACAACGGCGCTGCGTCGATCCGTCAAGCCAAGCGAGATCATGATGGCCAAATTCAGATTGTGGTCGACGAATACACCCACGATCAACAGACGTTCATCCGCCTTCGTGTCTCTGACAACGGCGTGGGCATCCCGGAACATGTGCTCGCTAAATTAGGACACCAAGTGGTGAAATCTACCAAAGAGGATGGCAATGGCTTTGGTCTGTACTCCCTAGGCAAGTTGCTGCGCCGTCACGGAGGCGACCTCTCCTTCATGAACAATCCTGACGGCGGCGCGACCGCGACCCTCGTCTTCCTCCATCAAACGCAAGAAGTTGCGCTCTCCGAAGACTCCAGCTCCTGAAGCTTCCACTCCTCTCCGGTCCCTCCCCAAACCTAAACGACTCCCGTGGTCGAACCAAATCTAATTTGACAAAAAAATATTCATTGAATATCTTTTAGAAATTCGTTTGCAGCAAATTCATTCGCTGAACGCTTTTTTGAGGTCCCTCTCTGTGCTCAAAAGAGCCCCTTCGGTTTGAGAGAACATCGCGCAAATCCAAACGGAACCGATCCGAGGCTATTTGGTTCAGGCACCCCGCATTTTTCATCGCAAGGAGGCGGAATGGATCTCATCACAGATTTGTCATTATTTGGAATTGGCTGTTTTTTAGGACTTGGAAATGGCGGCATCGCGACCGCATCGCTCTCGGCTCGCCCGTTTTGGGGCAACTTGGCCAGCTTCGCGACGGTCTTCTTGCTCATCTTGATCGCGCTGCTGTCTCTCACAAACTTCCCGCTCTCCCTAGGGATCGGCTTCAATCTCGGTTTTTGGGCGATGTTGGGCTATGGAGTCGTCACGCAGCCCGAACAAATTCCAGCAGCGTCGCTGAAGTATTGGGAGGAGCAAAAGGCAAGGTGAGCGCGGAGAAGTCAGCGATATAGCAGAGAGGGCGCCGCGACGCCCTCTCGCTTGGTCTAGCCAGAAATCGCGAAGCCATCCACTAGCAAGGGCGGGATGAAGACATTCGTCAAGAAGGGTTGGCAGGCGTTGCCAATGCCTTGAATCTTCTGCAGCAGCTCGAAGAAGTTCCCGGCAATCGTGATGCTGTCCACAGCTTGCACCCGCTGCCCGTGCTCTAGCAAGAAGCCCTGCACGCCAATCGAGATGTCGCCGCTCACTGGATTGCATCCCGCCGCGCCCTCCAGACTGGTGACCAGCAGCGCTCTCTCAGGTTGCTGACACAGCTCCTCTAGCGAGTATGCGCCCGGCTCCATCACAAGGTTGTGATACGCCGTCGAGATTCCGCTGTTGTAGCTGCGGCGCGCGTGCCCATTCGACAGCCGCTCTTCTTTGCGAGCGGACTCGATGTGATAGAGGAAATTGCGGAACACACCACCTTCAACCAGAGGCAGCTTCTCCGTCACGACCCCCTCGGCGTCTACATGACAAGAGCCCTCCCCGCCAACCACAAACGGATCGTCGAACAAGGTCACGTTGCTCCCTGCGATGGTCTCGCCTAGTTTCCCCGCTAACCGTGAGGTTCCTTTCTGAGCGGCTTCTGCATAGAACGCCCGAAAGTACATGCCCAGCAAGCGCGGCGCACAATATTCGTCTAAGATCACCGGGATCTTGCAGTTCGGAATGCTCTTCGCTCCAAGCAAGCCTTGGGCTTCTTTGACCGCCAGCGTGCCGACGGCTGCGGCGCCCGCGCGATCCCAGTCACGCAGCTGCCAGAAGCGCATCCCGGTCTTGCGTTGCTCCCCCTCTTGCAGCAAAGCGGCGCAATACGTCGTGACAGCGTTCTCGCGCTGCTGATAGCGCACACCTTTCGTCGAACCTAAGAACCACTCTCCGACGTTCCTAGAGACGCCAAGGTAGGGCAAGCTCATCACGCGAGAGTCCGTTTCTTTGGCGGTGGCCTCGATCTCCAGTCCGACCTCTGCCAGCTCTTCAAACGACAAATTTTCAAGCTCCGCGTTGTAGAGCCTCAGCGGCGCCTCTGGTAGCGCGTCGGGTTTGTCTGGCAGAAACACATCGAGTGGGTCTTGAAGCTCCGCGTTCTCTTGGGCTTCGTCCAAAATGCGCTCCAGCGCGCGGGCTTCGAGTCGCTCAGTGTAGGCAAGCCCGGTCCGTCCGTTCGACAGAACCCGCACGCCCAGCCCCAGGCTTGTGGACTGGTCCACCTTCTCGACCTTGCCGTTGCGGACTTTCAAGCTGAGTGACTCCCCGCGCTCTGCGAGCACATCCACGTCCCCCATGCCACGCTGGTTGGCCACACTCAGCACATGTTCAATTGCTTGCTCCGGTTGCATCAGCGTCCCCCTACCAAAATGGAGTCAATCTTCAGCGTAGGCTGCCCGACCGTCGTTGGCACCAGGCCGCTAGAGGCCCCACAAATGCCGGCGGCTAGCTCCAAATCGTCGGCGATCATGGAGATGCGCGGGAGCACTTCGTAGCCTTTGCCAATCAGGGTTGCTCCGCGTACAGGTTCCGCGACCTTACCGTTGCGAATGATGTAGCCTTCCTGCACCGCGAAGTTGAACTCTCCCGTGCCTGGATCGACCGAGCCGCCGCCAAGCTTCTTGGCGTAGAGTCCATATTCTACGGACTGCAAAATTTCGTCGACTCGATTGGGGCCACGGTCAATGAACGTGTTGCGCATGCGTGAGACCGGCGCGTATTTGAAGTTTTCACGGCGTGACGACCCCGTCTGCGCGACGCCGACTTGTCCAGCGCCCACGCGGTCGCTCATGTACTGCTGCAAGACGCCATCTTTGATCAGAACCGTGCGTTGTGCTGGGTTGCCTTCATCGTCAATGTTGATTGACCCCCAAGCGTTGGCGATCGTGCCGTCGTCAATCGCTGTCAGAATGGGGCTCGCAATCTGCTGACCGACCTTCCCCACAAACGGAGACGCGTTCTTGCGAATGGACTCTGTCTCCAGCGGATGCCCGCACGCTTCGTGGAAGATCACCCCACCGAAGCCGTTCCCCATCACGACAGGCATCACGCCCCCTTCGATGTACCCTGCACGCGCCATACGCAGCGCGGTCTCTGCTGCTTCGCGGGCGAGCGTGTCCAAATCGACCTCCTGCAAAAATTCGTAACCGCCCAGCACGCCGGGAGACTCCGCGCCGCTCTGGGGTCCGTCGCCAGTGTCGGCGATCGCTGAGAGCCGGACGCGCATATACTGACGAGAGTCTTCGCGGAACAGACCTTCGCTGTTCGCGACGAGGAACGAGCGCTTCTTCTCTACGATGGAAGCGCTGACTTGTCTGATCTCGTCGCCGTATGCGCGGGTCATGCTGTCCAGTTTGCGCAGCAGCTCGACTCGGTCTCGCTTGGCGACCGACGCTGGGTCTACTCGCACAGGGTGCGCGTCCGAGACATCTTCGCGCCGCAAGTCCTTCATGCTCACCGAGTCCTCGCCGCGCTTGGACTTCGCGAGGTTTTCCGTCAAACGCAACAAGCCGTCTGCGTCGGGATCGCTGCTGTAGCCGTAGCAGGATTCACCTCCAAAGAGCAGCCGCACCCCGATGCCATAGGAGTTGCCAGAGTTGATCTGATCGATTTTTTTGTCGAGCAAATCTAACGAGCGATTCACGGAGTCTTCGACAAACACTTCTGCGAAGTCAGCCCCTTGCTGCAAACCGCAGTCAAGGACTTTGGCGATGGTCTGTTCTGAGAGCATGGTTCCTCATGGGTTAGTTGTGGAAAAAAACGAATTCGTATTGTGGAACGGCGGGCTCGGTTGTCGCAAGGGAAAAGCCCTCTGACTCAGGCGAGCTTCGTGGAGCTTTGATACGCGGGCACGCTGAACGGCCCTAATGGGTCGCTTGTCCAACGGTTGCGATAGCTGGGTGTCTGACAGAATGCTTGCAGCTCGGCGTTGATCACGTCAAAGGTCTGTTGACGCAAGTTTCGTACGTCCTCGGTGGTGATCCAGTTGTGTCGAACCTTCATCCCAACAGTAGAAATCGGCTCGTGGATAATCACTCGAATCTGTCCGCTCCCGCCTTGGTTCACGCGGTCAGGGAGCACGTTCCACGTGTTGAGGATCGTGACTGGCAACACGGGGACTTGCTCTTTAATCGCCAGCTTGAAGGCGCCGTTGCGAAAGAACCACAAGTTCTCTGGAGGGCCATAGAAGGCGCCTTCCGGAAAAATCACCACGCTTTGTCCGCTCTGCAACCGCTGCCGAGCTGCTTCTAACGCGCCCATCGCCTGACGAGCGTTCTCGCGGCTCGTGGGAATGTCCACAGAGAACGAGAAAATTCCAATGAGTGGTAATTTGGCAACGTCTGCCTTCGACATAAACGCATAGGTTCCAGGAATGGCGCTGAGAATGGCGCTGATGTCGATGTAAGAGGCGTGATTTGGACAGATGACGTATGGTTTCTTCCAGTCTAGGGCTGCTCTTTGTTCGACAACGGTACGCACCCCCAAGACGTTGAGCGTGCGGTTGGAACACCACCTTCGGGTTCGCTGAACCCACGACCATAGCCCTGGCCTCCACGTCGCAGCTTTATAGAGTGGATAGCACAGCACAATCGAGAGCAAATAAATGCCAAAGTACCCTCCGCGCCACAGCGTTCGTAGCGCGCCGCCTCTCTGTGCTTTTTTCATGAGAGTTTTCATCTATCCCTTTTTGTTTCTTCTCACAGACACCGTAAACATCGCGCGCGCAGCCGCGAGAGGGCTCCTGCTTCGACCGCCAGACACGGCTCCGCAGCGTGGTGATCATCTTGCAATGGGGGTTAAGTCACCTGAATTGAAACCACTAGCCCACTGACTTGTATGCTATCAGATTTCGGCTCCCGCTCGCAGGCGGAACAAAATCCCAATTTGGCTTCCGCGCTGCAGATGGCTCGCCAATTTTACGAGCAGCAGGCCTCACTGCACCTGCTCCTTGAGGTTTCTCAGGACATCATCTGGGAGTATCACCCCAGCACAGGCCAAGTTCTTCTGCCCGCGCAGTTTCATCCAGACGGGACACATAAGCCCAAGCCCATCTCCCTGAGACGCTTCTGGCGGTTGGTGCACCCCGAAGACAGAAACCGCGCGTTTGAAGTGCTCCGCGCCTATCTTCTAGGGCACAGCAACGAGTGGCGTGCCGAGCTTCGGCTACGTGGCAAAGCGCAGTCTTATCGCTGGTTAGAGTTTCGCGGCATCGCGCTGTTCGGACATCAACGTCAACTTCTGCACTTCGTCGGCTCCTGTCAAGATTTGTCCGACGCAAAGATGCTCTCGGCACAGCTCCGCCTAGCGCAGCGGCGCTTCCAAGCCTCTTTTGAGCACGCATATCACGGCATCTTCCTCGCTGATGTGGAGGGGCTCATCATGCTGGCTAACAGCGCGCTAGAGGATCTGCTGAACGAAGACGGCCTCCCCGGCTTGTCGCTCACAGAATTGACGCACCCTGAAGACGTTGCCGCCTTACGCCACACGCTCCATCAGCTGCGGGGATCCGCCGAGACAAGCGACTCGCACAACGCGAGAACGCAAATCACGCTCCGCTTAGGCACCCAAGCTCCGAGCTGGGTCAGGGTCAGCCTAACCTGCACGCACGACACAGCGCAGAGAACTCAATTTTTGGTCGGACACGTCGAAGATCTGCGGGAGCTTCGTGAAGCGCAAGAGATCGCGCTGCAATCGGCGAAGCTCGCCACCATCGGAGAAACCGCCGCCAGTCTGGCTCATGAGCTGCGCGCGCCGCTCTCTGCGATTCGTTTGAAGGCCGAGTCTGGGCTCGAGCTCCATACGCTGATGACACCAGAGCTTTATCAGAAGAAGCTCAGCGAAATTGTGAGAATCGTGGACAAGACCGATGAGATCTTGCAGCACATGCGCGACTTCTCCCGACGCTCTGATACAGAACAGCGCCAAGCGCGGCCACTCGATGAATTGATCGACGAAGTCATGCTGCTCTGCAAAAGCAACCTCACCCAGCTGGGAATCCGAACGCAGATTGAGATCCCCAAAGATCTGCCTCGTCTCTCCTGCAACGCCGTCCAGTTGGAACAAGTCTTCACGAATTTGATCAACAACGCACGAGACGCCATGGAGGGGCGAGCACAGCGTCGGCTTACGCTGCGCGGCTTTGTCGAACAAGGCGAACTCTGTGTTTCCGTCGCAGACACCGGCCACGGCATCTCTCCCGAAATCCAAAAGCAGCTCTTTCAGTCTTTCTTCACCACCAAAGAGCGCGGGAAGGGAACCGGCTTGGGCTTAACGATCGTTTCACGGATCGTCGAAGAGCACGGCGGCCGCATCACGATGCAGAGCGTCGAAGGCGAGGGGACGACCTTTGTCCTGCACTTTCCCCTCACCAACTTGGACTACGCCAACTGAGGATTTGGCGAAGCTCGCAGCCCCGTGACCAGCTCTGTGTAACCAGGTTGGTCGGGGCTCAACTCTCCGTGGCGCACCAGAAAATCGAGCAAGACTAAGTTGCAGTTCACTTTGATCTCTTCGGTCTCTGCCACCAGTCGTCGCACTTCCGCCACCGGCAACAGGCGAAAATTTTCCACTTCTCCATCTTGGTTGCGCGGCACAAAGGCCTCTGGCAATTCCAAGTCAAAGGTAAAGAGCACCTCTCTGCGCAGACGCCCCCGCGAATTGTGGTGACACAACGTCACCAGCCCAGTGGGTCGGGCTCGCTCGGCAAGCTCCAAGGGAATACCAGCCTCTTCATGACATTCTCGCAACAGCACCTCCCGCGGCGTCTGAAATGCCGTCAAGCCCCCCGCTACCAGCTGATCTAGCTTCCCCGGATAACGCGGACGATCCCATGCCCGCCGCGCTACCCAAAGCCACAGCTCCTCTCCTCGTCGAACAAAACCATTCAGGTGTACGCCATGGTTCAATAGGCCCAGCAGCGAAGAGGCGCTGCGTTCTACCGTGAACAGCGGCGGCGCTTGCAGGTCAGCGCCCACGTGATAGTGCTCGTTGCGCCAATCGTCAAAATGCCCTGCGTCGTGCCATTGTCGCAGCTGAAGATTCAGGGCTTCGGTGCGTTCGCTCGCGGTGCTCAGTCCCCCGCGCAAATGGATCGTCTGGTCTGCCTCGCAGTCAAACAGATGGGTCGCGTTCGTAAAGAGGAAACGGTCTTGCGGATGCACCCAGCCCACCGGCACGTGCTCCACAAACAAGGGAGAGAACAGAGCGAGGTCGTGTGTGTGACAGCGCCGCACCCAGCGCAAGAGAGGCGTGAGGGGCGACATGTTACGAGGTTCGCGATTGATGACGGACCGCTAAGGCGAGTTCGGTGCGCAAGTCGAACAATTTCTGTTCGAGCCCAACGGGATATTCATGAGGATTGACCGTGCGGAGCACTCCGGAATGGAAGAGCTGTAGTTCGCGTTGCGCTTTGTCGCGAATTTCATGCAAAGAACACAGCTCCTGCACGCATCGTCCTTGGCGGAAGACGGGCCGCAGCAAATCTTCATACTCCATATCCGGAGTGAAGCTACGCTGACGCGTAATGTCGAACGGGTCGACGATCGTCAAGCGCTCCTCCAGCGGCATTTGTTCATCAAAAATCATATCTGCTAGATAATGGCCGTCTTGCAGATAGCGCCGGACTTGTTGCACACCAGGCGTCGTCAGCTTGGTCGCCTGCTCTGCGATCTTGATTTTGTATTGCCACGGCTGCCCTGGATCGCGCACCGCGCTCATTTTATACACCCCATCCAGCGCGGGTTGATCGTAAGCCGTCACCAGCTTTGTGCCAATCCCCCACACGTCAATCTGCGCCTGCTGCAACTTGAGGGAGTCAATCACAAATTCATCAAGATCGTTGCTCGCGATAATCTTTGTTTCTGTAAAGCCATGGTGGTTCAAGAGCTTGCGAGCTTCGGTGCTGAGATAGGCGAGGTCTCCGGAGTCTAGTCGAATGCCGGCTAGTTCAAACCCTTGTTCACGCAGCTCTTTTCCGACCTCAATCGCGTGTCGAACGCCTCGCAGGGTGGAGTAGGTGTCCACGAGCAAGACCATGTTGTTTGGGAGCACGCGCGCGTAGGTGCTAAAGGCTTCTCGCTCGCTCCCAAAAGCCATCACCCAGCTATGCCCCATCGTGCCTCGGACAGGGATGCCATAGTGCTTGCCAGCCAGCAGGTTCGACGTCGCCGTGCACCCACCCACATACGCCGCGCGGCTTGCGGCGAGCGCCCCATCGGAACCTTGAGCGCGGCGCAGACCGAACTCTAATACTGGTTGCCCTTTGGCCGCCAAACACATGCGCGCGGCTTTGGTGGCGACCAAGGTCTGAAAGTTGATCAAGTTCAGCAGGTGAGACTCTAGCAGCTGGCACTGAATGAGCGGGCCTTTCACCCGCACTAGCGGTTCATAAGGGAACACCACCGTCCCCTCAGCGACGGCGTCGATGTCGCAAGAGAACTCCATACAGCGCAGATATTCCAGAAACGTGGGCTCGAACAGACGCTGTCCATCGCTTCCGTTGAGGGTCGCGAGGTATTCCAGATCGCTGGCAGAGAAGTGAAAGTTTTGCAGATAGCGGATGAGGTCTTCGAGGCCACAAGCGATGGTAAACCCACCTTTGAAGGGAGCCGTGCGGAAGAGCATGTGAAAGACGCCCTCTCGCTGCTCTAGTCCGCTCTTCCAAAAACCATAAGCCATCGTGACTTGGTAAAGGTCGGTGCGGAGCGCAGAGTATTCATCGCGCATCGGCGCCTGTAGAGATCTCAGGAGAATCAGAGGGGGCAGGTTCTGCCACGAGTTTGGCAGGATCTGGAGCTTGTGGCAGCACATGCCGGTCGTAGACTTTCTGCAACACGCTGTTCACGAAGCCTTTTGTTTTTTCATCGATAAATTCGTCGGTCAATTCTAACGCCTCGTTGATGATCACACGGTGCGACGCTTGGCTGGGATCTTCGCTAAAGCACATCTCGTAAACGGCGAGGCGCAGCACGTTGCGCGTGAGCATCGACAGGCGGCCTAGCTTCCAGTTCTCGAGGTTATTTTTGATGACGCGATCCACACGCTTGCGGTGCGTTGAAGCCCCTTGCGCCAAACGACGGGCAAAGGTCAGCGTCTCTTCCAGACGCGTGCCGTAGTCTTTGCGCTGGTGTCTTTGTTCCGTCTCTTCGTCTGGCAGTTTTTCGTCGAATAAGTGCCATTCTTCTAAGCGAGTTTGCGCTAAGAAGGCGTCAACTACTTCCATCTCGGAGGTTTTGTGGATCTCCAACTGATACAGAGCCTGCAGGGCAATCTCGCGGGCCTTATGGCGCATGTGTTTTTGCTGAGAGAAGGTTAAGAGCGTAAGTAATGCCACTGTTGCAAGAACTCTTGCAGGTGTGGTTTGTCTCGCTGTGCCTCTTGCTGTAAGTAGCTCTCCAGAGCTTCCTGTTCGACGGAATATTCGGTGCTGTTGAGTTTTCCGCTGAAATGAGCCGTGCGCAGCCAAAGCAAATAGGTGCTCAGCGCATCGCATTCGTTATAGGCGACGATGCGTTGCCACTCGCCTTGCAGCCACATGGGAGCCACCTCTTGTCCATCCACATCTAGTTTGCCAGGGATGCCACAAACTGTCGCCATCTCGTGCAAGGACGGGGTAGATTTCCCTCCGCTGCCTAGCAAGTCAATCAGGTCGATGTGCCAGTCTCCAAAGTGGTCGAAATAATCAACCTCGCCGGAATAGCGCTTTTCAGGGCGCTGGCAGAATTCGGGGAGGTGAAGCCCTTGGGCCACGGCTCGCTGCACTAAAATTTTTAGATCTGCTCGCTTCGAGTTGAAGCCGACCAGCTGCGGTTTGTTGTTTCCTACCGCTTCCAAGAAGCGCTTCAACACTTCGGCTTCGGCGGTTTGGGCTGGGTCGTTCACGTCATGAGGCAGGGAGGTCAAGCGTACGTGCACAGAGCCATCGTCTCGTCGAGTGCGCACAACGGCAGCGATCGAGACAACCCGGCACAGCGCGGTCTTCAGATAAGGCATCGGGTCTTCGGGGGTCGCGCCGCCTTTTTCCCACATGCACTGCATCACGTCAGAGTCGGGCATCTCTTGCGGAAGCTGATAAGTACGTCGCCCCGAGATCGGGTCGGGGACCCACTCCACGTCGAAGCACCACAAGACATCAGGAACCAATTTCAACATGCCAATTTTGCTTGAGAGGGGGTGAAGAGTTCAGAAAAAGCGGACGTAGTCACGGTTGATCTCACCCGTCCGATATTCCCGCAGACGCAGTTCTAGCAATTCTGTGCTCTCTTGCAACCCTCCAATTCGGTTGCGGTGACACCACAGATGGCGAAATTGCGCCAGCAGCCCCTGCATGGAAGACGCGAGGGAGCGTCGATCTAAGGCGTCGCACCAGAGCCCTTCTGAGCAACACAGCGCTCGGCGGATCGCGTGTTCCACAAAATCGACCATGCAGTGCAGCTCAGCGCAGACCCAATCACCACCAGTGACCGTGCAGCTCACACGGTTGAGCGTCGTGCGTTGATCCTCTAGCACGTCTAACAAGTCTTCGAGCATCGCGCGATCTAAGTCCTGAAAGGCGCTGTGTTCGGGGTGCTGAAACAGCCACTGGAAAAAGATCGTATTGTTGAGGTATGGGCGCTGTAGAACCTGCTCCAAACGTCCAAATTCGACGATCCAATCCCCGACAAGGTGCTTTGTGTCACACAAGCCGTGCAGATCCAGCGCGAGAGCCAACTTCTCTTCGCTCGGCGCGGCGACGTTCCACGCGAGGGAGGCGCCTGTCATCCAACCGGCATAGCTCATCGGGAGCGTTTGCCAGTGCCCGCAATCGCCCCAGTCCGTCAGCAACAGCCCTTCTGCGCCATTCGCTTTGCCGGCCTCTGCGGCTTCACGGATGTTCTGGAGCATGTTGTCCGTGCGTCCTGTCAGGCTGCGCCACGCAGAGGTTCCAGGACAAACGTAGAACGGGATCCCTGCGTCTCGCAGCCGCTGTGTGTTTTCTGCGAAGGGGTGACCCGCTTCATATCCCCATTCGAGCGCGATGAACTTCTCTGGCAGCTCAGGGATCAGCGCTGGGTGCTGCATCACAATGTCGCTCCAACACATCATCGTGCGACCCCGAGCGTGGACCCGCTTTTGTAATTCCTGCAAGAAGCTCAGGTACACGCGGCCTTTGCCTTCCGCCTCGCAGATTTCCTTGCTGGCTCCTAACCCTAAATCGACGGTTTCGTCGCAGCCCACATTGAAGAGCGAGCTTTCAAAGTGCGGCAGCAGCTCGTCGAACAAATTCTCCAAAAAGGGGAAAGTCTCCGCGTGGCGTGGGTTCAGGCTGAAGGGCTCTGGGTGGTACTTACCGTTGGGCCACGAGAAGCCTGCGGGGCACTCCGCTAAGTGCTGATATTCAGGGAGCCGCAACCACCGATGCAGGTGCCCAAACGAGTTCTGATTCGGCACAAGCTCCATGTGGCGCTCTCGGCAGAAGTCGCCCAAACGCAGCATGTCTTCGCCCGTGTAAGGGCTGGCGCTCTCGGATACTTGAGCGTGCTGAGGATAAGCGAAGGTGTGCTCCGTGTAGAGTTGGATTTGATTGATTTTCCACTCCGCGAACTGTTCGACAATTAGAAAGAGTGTCTTCAGCTCAGGCACCTTGTTGCGACTAACGTCGAGCAGGATGCCCCGTTGCGCAAAGTCGGGCTCATCTAGGATCTCTAAGGCTGGCAGCTCTAACGGCTGCTGTCGCAAAATCTGCTTGAAGGTCATCAACGCGTAGAACAATCCCTGCGTCGTTGAGGCGCTCAACAAGCACCCGTCGGGTCGCAGCCACAAGCGATAGCTCTGTGCCGCGTTCGGTCCTGACGTGATCGGTTGCTCTACCAACTCTAAGCGAATCGCAAACTCTGAGGACTCTGCTGTGCGCCCCAGCTGATATGTGCGACTTGAGAACTCCTGCAGCAAGCGCTGGCAGTGTTGTCCGAGAGAGAGCAGAGAGAGCGCGGAGAGGTGAACGCTGCCGTGGTGTGGCAGCACGAAAGCAGACTCAGCGAGGCGGAGGTCTTGGGGCGGAGGCCAGAGTAAGAGAGGCATCAGGCTTGGGCGGCGAGGTGAAAGTCGGAGTCGTTGAGCACTTCCAGACGTGAGCCAACTCGCTGTTCCGAGGTGAAAGCTCTCAACAACTCCAGTCCTTGTTGACGCGCTTCTCGTTCAAGCGGGACATACGGCAAGCGGAACACCGGTTGCGTTGCGCCGGTCATCGCCAGCAGCGTATTGATCCCAATGGGGTTCGGTTGCTGAAAAATCCACGAGATCAGCGGCTGCAACGCCTCGTTATGCGCGGCGTCGTTGGTGTCCATCAGCTTGCGCATACAGCCTGGCAGAATGTTACTGGTCACGGAGATCACGCCGTGGGAGCGATGTGCATGGCGCCCCGCGAAGCATTGGTCGTCGTTGCCCGACCAACAGGCGATCCCTTGCCGTTCGTATTGAGCGATGCGCTCATTGCCAGAGCATTCTTTGACGCCGATGAAGTTCGGGCTCTCCGCCAAGCGCTGCATCAGCTCTGGCGGCAGGTCTTGTCCGGTGCGGGAGGGGACATTGTAGATGAAAGCCGGCCCGAGCTGCAGCAGGCGCTGGAAGTGCTCTGACAGCCCCGCTTCGGAGGTCTTTCCATAATAGGGGTTGATCTGCAGCGCGGCGTGCATCCCTGAAGCGAAGCCGTACTCCGTGGCTTTCAGAGCCTCGCGGGTGTTGTTGCTGCCGGTGTTGCCCACCACTTTGAGACGATCTCCAAAGCGATGCACAGTGTGCGCAATCAACATCAGGTGTTCTTCCCAATGCATCAGGTGCCCTTCCCCCGTAGTGCCCCCCACAATCACGCCGTCCACCCCGTGTCGCACCTGCTCCGCGAGCAAAAAGTCATAGGTCTCTAAGTCAATGGATCCATCGGTGAGGTAAGGCGTTTTGATCGCGGTAAGCAGGCTGGCAGAGCGCAAGGCTTCCATCATGTGACCTCCTGTCTGTGTGTTAGATATTACGGCGCTTTTTGGAGGTTTGCTTCGTAGTAACGGGTGTAGAGTTCGCCTTTTTCTGGGAAGCGAATGCCGTAGACATTGCTGCGTAGCTCGGGCCGAAAGAAGCTGTTCTCGACTTCACCGACCCACTGGTGCGTGACGTGTTTGGGCAGGTTGATTTGCACCCGATCTCCCTCCTGAAAGCGTGGGTTGATAGGCTTGGGAGCCGGGCAGGCTTTCTCGCCGTTGGAGGTGTCTCCATAGCAAATCCAAGACGCTCGAATAATGACCCCGATGCGATCTGGGCCGCCGTTCACCAGAATGTAGTCGCTGGGAGAGAACGACGTGATGATCACACGCGACTGGTTCGTGACTCGGTCAAAGACCTCTAACTCATAGGCTCGATATTCAGCCCACGCAGCGGCTCCACTCGCGAGCCAGAGAGGGACTCCAAGCCCAAGTGCGGCGAGCCATCTCATTGAGAGATCCCTTCCATCGAGACGTTCTCGAGGACAATTCCCTGCTGCAAGGTCCCCTGCATCGCGGCGCTGTCAAAGTTGCCGTGGCTAAAGTCCGCTTCAATCAAGCTGGCTCGGTTCAACACAGCGCTCTGAAATTGCGCGTGGTGTCCTTTCACACGCCCTAAGATGCACTCTTCTAAGTTCGCTTCGTTGAAGATGCTGTGCAAACAATTAGAACCAAACAGGTTCGCGCCTTTGAAGATGGCTCCTACAGCAGAGGCTACCGAGAGATTGCAGAAACTGAGGTTAGACGCCGTCAACAAGGAACGATCCAGCGCGGCGGCCATAAAGATGGAGCCTGTGAAGTCGACCTTTGCTGCGTTGATGCTCGAAGCCTCGGCACGCGAGAAGTCGCAGAGCAGGAACTTGCCGCGCAGCAGATACGAACCGTTCATCATGGTTTGGGTGTAATTCGCTAGCTGGGCGTCGACTTCCATCAGGACTGAGCGTTCCATGCGTGCGCCGCTGAAGTCGGTGCGCACCAGCGATGAACCGCGAAAGTTCGCTTCGGTCAGGTTGCTATCCTGCAAATTGCTGCCATCTAAATCACAGTTGTTGAGCGCCGACTCCCGCATGCTCACACCGCGCATATCGCAGTTGCTCAACACGCAGCCTTCAAAGCTTGAGTAGTCCAAGACCGTGTTGTTGAACGCCGCCTCGCCGAAGCGACAACGACGAAAGATGGCGCCTGTCAGCTGCAAATTGTCTAACCGCATGCTGCCAAGGTTGAGATCTCGCAGAGGCTCGCGTCGTTTCACACGACGTTCCAGTTCATCTCGATTGATATCGGCCATGGATCACTCCTCCGGAGGTTCAATCAGGTATGGCCGATATTGAGTTAACACCGGCTCATAGGGACGACTCTGCACGCCACTCTGTGTGAACGTATATGCGAGCCCTTCTGCTTCGGCGACGACGTTGAAGCGAGTGCGGCGCACAAACAGCACCGTGCCGGCAGAGACTTTTTTGGTGATGATGATGGCACCACCTTCTAATTTTTCGCTGGCGTCGCTCACACGCTGAAAGCCTCGGATTTCCCGCACAGAGGTCTGAAGCTTTTCAATCTCCGTTTGTAGAATCTCTGTCAGCTGATCTAGGTCTTTTTGGTCTTGTCCACTGGACTTGCCTCGAGCCCAGCGGCGAATGATCGGATCCATCGTCTCTTTGTTGCGTCCGAATTGCTCCAGCATTTCTTTCACAGACTCTTCTTGCTCCCGGATGTGCTTCCGTTGCGCTAGCGAAATGCCGACCTCAACCTCGGCTTTGGTGGCCCCAGGCTGTGTCCCGATGTTTGGCAGCAGCACGAGATAGCCGCCTTGCAGCTTGCCGCCTGAAGCGTCGGCTGTTTCATCCAAAATGCGCAGACACTCACCGGCGCTGATCGTGGAGTTGGTGATGTTGCCTGAGACAAGGACATGTTCGCCTGCGGTTATGTTGGCTTCCATCAATTCGCTTGCGCTCACACTGCCACCGGCGTGCAGGATTCCTTTCACGATGGACTGCTGGACATGAATGTCGCTGGTCGCGCGCAGTTGGGAGTGTCCCACTGAACCGCTGACCTCAATGCGGAAGGCCTCCACACGGCAGCTGTCCCCGATGTTGCCACGCACCTGTAGCACTCCGTCAAACTTCACGACTCCGGCGTGGATATTGTCAACCGACTTGACGTCATGCACATGGAGCGCGCCGTTGTGATAGCACGCGACCCCCGCTTTCATCGCCATGATTTCGTTACGATTCGAGCTGTAGCGGGTGTTCGTACCTGCGGTGAGTCTGCAAATTTTTCCGGGAATGGCGCTGATGGCCCGCCCGTTCACCGTGTATCCGTCGTCGCCATCGGTTGGGGCGTACACCCGTGCCAAGACTTGGTCAGCGGTCACCTTTTGCAGCATGGGCACATTCCGCAAATCGACGCCGGTGAGGTCTTCGAAGCCAGAGCGATCGAGGAACAGCAGCTCTGGCGTGCCGTGTGTGCCGTGGCGGGGTTTTCGGCCGCGCGCGACTTCGACGTAGTCGTAGAAGACCTTCTCACTGATCATCTTCTGCACGACGTCCGACAGAATTCCTGCGGTGATACCGTGCTGGTCGAGGTATTGTCGCAGCAGCTCTTCCGTCAGTTCGTTACCTTCTTTGGGCGGTGGGATCAGGTTGAGGTACGCGGTCTGTTCGTCTTCGCTGATATCAACCTGCAAGGTATAGTCAGGGTTTTCGAGGTTGCTCAGCTCCTCAAAATTTCCAGAGTTGCGCTCATAAATTTCCAGCAGACGCTCCGGCAAGTAGGGAGCGTCCATCATGTGGAGTTCGCGCTGGATGTCATCGAGGTTTGCCGTCTCAGCCCCCACCAGTTGAGGTGGAACGCGCAGCAGCACTTTGCCGTCGACCACCGCCAATTTGTACAGTTCCTTTTTCTTTGCCACGTCGGGTTTCGCTACACAGGTTGCAGGTGAGGATGCTGATTTACGTAGTACCGCCTGTCATTTCGAGCAGGCGTTGTCGTTCTTCAGCGGAAAGCGCGCGAGACTCTCCGGGTCTCAGCCAGCCTAGGTCGATGTTGCCGATGCGGAAGCGTTTAATCTTCTGCACCGGAAACCCGATGCCTAGGAACATCTTCTTGATTTGCTGGTTGGTTCCTTCGTGCAAAATCACTTCCAGCCAGGTCTTTTCGCCTCGTTGATGCAAGATCTTGCACTTGACTGGCTGATGCGGTCGCCCTTGGATCACGGGGCCTTTACGCAGTGGTTCCAGATCGTGGTGTTGCACCAATCCTTTGACCTTCACAAAGTAGCTTTTGGGAATTTTGAAGCGCGGGTGAATGATACGGTTCGCCAGATCGCCATCATTAGTGAGCAACAGAAGGCCTTCTGCGTCGTAGTCTAAGCGCCCGACGGGGAACAATCGCTTTGCCTTGCGAGGGAAGAAATCCACGATCGTCTTTCTGCCTTCGGGATCATTGAGTGAAGTGATGCAATTCCTAGGCTTGTACAATGCGTAGATTGTGCTGGTCTGCTTTGCCTCGGTGTTGATGCGCTTGCCATCGACCACCAAGTGATCGCGCCCCCGCACCATGCGGCGTCCCAGCTCGGTGACCACTTGTCCATTCAAGACCACGCGGCCTTCTAAGATCATGCGCTCCGCTGCACGGCGAGAGGCCACGCCCGTCTGCGACATGACCTTCTGAATGCGGACAGCGCCTTCGGGATCGGTTCGGTTTTCGCCCATATTAGGCTTCGTTCGTTTGTTTCGAGATATATTCAAGCGCTTGCTTTGCGGCCATTTGACCGGCTTGTTTCTTACTTTTGCCTGTTCCACGTCCATACTCTTTTTGTTCAATCAAAGCGGCCATCTCAAATTCTTTTTGATGGTCGGGTCCGGTTTGCCGAACCAACTCATAGGTGACGAGCACCCCAAAATGTTTTTGCACATACTCTTGCAGCTCGGATTTGAAGTCCCGCACCGCCAAGTCTTCGGCTCGGTCGGGCAGCTCGGGGCCGAACAAATTGCGCGCGAGTCGTGTGACTTCTTGCACGCCATGTGTCTCACGGCTGTCCAAATAAACGGCGGCGAACAGCGCTTCCACGGCGTCGGCCAACAGCGAAGCTTTCTGTCGCCCCCCTGTCATCTCTTCGCCTTTCCCCATCAGCAGATACTGTCCCAGATCGAGCGAGTGCGCGATGCGCCGCAGGCCGCTCTCATTGACCAGCCCCGCGCGCAGCTTCGACAGTCCTCCTTCTGGTAGATCGGGAAAGCGCTCCATCAACATTTCACTAATGATCAAGTCGAGGACAGCATCTCCTAAAAACTCGAAGCGCTCATTGTTTCTTCCTCCGCGCGCGCCGGCGTCTTGCACATAAGACTTGTGCGTGAGCGCCTGTTGCAGCAAGTCCGGCTGACGGAACTGATAGCCTAACCGGGCACAGAGTTCCTTAATTGGAGTGTTCAGAGACATTCCATTTTCTCCTATCGTAATCACCAAAGCGGCAGGGGGAATCGCGAGGAAGGCCGGCGATCGGGCGCCGGAGATAGATTTGTTCGTGAGATCAAATTTAGCGTTTGCACCAAACTCGTAAGGTTTGAGGGCTGTACATCCCCAGTGTCAGGTAGTGAAATGCGCCATCTCCTGCGGTCTGTTTCACCTCCACGCGTGACACGCCGCTTGGACAAACCGTACGCAGCTCGGCAGCTTCTTCCAGTTCGGTAGAAGCGAAGAGGGTGCTCACCTGTCGCAACTCGGCATCAGGAGTTTCTCGCAAAGGGGCAGCGTCGTGGTAGATCTGCGCTCGAAAACAACCGCTCACGCTGCCTAGCAAGCATCCCAGCAAAAGGGCTTGCCCCACTCGTTTTGCATTGACCATAAAGAGTTGTTGTCGATACCGTGGAAGGAGACGTGTTGTTCTAAAACTTTTTATCCTATTCATCTTCTAAATTATGACAAGTTTTATTGAGACGCATTGTCACTTGGACAAGCTCACATGGACGGTGCCTGAGGCCTTACAGCGGGCGTCAGACGCCGGAGTGCAGAAACTACTGACCATCGCTGTTGACGCGGAATCTCTGGATTTCGTGACACAGACCGCGGGCGAGCACGAACGTGTCTATGGCGCGCTCGGCATTCACCCGCACGACGCCGCCCAATATAGCGCTGCCGTCGCTCAACAAATTGAAGAGCAAGCCACACGCGAGCGGATCGTCGCTGTCGGAGAGACGGGGCTTGACTACCATTACATGTACGCAGAGAGAGAGGTGCAGCAGGAAGCCTTTTGTGCGCAGCTGCAACAAGCCGAGAGGTTACAGTTACCTGTCGTCCTGCACACACGTGACGCCGAAGAAGACACGCTGCGCATTTTGAAAGACCACTCCGTCTCTCGACGAGGGGTCGCTCACAGTTTCACAGGCTCCTGCGCGATGGCCCAACAAATGGTCGAGATGGGCTGGCTGCTGGGCGTCAACGGCATTGTCACCTTCAAAAATGCCCAAGACTTACGTGACACGCTGAAGGTAGTCCCGCTCTCAAGCATCATCTTAGAGACTGATTCTCCCTTTCTCGCGCCGATTCCTTTCCGCGGCAAACCCAACGATCCGTCTCGGATACCTATCATTGCCGAATTTTTGGCAACTTGGTTAGAAATCCCCCTTGAACAACTCGCCGAACAAACCAATGAAAACGCACAACAACTGTTTCAGTTTGCTTAACCTTCTCTGCGCTCTCTTATTTGTCTGCGTTGGGCTGTCGCCCGCGTGGGCCGAACCTTTGCTCGTCGTCTCGGGAGATTTGCGCGGCGAGATCAAACCCTGCGGCTGCGCGGAAGAGGGCGACATGGGGGGCTTGCAACGACGCGGGACTCTTCTCGCCGAGTGGCGACAACAACACGATGAGCTGCTGTACTTAGATTTAGGCAACAACTTTCCTGAGCCATCGGCGCAAGGCCACCTGAAGCTAAAATTGATCCAACAAGCCTTTCATCAGCTGACCCCAGACGTCATTCTGCCCGGCCCTCACGAATGGAATTATGGCCTCGCCACCTGGGACACGGAGCTACCCTACTTGCTCAGCAACACCCGCACGCTACCCGTCCAGCGCACATATCGGAAAACCATTGACGGGCAAACATGGGAGGTGTGGGGCTTCGTCTCACCTTCGCTGCTCTATCAAAATGAGAATGAAACCCCGCTCTTTCAGGCAGCAACCGACGAGCTGTTGCGTGCTTGGGAAGCCGAAATGAGTCCCAATGCAAAGCGCGTTCTCCTCTTTCGTGGAACCCCAAACGAGGCGGAGCTGTTTCAGAAAAGTGGAAAATTCGAGCGAATTTTGGTGGGAAGCACCAACGACGACGAACTCCATCAGGTCACAGAGTTTGCCACCGCGAGTGTCACCTTACAGATGATCCCCACCAAGGGACAGGGCCTGTTTCATGGCCAGATTACTCAACCTCAGCTTGAGGTTCGCTGGCTGCGTCGTGACATCAAAGACTGGGGAGCCGTCGCGCCACTCTTTGCCAAATATGATGCTGAGGTTAAAGAGATGTTTCTGAGCGGACTCAAGCGCATGAATCAACACAAATCGGAGTCGCCCTTTGTTGGCAACGCAGCCTGTTCGACGTGTCACGCAGAAGCGCACGCCAGCTGGGAAGCTAGCGCCCACAGCACCGCGCTCGCGACGCTGGCAAAGATTGGCAAAGACTTTGATCCAGAGTGTTTGGAGTGTCATGTGGTCGGACTGCACGAGCGCGGCTTTCTCAGCACCCAGCTCACTCCGCACCTCGCCAATGTTCAGTGCGAAAACTGCCATGGCCCAGCGCGCGCCCACCTCAAAAATCCGCTGAGTCACCCTCCCCGTGACCCACGCCAAGCTTGTGCCTCTTGTCATCAGGGCAGCCACTCCCCCACGTTTGACTTCTCGACCTACTGGCCGCAAATTCAGCACAAATAGTCGCCTTCAACACCCCCTGAGCACCTGAAATCTCGCCCACTTCGTTGCATTTATAGGACGGTTTGCTATGGTTGCCCTCGCTTCAACCGAAGCGACCACACTATAGAGAGTTCTCACGGGGTAATCAGTGCTAAAGCGTCGAACAAATCACAACAAATTACGGGAAGCGGTGGCTTTTGTCGTTTCGACCAACACTGTCCTACGGAGAAAGGCTTCTGAATGTGGAGTTTTTCCCCCTATGTATCTTCCATCGGGTCACCTGACCTGTCCGATTGCCCGCTATTTTCAGCAAGGCCTGCGCACCACACGAGCAGGCTCTTCCCGCCTTCGATTTGTCTTCAGGATGAAGACGCAAGAATCGTCTGCTGCTCTCTCTTTATTTGCCTTTGACTCTGCCGCTTCCCTTTCTACCCAAGAAAGGATTGACCATGCAACGTCCCGAAACGCCCACTCAACAGGAGTATGGTAAGAACCCGATCAAAGTCCGTGAAACGAACCACTACCAGAAGGAATATGTCCGCTCATTTGTGAACAAATGGGATGAGTTGATTGACTGGGAGCGTCGCTCGCAAAGCGAAGGGGATTTCTTTATCCGCTTGCTCAAAGAGCGAGGCGCTCACAAGGTGCTCGATGCCGCTACGGGGACGGGATATCACTCCGTGCAGCTACTGCGTCATGGCTTTGAGGTCGTCAGCGCGGATGGTGCTCCGGAGATGCTCGCTCGAGCGTTCGACAATGCTCGCGAACACGGGCTGATTCTCAAGACAGTCCATGCAGATTGGCGTTGGCTCAATCGTGATGTTCACGAGAAGTTTGACGCTGTGATCTGCTTAGGAAACTCCTTCACGCACTTGCACGCCGAACGAGATCGTCGCAAAGCCCTCGCCGAGTTTTATGCGGTCTTACGTCACGATGGGGTTTTGATCTTAGATCAACGCAACTACGACGCGATCATGGATCAAGGCTACTCTAGCAAGCACACATACTACTATTGCGGCGACCAAGTGAGCGTCTATCCAGAATACGTCGATGAGGGGTTAGCGCGCTTCAAATACTGCTTTCCTGATCGCTCTGAGTTTCATCTGAACATGTTCCCGCTACGACGGGAGTATGTGCGTGACCTGATGACGCAGGTGGGTTTCCAGAGCGTGCAAACCTTTGGAGACTTTCAGGAGACCTATCGCGAAGAAGAGCCCGATTTTTTCGTGCATCTCGCAGAGAAACGTTACGTCGAACCAAAAAAACCAGCGGCTGACAATGAATACTCCGGGACCGTGAATGTCGCGCGGAATTACTACAACAGCAACGACGCCGACAACTTCTATTTTCACGTGTGGGGCGGTGAAGACATCCACATTGGATTGTATGAAGAGGGAGACTCTATCGCTGAGGCGAGCCAGAAAACCGATCAGTTCATGGCTGACTGTCTCAACAAATTAGGGGTCAACTCGCATGTGCTGGATTTGGGTTCGGGCTATGGCGGGGCTGCGCGCTTTCTGGCTCAGAACTATCACTGTCGGGTGACGTGCCTCAACCTCAGCGAGGTCGAAAACGAGCGCAATCGCCAGAAGAATCGCATGGCGAAACTAGAGCATTTGATTCGTGTGGAAGCGGGTTCGTTTGAGGAAGTCCCCTTCCCTGAGGACACGTTCGACGTAATTTGGTCGCAGGACGCGCTCCTGCACAGCGGGAGCCGTCAGAGCGTTTTGGAAGAGATGCAGCGGGTTCTTCGTCCTGGTGGCGAGCTGGTCTTCTCTGACATCATGCAAACCGATGACTGCCCTGAAGGAGTTTTGCAGCCGATCTTAGAGCGTATTCATTTAGAGAGCTTAGGGTCGCCCGCTTTCTATCGAGAGCAGCTTCAAGAGTTGGGATTCGTGGAGAAAGATTTTCATGACTACACCCCCCAGCTGATCCATCACTACCAGCGTGTCTTAGAAGAAACCGAACGGCGAGAAGCCACGTTGCGTCAGCATGTGAGCGAAGATTATTTGAGACGTATGAAACTCGGCCTCCAGCGCTGGGTGGACGGTGGCCGCAACGGCTATCTCGTCTGGGGCGTATTCCATTTTCGTCGCCCCGTAAACTCCTAACCTCTTACTCCGCCACGCGACTTGGTGTTGCGTGGCTCACCTCATCTTCCAGCGTGTGGCACACCCTCTGCAGACTGGCAAATAAGAAGCCGGAAAACTGCGTTTCTTCCGGTGCAGGAACATGGTGTAACGGGACGAAATCAGGCTATTTTCTAAGGAGGCAATATGTCACTTACTCTGCGAAGAATGATGGGAAAACTGGAACGTTTAACCCAACAGCATCTAACTATTTCTCAAAGTTTAGATGTGCTTGAGGAGCAATCGAAGACTTGTAACGAGCTATTAGTCGTCAATGTAATGCGGGACGCATTCTACGAGACAATGCTCGAAGAACGGCTTGGAAGCGGAATTTGAAGGCTAGAAGAAGGTGTACGTTGCGGATGCTCGCATCAGCGCACCTTCTAAACTCACCTTGCCTGGCAGAGCGGAACCTAAGTTGCCGTAAGCGTCTAAAAATTCGGTAGGAGTCACTCCACCGACCCCTTTACTGAAAGGGTTATCTACCACTTGGGAATCATCAACGAAGAGAAAATCGAGCGTGAAGCCATAGCTTTGGCCATTCAGAGCAAGGCCCAGTCTACGAAAAAAAGCAGTTCCCCCTGAGGCGCTCAACTCCGTGACTTCTTCTGCAGGAAGCGTATCAAAAATCGTGCGTCGCACGCCGGCTCGCAGCGTATTTTGGATCACCATTGCGCCCACCCCGAAAAAAATGTCCGTACCGCCTGGTTCTGGCATCCCCGTGAAGTAAATATTCCCCCCACCCATGTAGTAATGCGAGCGCAATCGAATGATCGGATATACCTTCGTATTGCTGTTTTTTTGAGGATTTCCAGCCTCGTCATCGGTCAGATATGTCTGAGTGTAACCGCCCATTAGACTTACTGCGACGAACATATTAGTTGGGATGATGTACTCCAGATAGAATGGCGGCAAAGCATGCAAAATTCGCTGTACATCGTCCTCGATTTCCTCGTGCCCATCCTCATCTCCACCAAGCGTCAAAAATTTCTCGTAGTCCCAGTCTAAGGTGAGATTCCGCGAGCCAGCTCCTCCTTCGAAGCCGTTGAATTTGGTCATTTGATAAAAAGGATGCTCGGCGCTAGAGAGGAAAGTCTGTACGTTTAGCTCAAAGAAGCTCAGCCGGATGATACCCAAGGCGGGCTGCCCCTGTTGTTGCGCTTCGGGGGGATTTTCTTGAGCGAGAGAGGGGGAGAGGGAGAGAAACCAAGAGCAGGCAGCGACACCCAGTGTCCGTAGTGCGGAGACAGTTCGTGATTTCATAGATGCTTAGCCAGAGACCTGTTACTTGGTGGTAGGCAGCGCTGCGACAATTTGGTCCCAATGTTCCGCGCGTTGGATGGTCGGGTGTGAAAAGTCACGGTTGAAAGGCCGACTCATCAACCACACATCCGCTTCTGGAAAACGATCCTGCACATCCACACAATTCTTTGGATGATCATCAACAAATAGGACTTTCTCCTGTGGGATGATCATGTCTGCGATCACCATAGACTTTGTGCGGGGCGGTTGCTCATCAAACGAGAGAAAACCACCTGAGTGCAGCGACTCAAATTCGTATCCAAGATTGCGCAAATTTTCGCGGCGAGCCTCTAGATATGTCGGTGGAATATTTGTCACGAAATGCACGGGATATGCCCCAAATACTGCGTTGAATTGCTCTGCGGCGATGAGCCCTTCGAGCTGTCGAAAATAGTCGCTGTTGATGAAGTATTCCCAGCCTTCCATCTGCTGCTGCTCGGTTAGCACTTCCGAGAAATCCCAAGAGGAGGTCTGGTAGTCGTAAGGGATTTCTAATTGAAAATATTCGCGAATTGCGCGGAGGTAGCTGCTCTCAAAATCTAGCATCACTCCATCCACATCAAAAAAACAGCGCATGTACTTCTCGTTTGGCAGGGAGTTAGTGTAGGTCTTTGTGAAGTCGCTCCAGCTCTCGGGAACGCAGCTCGAGCATCCGTTCTTTGCGGAAGACAATTGGCGGGGCATCACGATCAGAACATTCGGCTTCTGACAACGGGCAACGTTCGCAAGTTTCATTGACAGTCATCACTGGGATGCGGTCGTCTTCCAAAAAGCGAACGAGGTCTCGCACGCTGTCATCCACATGCAAACCTAGGCTGATGCTGCGGTTCATTCCTGGAGTCAGACGCAGGGAGCGGGCAAGCGAGAAAAATAATACTTCTTTTTGGTTTAGAAACCGCGCGCGCTGGGCGCTCACGATCACCTCCGGCGGCTGCAATTTGGTGCGTGAGCGCTCGAACTCTTTGAGCAGCGTAATGGGTAGCCAGCGCCGGCACACGTGCTCGTCGACCCCACTTCCGCTGGGAACCAACACTCTTGGCAGGTTCAGCTCTTTTGTCAAACGAAAGTGATTTAGAGGTTGCTCGTGATCAAACCGCAGAAAGTGCAACTCTTTGATTCCAAACAAGCCGGGCAACACCTGACTCATCCGGTGCAGCATCATCTCTGGCGTCGCCTCATAGCGCGCATGGAGGTCGAGCAAACCTTGCGGATTCCATGTCGGTTGTCGGAAGAACTGCCGCAAGTCTTCTTCTAATTGATAACGGCTAATCAGCAGCGCGCCAGCAAAGTAGGAAGCCTTGAAGTGATTCATCAATTGGTCGAACGATTCAATTTTGAGCCACGGGGTCGTTCTCTGTTCGTCAGAAAGTTTGAGGACGCGATAGCCGAGCTGCAACGCGGTCAGGAAGGTGCGCTGCTCTGGGACTAAACGACTGTTCAACAATAATTGAGCAGGCTTCCCTGGCAGGTAGACTTCGCGCTGCTCTCGCAGTTCGGGATAGTCTGCGAAGTCGGTTGTAATTACGTCGACCTTAAGTTCCTTGAGCAGCGCTTCGATCTTCTCGTTGTTGAGCGGTGGGAAGCCTTCTAAGTGGTGGTCTTCTATGAATTTATCGACCTCGGATTCCAAGTCTTCAAAGTAGTTGTCGTGCATCTCCTGATACGAGCGCAGCGAAGCGAGAAAAAACGACTCCATATCCACGTCGTACGTGCGCGCAATCTCGACTAGCGTATTGAAGAGCGCGGTCGTCTTCTTGGGCGAATGAGAAAACAACTCCATGATGTTTTCCATTGAAATCCCAAAGAGTTGGAAGGGAAACGCGCTCAGCACCGAGGAGTTGAGCACTTCCATCATCGACCCCATCCCTTGGTTCATGTGCAGCGAGACCAAGTCGTCATAAGGGATCTCGAGCCCCTTCGCCAGCAGCAGAATCTTCTCTGCTTTGGGATACTTCTTCCCCTTCTCAATCTCATTGATATACGAGACTGAGAGGCCCGTCTTCTCCGCCAGCTGCTTCAGCGAATAGCCGCGCTCTTGCCGATAGTTGCGAAGCTTCATCCCAAAGATGAACTTCAAGTTTGCGCTCGGCCAAAACATGTTTTTCTCCTCTCCCTCTTGGGCGTCGGACTGCATTTTGTGAAGCAAGGCGAAATTCCGCCAGATCGCGTCAGACGGAGCAGAGCTGGCTCCTAAATTGGTTGGATTGACTGGGACTTCGTGAAATTTCAGTTCGCTCTCCGAACCTTTCTTGCGATTCTTGTTCTTTTTCACGGTGGCTCTTCGCTGTGCTTGAAGTGAATAACTTATATTACTGCGCTTTTTGACCACAGATCAATCTTATTTCCAGCGAAAAATTAGGCTACGAGCGAAATTAGAGGAAAAATTCCGTCTTTAGCGAAATTTCGCTTGACCTGATTTTTTCACTTCCCTATAGTGCCGTCCACGTTCAGCGCTGCTACTATTTTTCCCCAAATTTTTTGACTAATGTCTGGAGACACACATATGACAAAGCAATATCACATTCGTGAAATGGAAAAAGCATGGGCCACCGATCCTCGTTGGGAAGGTATTGAGAGAACATACTCCCCAGAAGAAGTGCAAAAACTGCGCGGCTCTCTGAAGGTGGAGCACACTCTCGCACGGGCTGGTGCCGAACGATTGTGGGAATTGATGCACACTGAGGCTTACGTCAACGCTCTCGGTGCCCTCTCGGGAAATCAAGCTGTTCAGCAGGTAGAAGCTGGGCTCAAGGCGATCTACTTGAGCGGCTGGCAAGTTGCCGGTGACAACAACTCCTCCATGCAGATGTATCCAGACCAAAGTCTTTACCCAGTAGACAGCGTGCCAACCGTTGTACGCCGCATCAACAACGCTTTGACCCGCGCTGACCAGATTCAGTCAATGGAAGGACGTGACGATGTACACTATTTCGCACCGATCGTCGCGGATGCCGAAGCTGGCTTTGGTGGTGTCTTGAACGCATTTGAGCTGATGAAGGCCATGATTGAAGCTGGCGCCGCCGGCGTTCACTTTGAAGACCAGCTCGCCTCCGAAAAGAAGTGTGGCCACCTCGGCGGGAAAGTCCTCGTTCCCACGCAAGAATTCACGCGCAAGTTGATCGCAGCTCGCTTGGCCGCAGACGTCCTCGACGTTCCGACGGTTCTAGTCGCGCGCACCGACGCCCACAGCGCTCAGTTACTGACAAGCGACGTTGACGAGCGAGATCATGCTTTCATCACCAGCCGCGAGCGCACCGCCGAAGGGTTCTTCCGCATCAAAGAAGGTCTAGAATGTGCCATCGCACGTGGACTGGCCTATGCGCCCTACGCTGACCTGATCTGGTGCGAGACCTCGACTCCAGACATCGGCGAAGCTCGCGAGTTCGCGCAAGCCATCCACGAAAAGTATCCAGACAAAATGCTGGCCTACAACTGCTCTCCCTCGTTCAACTGGCGCGCAAAACTGGAGCATCAAGAGATCGAGACCTTCCAGCAGCAGCTCGGTGAGATGGGATACAAGTTCCAGTTCGTCACCTTGGCAGGCTTCCACGCTCTCAACACGAGCATGTTCGAGTTGGCGCTAGGCTACAGCAAGCGCGGCATGGGCGCTTACAGCGAGCTGCAGGAGAAAGAATTCCAGATGCAGCGCGACAACGGCTTCCGAGCAATCAAGCATCAAAGCTTCGTTGGAACAGGCTATTTCGACGCAGTTCAGAACACCATCACAGGTGGTGAATCTTCCACTGCGGCCATGAAGGACTCCACCGAGAGTTCTCAGTTCAACGTGGCCTAACTCACTTCACCCACCGGAGGCAACAACCCTCTCGCTCCGCTCAGCCTCTGGTGGGCTCAAACTCTCCAACACTTCGCACCACTCCTGGAGTTGCGGCAACAAACTTTGACGCTGCGCACTTAACTTCTCGACCCTCTCTAGCACAGCCTCCAAATCATTTAGGCAGCCTGCCTCGCTCTCTTCCCAGCGCGCCTCGATCTCTCGCAGCAGCTGACGAGTTCCTTCCCACAAATAGCGATACTTCAAATTCTCTTGATAGTTCAGCACGTCAAAATCTAAGGCTCGCCTCAGTCTGCTTTGCAGTTCAATGGTGCTTTGCTTGCGGTACTCCTCCTCAAAGTTTCGCTGTGAGCGAAAAAACGAACGAATCCAGCTTTGACCAAAAGCCAACCAGTTCCGAATCTGTTCCGGCCCGCGGAAGGCCATCGTTGTGGTAAACGAGATGGGAGCAATGTCAGGGAATTGCCACTGGGGCTGCGGTGAGGCGTCGTTGTCTTCTGCAGAAGCTCCCCATCGCCAATGCGCCTCTGCCTCATCCAAGGCTTCAAAAAACGGCGCGGTCGTTTGGGTAATCGAATCCGTCAGCTCCGTCCGCAAGTTGCCCAGCTCAGGTAACAAGACAACGTTGATTTCTTCCGTAATCACCTGCAACAGTTTCTGTCGGGTCTCTTCCATCCACAGCAATCCTTGGACAGCTAAGCCCTCCTCGCCGACAGGAGACGATAGCTCTAGCTGCTCCACAAAACGCTCCAATCGCTCCCACACAATGCCGTCTCGCTTGTCGAACAACGAACGCACACGCTGGTCAATTAGACGCTTCCACTCCGCTTCGCCGCCTTGGATGGCCTGACGCAGCGCTCGCCCATGATAACGCAACAGCAAGCGCCGCCTCCGTGCGGCTTCCGTCCAAGATTCTTGTGAGGTGTCTTCTCTGGCCAATTCTCGGCACAAGCGCCACACAAACTGCAACATTTGTTGTTGCAGTCGCTGCCAATGACGCCACTCGCCTCGCAATAGAACGGTTCGCTGTTGACGTTCTAAGGTCTCCTGCAGCCAATCGCGAAACTGTTGCCACTCGGCCTCATGTGTGGCAGCAAGCGCATGGTCTGACCAAAAAGATAAGAGTTTTTTTTCTCTCTCTGAGATTTCAGTTTTGCCGTCCAGCAACCCACGCAAAGCCGAAAATGTAAATGTGAGCGGTTTCGACCAGCCACACTGCCGCAAATCTGCTTCAATTTGTCGAACGACACGCTGTGCGTCGGCTTCCGTCTCATGTTCGTTCCAATCTAAATTGATGACGAACAAAACGCTCTCTGCGAGACCCAATTGTTGCAGATGACGGAGCAGCTTGACATCCGCTTGCCGGACTCCCACTCGAGAACTGATGACGTAAATCAGCACACTGCTGCGCGCGGCGTACTCCTGAACCATCGCGTAATGCTGAGGATTCGGCGAATCGCTTCCTTGGCAGTCTGCAATTTCCGTCGAGCTGTATCTCCACTCCGGTAGCTGCAGCAGCACATCTTCCAGAAATACGGCCCTCGCGTCTTGCTCAACCCACTGTTGGTGGGCTTCTAGCTGTGTATCAGCCAAATTCAACAGAGACGGCTCGTCTGATAGATACGGCTCCGCCTCCTCAAAGCCACGCACTAGCGCCTGTAACAAGCTGCGATGCTCAGCGAAATGCGGAAGATCCAAGTTTTCGTCGAACGGACGCTTTAGCGCTTGAGACAGCCATGCGCGGTCCGTTGCAACACGGAGCTGACGCTGCAGGCTTTCCGACCCCGTTTGTTCTGCAAACAGCCTTGTCAAGGCGTTCTGGAATTCCTGTTCGACGGTTTCTAGCGACTTAAACCTGAGCGTCGCTTGTGGACTCGCTCCATACTGTATGCGGGTAATCATGGACGTCAGAATACCAGCACCCCGCCGCAAAACGTCTCGTCCTAAAAGCGCGTTCACTAAGGTAGATTTACCAGACTTCACCGACCCCAACACCGCGACACGCAGACGCGAACGCCGCAGACGCTCTTGCATTTGCTGTAGGGCGCTCTGCCAGTGTTGCGTTTGAGGTGTGTGCTGCCACTCCAACAAAGCGGACAGATCGGCTAAGAGGGAGAGAGTTTCGGAGAGAGGCGGGGCGGGGTGTCGATCAGAGGTGGGGGGTGAATCCAAAATCTTCACTCAGATTCTGCAGGTGGTGACTACGGACTTTTAGGGTACCTCGTCCAGCTAATTGTCGAACTTCTTCTAAGGCCATTCCTAGGTGTTCCGCAATTTGGGAGAGCGTTTGGCGCTCGCCGTCAATTCCATAGTACAGCGTGATGATGCGGGCTTCGACATCGTTCAACTTGGCGAGTGTCTCACGCATTTGTTGGCGACGCTCCGGCGTCCACTCGATCGGGGGAGGTACGGCCAACCCCGACGACGTCCTCTGATTGGGGGCGACAGAGTCGGCTTCATCTTCTGGTTCCAAGTCCTCTGCCGGTGTGGCGTCAGGCGTCTTCTCGGCATTCTTTGAGACTTCGACGGCTGACTCTGGAGGAGGGAGCTCTGCCCTGCGCTGTTGCAGCGTCGATTCTGCCAAAGCGAGGCGCTGTTGCAGCTGCTGCTTTTCTTCCAGGATCTGTTGCAGCGAGTGTTCTTTCTGCATCAACAACTGTTGGAATTGCCCCGACTGTTTGAGTAGCTCAGTTTTCTCTCGGCTACTGGTATCCAACTGTGCTTGCAGCCAGTCCAAGCGCTGTTGTGCGTCGGCATAACGGGTTTCCCAGCTGCTGTTTTGCTGCTGCAATTGCTCGCGTTGCCACTCCATCTGCTGCATCTTGCTCTGCAGCTCGACACGCTCGGCTTCTAGCTGTTTGATTTGTTCCGAGGAGGCTGGATCGGCGACTGCGGGTTCCGCAGTGATGGTGGGGGCTTCGGCTGGAGTGGGTTGGCTTGGCTTGCGTTTGGTCGTCTTAGCGGTGCTGCGACTGCGGGAGCTTTTGCGCTGTCGTCGGATTTGGTCCACCTCTCTCGGAGTCAGACCAATGCGACCTTCTTTCTTCTTTTCAATTCCAAGTCGCTTGATCCAGTTGTCCAGTGCGGCTCGGCTAATCTCGAGTTTTTCTGCGGCTTCCGACAGCGTCAGCATGTTCATATTCGGCTTTTGTAAAAAGAGATTGTGCCGAACCGCATACAAAGATCATTCCTTCAAGCGGGGAATCAACTCTGCGAAGTTACAGGGACGATGGCGACTATCGAGTTGCAGCGACAAAATCTTTTCCCATGCGAGGCGACACGCTCCTGTCGAACCGGGGAGACAAAACAGATACGTTTGATTAGCCACACCTCCCAGCGCCCGAGACTGCACCGTAGAGGTTCCGATGTCACTGTAGGAGAGGTAGCGGAACAGCTCGCCAAACCCTTCAATGGTCTTGTCCAGCAGCGGCTGAACGGCCTCCGGCGTACCGTCGCGACCCGTGAGGCCTGTGCCGCCGGTGGTGATGACGATTCCTATGTGCGGATCGGCAATCCAAGCCGAGACCACGGCTCGCACTTGGTAGATATCATCTGGGATCAGCTTTCGTTCGACAACTTCGTGTCCGCCTGAATTCAGCTGTGCGCAGAGATATTCCCCCGAAGTGTCGCTCGCCAATGTGCGGCTGTCACTCACGGTCAGAACGGCCACTCGCAGCGGCACAAAGGGAAGTTCGTTATGGATCATCGTCAACTTTAGTCGAACAAGCTCAGATCAGCGTCTTGACTGGAACCTGGCTTAGGTGTTGGCGCAGCTGCCGCTTCTACTGGCGCTTCGTTTCTTTGGAAAGGCTGCGCCAGATCTGCGGCGGGGCTGGCCGTGGGTTTAGGTGAGACCACAGCGCTGCCATCTGCCTTCTGGGTGAGGGTAATCGTCGACTGTGAAGCCAAGTCTTCAATCGTACGTTTGCGGCGCTGTGCGTTTCGTTCCCGAATTTCCTGCAGAATCCGAATGCGTTCACGTAGTTTGGGAATCGACGGAGGTGGCAGCTGGGGAACGAATGGTGGACTCAAAAAGAGGCCGGCACGGCGCTGCTCTTCATAATCAACCACCGGATCATGAATGGTGATATCCGCGATGCGCTGCAAAATGTTCGACGGAGTAACTTCCCCTAAAGATGGTGCTGTCTGCGCACGATAGGGCTTTGAATGTTCTCTCGCCAAGTTGGTCAGACGAATGGGTTCAGACGAGCCAAATTTCGCGTTACCATAACGCGCCTTATGCCATCGCTCTAAAATATGTTCGACTTGATATATGGTGAGTCTCATCGTCTTTCTCAGTCTTTCACATATCCAACACAGGTAGTCGGATCGCTGTTGTTACACGTTCGCGAGTATGGTCGGGATTGAATTCCGTTTGGCCCGAAGTAGACATCAAGCGACAGGGTCGGGTATTGGATTTTCCCGACTTCCGAGAACGCATCGCTCGTACCGCTACGAGCGAGTAGCACATACTCCTTTAAGCCAACACGGATGAAACCGTAGCCAATCTCCGCCGTGTTTTCTTGAATTTGGACCAGAGAGTACGACGTGGAGCGGGTGCCGTAATACAAGCCTACAGAGGGGAAATCGACGCGATAGGCTTGCGTTGAACTTCCGTAATCATCGTCGCTCGCGCTGCCGGCAGACTCTAAGTTGAAGCCCAAGTTCACGTTCTGTATCCGAAAGTTCAGACCGAGCCCCAAGCCACCATACTCGCGTGGCGTAAACTCGATCGAGTCAATATGATCGCTACCTTCAAACTTCATTTTAGGCGGCGCGCTTTCGGCGTTAGGGAACATGCGATATGAGTAGCTGATGCTGAAATATTGAAAGAAGTTCGGCATCAAGAAACCCACATCATAAGAAGTCGCCTCTGCTGAGCCTTGAATTCCCTCGGCATTGTCGGGGTTTCCATCCAAATAATAGTCGTGAGCGTATGTGTGTGTGTTGACTCGGTACCCAATCTGCAGCGAACCTAGGCTGGTCGTTAGATAAGTGCCAACGCCGATTCCCATCACACTTTCCTCGCTCCACTCGCCAAAGTTATCCCCCACCGACTCACCCGATGTATAGGTAATGCCTCCGATGCCGCTGGAATTTACGAACTCTCCCTTAGAGAACCACTCTGCTTCAGAGCGCCAACTCAGCGCAATCCCAAAGTTTTTGAAGCCATAACCTAACTCAAGGGAGTCCGCCGAGTAGTCTCGATTTTCATAGAGGATGTCCGCTATCCCGGCAGTTTGGTAGTTCGTCTCCATCGCAGCGTACGTGCTGCCGTTGTAGAGAGAAGAAAACGCCGCGAAGACCGGGTCGGTATCTACGTAATGATAGCCAAGCGCGCCCTGATTGCTTGAAAAGTCTTCTCCCGTAATGGGATAGCAACGACTCCCACCAACAGCGTAATCTCTCCGTGTGCCGCTCTCCGTTCCTGATTGAGTTGTGAGAGAAGTGAGCGGTCGACACAGAGAGAAGCTGTTCTGTACAACTCCGTTGCTCATGCCGCCGATGGAAGCGGGATTTGCTGTCAATTTACCGCTGCTGCTTGACGCCAGATCTCTTGGCGAAATGGCCTGACTCGGCTGCGCGGTTAGGCCAACAAGGATCGTCAACAACGCGACTTTCCAATGTTTAGAGAACCGTTTTGCGGTGTCTCGGGCTTGGGCGTTTGATTGGATTGCCATAGCTGGATTGCTGCTGCAGGGTCTTTAATTCGCGGATGGTCTCGTTGCGCTCTTTTGCGAGTCGCTCAGCAAAGGAGAATTCCCCCTCTTCAATTTGTTGTAGCAATGCAAAAATGTGGCTTTGCAATCCTTCGTCCACAAGATTTTCTTGGGAGAACGTGCTCTCCCAGTCTGCTAACAAAGTATCCAGTCGCTGCAGTTGCCCTAGGAGCTGCTCTTTCTCTCTGACTACGTTCGACGCGTTGTCCAGGTTTTGGGAGGCTAGCTGCTGCTGGGTCAAACGATTCCATTCTTCCAGCAAATCTCGCTTTTTCTTTAGCAGTAGCGCTCCATCGCTGCGATGCAGCTGGTCATTTGCCAATGCAAAACTCCGCAAAAACTCGCCCTAACAAATCATCTGGCGTGGTTTGTCCTACAATTTCCCCCAGAGCGTCTAGGGCTCGGCGCAGATCTGCGGCCAAAAATTCTTCGCCTTGCCGTGCCTTCAGCGTCACGAGTGCTTGCTCCACGCTCTGCAAGGCTCGTTCGGCAGCCTGCTGTTGTCGCAAATTGGTCAGCCAAGGCTGATCCAAGGCCGGCAGATCATTGTGGACCGCTAGCTGCCACATGCGCTGCTCTAAACGTTCGACACTCTCAAGATGTTTGGTAGAGACACCGATCCACTCTCGCGAGTTCCATTGCTGGAGCCACTGAGGTTCATGAGTCGACCATAAATCTTGTTTCGTGGCGACAATCAGAACGGAGTGCTCCCGTAAATCCTCTAGCAATCGCTGATCTTCTGCCATCAGCTCTTTAGAACCGTCCAAGAGCAAGAGCACCAAATCTGCTTGCTCCACCAGCCGCCGACTCCTCTCGACACCTTCGCGTTCGACTAAATCAGTGGTGTCGCGAATCCCGGCAGTATCATTCAAACGAAACGTAATTTGATTGATCTCCAGAGTCTCTTCAATCACATCACGCGTCGTACCTGGCACGTCTGTGACAATCGCTCGATTTTCTCGCAGCAGCGCATTCAGCAAAGAAGACTTGCCTACGTTGGGTCGACCACAAAGCACCACGTGAACGCCGTTGCGAGCAATTTTGCCGGACTCGGCTGTACGCAGCATTTGCTTCAACTGTTCCACAATGGCGGCGAGGCGGCGTTCGCAGTCTGCCTGATGCATAAACTCTTCATCTTCGTCTGGAAACTCGATCCAAGCCTCAATCAAGGAAGCGACCTGAATCAGAGTCTCTTGAATCGCTTGAATCGTCTCATATAGTTTACCGCGCAGCTGCTGTGCTGCCAAGAGCATGGACAGTTTGGAGTCGGCGTGGATCAAATCCGAGATCGCTTCCACCCGCGTCAAGTCCAGCCGCCCATTCAGGAAGGCGCGCCGTGTAAACTCCCCTGCTCTCGCGAGGCGCACTCCTTCTTGTTGACACAGCCGAGTCAGAACACTCTGTAGCACCTGCGGGCTGCCATGACATTGCAGCTCGACTACATCTTCTGCTGTGAAGGAGCGCGGAGCCCGCATAATTGCCAGCAGGGCCTCATCGATCAGGTCTCCGTCGAACTGAATCCATCCGTGGTGCAGTTTGCGACTCGGTAGCGAGGCAACGTCCATCTGGTTGGTTGGTCGAAACACCTGTGCCGCAGCCCTCATCGCTTGAGGACCACTCACGCGAATCACGCCCACTCCTGAAGGCTGTAGCGGCGTCGCGATGGCCGCGATTGTTTCGTCGAACATACTATCCGCGTAGCAGGCGTGACATAGAGTCTGCCTTGAGTTCATTTCCTTGTGCGACGGCAGCGGCAGCGGCGTCTACCATAATCTGTTGCTTGGTGACCTCTGTCAGCTGTTCTGCTAGGTCAGCGTCTCGAATACTGGAGTCTGCTGCACGTAGATTTTCTGTCATATTTCGCAGGTTCGTGGCCTGCGTTTCTAACGTCCCCTTCTGAATGGCGCCAAGGTTCCCACGCATCATGTTCACTTGGCTGATCGCTTTATCCAGCATGGCGATCGTGTCACTCGCTTGCTGCTGCGTCAGCACTTGGACATCGGCCAAACTGCTGTAGCCGCTGCGATTGGGGAAGCTGCGAGCCAGTCGCTGCGTGTCCATTTTGTCGATGGCAATTTTCAGCCGTTGGTCTTTCTCTGTGCCAATCTGAAAGGTGAGGGAATTTTGTGCAACGCTCACTCTGCCCACCATCCCCAGATCACTCCCTGTGTAGCGAACTCGCAGCCCGCTCGTGTTTGCGTTGTCCATTGCTCCGCGCAGCTCAGCTCCCCGTCCCACGGCGCCCTCGCCTCCAATAGAACCTCGAATATCGCTCCCTCGGTACGTCTGCACAGAATCATCCTCTTCGACAAAGATACCCTCTTCGGAGCTCCCGATTCGAAATCCTTGAGCGCTGCCGAACTCTTGATGGCGGATCGTGAGTTCTTCACTGTCTTGATTGTAATTCACATCCAAGCGCATGCCCGCTTCTCGAACAGCCTCTTGTAGACGCGCCACATAGCTTTGGGCTTTCTCATCTTCGCGTCCTGTGATGCGCACGCTAGATCCCCCTAGTTCTTCCAAAACTAAGGTCAGCTCTGCAGCATCAGAATCATCTATTTCTGCGGTAGCTTCTGCCCTCTTCGCCGCACGGGACACATTAACTTCATATCCTCGCACTGGTGATGGCTGAGTCCGCATCGTAGCTCCCACAAACTCTAAGGCGTCTCCTGTGGTGATGCCTGAGGCACTCTGGCTGCCATCGAGTAGTCGAATACGGCCAAAACTGGTGTACATCGCGACACGGTCAATCGCTTCTAGCCCCAGCTGCAATTCCCTCTGCAGCGCCGCTAGCGCGTTTTCGTCATACACGCTGGTGTTCCCAGCAGCGACAGCAAGTTGGCGTAAGTTGATCAGAATACCGCTGATTTCCCCAAGCGCCCCCTCTGCTGTGTGTACAACCGATGCTGCGACCTCGGTGTTGGCCAAGGCCTGATCCAAACTGGCGATCTGAGCACGGAAGGTCTCAGACACAACCAAACTCGCCGGGTTGTCGGCGGCGCGATTCACCTTTTGCCCCGAAGCGAGACGCTCCAGAGAATCTCCAACAGAGCGGTAAGCTTCCGTCAAATTACGCAGAGTCGGGCTCGCCGCTACGTCTGTATTGGTGCGAACGCTCATACACCTCCTTGTTTTCGTTCGTCATGATTTAGCAATGAGGCTCTCCCGACCGAAGTCGGGAAACCATCCCATTACTGAGAAGCGAGCAAACGAAGAACGTTTTGCGGAAGCGCATTTGCCTGAGCCAACTGAGCTGTCGCAGACTGTGTCATGATCTGGTTGCGGGTGAACGCGGCCAGCTCCAGCGCCATGTCTGCGTCGCGGATGCTCGACTCGGCGGCGGTCATGTTTTCCGTCGCAATCCGCAAACTGGAGAGGTTGGTCTCTAGTGTATTCTTTTGGAACGCACCCAGCTCCCCACGGGTAGAAGAGACCTCTTGGATCGCCTTGTCGATCACGTCTAGCGCGTCTTGTGCGCCGCCACCGGTACGCACGTCAATGTCTGCTAAGCTTTGGAACCCGCTCTCATTCTTGACATTGCGCGCGAGCTGCGTCGTAGACATATCACGCAGATTTACGCCGACGAGCTGATCTTTATTTGCGCCCACCTGAAACTTCAGGCCACCTTTCACATTCACAGTGCCCGCCATGCTGCCTGCCGGAACAGCGTCACCTGTGAATTTCACAACGAGGCCGTCAATGGTCTGGCTTCCACGGCGGCCGATCATCAGCTGGCCTTTGCCTTCGACACTTTCTCCGTTGATTGAGCCTTGCACGTCTTGACCATTGCGAATGGGAGTCGTTTCCGCAGCGAACAGATTGCTGTCTGTCTGCACTTCAAAGCTCGCTTCGCTGCCATAGTCATTGTGCGTCACCTTGATCTTCCCATCCTCGTTTTTGACCTCCACGTTCAGACCGGCTTGCTCAACGCGAGCCGCCAGACCTTTGATCGCTCCTTCGACAGTCTCACCCTCTTTCGTGGTGTAAATAGCTTCGCGAGAGCCTTCGCGAATGCGCAAGGTTTCACCATTTTGGATCATTTCTGCCGTCAGGGCCCCGGAAGAGGTGATCGTTGACTGAGTCGCCGCTTGCGTCACGCGCACCGCATAGCCATTGGGGCCTGACTCCTGAGCTTCGGCGCTCACGCTCACAAATTCCAGATTTTGGCCTACTGCGTTCCCGCTGGCTGAGCGGCTGCCGTCCAGCAGCTTCTGTCGACCAAATTGAGTATTCAAGGCGATGCGGTCAATCGCGCCAAGCGCATTTTCAATCTCTTCCTGTGACGCCTGCACCATCGCTTCGTCATTAACCCCAACGTTTGCCGCGGCGATCGCACGCTGTCGAACGTCCACCAACAGCTGAGAGACTTCGTTCAGCGCGCCTTCCGCCGTTTGCACCAAGGAGACCGCGTTCTCGTTGTTGTTCACTGCTTGCTGCAAACCACCAATCTGGGCTCGCATGTTCTCTGAAATCACCAGCGCTGCTGGCCCATCGGCGGCTACATTGATTCTCTGACCAGAAGACAGTTTCTCCAAAGACTTGGAGAGCATCTTGTCATTCTGTGCCAAGTAGCGGTGTGCATTCAGGGCTTCGGTGTTGTTGTTAATGCGCAAACTCATACTAACTCCTTGTATATTGAATAATCAAAATTACTTTATAAACTTCCATCCATGAAAGTCCGAAGGTCTCCTCCATGAAACGCTTCGTAGTCAGATTGGGTGAATCTGACCCGCCCGTCCTCCATGACAGACGACATCAAAAGGCTGCGTTTGTTTCCCGATCTCTCAGGTAGCAAAGCGATAATTTAGATAACTTCCATTATCTAATTTTAGCAAAAGATCTAGTCGACCTCGGAGAGCCAAGGGCAAATACATCTCTCTAAAACGGTAAACTCCCCGTGGTTCAGAGTGAGTTGTGTACGAAATCAAATCTTTCTCTTCAAGCCTGCGCTCCAGCTCCCAGCGGAGCTTAGGGCTGCCCAGCTCTCTCTGCCTGTCTCCTTGCGCGTCACGCTTGATTTTCGTGGTCCTTGAGAGCAACGCGACGTCAGAGTGCTCCTCTGCGAAAAGCTCCAGGCTTGATTCGACGGGCGCCCAGAGCGCTATTCTCGTGCTCAAGCGAGGGCAGATGTCGCGGCCGGAGGCTCGTTTGCGTTCAGAGAGCCCGACCTCTTCGCAAACCCAAACCTCTGTTCTCAGCTTGTGGCTTGAGGCCTCCAACGCCGCGCACTTCCTTTGCGCCTACGCCTTCACTTGATCCTGAGATCCAAGCGCGGGACGTGGAAAATCCGTCGAACATCCAAAGAGCCGCACCTTCGAAGATCTTATTGGAACAAAAACCTCTGTTCTCAGCTTGTAGCTTGAGACCTCCGACGCCGCGAATCTCCTTTGCGCCTACGCCCCCACTTGATCCTGAGATCCAAGCGCGGGACGCGAAAAATCCGTCGAACATCAAGAAAGCCGCGCTGCTGTTTACGTCTAGTTCACTGGAACAGGTTTGACGGTCTCGGAGTCGTTGCCACTCCGCGGGCACAGCCGGACTGCGGTTCGACAATCGCTAGGCTGGTTTGCTGGGCTCGGCGCGCGAGACTCTTCTCGGCTTGCAACGCCGCGTTCACGCTAGCCTCTCGGAGACATGGAGGCATACAGACGTCAGCACGGACAGAGCCCACGTTTTTTGCTGGGCTCAGCGCGCGAGACTCTTCTCGGCTTGCAACGCCGCGTTCACGCTAGCCTCTCGGAGACATGGAGGCATACAGACGTCAGCACGGACAGAGCCCGCGTTTTCTATCTAACTCTGGCCTCTTGAGAGAGCTTTGCTTGATCTAAGCGGGCGTCTAAAGGCGTTTGCCAGTCAGCGGCAACAGATGTCCAAGAGCTGGTTTTTCTTCTCTTCACTTCGGTCACTTACGTGACTCTGGTGAGAGCTCACTTTGGTAAGGTCTCGCGAGAGTCCGCCAGTTGGGTTTCCCCACGCCTGTGACAGACGTGAGGAACACCAAACCTTCACGAAAGATTACTGAGAGGCCAGCAAGCGCAGTACGTTTTGCGGCAGAGCGTTCGCCTGAGCCAACTGGGCTGTCGCAGACTGCGTCATGATCTGGTTGCGGGTGAAAGCAGCCAACTCCAACGCCATGTCGGCGTCACGGATACTCGACTCAGCGGCGGTCATGTTTTCCGTGGCGATCCGCAAGCTGGAGAGGTTCGTCTCCAGTGTGTTCTTTTGGAACGCGCCCAGCTCCCCACGGGTGGAGGAGACCTCTTGGATCGCCTTGTCGATCACGTCAAGGGCGTCCTGTGCCCCATCTCCGGTGCGGACATCGACATCTGCAAGACTCTGAAATCCGCTGTCATTGGCGACGTTGCGAGCCAGCTGGGTCGTGGACATATCGCGCAGGTTCACGCCCACGAGCTGTCCCTTGTTCGCGCCCACTTGGAATTTCAGGCCGCCTTTTACGTTGACAGACCCCGCGATGTTGCCATCAGGGACTTGAGATCCCGTAAATTTGATCACTAGCCCGTCGGTGGTTTGGCTTCCACGACGTCCAATCATCAACTGACCTTCGCCTTGTACGCTCTCTCCGTTGATCGATCCTTGTACGTCCTGTCCATTTTGGATGGGCTTGGTCTCTTCTGCGAACAAGTTGCTGTCTGTCTGGACCTCAAAGCTCGCTTCGCTGCCGTAGTCCTTGTGGGTTACTTTGAGCTTGCCGCCTTCTACGCTCTCTACTGAGACATTCAGACCGGCTTGCTCAACGCGAGCTGCCAGACCTTTGATGGCACCTTCGACAGTCTCGCCCTCTTTCGTGGTGTAAATGGCTTCGCGAGAGCCTTCACGAATGCGCAAGGTTTCCCCCGCGTTGACCATCTCTTGAGTGAGAGCCGTCGCGGAGGTGTCTGTCGCTTGGGTCGCGGCTTGGGTCACACGTACAGCGTATCCCTCTGAGCCTGAATCCTGCGTGTCTGCGCTGACACCGACGAACTCCAAGTTCGCGCCAACGGTGTTCCCACTCGCAGAGCGGCTCCCGTCCAACAGCTTCTGTCGACCAAATTGAGTATTCAAAGCAATGCGGTCGATCGCGCTCAGCGCGTTCTCTATCTCTTCCTGCGAAGCTTCAACCATCGCCTCGTCGTTCACACCGACGTTAGCGGCAGCGATCGCTCGCTGGCGTACATCAATCAACAATTTTGACACCTCATTCAGGGCGCCTTCCGCCGTTTGCACTAGGGAAACCGCGTTCTCGTTGTTATTGACGGCCTGCTGCAAACCACCGATTTGGGCTCGCATGTTCTCAGAGATCACCAGCGCGGCTGGACCGTCAGCGGCCACATTGATCTTCTGTCCAGAAGATAACTTCTCCAATGATTTGGAGAGCATCTTATCGTTTTGTGCCAAATAGCGGTGGGCGTTCAGGGCTTCAACGTTATTGTTAATGCGCAAACTCATACTAACTCCTTGTATATTGAGTAATTTTAGTAATTTCGATTCCCTCCATGGAATCGTAAGTCGTCAACTTTTGACGAAATTTGGAAAACCGCTCCTTCCAGAGCGAGGGAAAATTCACAAATCTGTAAGAACAGAGATGATCATGAAAACATGATTTTTCAGAAAAACTTCTATCGAGAGACTTCCGCAAAAGATCTATTCGCTTCAATCAAACGCAAACGTCAGCGACCTCTGGTCTCTCGGCGGACGCAGGAGCAGCTCGCCCGGGTGGATTTTGTCGAGCGATGGCGTTCATTCCGTTTGAAGGCCACGCCTTCGAGTGAAGAGGGCTCTCCCAAAAATCTCTCGAACAATCTCTCGAGGAGCGCTCAGAGAGCCGCACGCGGCCACCACAAAACAAGACCGATCTCAATATTTTGCGATCTCTAAACCGACCCCAGAGTCGCTGCTGGTCTTGCTTTGTCCCTGTCCATCAGCGAGTTTTCCTCGTGTTGACGCGGACTAGATTCTCGCGTGGACAAGGCTTGACGTGGCGCTCACGGTCGCAGCTCAAAGCAGCCCATTTCGGTTCGACAAACCTTGCGGCTCACGACTTGTCGTCTGAAGACAGCAGAGCCCCCTAGCGCCTAGCACAAAGCTCTGAGCCCCACCAACAGCTTCGGTCAGAGACTTTGTAGTCGGTGATTTGGTGCCTCGGCCTACTTCTGTCGAACAAGCTTGTCTGGACTGAGTTGGAGGCGTTCTTCAGCCGAGCGAGGCGTGGTTTGACTGAGATCAAACCACGTCATGCTTTGGCCGTCTCCGCTCAGCCCTCGATTTGTCGAACTTCGCCTCGCACAGAGAACTGGGATCAGTTCTTTGTGGTGACGAACAAAATCGCTGCGTTTGCTTTCAAAGAGCGGAATCATGCAGCACAGCAGATCAACATCGGCTCTACCTCATCATCCCTGTTTTGGAGGAGTGTCACCTCCTCCAAGAGTGCTAGGACCTTAGCCTTGTAACAAAGACAAAACGTTGCGCTGCTGAGAGTTCGCTTGTGCCAGCATCGCTGTCGCAGATTGCGTTAGGATTTGGTTGCGCGTGAAGCTTGCCATCTCCTTCGCCATGTCTGCGTCGCGGATCACAGACTCTGAGGCCGTCAGATTTTCAGAAGAGACCCGCAGGGAGTTCAGATTGGTCTCTAACGTGTTCTTCTGGAACGCTCCGAGGTCTGCGCGTGTGGTTGACGTCTGTGAGATCGCCTGATCAATGATGAGCAGTGCGTCTTGAGCCCCCTGTAGATTGCGCAGATCGACGTCTCGTAGAGAGCCGAAGTCGCTCTCATTCGCCACACCAGTCCCCAATGCGTTTGAGGACATATTGCGCAAGCTCACCGCTGCTGTTTGGCCTTGGTTCCCGCCGATTTGATAGTTCAGCGAGTTTTGGGTGACTGTAATCGTCCCAGCAAAAGTGGGCGTTGCCGCCTCTCCTGTGTAGCGAACCGCCAGCTCTGCGGTGTTCTGGTTTTCCTTGCGGCCCGTCAAGAGTTGCCCTTGGCCAATTGCCTCTTCACCGTTGATCAAACCTCGCACATCGCTCCCTTGGTTTGACTCCACGAAGACATTTGCCTGTGGCGAGAGGATGCCTGCGGTCGAGCTGCTCGCAGTGAAGGAGTGAGCGCTGCCATACTCGCGGTGCTCCAGCTTGAAAACGCCGCCCTCGCTCTCCACCTCGACGTTCATGCCGGCTTCATCGATGCGTTGCTGTAGTTTGTTGAACGTGCTCTCGACGGTGTCTCCTTCCGTCGTTTTGAATTGCACGCTGCGACCGCCCTCAGTAATCGTGAGCGTTTCCCCGGCGTTCACCATTTCTTGGGTCAACGCGACGCTCCCTTTCAGATTCGCTTTGGTGGCGGCCTGCTGAATATCTACACGGTAGCCTCCGACAGGAGAGCCCTTGGTCGCGACACTCGCTGATACAAATTGTAGGTTGTCACCATTGGCCACACCGCTGGCGCCTGTGCTCCCGTCGAGCAACTTCTTTGTGCCAAATTGCGTATTGCCAGCAATCCGGTCGATGGACTTGAGCGCGTTCTCAAACTCAGCCTGGTCAGCATCTAACATCGCAGAATCATTCACACCAGCGTTCGAAGCGTGCACCGCGAGCTGTCGCATCCCGGTCAGCAGCTTGTTCACTTCACCCAGGGAAGCCTCTGCAACTTGAACCATGGAGATGCTGCTCTCCGTGTTTTCGATCGCTTGGTCAACGCCAGCGATTTGAGCTCGAATTTGTTCCGACACAACCAAGGTCGCAGGACCATCTGCCGCTTGATTCACTTTCAGGCCGGATGCAAGACGCTGCAAATTTTTGGATGTGTCGGCGCTCACCTGCTGAAGATTACGGTGAGCAGTAATGGCGGTGATGTTGTTGTTTACGCGAAGGGACATATAGATCTCCGTTTCTAAATGTTTGGGTCAATGCAGTTGAGTAACTTTGTTGGACTTTTCCAAGCGTCCTTTGACTGGGCGGGGTAGTCTTCCCAGTTGCAGCCCTTCATCTTCCATGAGTCCATTGCTGCCAGATGATCTGGAACACCGAAATATGGCATTACAAAATAATTTCGATTATTTTCATTATCGAAAAATTACTGATGATTCTTGTGGTTCTCAGATAGACCACTCCATCAAACTGCATGAGTACAGGCCCTGGAACCTATACTCTTGCAGTTTGATGCAGCTGATGCCTGCGTCTCACTTTTTGGCGCCGGAGTGCTCGTCATGCGCAGAGGAGTTGTCACGGACTTGAGAGAGAGCGATCTCAGCAATTCCGCTCTCTACGAACAGGGTTCCCTCTGGCCAAAGCCAGCTCACGGCAAACGGGTGCTCTTCGCGCCTCCGCTGTCTAATTTTATGGACGCTGTGGCGGCCTCATACAGTTTTCACTTCTCTAGCACTCGACGCTTTGTGGAGTCGTGTCTTTGGAAGAACCCGCTTCAGGTGGTTTTCCCTGCACCTCGTTCTAGCTATCTGACACCACAGACTTCGACGCTCTGCATGACGGCAAAGCGCGAAGAGGGTGTCTGTGAATCAAAGTTGAGAGAACCCGCTTCAAGTGGTTTTCCCTGCACCTCGTTTTAGCTATCTGGCACCACATACTTCGGCGCTCCTGTGGATGACGGCAAAGCGCGAAGAGGATGTCTGTGAATAGATGTTGTCCTCATTTGGAAGAGCAAACTGCCCAGCGGAACGGGGCCGTTCTTTCTCGCAGCGGTGCCTGAGGCTCTCCACTTTGGCGAGATCGATCCTCTGTTAGAGAAGAATCAGACGCTGGACAGAGGAGCCAATCCTCGTTGCTTGTGGCTACTCACTATGCCTCTGCTGTTTAGAGACGCGCATCGGGAAATGAC
>CBFIJD010000018.1:0-7843 GCA_965662845.1 uncultured bacterium | reverse complement strand
AGCCACGAACGCAGGAGAGCCCACAGCCTCATGGGAGGCTGCGAAGGGCTTAGCTTCCTAAGATGGAGAGCACGTTGCGCGCTTGCTGGTTCGCTTGGGCGAGCATGCTCATTGAAGACTGGGTCAGGATTTGGTTGCGTGTAAATTCAGCCATTTCCTTCGCCATATCGGCATCACGGATCACAGATTCAGAGGCGGTCATGTTCTCGACTGCGATGCGCAAGGTGCTGATGTTGGTCTCCAAAGTGTTCTTCTGGAGCGCGCCAAGATCCGCTCGTGTTTGAGCTGTTTGATCGATGGCTTTATCGATCACGTTGATCGCATCTTGTGCCCCCTGAAACCCTCGCAGATCGACATCTTCCAAAGAGCGGAACCCGCTCTCGTTGGTCACCCCAGAGCCCAAGGCGCTCGCCTTCATATCTCGCAAGGAGACAGAGACCGTTTGTCCGTAGTTTGATCCTGTCTGGAAAATCAGGGAGTTCTGCAACACGGTGACAGTTCCAGCATTGGGGTTCGCGGTGTCGCTTGTATAGCGGACGCTCAGCCCTTCGGTGAGTTGGTTGCCGTCCCGACCCGTCAAGGTTTGGCCATCACCCACAGCTTCCTCGCCAGCGATGAACCCTTTGACATCCAGGCCTGCTTGCGCTTTCTCCATCACGTTCGCCGCGGTGGAGAGGACGCCTGCAGTTGAGCTGGCCACAGAGAGTGAGTATTTGCTGCCATAGTCTTGATGACGAATCTGAATCGTCCCGTCTTGCGTATCCACCACATCCACTTGCAGATTCGCAGCGCGGATCTGTCGTTTCAGTTCATTGATGGTGCTTTCGACGGTGTCTCCCTCCTTCGTCGTGAATTGAATGGTCTTCCCATTTTCGGTCACCGTCAGCGTCTCGCCGGCGTCCACCAAAGCTTGGGTCAACGCCACTGAGCCTTTGATGGTTGAGCGGGTCGCTGCCTGTTCAATGGCGACGTTGTAGCCCTGTCGTGGCGAGCTTTTGGTACTCGCTGCGGCCCCAACAAACTGTAAGCCGGGGCCGTTAGCGACACCGTTGGCACCACGGCTGCCGTCCAACAGCTGCTTGTTCCCAAACTGGGTGTTGGTCGCGATACGGTTGATGGACTTCAGCGAGTTCGCAAACTCCGCTTGATCCGCCTCGAGCATGCGCTCGTCATTGACCCCGACGTTGGAAGCGTGCACCGCGAGCTGTCGCATGTCTGTGAGCAGACGATTGACTTCGCTGAGCGCGCCTTCGGCGGTTTGCACCATAGACACGCCGTTTTCACTGTTTTCTACGGCTTGGTTCAGACCGCTGATTTGGGCTCGCATCACCTCTGAAACCACCAAGGAAGCAGGACCATCTGCCGCAGAGTTGATCCGCATTCCAGATGAGAGCTTCTCCAAGTTTTTCATAGACTTGGCGTTGACGTTTTGTACGTGGCGATGAGCGTTAAGAGCAGCAACATTGGTGTTTACGCGCAGAGACATAATACCCTCCTTAGTAGTATGAAAATATAAATAACTTTAATTATTTCGATCATCCATGATCTACGGAGTCTGGCCTAGAACACATCCATGTGTCGGGACTGACCCCTCTGCACTTCCGTCCATTGGAAGTGGCTCGGTGAACGAGGCAGCCAACCTACATCCGGAGATTGGCTTACAATATGATCTACGAACCTAAAAAATTTAGATTATTAGATTTATGGGAATTATCTTTTGAAGCTGTATCTTTTCGGGTCACAGCGTCTGACTTCAAGAAGTCTTCGGCTACGAACTGAAGATGGTCTTCGCCGAGGACGTCTCCCCTTTGCAGGAGAGACCGCCCTGTGGGTCAGACCCAACAGCGCTCATAAGAACCGGTTAAAAAATTCAAAGAACGAGACGCATCAGGGCACGGGGCTCCAATGCGATATTTTAAGGAAAAACCTGCGGTCTCATCCGCAAAGAGAAGAGACCCTACTACACAGGATCGAGCGGTCTGCGAACAAACCGTTTTGCTGAGCCAATCTTCAGTCACAACTACTCGACTGGCTCTCCAAAGCGATTCGTCTCGGGCTCGCCGGGCAAGAGCATCAGCTCGACCAGCGGCCATATCTGCACGACAGGGATCCACCCCAACACTAAAAACCAACCAGAGCGCCCGCGATCATGACAGCGCTTAATCGCCAGATTTAAGTGAGCAAACCAGCACAACAGCGAAAAGACCCCTAGCGCAGGGAAATTGACCGCGCTGGCTGCGATCACGGAGTGCACAAACAGCACGCCGACTTGCGCAATCCAGAAATCACCTCGTGAAATTCTGCCTCGAGCGGAGAACAGCAGCTCGCGCAAATAGCGCACATTCAGCTCGCGTTTTTGCTGGCGCTGCTGGCGCGCCTGTTCTTCGGCTTTGATCTCGGCGTCAATGTCGCGCAACATCTGCTGCACTTCTGCTTCCGACAGTTGATAAACCTCTCGGATGGCCTCGATGCTGTCGCGTCTCTCCTGCTCGCGCTCACGAGAGGTTTCTCGCTGAGCAGCCTTTTCTTGCAGACGCCGCAGCCGTTCGTCTGGTTCCATAAGTCTGACCTTCTCTCGTCAACGTATCACGACGGAGACCTGTTTCTGATCACACAAGATGTTTTGCGGACCATTTCGCGTTGCTCTTGGTCAAGCTTGACCAACAGAGCCCAACCAGCGCAGAGTCGAGCCTCGTCTCCATTTCAATCTTCGCAAGAAACAACACAGACAGATCCAAAATCGAAATTCTCGTGCAGTTTTGCGGCGCCCTCTTGCGCCCTCATCTGTATGGAAAGACCCATCGTTGCGCGCGACATCGTGGCCCGCACAGCTTCTCCGCCAACAGGGTGGAGTTGCACCCAACGCTCAGAGAGCCAAGCTCGTGCAACCACAGAGCTGAGGTCACGTGGCTTGATGATCAAAACCTTCTTACGAGTGACCTTCGTGGTGACCTCTGTACCGAGCTTTGTCTTCAAAGCTCCGTCAGTGAGCACCGCTGTGAACCGCCCTGCGCACACAGCCTCTCAGCCAACAGGGTGGAGTTGCACCCAACGCTCAGAGAGCCGAGGTCGTGCAACCACAGAGTTGAGGTCGCGTGGCCCGATGGTCAAACCTTCTTACGAGTGACCTTCGTGGTGACCTCTGTACCGAGCTTTGTCTTCAAAGCTCCGTCAGTGAGCACCGCTGTGAACCGCCCCCGCATCAGCCGCCGAGACAGCGGCCCATGCAGAGTCTGCGAGATTAGCTAATGAGCGAGAGCACATTGCGTGGACTTTGGTTCGCTTGCGCGAGCATGGAGGTGGCCGACTGCTGCACGATTTGATTTCGTGTGAAGCTTGCCATCTCTTTGGCGAAGTCTGCGTCACGGATGACCGACTCCGACGCGGTCACGTTTTCGGCAGCGATGCGCAAGAAGCTCAAGTTGCTCTCAAGGGTGTTTTTCTGGAACGCGCCGATGTTCGCCCGCGTCATCGACGTCTCTTGAATCGCTTTGTCCAGTAGGTTGATCGCGTCTTGCGCCCCTTGAAAGTTTGTCAGGTCGATGTCGGCAATTGAATTGTAGTTGCTGCCATTCGTCACACCAGTACCCAGCGCTGCGGGCTTCATATCTCGTAATGAGAGTTCGTCCTTCTGTCCCACGTTAGCGCCAATCTGGAAGATCAGAGAGTTCTGCGCGACGGTCACACTGCCCACGTTCCCGCCTAGCGGAGCTCGGTCTCCGGTATATCGGACGGCCAGCCCAGCGGTGTTCCCATTCGCAGGTTTCCCTGTGAGCACCTGTCCACGACCGAAGGCTTCCTCGCCGGCAATCTCGCCCGCCACGTCTGCGCCGTTGTTCACGTGCAGCGGAGCGTCTGCCGCTTTCGAGAGCACCCCAGCCGTAGAACTCACAGCGGTAAACGTCGCGTCGCTACCATATTCGGTGTGCTGGATTCGCAAGCGGTTTCCGGGGGCAACAGAGTCGGCTTCGCTCGCTGAATTATACATACCGAAGTCGATTTTCAGCTTTAGGCCGGCTTCGTTAGCTTGCTGCTGCAGCTGATTTTTCACGCTCTCCGGCGTCATGCTCGAATCCGTCTTGAGCTGAATTGTGCGTCCGCCTTCCGTAAGCGTGAGTGTCTCACCGGCGTTGATGAGCGCTTGCGACAGCGCAACTTCTCCTTTCCGCGTTGCCCGTGACGCGGCTTGCGTAATGGTGACTTGGTAACCCTCTTTTGGCGAACTTTGTGTGCCTTCGCCAGCGGCTACGAATTGCAAATGATCTCCCGTCGCGACGCCGTTCGCCCCCCGAGTTCCATCTAGTAGATGTTTGGTCCCAAACTGCGTGTTCGTCGCGATGCGCTCAATCGTTTTGATCGAGTTCATCATCTCGGCTTGATCGGCGGCGAGCATCTGCTCGTCATTTACACCGTCGTTGGAAGCGTGCACGGCCAACTGCCGCATGTTGTTCAGAATGCGGTTGATCTCTGTCAGCGCGCCCTCTGCTGTTTGCGTCAGCGAGACGCCGTTTTCGCTGTTCTCAATCGCTTGGCCTAAGCTCGAAATTTGAGCCCGCATACGCTCAGAAACTACCAGAGACGCGGGGCCATCTGCCGCTTGGTTGATCTTCAATCCTGATGACAAACGCTCTAAGTTGCGGTCACTCGCTGCGTTCGCATTTTGGAGGTATCGATGGGCCTTCATCGAAGGAATGTTCGTGTTAATTCTTGGCAATGTCATAGTTCCTTTATTCGCTAAGAAGTTTCATTAATTTAATTACATTTCAAAATTTTCTTGGAGCGCTTGCGCTCTGTCTAAACCTTCTTTTCTTTGATCAAAGTTCGAGGCTACAGCGCTACTCTATGTTTACTTTTTAGGTCTCTCATCACTCGCTAGCGTTTCTCAAAAAACTAGCTTGTTCCGCATTTTACTGTTTTCTCTGGTAGCTACCGAAACTGTTTAGAGCGCCACTTTTTTCAACACAACGGAACGGAACCAAGCTGTGACTAGCGAGCGATCTTCTTTACTCATTCTTTGATTAGGCGGCTTGTTGCGCTAAGGTTCTCATCTCTCGCAGCAGATGTAGATGCAACACGCTCTCTTCTTCAGGTACAGACAAGGCAGCTTTGCGATTCTCCGCTGCGATTTTCAGCGTGTTCAAGTTGCTTTGCAGCGTATTACGCAGCACACGTCGTCCGATCTCATTGGGCGCCTGGGCGGCCGGAGTTTGCCCGGTCACTCGGTCAATCGCGCTCAACGCGCTGCTGAATTGTGGTAGCAACGCGGCCTCCGCAGCTTCTGCGTTAGCCTGCGCGGTTTCCCGCATGGAGCGGGTGACTGCTAGAAGATCTCCCCAAGCTTCGGCTGAAGTCGCGATGACCCCTGTGCTCAGAGGAGCGTTTAAATGTTCTTGCAAATGCAGAGATGACATAAAGCCTCCTTTCAAGTGTGGTAACGCACTCCTCCATGAGTGCCATAAAAAGATTGGATTTATTCCAATACAAGCTGTTTGAGTCTGATGCCGCCCTTGCGGAAAGCACCGTCCTACTCAAGTCTTCGCCGCTTACGAGGCAGTTGAGTTCCTGCTCTTCGGCGCGTCTTTTCTCAGAATCTGGCATTTCGTGGTTTTAGTTTGGCCAGCAATGGCTGCCACCACTCTCCGAGCGTTGTGGGCAAAGCTGGAAGAGTTTGATTTTCTAAACAAACGTCGAGCGGATACACTGGCTCTCCAGTTTTAGTCAGCACTCGACCTGTCGTCAGCGTGGGCGTTTCGTCTCGCTGTGTATGTTTTTCTGAGAAGTGATCCAGATGCTCCAAACGAGCACGCAGTTCATCTAAGTATTCGATCTGTTCAAAACTCCCCCAGCAGCGCAGGCCATTGGCAAACCGCAGCACCAGAAAAGTTGGCAGCAGCGCAGGACAAAGCCGCTGGTTCTGCAGCGCCTCACTCAGAGTCTCTGGATTCAGCGGCAGGGTGACGGTCTGACCTCGCAGGGCTGCGTCGCGGGGAGTGAGGTTTTCTACTTTGCGTTTCTGTTTGTGCAGAATCTCCGTCACAAACCAAGGAGCCTCGAAAATCGAAGGCCCACCTGCGGGTTTGTCTTTGTCGAAGAGCAATCGCGTCAGCCAGTGGTCTGCTTGCGGCAGCACTTCCAACAGATATGCTGTGATCCACTCGTTCACATCCCAGTAGTGAATCTGTTGCTCAGGAAACAACCTTTGTAGCTGTTGTTCAGAACTTCGCAGAGCCCAACTTGAATAATCTTGATAATCTTGAAAATCAGGAAATATCTCTTGGGATCTTGGGCACAAGCTTGGTGACAGCTCATGGGAACGCTGCGGGATCTCGGCGCGATACACGAGCCCGTCACGCCAGCTGCTCGGAATCAGCGACAAGCGGAGGTCTGCGCCATCTCTGCGGCGGTCGATTTCTGCGCGCTGAGCTTCCCGAAAATGGGTATTTTTTGGATCTAAAACATCTGAGAGTTGGGTGACCGCTCCATAGCTCAGGGCTCCTGACCATGCTGCATTCGAGAACGGAACGCCCGAATACGCCGCGACTAGGTAGTCCGCTTCAGGAGGTTTGCCCACCAAGCTAAGCCGATGTATTCCTAAGAATGTCGGCCCTTCCGTCGGAGTGACGTGCGTCGCTGTTTGCACGATTCGCTGTTCTTTGAGCTGAGACCACACTCGTGCGCAGCGCGCGGCGCTCCAACCTTGTTGCCTGCCGACTTTCCATAGCGCTCGCTCTAATTCAGGTTCGAGCGGCACTTGTCTCGCCGGGGGTTCCCAGAGCGTCTTGGCATAGTCGATGAGAGGCGCCTCGGCCCATCGCTCCCAGTAGCGCGCTAGCATGGGCCGGTTGAGCCGATGCAGATGCGCGACGATCTCTTGATTTTGCACCACGCCTCCATGGCTTGGTTTAAATTTTGATAACTCTTGTTATCGGGTTAAGTTGGATTATTTTCATTACCTCTTAAAGGCCGAGGGCTGCCCGTAGTTGGATAGGTTTTGTGGAAACGCGCTCTATTTTCAGATATGCGCAGCCTGCCGTCCTGAGGAATACGGCCACAAAACCATCTGGATCTCTAGGTCTTGTGATACATCTGGAAACGCGTTCTATCTTCGGCTGTGCGCAGCCTGCCGTCTTGAACCACGCTATCCCAAAGTTACTTGGATCTCTGGGGTTTGTGACACATCTGAAGGGAACACCGGAAGTGTCCAGAACCCACGGCAACGCTAAAGAGCAGACATCTCAACAGAATTCCAGATCGCGGGCGCATCTTGAAAGAAACGCTAGAAGCTCAGGACGCGCTGGGTGGCTCAATTTCAGAGCGCTGAGTCTCCAACTCTACGCGTGTGAAAGCGCCTATGTCTCTTTCTGGACGATCGCGAAGAATGAAGAAGGAACCTGCGAGTCAAAACGCCCCTCAGAGGTAGACAGCGCAGCGAGACGGGCTCGTCACTTCTCAGAATTTTGCCTGATGCACAGTCACACTTTGGTAAAACGCACTCGCCTAACAGTGCAGAAAAAAATAATTTTTCAGAGGAGTTTTCCAGTGCCTTGTTCCAGTTCCCAAGTCCGCAGAGTGGGTTCGTTTCGCCCCACGAGAGTCGGCTCGACTGTCGGCGATTTCACCCGCTGCTCAAAGCAGTGAGAGATACTTTTTCAGAGGAGTTTCCCAGTGCCTTATTCCAGTTCCCAAATCTGCAGAGTGGGTTCGTTTCGCCTTACAAGAATCGGCTCGACTGTCAGCGATTTCAACCGCTGCTCAAAGTGGCCTCGGGGACAGAACCAGAGACTCCGAGAGATCCAGACCAAGCGGGGGCAGACAAACAGAAAACGGGAGCCGTCGCTTGCTC
>CBFIJD010000017.1:37232-59374 GCA_965662845.1 uncultured bacterium | reverse complement strand
CAATTTCATGTTCAGGTGTAGAGATTCTCAAATTTTCGCAATTCTCGTTGAGTTGAGAAAAAGAGAATTCTTTCTCAATTTCATTAATAATTTCAGATACTTCACTTTTTCCTATGAAGCGACAAGCGTAAATGCTTTCGCCATCGGTTGCCACCAAGGCACGCCCCACCGGAGTTTCAAGGCAAGCGTAATTCGGGTTGAACAAATCATCTTTCTTTAAGTTTGAATCGATTTCCTCCAGCTCCTGAGCTTCGTATCCCGATTGGAAAGATATTTCAGTATCTTTGCTGTTGCATACCTCATCGTCCCAGCGACGCAATAACTCCGGCCACGATGAACGATCGTCTAATAACTCCTGTAATTTAGAAAATGTAAGTTGCTGATATTTACTCTCCAGCTCTGCAACTAATTCCTCAATTTGAGTGAATTTTCTCATGATCTACCAACAGATAAAAATTTAGATAACTTTGATTATCCTAAAAAGTTGGGCTAGACCAACAAAGGAAGCATTAGGGGAAGTTGCTTGGGGGATAGAATCCCCCTTCAGAAAATCAGATTTTAGAGAGAATCGAAGTCAAGACGGTTCATACCATTAAAAGCAGCAATCCGATAAGCTTCATCTAATGTCGGGCAATTGAATACAGTATTGATGAAAAACTTAATAGTCCCCTCAAAGTGCATCACACAGTTACCCAGATGAATTAGCTCCGCGGCCCGCGGACCTATGATGTGAACGCCCAATAATTTCAGTGTGTCAGGACAAAACAATAATTTTAAAATACCTTCTTCTTCTCCCATGATGTGAGCACGAGAAACTTCTTGAAAATGGGCGATTCCAACTTCGTATGGAATACAGGCATCTGTAAGTTCTTCCTCCGTTTTTCCAACATAAGCTACGGCGGGAATTGTCCAAATCCCAAAGGGTAGCTCTCGAGGGATACGTTCATTTTCTATCTGGCTCATCGCGTGGAGCGTGGCAATTCTCGCTTGAAGCATCGAGGTGGAAGCCAAGGCGGGAAAGCCAATCACGTCACCCACTGCATAGATATTCGGTTGCGATGTTTGATAATATTCATTGGTTTTAATGAGCCCATTATTCCCAAATTCTATCCCCAGATCTTCTAGACCTAGATTGTTGGAGTTGGCCACTCTACCCGCTGCGAGTAGAACAGTGGAACAAGGTAAAGTCTTTCCACTCTCTAATTCAACTTCAACTTCTTGCTTAGAGATTTTGCGAATATTTTTTACGTTCTCTCCCAAACGCATTGTGATGCGTTGATTCCTCATTCGATAGACGAGCGCTTCTGCAATTTCACGATCTAAAAATGGTAGTATGTTACGATCTCTAGCGAGTAGATTAACGCGTATTCCCATCTTGGCAAAGATACAGGCATACTCACAACCAATTACGCCAGCTCCAATAATCGTCATCTTCTTCGGCAACTTTTCAATATTTAAGATCGTGTCTGAATCGAAAACACAGTCATTATCTAGTTCCATCCAATCAAATTTTCTTGGTGATGAACCAGTCGAAATAATTGTAGACTCAGCTTCGATCAAATATGGATCTTTGCTAGCATCATTTGGAGTAACTTGTAGTTGAGTAGGAGTAATGAATTTAGCAGTACCAATTTCTAAAACCACACGATTTTTGAAAAGATTTCGGCGCAAAGTATTTTCTTGCTCACTGATTACCACCTCTTTGCGGTACATTAATTCCTCTGTAGAGACATTATCGCGCATAGAAATTTCAATTCCATGCGTCCGTCGTCTCAACATCTCTAAATTCACAACCGTCTCTCGGAGAGACTTTGAAGGAATCGTTCCCGTATGCAAAGAAGCGCCGCCAAGATGCCCATACTTGTCTATCATAAACACTTTTTTCTTTAACTTACTGGCCTGCATAGCAGCTTTTTCTCCGGCTGGACCAGAACCGATAATCGCCAAATCGAAATATTTAGTTTCTTGCATACGAGCATCCTCTCAATGAGTTGGACGAGTTGGGGTGAAAGAGTCTTTCAAATCTAGTTTGCAATGATCAATAGTCAAGAAAGGAACAGAGAGTCAGAAATATATGTGAGGGCTTAAAGGAAGAGATACAAACCAAATGAAGGAGAAACAAAAAATACTCAAAGCAGGATTCTGAACTCAACTTAAATCAACTGAATGCTAGTTCAATAATTAAGAGTCATTTAATTTCTTCCCCTGCTTTTTATCTCGCCAAAAAATCTTCAAAGGTGTTCCATCAAAACCAAAGTGGTAGCGAATCTGATTGGTAAAATACCTCTCGTAAGAATAATTCAGCTTATCCGGATTATTACTAACAAACGCGAAGGCTGGCGGCTTTGTTCCAATTTGCGTACCGTAATACACTTTAGTTGGACGACCTGACTTGGCAGGAGGAGGATGTTTGCGCACAATGAGATTCAAAACTGTGTTGAGATCAGAAGTTTGTACTCTTCGAGAATACTGTTCGAAGACTTCATCGATCTTCTGATAAATTTGATGTACGCGCTTCTGAGTTTTCGCGCTCACAAAGATAATTGGAGCAAATTCAAGAAACTTAAGTTTATCGCGAACATGCTCAACGACGGTTTCTCGAAATTTACCAAGGTCTGAAATTGTTTTCAGATTATAGATAGAGGGATCTATTTCAGGGGCTAAATCCCATTTATTCATCACAATGACGATTGCTTTACCTCTCTCTGTAGCATAGCCTGCCACTCTCAATACTTGCTCGGTTACCCCCTCCACCATATCGATTACTAATAGCACAACATCAGATCTCTCCATCGTCTTCAAAGCGGAAACAATGCTATATGTCTCAATTTTTTGAGTTACTTTGCCTCTCCTACGAATCCCCGCTGTGTCAACTAGCAGATACTCTTTCCCATCGAATGTACAAAGACTGTCAACGGGATCTCTTGTCGTACCTGCGATGTCATGCACGACCATACGTTGTTGACCTAACATCGCATTTATTAAGGAGGATTTTCCAGCGTTAGGCTTGCCAATAATTGCGACGCGAATCTGTTCATTAACTTCAGTCTCTTCAAAAGACAGAGGTACTGTTTCATTCATCGACTCGAACAGTTCCTCAAGACCACGGGTGTGCTCAGCAGAAATTTCGTACAGCCGGTCAATACCAAGTTGATAAAACTCGGCTGCTTCGACTGATACAGAGTCGTGATCTACTTTATTGACAGCGACAAAGATTGGCTTTTCATGCCGGCTGAGAAAGCGAAAAATCTCTCCGTCTCCAGGATTGAAGCCATCTCTAACACTCGTCATAAGAATTACCGCATCGGCTTCTTCTACTGCTAGTTGGGCCTGAGTTCGCATTTGGCTCAATAAGTTATCCTCAGAGATAGGTTCAAAGCCTCCAGTATCAACGGCTAAAAACCTAAAACCTCTGAAATGAGCCAGACCATAGTTCCGGTCTCTTGTAACTCCAGGGGTATCTTCGACGATAGCGGTGTGACGCCCAACAATTCGATTGAAAAATGTAGACTTCCCAACGTTCGGACGTCCAACGATTGCTACTACTGTAGGTGACTGGTTAGACATCGAGATTCTTCACTTTAAGAGCATTTTCTTCGATAAAGCGTCGACGAGGCTCTACAACATCTCCCATCAGCACAGTAAAAATGTCATCAGATCGACCAAAATCTTCAATTTGTACTTGCTTCAATGTACGAGTCTCAGGGTCTAAGGTTGTCTCCCAAAGTTGCTCAGGGTTCATCTCGCCCAAACCTTTATACCGCTGAATGTAGATTCCTTTACGACCATAGGAGGTGATAAAATTTCTGACTTCAAACCAATTTGAGAGTACATGAACTCTTTGCTCATCATCTTCCAGATTTACCTCTATCCCGCCCAATAGCTGCTTCAGCTCCTTTGCTTGATGCAAAATGCTCATATACTCATGTGTATCTAAATTTTCGAGAGAGGTTAGCGAGAGTTGAATCAACTTATCCTTGAATCGAATTTCAAGTTGATTGCCTAAACGCTCTCTATCTAGTCGCATCTCAAAACCTTCATAACGACTTCCTAAATCACGAATCTTTTCTATTAGGTATTCTGATCCATCGGCATCTAATTGGACTTCTCCGTCGAGCAGAAGATCAATCACTTCTTGCAAATCGGGATTGATACAAACGTGCTGATGTAAGTCGCAATATTTGTAAATTTTTCTTGAAAGCTCCAGAAAGTCTTCTCCTTCAATAGGAGATTTTTCAGGGATCAGCACCTTTAGCTTTTTGCTAGAGAGGACCATAAGACGATCAGACATTTCTCGGTCATCGCGCAAATAAAACTCTTCTTTGTTTCTTTTCACTTTGTAAAGGGGAGGCTGAGCAATATACAAATAGCCTTTCTCAATCACTTCTGGCATTTGCCGATAGAAAAAGGTTAGTATCAGCGTCAAGATATGGCTTCCATCAACATCAGCATCCGTCATCACAATGATTTTATGATATCGAATTTTATTGATATCAAAGTCTTCGCGAATTCCTGTACCAAGCGCAGTAATCAGTGTGCGAATTTCATCACTTGTAAGAATCTTATCTGGACGAGATTTCTCAACATTTAGAATCTTACCTTTCAAAGGTAGTATGGCTTGATTTTCCCGATCTCGGCCTTGTTTTGCAGAACCTCCTGCAGAATCCCCCTCGACCAAAAACAACTCGCTTTTGGCAGGGTCTCTCTCTTGACAATCTGCCAGTTTTCCTGGCAATGAGCCAATCTCTAAAACACTTTTTCTACGGGTCAACTCCCTTGCTTTCTTAGCTGCAATTCTTGCCCTTTGTGCTTCAACGGCCTTTTGAACTATTTGTTTGGCGATGGCTGGATTCTCTCCTAAGAAGATGGAGAGGTGCTCATTTACTAGCTGCTTAACCTTCCCTCTTACGTCAGAGTTTGTCAGCTTAATCTTTTTCTGTGACTCAAATTGAGGATTGGAAACTCTAACACTTACAACTGCGGCAATCCCTTCTCTCACATCCTCGCCAGAAAAATTCTCTTTCAGATCTTTTGTTAGATTGTTTTCTGCTGCATACTTGTTTAATGTATAAGTCAGAGCATCTCGGAAACCACCCAAATGGGTTCCACCTTCAGCCGTATTGATATTATTCACAAAGGAAAAAACTCTCTCAACGTAAGAGTCATTGTATTGAAAAGCAACTTCAACTTCTAATGATTCAGTCACTCCTTCTCTTTCTTCAACAATCTTCCCTTCCACATATACAGGCTCAGGATGAAGCACCGATTTATTTCGGTTCAAGTGCTCTACAAAAGAAGCAATTCCACCCTCATATAAAAATTCTTCCTGCTCTCCACTTCGAAAGTCTTTGATCGAGATGGTGATACCTCGATTCAGGAAGGCTAACTCTCTAAGACGTTGGGACAAGGTTGCAAAACTAAAATCAATATGATCAAAGATTAGCGTATCTGGCCAAAAAGTAGTTTTCGTTCCTGTCTTCTCTGTGTCCCTGATCTTAGTTAGTGGACCAAGAACATTCCCTCTTGTATACTCTTGCTTCCAAAGAGAACCTTCTCGTTCCACCTCTACTGTTAACTTGCTAGATAATGCGTTGACAACCGACGCCCCTACACCATTCAGCCCACCAGAGACCTTATAGTTGCTATTGTCGAATTTACCACCGGCATGCAGCCGAGTCATAATTAACTCTACAGCACTGATTCCTTCTTCCTGATGAATACCCACGGGGATACCGCGCCCATTATCTTGAACTGAGATTGAGTTATCAGCGTGAATCACAACGTCAATACGATTACAGTAGCCGACTAATGCCTCATCTACGCTGTTATCCACAATCTCAAATACCAAATGATGGAGAGCTGCTGTATCTACTCCTCCAATATACATCCCCGGACGTTTTCTTACTGCTTCGAGCCCTTTCAAAACAGTAATATCCGACTCCCCATATTGGTTATTCTTTTCTACCTGATCCATTGCATTCCTATGCTTAGGTTTACTTTCCATTCATTGCTCGACAATCTTTTCGCCCATTCGGATGTTGATCAGTTTCCCTAAGATCAACTCTCTTGATGGCCTCTCGGTCGAAGTTACAAAAATTTGATTCTTCAACTTTGAAAAAAAATCGAGCAGCCTTAAATTCACATCCTGATCTAATTCAGAGAGCACATCGTCAAAAATTAACACAGGATACACTGCATAATTTTGTGAGATAAGCTGGTTCATCGCAATCTTTAGAGATAAGTTTGTAATCCTCAGCTCTCCCTGTGAAAAATAATCTCGATCTATTCGATCATTTAGAAACAGATGATAATCATCTTTGTGCGGCCCCACTAACGCATAACGATACTGCAACTCTTTACTCTCATTTTTTTCAATATTCTGGAGTAATTCTTCTGCGGATGAACAACTTGCGTTAGTGTTTTCATACTTCAACGAAAGCTGCTCTTCTCTTGATGTTGTTCTATAAAAAACTGTCTGTAAGTCTGCTTGCACTTGGTTCATGAACATCAAGCGTCGCTCGATCAATTTCCAACCACTTGCTGCCAACAACTCATTCCAAACCTTTAACTGTCTTGTGTCCCCAGTTTTCAACGCTGCATTTTTCTGAGCTAAACTTTGGGTGTAAGATTGCAGCGCTTGAAAATATTTAGGATCGAGGATTGAGATTACTCGATTAAAAAATCGCCGTCTCTCTTGCGGTGGGCCTCGAAACAAGGAGACATCTTCCGGAGTAAATGAAAGGGCTATATAGGAGAGAACATATTCAGAAGTGCGATGAAATGCGGAATCATTCAGCCAGACCTGTTTTCCTTTAGGGGAAATCACAATCTTAACTTTTTGTAGAACTCGACGTTGATCGATTTTTGCACTCAACCTTGCTTGGTTTGCACCTTCGTGGCACAGCAGATTTGTTTTTCTAGTGCGAAATGATTCTAAATTACAGAGAAACCCAACTGCCTCGACTAGATTTGTCTTTCCTTGCCCGTTGTGACCATGAACCCAATTGACTCCTTCTGCGAACTCCGTGTGAAAACTCAGATAATTCCTGAAATTCTGTAGGCTTAGCTCACGAATTACCATTCAATCCGCAGAGGCATGATCACCGATAGGTATTCCGTGTCTCCAACTGCGCGCAACACGCTAGGACTCATCGGGTTCTTGAACTCTAACTGGACTTTGTCAGCTTGAATCACTCCGAGCGCGTCGAGCAAATATCGAGAGTTGAACCCCACCTGAAAATCTTCCCCTGCATATTCCGCTTCTAGCTCGTCACTCACTTCACCATACTCAGCCTTCTCACTCTCCAATTTCAGCTTCCCTGAAGTGATCGTCAGCTTCACGGGCTTCAGCTTGTCATAGCTGATGGACGACACGATGCGTAGAGCGCTCACCAGCCTGTCTCTATCGACCACAGCGACCAAGTGATTGTCTTTCGGGATGATCGGGTCACAGTTTGGAAATTTCCCCTCAATCAAGCGTGTCTTGAACGAGATCTGCCCACCAACAAACTGCATCACTCGATCATCAAAGCTGATTTCGATCTCTTCTCCGAAGAGGTCAATGGCCTTCCGAATCTCGGATAAGGCCTTTCTGGGAATGATCACCTCTGGAACTTTTTCAAACTTCACACCTTCACTGGACTTCAGCATTTGAGCGAGTCGATGCCCGTCAGTAGCCAACCATCGGGTCTGGTCTTGGTCTTTAGAAGATAAGCAAACTCCCATCAGGTTCTTGCGAGATTCGTTCGTTTGTGCCGCAAATAGGGTCATGTCAATACATTGCTTCACTTCTTGCGCGGGCATCACGATGCTCTCTTGGAGCTTCTCTAGCTCTGTCTGAGGATAGAGCCCGACTTCAACGAGGGGCAACCTGAGCTCGGACGCTCCGCTCGTAATGTAGACCCAATGCTGCTCCGTCGCTCGAATCCGAATTTCATTCCCCTGTAGCTCCCTACAGATGTCATAGACCTTCTTCGCGTTCACACAAATGCTGCCGGCTCCTACCACTTCCGCCGGAAACCGCTCAATGATCGACAGCTCATAGTCTGTTGCTGAAAATTCCACCTCGTTCAGTTGCCCTTCGCCAGTCTCGACTGTTTTCAGCAAAAAGTTGGACAGAATCGGCTTTGCTGCGCTCTTGTCAATAATCGAGATGATGTTCTGTAGCGCGCTTCTCAATACTTCTTGTTGAATCAGTATTTCCATATCTCTTTAAGTAGTAGTGGTAGTAGTCTGTCGATAACTTGTCGATAACTTGTCGATAGGACTGAAATGACTATGGATTTTACCAATCGGTGGGTGTCGATAGAATTTCGATTGCCTTTCGAAAGACCTGCGAGCTTATCAAAATTCTTATGGAATGAACAGGTTTTCGACAGGTTATCGACAGAAGTTTCAAAACCTCTGAAGTGGCCTGTCGATAACCTGTCGAAAACCATTCTAAGCCTCTGAAATGATAAGAAGTTTCGCGAAAGAAACGTGGGAAGATGAGCGACGTTTGCCCAATCAGACTTCGATAACCTGTCGATAACTCTGAGAAAAGACTGATATTACAAGCGAAAATCTTTGGTATTGAACTCAGGCAAAGAGTGGCAGGACGCTCTCTTGAGCAAAGGCCCGCTGAAGTGAGACCAGACCAGCGCTCTGCAGTAAGGAGGTGAGGCCCGCTTTTTCATACGACGGAGTGGGATAGGCCCCGCACACACGAATGGTTTGGATGTTAGCTTTAGCCTGCCAATCCGAAGCGATCTCGCGATTCGGGTTGATGAGGTGCGCCTGCCAACCTTCGGTGTTCAAAACTTGCCCAAACAGGTCTTCTCGCCAGCCGTAATGCGTGCAGCCCAGCAAAACTCCAATCGTCTCCTCTGCCTCTCGAAAATGCTGAGCCTTGTGCAGAAACGACCGTATCGCGCCTTTGACTCGATCCCCTTGCGCGTCTGAAGAGATCAGATCGGCGAGGCCGACGCAGGCCACAGCGTGCGTCTCAGAGACCAGTCCTTCGTAGAACTGCGCTTGGACAGTTGTCGATGTCGCTAAAACTAATAATTTTGAAAATCCAAATTGTTGGCTGCTCTCCTTCACAAGCTTTTGAGTGGAAGCTTGCATGCCGGTAATTGCGATGGGAGGAAGCTGGATTTCAGGCAGGAGTGTCGACAGAGTGTGGCAAGCGACGAGGATGCGATCGGGTTGAAGTCTTTCGTAAACGCTCTGCAAGAAGAGCGAGAAGGTCTCGCATTTCTCTGCATGGCTAGACATGGAGTTGTATCCACGTTGTGGGTCTGGCGCTGCGTTCACATAAATTAGCTCCGCAGGAGCCGTGCTTGTCTCCGATGCGCAGCGCAACATCTCTGCGCACACCGAGAGTCCCCCTAAACCGGAGTCAGTGACTAGCAATCGCATCGATTCGATAGCGAAGAAATTGAAATTATCTGCGATTTTGAAACAGGTAGTGCGAGACCAACCATTCGTTCCCTCTGCGAAAGCCCCACACTTCAGAGGTGGCCATAAAGAACATTCTCCACCTCTGAAACCAAACCTCGGCCTCTCGCCCATAGGTGTCCGCGAAGGCTGTGAGGATCTCCGTCTTCTGTTGATCCATGTTCGCGAGCCAAGCGTCGGCTGTCTTCTGGTAGTGCCTTCCATTCAACACCCAATGCGCTTCTAGCTGAACGCGCTCTTGGAAATAGAGCATCAAATGATTAGAAGGCATGATGCCGCCTGTGAAGAAATAGCGCCCCATCCAGTTGGCATCTCCCTCGGAGGAGAAGGCGTAGGCATAGCGATGATGCGAAAAGATGTGCACAAACAGCTTCCCTTCTGGAGTCAGCCATCCAGAAATGCGCTCTAACAGCAGCTGGTAGTTGCGCATGTGTTCGAACATCTCCACAGAGACCACGCGGTCAAACTGTTGGTCAGTCTGAAAATCATTCATGTCCGAAGTTTGGACAATCAAGTTGGTGAGCCCCCGTTCTTGGGCTTGATTCTCAATGAATTCGCGCTGCGAGTTAGAATTGGAAACAGCGATGATACTGCTGTTGGGGTAATGCTTAGCCATCCACAGCGAGAGAGACCCCCAGCCGCATCCAAGCTCTAAAACACGCTGCCCATCTTGCAGCTGGGCTCGTTCACATGTGAGCGCGAGCATCGCCGCTTCAGCGTGCTCTAAGTCACTGACTCCTTCAGGGAAATAGCAACAGCTGTATTTCAGGTGTGAACCCAAGACGAGCTCGAAAAACCTTGCAGGAACTTCATAGTGCTGTTCGTTGGCTGCTTCTGTATGCAGCGCGAGAGGACTCTGCCGCATGTTCTGGAGGAATTCTGCAAAGACCTGCTGCTGCTTTGCGGCATCTCCTTGCTGCTGCTCTCGCAAGCGTTGCGTCAACAAAAAGCGAATTCCAGCGCGGGTGAGGGAGTCGGGGATCTTGCCATTTTCGACAAGTGAAATCAGCGGGCGCAGGAACATGGATTGTCCGAAGATGTAGGTTCGCAATCAGGAAGAGAGCGAAGATCTTAGCGCAGGAGAGAATAGTGACAAGCTAAGATTATGAAGATAATTGAATATATCCAAATTGGTCACGCGATCTAGGAGACAGCGCGGCCTGCTAGAGGAGCGATGAACTCTCTACTTCGCGTCGCGACAGAAGTCGTTATAGGGATATCCAATGCTCCCGTCACAAATGCGGCGCATGACTAAAAAATCTCGGGTGCATCCAGAGATGGCCAACAAGGAACCGGCGAGAAGTGCGCTGGTGATGAGACGACGAGTGGTGGCAGAGCGGAAGAAATGCATGACTACCTCATTATAAAAAACGATACATGTCTTCCTGACAAGATCTGCCAACATCTCCATGATGTTAGACGTATTTAACTATCCCTCAATCAATTTTCATGCCCCGTTGTCAGCCGTTGCGCATACTCGAAATCCAATGTAGCTCAGCTGTGCATCAGGAGGTAAGCCGCCACGCTGCCAAACGGTCAGACTGTTCCGCCGATTTTGAAAGCTGCCACCGCGAATCGTGCGGAGCTTTCCATTTGTTGGCCCAACTGGATCGGTAACGCTGCGGTTCTCCAAAAAATCATACCAGTCATAGATCCACTCGCCCACATTGCCCTGCAAATCATAGATTCCCCAAGCATTAGGCGCTTTTTGTTTCCCAAGTTGCGGCACTTCTCCCGGCGTGTTCTCTCGAGTCCATGCCAACTGAGCGAGACAGTCCGGTTTTGTGCCACAACCAAAGGCCTGGGAACCTCCTGCTCTGAGCGCATATTCCCACTCGGCTTCTGTGCAAAGCCGATATGCACCTGGATATTTTTGAGAGAGCCACTCGGTGTATTCTTGCGCTTGGAACCAGCTTACATGAGTCATGGGACGCGGAGCATGTTGCGAGGAGTTGAGGTCAGGTGAACCTTTGCCAGCTCTAGAAAACTGACAACTCTGCGCTTGTACGCACTCGGCATACTCACCGACTGTAACTTCATGATCGAGCATGTAGAACGGCTGAGAAAGCGCGACTTGGCGTTGCTCTGGAGCGCTCGGCTTGCCCATCACAAATGCGCCTGCTGGAAGCGTTACCATCCCCGGAGCCATTGGCTTGGTGGCAAAACTCCACTCTTGTGCAAACTCGAGTCGGTTGCCTTGCAGGTCTGCAATCCCTTTTGAGAGATGCACGGTGTATGTCGTCCCATAGGACCAGCCCTCTTGCGGCTGAAAGCGTAAATTGGTGCCTTCTACCATCAGCTCGCCTGCCACGTCGAAAGCGCGCTGATAGGAGGTGGTCGCGCTGACCCGAAACGTGGACGCCGTAACCGATTGCGGATCAAGCGGTTGACTGAAGTACACGCTGATTGGTTGATCGACTGCCACCGACTGCTCTTGAGGAGAGGGCGTCTTGAGAACAACGGTTGGGGGACGAGAAATTGGAGGAGGCTGCGTGGCAAAACTCCACTCTAAGTCTTCCAAAATTTCTCCACGTTCTCCCCGAAGTGGCGCCTTGAGCGTCATAACATATTCGGTGTCATAAGCCAGCGGTTCGGTGGGCGTCAGCGTGAGGCTGCTGCGTCGTGAGCTGAGGCGCAAAGCGATGGATTGGCCGCTGTTGTCTTCCAAACGAAAGGTCTCTGATGAAAGAGATTCTAACCGCAATGGCTGCTCAAAATTTAAGAGAATGAGCGTGTCTGGGGAGACCGTCGAGTTGGGAGCAGGGACCAAAGAGCTGATGGTTAATCGGGAGGCAACAGCCGAGGCTTGGCGGGTAGGGGCAACTCGGGGAGCAGGCGTTATGCCGAGCTGATCATGAGCGTCGGTGACCGCAGGGCGTATGGTAGGCGCTGCCAGTTGCTGTGGCGGTTTGTTCTCGCAAGCTGCGCAAAATAGAACGAAGATTCCGAGCAGGTGCCAACGCTTCATGCAGTCCCCCAGAGTTTGGATGAGCAGAAAATCCTTTTTCTGACAACTCAACTTGCGCGGCTGCTGAGATCGTTGGGGGTGGCTTTCACTGTCCTAGCAGCTGATTCATGTTGAGCATGGGCAACAAGACTGAGAGCGCGATAAAACCGACTACGCCTCCCATGAGAATAATCATAGCGGGCTGGAGCAGGGCTGTCAGGCCTTCCAACAGTCTCCCCACCTCTTCCTGCATACGGTCTGCCACTTTCTCCAATAATTCATCAACGCGGGCCGCCTCTTCTCCGATGGCGACGACGTGCTGCACGTATTCTGGGAAGTATCCGGTGCGCTTCATTGCCGCTGAGAGCGGAACCCCTTTGTTATTTACGTCTACAATCATGAGGTTCAACTTGGACATAAAGATTTGGTTTCCAACGACATGTTTTGAAATATCAAGCGCGGTTTTGAGGTCAACACCGCTTTTGAGCAAGGTGCCTAGCGTCTGACAGAAACGCGCGACCATCACCTTGGTCATCAACGGCCCTACGAGAGGCAAAGAGAGCTGCAAGCGCTGTAAGAAGAGTTTCCCGCGAGGACTGCGGAAAAATGCAGATAATCCAAGAAATCCGACAATTATGCCGGCGATGAGCCAGTACCAAGAGTTGACCACAAAGTCGCTCACTCCCATCAAGATCCGAGTCGGCAAGGGGAGCAAGGCGTCTTGGCTCTCAAAGATTTGGGTAATCTTCGGGACAATGTAAGTGATCATAAACATCACCACCAGCAGCGAGAACACGGCCATAAAGATCGGGTAAATCATCGCAGATTTGAGCTTCCCTCGTAGCCGCTCTTGCGACTCGTAGTAGTCGGCGAGGCGCTTCATGATAGTTCCCAGGTTGCCCCCATTTTCTCCAGATCGGACCATGCTCACATACATGTTCGGAAAAATATGAGGATGCTGCTGCATCGCATCGGCTAAAGAGCCGCCCTCAATGACCCGCCCGCGGACTTCGGCCAAGATTTCCTTGAAGGCGAGGTTCTCGGTCTGCCCAATGATCATCTGCAGCGCTTTGTCATAAGGAATCGTCGCGTCCATCAACACTTCAAACTGCCGCGTAAACATCGTGATCGCGCGTTTGAAATTCTGCCGCTTAGGCAGCAGGGAGGTTCCCTTGCCGCGCGCTAGCTTGATCTCTTTGGGATACAGCTGCCGCGACCGCAGCCGCTGGCGCAGCTCTCCTTCGGTGGCAGCGTCTTCTGCGCCTCGACAGAGCGCTCCGGCTGGATCAAAGGCTTGGTAGTGGTATAGAGGCATAGTCGATCAGCGAGAGGAAGAAGTGCGATGGGGGCGAATTTGATATTGGTAAACGGCGCGGTTGTGCTCTTGAAGCGTGCGAGAGAACGCGCTGCTTCCGTCACCCTTCGCGACAAAATACAGATAATTCACGTTAGCCGGTTGCAGTGCGCTTCGCAACGCGGCTTCTCCTGGATTGCTGATTGGAGTTGGCGGCAAGCCCGGCTCTGTGTAGGTGTTGAACGGTGTCGATGTGGTGAGATGCTTGCGCGTGAGGTTTCCATCAAAATTAGGGATGCCATAGATGACCGTTGGGTCACTCTGTAACTTCATGCCGATGCGCAGTCGATTGTGAAAAACTCCTGAAATTTTGTCCCGATCACTCTCCAAAGCGGTCTCTTTTTCAATGATAGAGGCGAGCACAACCACCTCATGATCCTCCAAAGAGACTCCTTTCTCTGCAACCGATGCGCGAATTTGCGTGAAGCGTCTTCGGAACTCACGAATCATCTGGGCAAGAATTTCCCGCTCTGTGTACTGCGGGGAGAAAAAATAGGTTTCTGGAAAGAGCACTCCTTCCAAGGTCGCCAGTCCAGAAATTCCAGATAATTCGCGTAATTCAGAATCGCGAAAGAGCTGTTGATAGGCGTCTCGTTGGCCGAGACCGGCGGTCTGAAGACGTTCTGTGATTTGGCCGAAGGTCAGCCCTTCCGGAAACGTGAGGCGCGTGAGCAGAGCCTGGCCAGACACGAGGTGATCGAGCAGCGTTGCATGGTTCCAAGCCGGATTGACGAGAAAGGTGCCCGCTTGAATCCGAGACTGCTGGCCGGTCACATAGGCTAGCCCTTGAAAGAACAGCGGCTGCGAGAGCAGGTCTTGGGCTTCGAGCTGCCGCATGACTTGCTGAAAAGAGCTGCCGCGCTTGATCTGAACTTGGATCTCGCCCGTGGAGGCTCCAATGGGGTGTTGCCAGCTTTGCCACAGCAGCCCGCCGCTCAACAGCAGCCCGCCCAACAGAACGCCAACGATCCGTTTCATGAACAGCGATTGCGTTGTGGAGGACCGAGGCGGCGCAAGGTTCCCCGCAGTTGAATGTCAATTTCGTCGCCACACTGAAAACTCTGAAGCATCATGCGCAAGGCTCCTAGCTTGTCTTGCAGCACCTCTGAGAGCTTTACTTTGATTTTAAGGTCCAGCTTGGAATCAATCGGAGTTCGTTCGTTCAAGCGTAGACTGCCGGTGATCACTCCGGTCACATCTCCCTCAAAGCGAGCGCCTCGTAACTCAATGAGCTGCTGATTTAGGGCAATGTCATATTGAATTTTCGAGATCTGTAAGTCGGGCAGATCAAAACCTTTCAACAGCGGATGCTCTTTCCAACGGAACCGAAAGTCGTCCACAGAGCCACGGACGGTTCCCATCGGGAGGCGTTGCTGACGGTTTTGAAGCTGTGGGAGGTTGGTGATCTCAGCCTGTAAGGCAAAATCGCCGGCAGGAAAGCCAAAAGGAAGAGTCGCTGCTGCGGGCACGAGATTGAGCAAAAGGTCATCGACAGTGAGATTCACCCGATCAGCTGAGAGAGGTGAGCGAATTTGCAGCTGCCCCCCATAAAGCTCCCCTTGCAAGGTAACCTCTTGTCGCTGGAGCACCGCAGCAAACGGGACCTGGACGGAGGTGATTTGCAACAGCGTCTCTAGCGGAAATTGAGAAAGTGTTGGAGGACGTTCTATTTGAACAGAGTCCGTTCCTAGATGAGTCCACTCCAGCGTGAGAGGGGCCAGCGCGGTGTTGAGCTGCGTGCGAGCGCGGAGCTGCTCTTCCAGATAGTTGGCGAGCGCTTCTCCCGGAAAGTTCTGTTGAAATCCGATCAACAAAGCTGTGCTGAGCAGGGTGATGATGAGCAGCAAGCCCAGAAGAGATTTGCCGAGCAGTGCAAGGAGGCGTAGCAAGGTGAGGTATGGAAGGTGGGTTCAGGAGTTAGTGACTGCGGGGCGTTGTTTGAAAACTTGGAAGTTCAAGCGAATCTGTCGATTTCCAGGAGAGACGCTGAAGAGCAGTTGTTCGAGTCGCAGCACAGGGTGGTGATTTTCGAGTTGATACAAAACGTCGAGCGCTTGTTCGAGGTTGAGCTTGTCTAAGCGAACTTGCACGCCTTCCATGCCCTCCGGAGGGCTGCTCAGGGTATTGAGCTGCAGCCCTTCTTGAATTTCTAGTTGCCGCGCGATTCCTTCCACAAACGCAGAGAGGGGCTCCTGCATCGTGGGCGCCGTTGGCAACGCTTGGAGGTCGCTCCACTCACGCCCTAAGCGCTCAAGCTCTGCTAACTGTTCTCGTTTGCTCTCAAGCTGTTGCAGCAAGCGCGTCTCACGTGCATCTAGTTGCTTCTGCACAAATAAGACCGCGAGGACGACGCCGAAGAGCGCCATGAGTCCAATGAGAATTTGTTCGCGGAGAGTAAGTTCGCGCATAGCGTTTCAAAAAGGGGGGTTAAGGGCGACGACAGTTGGTTTGTTTTTTCGATGACTCAACGGATTTTTGGTGCATTGTTTCGCATAGCTCGCGTCAATGAAGCGATAGAGCAGCTGTTCGTCTCTTCCCAGAGGAATGCCTAGCCGCGTTGTCTGGTAGATAGTGAGCGGGCGATACTCCGTCTCGTTGAGTTCTAGCACGCCGTCTAAGAAGGTCTGCTGATCCCAATTGGGGACCTTCAAATGCAGCGAGCGACAGAAGAGGGTTTGACCGGAGCACAGCCTCTCGACTGGACGGGTTTTCGCGCGCAGCGGATTGAGTCGCTGCATAGTGTTGACCATCTGGAGCCAGTCGGCGGAGTCGCTGTGTGGCGGAAAGACGACCCCTGATTTGATCAGCACAGCGTTGCCTTCACCCGCGCAGCTTAGGTTGAACGAGTCTCCGCCATGCGCGTAGTACATATAAATTGTGCCAGGCTCTCTGAAGAGCGCGTCGCGTTTGGCAGTCCAACCCAGCGAGGCATGGCTTCCTTTCTCTGCCAGATAGTAGGCTTCGGTTTCGATGATTTGGGCTGCGAGCCACTGACCTTCCCAACGATGTCGAATGACTTTTCCTAGTAAATCCCGCGCAACTTCGCTCGCGTCTCGGTGGCAAAAGGTGGCTGCGCAGATGCGTTTCATTCGATGGATTCAGACCAACCGAAAGGGTCACTCAAGCGTCCATATTGAATGCCGGTGAGGTTGTCGAAGAAGCGTTGCGCCACAGGGCCCGTCTGGCCGTCTCCGATGGTGTGCGTTTGTGCTTGATAGCTCAGCGCGCCGACAGGGGAGATGACCGCTGCGGTTCCGGAGCCAAAGACTTCTCGGATCGCGCCGTTTTGGATGCCTTCCAGGACTTCTTGAATGCTGATGCGGCGCTCAATCATGTTGAGGCCCCAGTGGTGGCCGAGCTCCAACACAGAGCGTCGTGTGATGCCGGGGAGGATGGTGCCGGTCAGCTGCGGTGTCACAATCTCGTCTTCAAACACGAAGAAGATGTTCATGGAGCCAACTTCTTCTACATATTTTCGCTCGACGGCATCGAGCCAGAGCACTTGGGTGAAGCCTTTGGCTTTGGCTTCTCTCTCGGCCAGATTGCTTGCGGCGTAGTTACCGGCGGTCTTGGCTTCCCCGACACCGCCTGGGGCTGCGCGAACATATTGCTCTTCGACCACAATCTTTACGGGGTTGAATCCTTCAGGGTAGTAGGGGCCGACGGGGCAGAGGATCACAAAGTATAGATATTCGCTCGAAACTTTGAGCCCGAGCGCCTCCTCGACAGCGAGCAGGGTAGGGCGGATGTAGAGAGAGGTTCCAGGCTCTTTGGGAATCCAGTTGCGCTCGATACGCAGCAAATCTTTCAGGCTGTTGACCGCGACGTCGATGTCCATCTCTGGCAAACAAATGCGGTGCGCCGTGCGGTTGAGACGCTCGAAGTTGAGACGTGGCCGGAACAGCACTTGGCGCTGATCTTCTGTGCGATAGGCTTTCATGCCTTCAAAGGCCGACTGTCCGTAGTGGAGGACGAGCGTGGATGGCGCGATCTGTAGCGGGCGATAGGGCTGGATGCGGGCAGAGTGCCAGCCTTTGCCAAGCGTCCAGCGCATGACCAGCATGTGATCTGTGAAGACGGTTCCAAAAGTAACACCACTCATAGAAGCAGGCGGCGTTCGTCGCTCGCTTTGCGGCAACAGCTCGTGTTCGATGTGCATGCAGGGGAGTCCAAAGAGGAAGGGGTCAGTGATTGTCAGCGGCTGTTCATGTATTGAATCTGGCGATACGTTTGGTCCTGACGATAGTCATCATAGTTCAGCAGCATGTAAGCGGTCGCCGAGGCGGTGCTGAAGATGAGAAGCAGGGCAACACGAACGACCCATTTGGTGTTATGCATATTTGCCTGACAAAAGAAAGGCCCGCATTATGTTGAAGCCGCAGAAGGCTGTCAAGCGACCAATTTCAGAAGACAAAGCCAGCGGTGAAGACCATCGCAGAGGGGAGCCCCATCGTGCCATACCAGCGATCTCGGCGTCCAGCTTTCTCCGATTCCAAATCTTCTAGTCCACCGTCGACTCTGTCCCAGTTGGTGTAGGTGTCTTCTACAGAGTACGACTGTTCTAAGGGGATAGTCCAACGGATGAAATCAAAGGAAGTGAAATAGTTTTCAGAGAACTTCTGGACTCCAATGCCGACGGTCGCCGCGGTGGTGTTGATGGTCATGTCATAATAGGCGGTGCCTGGTTCATCTGTGACGCCGTCTCCGTCGATGTCGACGCGGCGGTCATAACGGATGAAGCCGCGATCATAAAGCTCAAGGCTGCGTTGTTCATAGGCTCCAACGACATAGAAGCTCTGGCCGACAAAGACCTTCCCAAAAGCCACGTTGTTGGTGATGCGCACGCTGCCGATGCCGTCTTTGCGGAGATCATCGAACGCGCTGAGGATGTCGGAATCCACGAACTCCATCCCCACAATGATCGGGTCTGTATAAACCCCGACAACGATTCCCGGTGAGGTCAACAGCAAGGGGCCCACGCCATATTGCAACCCGGCTAAGAAGGCAAAATTCCGCGAGGTTCGCTCCCCGACAGTCGTTTGCGCGGCTACTGCTGTTGGGTCTAGCAGAGGGTCATCCGTAGGCAGCGGCGCGATGTCTTCTTCTTCTTGCGCTAGTAAGGGGACTGCGAAGCCGAGGCAAAGCCACAGCAACAGCAGGACTCGGAAATGCATACGCTTGTTTTATCGAAAAATTAGAAATGTATCCGCCAAGCCTTACACAAAACAGACCACGCATCACTTATCAGGGAGCCCATGTCACCTGTCACAAAAATTGACGCTCGGTTGCTGCAACAAGTGAGTCGGGACGCTAGGCAATCAGACCGTCTGCGCATGAACTACAATTTCCATGAGCATGAGGATCCGGTCAATCGATTGTTGAACGCGATTGAGCCCACGAGCTATATCTGCCCGCATCGCCACCTTGACCCGCCCCAAGAAGAGGCTTTCTTGGTGCTGCGTGGCAGCGGCGCGCTAATTCTTTTCCAAGAAGAGGGAGCGATTGAAGAGATCGTGCCACTGGACGGGAGACGACAATCATGGGGCGTGGATATTCCAGCAGGGTGGTATCACAGCATTGTCGCTCGTGAGTCGGGGAGCGTGTTTTATGAGGTCAAGCGCGGGCCTTACGACCCATCTGTGAAAAAAGATTTTGCGCCGTGGGCTCCAGCAGAAAGCAGCCCCGAAGCGCGGGAATATCTGGCGTGGCTTCAGTCTGAGGTGGATGAGCGCTGGTAGCGGCGGGGCGAAAAATCCTATTGACAAGCCCAGAGCAGTTTGCGATTCTTTTTCGCTTTCCTTCTCGCCTCCAAAAGCTGACGTGGCGGAATTGGTAGACGCGCTAGATTCAGGTTCTAGTGGGGGCAACCCCGTGGAGGTTCGATTCCTCTCGTCAGCACCACACTTTTGAAACTCCTCCGCTTTCAAGCACTTCGCAAAGTCCCCCTCAAGACCACACTCCCGATCTCTCTCCAAAAACTAAAATCTGAAGACTCTTTGAACGCCGTCGTCACACCTTTGCTGCGAGCAGGAAGTTGTCCATGAGAAGTCCGAGCTGTTTGGTTCGCTAAGCCGCTACCCGTCCCCTACTTCTTCCGTAGCCACCTTTTTTTGTGGCGACTGCGGACGCTTTCGGTAAAACGCATGGAGTTTTCCACAAACTTTGCAGGCGCAAGCAAGCTTTCCCTGTAACGGTAAGGGCTCACCGATCTGTCTCTCTCAAAATGCTTATGATGTCGCCGTTTGTTTTCCTCCGTCAAACGTGGATGTGGTTCGTTGTGGTCTCGTGTCTGTGCGCCTGTAGCGTACCGAAATCGTCTATTTTGTATCCTACTTTGCAGGCTCAGCAGATCGACTTTCTCTGTCAGGTGGTATATGAACCAGAGCACCAACGCGGGGCGGCATGGAAAGACAGTGCCCCCGAAGTCCTGATTGTGTCCCCTGATCGGGTCACCGTCTATTTCAAGAACGGACAAACGCAAACGATGGGGCGAACTCCCGAGATCGTCGTAGGCCCCGGCACGTATGCTTGTCCTTAGAACCAACCCTTCTCTGTCCAAACTGAACTATGCAGGATGCGCTGACCGATCCTTCGACCGAGTCTGCTTCTGAAGCGCCGACCGAGTCGCCCTCTCCTCAAGAGCAATCCGAGCAGCTGTATCAAGACGGTTGCAACGCTCTCAAATCCGAAGAATTTGTAAACGCGATTGAGATGTTCGGCAAATCTGCCGAGCTGCGTCAAGAGACCTCTCCAGATATGTATCGCAACCAAGCGTGGTGCCTCTTCCGTTTGGCCGAGATCGATCAGTTCCAACTCAAATGGACTGAAGCGGGCGTCAAGTTTCGCGAGTCGCGCTCTTTTTACGAGCGGGCATACGCCGGTTTTGCCCAAATGCGCAAAGAAGAGCGCTCTGAAGACTTCATGAAGCGTCTGAAGCTGCGCCTGAACGACTGCCGCAAACGCGGCATGCAGATTGACGGACACATCGAATTTTTGGAGCGTCGCCACGCTTGGTGCGCCGTGAACGGAGATATCACCGTGACCGAGTCGTCACTCTCTATCGAAGCCAAGCGCGCATCCGACAAGCTGATGAAGCAGTCCAAAGAGCAAATCAAGCGAGTACAAACTGCGATGAATTCGCTCAAAAGCCGCTTCCACAAAGAAGTCCCTCCTCCTCCGCCGCCTGAAGATGAGAAAACCGCCGTGGCTCCTGTAGCGAAACGTGCCTGAGCCGCCCGAAGTCTGGACCATCGAGACCGTACTGCGCTGGACAACTCAATTTTTTCGAGAAAAGCACATCTCGTCTCCGCGGCTGGACGCGGAGCTGTTACTGGCGCACACGCTACGCTGTGAACGGTTGCAACTCTATCTGCAAGCCGACCGCCCCTTAACCAACGCTGAGCGAGAAACTTACCGAGACTTAGTCCGTCGTCGTGCCGCGCGCACGCCGGTCGCGTATCTGCTGGGATATCAAGAGTTTTGGAACCTACGGCTCGCAGTGTCAGCAGGGGCCTTGATTCCTCGTCCCGACACCGAAACGCTTGTCGAAGCGGCGCTGGAGCATCTTCCAGAGGGGCCGCAGCGGCTGCTAGAGGTGGGGACGGGGACCGCAGCGATTCCCTTAGCGCTCTGTGCCGAACGTACAGACCTCCATTGGCTGTGCATCGAACGCAGCCCGCAGGCCGTGGAAGTGGCGAGGCGCAATCGTGCCAACTATGCGGAATTGCTAGCGCCTCGCCGCAATCGGCTCCAGCTGCTGCAAGGGGATGGTCTCAGCGCGCTACGGTCCGCCCCTGCGTTTGACGCACTGGTCAGCAATCCGCCCTACATCGCCTCGAAAGTCATTGCGACCTTGCAGCCGGAGGTCGCGCGCTATGAGCCTCACTTGGCGCTAGATGGCGGTGAGGACGGTTTGTTTTGGTATCGACAATTTTTGCAGGAAGGGCCTCGCCTGTTACGCGCAGGAGGTTGGCTGATTGCAGAGATTGGGTCTGATCAGGAAGCGGCTGTAACGGCGCTGGTGCAAGCGAATGCGGCGTGGAAGTGGGTCGGGTTCCGTCGCGATCTGCAACAACATCCGCGCGTTTTGCTGGCTCAGCTGCTTTGAGGGAGGGGTGCGGGGCAGAGAGGGCCAGTCAAAGAAACTGGCCTGACAGATAGGGGAAATTAGCGGTTGGCTAGGGGAACATAGTTGCGCTGGGTGGGGCCGGTGTAGATTTGGCGCGGTCGCCCAATCTTAGAGTCGCTGTTGTGCATCTCAATCCAGTGGGAGACCCAGCCAGGCAAGCGCCCCATCGCGAAAAGCACCGTGAACATGTCTGTGGGAAAGCCCATCGCTTTGTAGATAATCCCGCTGTAGAAGTCGACGTTTGGATACAACTTGCGCTCTACAAAATAGTCGTC
>CBFIJD010000017.1:36275-37215 GCA_965662845.1 uncultured bacterium | reverse complement strand
CTAGTTGTTTTGCGATCTCCAGCAGTGGGTCGCTCACGCCGACTAACTTCAACACTTCATCCGCGTATTTTTTGATGATCCGCGCGCGCGGGTCAAAGTTCCGGTAAACGCGGTGTCCAAAGCCCATCAAGCGGAAGCCGGAGTCTTTGTCTTTGGCCATCGCCACGAACTTACTGACGTCTCCGCCTTCGCGGTGAATCTGCTCGAGCATCTCCAAGACAGCTTGGTTCGCGCCGCCATGCAGGGGGCCCCACAACGCTGCGATTCCAGAAGAAATCGAGGCAAACAGGTTGGCTTGGGAGCTACCGACCAAGCGTACGGTGGACGTGGAGCAGTTTTGTTCGTGGTCGGCGTGTAGGATGAACAGCACGTTGAGCGCCTTCACAAAGGCTGCGGGGATTTCATATTCGGCCGCCGGTACGCTGAACATCATGTTGAGGAAGTTCGAGCAGTAGTCCAAGCGATTTTGTGGATAGACAAACGGCTGGCCGATGCTCTTTTTGTAAGACCACGCGGCGATGGTGGGCAGTTTGCCGATGAGACGCCAGATCGCTAGGTCAACGGCGTTTTGATCGCGGTGGCTGAAGTCTTCGTAAAACGTGGAGAGCGCACAGACGATGCAGGAGAGAATCGCCATCGGGTGAGCACTTTTGGGGAACGCTTCGTAGATGTGGCGCAGGTCTTCGTGCAACATCGTGTGCATGGTGATGTTGCGCTCAAATTCAGCCAGCTGTGCGGGGGTCGGTAGCTCACCATAAATCAACAAATAGCTCACCTCGATGAAGCTCGAATTTTCAGCGAGTTCTTCAATGGAGTAGCCTCGGTAGCGCAGGATGCCTTCCTCTCCGTCTAGAAAGGTGATGGCGCTGGTGCAGGCCCCCGTGTTCACATAGCCGGGGTCGAGGGTAATGGCTTTTGACTGCGCGCGTAGTTTGCCGAT
>CBFIJD010000017.1:30558-36245 GCA_965662845.1 uncultured bacterium | reverse complement strand
TATGAGCGGTAATTCGTAAGCGTTTCCTTGAATTTCCAGACGTGCGTTCTCACTCATGTAGATCCTTTCTAAGCTGACGATGGGTCGGATTCGTGCTGGAGACGAAAGATGAAGCAACTGGCAGGGGCTGACCAGGATGTGATCAAGAGCGGAGCAACGCTAACAAAGCCCCCCCTAGAGCGCAAGTCATTCCCCTGTGTCAGAGTCTCGCAAAAAGGGGATGCGCTGTCGGACGCAATAGACTCCATAGTAGTAGGCCGCTAGTGTGATCACAAACGCGGCGTTGGTGGCCAATCCGCTGGGCATCATCTGCGGAATCACGATAGAGAGCGCCAAAGTCGGTAGCAAAATGACGATGGTTGCCGTGAGCGCGCGGAAGACGCCATCTATGAGGTCATCAAACCAAGCTTTCATCGTGGTCTCCTTTCGGTTAAGGGGGAACGTGTTAGTGGTGGAAGAGGCGGATGCCAGAGAAGGCCATCGTCATGGCATATTCATCTGCCGCAGCGATCACGACGTCATCACGGGTGCTGCCTCCAGGTTGCACAACATAGCGCACCCCGCGCTTCGAGGCTTGGTCGATGTTGTCTCGAAACGGAAAAAACGCGTCGGAGGAAATCGACACGCCCTGCAAGGTTTGCAGCCACTCTTGTTTTTCTGTTGTGGTGAGTTCTGGGGGAACCTCACGAAAAAGCTGCGCCCATTGGGCATGCTCGGGAGGGGTCATGTCACCTTCCAGAAAATTGACGCGCGCGTTTGTCCGGTCTACCGCTTTGGTGCCGTCTGCGAACGCCAGCTCCCGCACTCGCGGATGTTGGCGCAGATACCAGAGGTCTGCCTTGCGGCCTGCCAGTTTGGTGCAGTCAATCCGGCTTTGCTGCCCCGCACCGATGCCAATCATTTGTCCGTCTAGCGCGTAGCCCACAGAGTTCGATTGGGTGTATTTGAGCACGATGGAAGCCAGCACGAGGTCGCGTTGCGCCTCTTCTGGCAACGCTGTGCGCTGCGTCACGATGCTCCCGAGCAGATTGTCCCGAGTGAGCAAAACGTGATTTCGCTTTTGGGAGAAACCCACGCCGAACACCTCGCGATATTCCATCTCGGGCGGAGCGTACTCTGGGATTGCCTGCAAAACGACGTAGGCGCCGCCCTTTTTTGCGCTCAAAATTTCTAGCGCCGCTGCCTCATAACCTGGCGCAATGACGCCGTCGGAAACCTGAGTTTTGATGAACTGCGCCGTCGCGACATCCACGTTGCGGCTGAGCGCGATGAAATCTCCAAAAGAAGACATCGGGTCGGCACCGCGTGCGCGGACATAGGCAAGCGCCAACTCGCTCAGCGCTTTGCCTCGACACTCATACACATCAAGCAACGCTTCGCTCAAGGGAGTGGCCACAGCGGCTCCCGCTGGGCTGACATGTTTGAAGGAGGCCGCCGCCGGTAGGTTCAACGATTGATCTAATTCGGCCACCAGCTGCCATGCGTTCAACGCATCAAGCAGGTTGATGTAACCCGGTTTGCCGTTGCGCACGACAAATGGCAGCTGGGGTTGCTCCGCTGCAAAGAGCGCAGAGGGTTGCTGATGCGGGTTGCAGCCGTACTTCAGCTCAAACTGTGGATGATAGGTTCGTTGTGTGGTCATGGGCGGGCTCGCAGATAGAAGTCACATTACAGATTAGGAGACACAGGAGCGGAGACAGAGACGGGCGCGCGAGGCAACTTCCACCACAACACGCCAGCGGCAACCAAGAGCGCGATCGTGACCGGCCAGAGCAGCCCGACAAAGTCGGCGGCGGTCCCAATTAGCAGAGCACCCACGGCTGGGCCTCCGCGAATGATCACGCCATACAAACTCAGCATGCGCCCACGTAGCGCGGGCTCCACCTCTAGCTGGAGCGTCGTTTGAGTCGCGATGCCACCGGTCATCAAGGTCGCGCCAACGAGGACGGCACAGGGCAACGCTAACCAGAAGCTGGGACTCCAAACGAGCAGCCCAAGCGCGAGCAGCAGCCCCAACGCAGAGAAGCGATACACACGAGGTAAGTCTGCATGACGTTGTTGGCTCATCCAAATGCTGCCGATGACGGCGCCCAGTCCCAAACCCGAAGAGAGCAAGGCCAAGCCTTCTGCCCCTTGGGCGAACAATAAATCAGAGACCCCAGGCAGCAGCTCTGCGATTTGACGACCGCCAACACACAGCGCCAGAAAGGTAACCAGCCACGGCGCGAGGAGCGGGTGTCCGCAGCTGTAGCGCAGGCCGTCGACGATGCTTTGTCGCAGCTCCTCCCAGACTTGGGGCAGCGCGGTGCCTGTGCTTTGTGTCGCGAGGTGCTCTTCTGTCAGTTGCAAACGCCAGAGGATGTGCCAGAACCAAGCGTAGGCGATGGCGCTCCCTGTCAACAGCCATGCGGGCTCGCCCCACACTAAGCCAACCCCTGCGAGCATTGGACCCAAAAATCGCGCTAGATTGAAAATGGTCGCGTTGAGCGAGACCGCTGTGGTGAGGTGCTCACGAGCCGTCAACGTAGGCACGAGCGCCATCCGCGCCGGCTGAGAGAAGCTCACCACGACCCCATGACTGAAGACCACGAGTAGCAGACTCCATAGCGTCAGTACGTCGGCGAACAGCAGCCCAGCCAAGAGCAGCGCTTGCATCACGACAATGCTCTGCACGATGCGCAAGATCCGCAACCGACTATAGCGATCGGCCAAGGCTCCGGCCAAAGGAGCCAGCAAGAGCGACGGAGCCAGCTCTGCCATCGAAGCCACACCGAGCCAGAATCCAGAGTGTGTCAGCTCCCAAGCCAACCAACTGACCGTTGTGCGTTGAACCCACAGCCCAAGCAAATTGGGAATGTTGCCCACTGCGAAGTCGCGATAGTTCGGTTGGGCCAGCGTCAGCCAGACCGGGTTGTCCTGCCAGCGTTCGGATAGCGCGCTCATGGGTTAGTTGTACACGGGCTTGATCGCTTCGATTTCAGCGCGGGTGACTTCATAGCGTCGCTTGCAATACTCGCAGGTCACTTCGAGCACATCGCGTCCGCCGGGAAATAAGTCTTCTCCCTCGGCAATGTACATTGCTTGCAGGTTCGCCAGCATGCGCTCTTGAGAGCAGCTACAAAAGTACTTCACCGAGCGGGCGCCCATCGGCAGAAACTGAAGCTGCTGAAAGTGAATTGCCAAGTCCTCTGGCTGGCTCAGCCCGTGCGCCATGATGTCTTTGAGGATCGGCTCATAGCGCCGATGGAAAGCGTGCAGCGCCTCCGGCGTGTAATCCCTCTCCTCATCTCCCGGTAGGCCGGGCAGTTGCAAAATTAAGTAGCTCTGGTCACTCTGCTGCGACACTTGCGAGAGGCTGTTGAATTGATAAGAACGTAGCAGCACCTGATTGACAATCTCGTGGAGCGGCAGCTGTTGGACTTCGATGATGGAGTGGTAGGGCTCCTTGGCGTGTGGGAAGCTCTTGCGCAAGCGGACAATCCCGCTGACTTTGTCGGGAAACTGTTGCAGGTCTTCGGGCATGAGCATGCAGCGCACGTGACCTCGCGAGCTGGCCTCGAGCTTGAGGCGGAGATATGGCTCTTGCCCGTCTAGATAAAAGCCAAACTCCTCGCCGTGTTTGAGCAGCGTGATCATCGGCAAAAAGCTCAACACCACATCCCGAAAATAGGCGAAGCCGCCTTGCGGCAAAGGGTGAATCAGCGCGAGTTCGCAGAGGACTTGTTGCCCTTCGAAAAAGTGCACAGCGAAGCGCTTCGTTGGGTCGACAAAAGTGTAAATTCGACTTTCCAGCAGATCCATAGTGGGCCCTGTTCACGATTGAAAAGAAATTCTGATTTGAGAGAAGAGAATGTCTGAAGTTACGGTTGAAGGAATTTCTCCAGCGGTTTTGGAGGCGCTACAGCGTGCAGCCGACGCACAACAGCGCAGCTTGAGCGAAGAAATTGTATCCCGCTTAGAGCAGTCGCTGGTGCCGATCAATCCTGCGCAACGCTTAGAGCGGATTCGCTCTGTGCGGGAGGCGCTCTGCTTACCGTCGCAAGACCCCGCGCTGATTGCCAGTGCCCTCACCGAAGGACAGTTATGATTGTGATTGATACACAAGTGCTCAGCGCGCTCTGGCTTAGCTCTCCTTACACCCTAGAGGCCGAGGCCGTGCTCAGCCGAGAACCTTACTGGATTGCGCCCACCCTCTGGCGCAGCGAACTCCGCAGCATCCTCAGCCGCTATTTACGACAAAACCTGCTCAGCCTAGCGAACGCGCAGATGGTGCAGCACGAAGCCGAACAATTTCTGCTTGGCAAAGAATATCCCGTCTCTTCAGCCGCGGTGTTGCGTTTGACGACGCAATGCCCTTGCTCCGCGTATGAATGCGAGCTCATCGCGCTCGCGCTGGAGAAACAAGTCCCGCTGGTGACCCAAAATCGTCGCTTGCAGCACGCCTTTCCGGACCAGACGCACTCGTTACAGCAATTTTTGCAGCCTCGCTGAGATGTCCTCACAACGCCCGTAAGTACCAGTCGTACTCCAGCCGGGTGATCGCGCGGTAAAACTTGCGCTGCTCTTCTGCTTTCAAGGCGGCGTATAGATCGCAAAACGCTCCCCCCAAATAGCGCCGCAGCCGCTTCGCGTCCTCAAATTGTAAGCGCGCTTCGGTCCAATCTCGCAACAGCTGTGGCTGCGCCCGAACATAGGCATTGCCTTCCACCGCAGGAGGCGGCTGGAGCTTGTGCTGCAACCCATAGTGCGCTCCGGCCAAAATTCCAGCGACTACGAGGTAAGGGTTCGCGTCCGCCCCGGCGACGCGGTGCTCGATGCGCAAAGCCTCCGGTTGACTGTGCGGGATGCGCAGCGCGGTGGTGCGATTGTTGACTCCCCACGCCATGTTCGCTGGCGCGAAAGACCCCTCCTCGAAGCGACGAAAGGAGTTGACATGCGGCGCGAACAGCAAGGTGCAGTCGGGGAGAAACTCAATCAATCCCCCCACAACGTGATGCAGTTCGCGGCTAGGTTGTTGTTTTTTGTTGCAGAACACGTTTTTGTGTCGCTCGTTTGCCAAGCTGAGGTGCACGTGCATGCCGTTGCCAGCGTGTTCGGCGAAAGGCTTGGCCATGAAAGTGACATCAAACCCAAACTTGTTGGCCACCCCTCGCACCAGACGACGCAGCAACAACGCTTGGTCACAGGCTTTGACCGCGTCAGGTTGATGGCGCAGGTTGACCTCAAACTGCCCGGGCGCGAACTCGGCGACAACGCCTTTGACGGGGAGGTCTTGCAGCTGTGGCACGGTCAATAGTTCTTGCACAAACTCGTGATAGTTGTCCAAGTCAAACAGCGCGTAGCCTTGGGTCTGCGTCTCACGTTCCTGCGTTCGCGGAATGATCGGCAGCTGCGGAGAGAAGCCGTCGCGACGTTGACGATCGATCACATAAAACTCCATCTCCATCGCGATGTGCGGAATGAGCTTCTCTTGCCGAAAGCGCTCCTGCAGGTTCCCCAGAACGGCGCGGGGATCGGCGAAGAACGGCTTGCCGTCTGCCTCACGCATCGAGAGGAGCACCTGCGCAATTTTGCCGTCGTGCCACGGACAAATCTGCAGGGTTTCCGGCTCTGGCAGGCAAACCCAGTCGGCGTCACCGCAGTCAAAGCCTAGGCCTGTCGCCTCAACGGTGTCTCCAGAAATGTCG
>CBFIJD010000017.1:28974-30465 GCA_965662845.1 uncultured bacterium | reverse complement strand
CAGTCGGGAACGAGGAGGTCGACGCCCTGCAATTGGGGGTGCGCGGTGAGGAAGGCTTCGGCGTGCGAGACGTCACGAAACGGGCGTTGCTTCATGCGGCGTTAGCCCATGCGCACGCTTGTGGATACTCCTGAAGAAATTGCTGGAAGTGTTGCCACAATGTTGAGGTATCCATGCTTTTCTGGATGAAGCACTCGCCGAGATCGCGCAGTAAGATGAAGTTGATGGCCTGATTCTCCGCTTTTTTGTCATGCAGCAGCAGCGTGGTGAAGGCTGCTTCTGTCAGTGGTTTCAGCTGCACTTGAGGAACGAGCGGCAGCAGAAAGTCCACGATCCGCTGCGCGGTGTCGGCTGACAGGTGGCCTTCCCGCTGCGAGACATAAGTCGCGAAGAGCATGCCGGTGCCGACGGCTTCCCCGTGAAGATAAGTCCCATAGCCCGCGTGCGCTTCGATCAGATGTCCGAGGGTGTGCCCAAAGTTCAGCGTGGCCCGGAGCCCGGACTCTTTTTCGTCTTGTTCCACCACACGGCGTTTGACGTCACAGGAGCGCGTGATGGCCTCTTCCAGAAAGTGGGGGTCAAGAGGTTCTAAGGGGCGCGTCTGCAAAAATTCGAACAGACTGGGGTCATGAATGAAGCCGTGTTTGGCTAACTCAAAGTAACCCGCCCACAGCTCGCGCTTGGGCAACGAGCGTAGAAAATCGAGGTCAATGCAGACATATTCAGGTTGCTTGAACGCGCCCACCATGTTTTTGCCGCGCGGGTGATTGACCGCCGTTTTGCCGCCCACGCTGCTGTCTACATCCGCGAGGAGCGTTGTGGGGACCTGCACAAAGGGGATGCCGCGCATGAAGGTGGCCGCCGCAAAGCCTGTGATGTCTCCAACGACTCCGCCCCCAAACGCGATCAGCCACGTTTTGCGATTCGCTGCGTGGGAGAGCAGAAAGTCGTAGATTTGCTCCAGCGTCGCGAGCGACTTGTATTGTTCGCCGTCGGGCAAGCGACACGTGCGCGCGTCGAGGCCGTGCGCGCGCAGCTCCTGAGCCAGCCAGTCGGGATAGTGCTGATGAAGCGTCTCGTTGGTGACAACAATCGCTTGGCTCACCTGACGCGCTCGCAGCAGCTGCGGAAGCTTCTCGCGCCAGATCCCTGTGCCGACGTCAATGTGGTATTCGCGCCCGGGTAAATTTACGGTGAGTTGTCGCATAGGCATTCCTTTCAAGGCAGCTCAACAGGGGCAAAGCGGTCTTTTTTGATGGTCCAAAACGTCATTTGATGGCGGACTTCGCCGTTGGGTTGAAAAAAGAAGCGGCCGGTGACGCCTTTGGTCGGGGGGTGATTCAGGAGGGCATCTCGCAAGGCGACTGGGTCATGATGGGCTGGATCCAGCAGCAGCTGCATCAGCAGTCTAGTCGTGTCGTAGGCGTACGCCGCGTAGGCGGTGGGGCCAACATACGTGTCATAGCGATGGAGATAGCGCAGGTGCAAGTT
>CBFIJD010000017.1:14296-28620 GCA_965662845.1 uncultured bacterium | reverse complement strand
GATGTTTTGCACTTGCAGACCTTTCTCTCGCGCCATCTCCCAAAACACCCGCACTTTTTCTCTGCCTTCGCGGCTGTCGGGATAGAGCACCACAAAGCGCCGCGCCGCCAAATATTGGGTGGCGTAGTCGAGCACGGCGACGATCTCTTGCTCCCAGCTCAGATTATTGCGGAACACAAAAGAGCCGAGGTCAGGAACACTCGTGGTGAGCGAGAAGGAGATCATGGGCACTTGAGCGGCTTCGGCTTCTTCGGCTGCGGCTTCGGAGGTGCGCCGCGCGAGTGGACCCATCACCGCGATGACGTTTTCCTCTTCTACCAGCTCACGGAAGGCTTGGCGTGTCTTCTCTGGGCTGAGCTCTGTGTCGCGGAAAACCAGCTCCCAGCGAGGTCGGCGGAAAGGATCGACGCGCGGTGCTGTGGGCGGCGTTGGCGTGGTGGCGGTCGTGTTGTCAGGGAGCTGGCGCTGAGCGGACGCGTTGTCGAGCGCGATGCTGGTCGCGGTGGTGGCGTTCTCAGATGGGAGATCTGCTGCGTCTGTGAGCGGCAGACTGCGATTGTCAGAGAGAGTATGTGCCACTGTGGGAGAGGCGGTTCGCAGAGGAGAGGCATCCGTGAGCTGCTCAGGGAGAGGGGGCGCGACACGGATCGCAACACGAAGTCCCTCGATGGTCTGTTGGCTAAGGCGCGCGACCGTTGGAATCCGGGAGGTCATGGGCAGCAACACCCCAATACGATAGGGCTCAATATTGAGCTGGCGGTCAAGGCGCCGCTGCAGGGCTTGCAACTCTTGCAGCGCCAGCGCGTCGTTTTGACTGCGCGCGTTCGTGAGCAGCGTCGCCAGCAGGGGCTGGACTTCTTCGTAGCGGCGCTCGGCCATCAAGGTGATGAGCTGCTGACGCTGTGCGCGTTCTTGCACAAACGCGACGTCAGGAAACTGCGCGAGCAACCGCTCCAAAGCCGCCGGATCGGAGAGGCTCGCGATCAAGGCTCGGAGCTTTGGCAGGAGCAAGGCGGCGCTCTCAGTGTCTAATTCGCGGAGCTGTTCTAAGCGATAGCGGAGGGCCGAGAGCCACAGCTCTTGCTCTTCTGCTTGTTGGCTGCGCAGGCCCCAGTAATGGAGCCGTTGCGGGCGGGTGCTGGAGCGCAGCAGCGGGCTCTCCCACGTTTCGTAAAAAGCGGGCTCTGGCGCAGCAAACTCTGTAACGAGCAGCAACACTTGCGGGAAAAAACGACTGTAAGGAAATTGTCGCAGGAACGACTCTGCCAGCCCGCGCACGTTGGCAGAATCCCCTTCCAAGGCTTGGAGGCGCAAGCGGTAGTAGAGCTGTTCCTCGACCGACATCATGGTGCGCAGGCGCGCAAAGGCCCTCGCGGCTTGTTCGGGAGCAGCGGGCAACCAGCTGTCAATGGAGGGGCGACTGCCCTGATAGCGGTATGGGGTGGGGAGCGCGACGGCGATGGCCGCGGGATCGGGGCTCTCATTAGCCGCGACGGATTCCGGGGCTGATGGGGGGGACGGTTCGGCGGCTGAAGTGGAGAGTTTTTCCCAAGGGAACTCCGACCAGCGCGGCTCACTGAGAAGGCTTTGCGCGTGGACAGGTGGGCTCATTCCGAGGAGCAGGAGCAGAGTGAGCCCAAGGAGGGCGCTACAAAAACGTGAGGAGCGCATAGAGCGCGACCACATCCACTCCGAGCACAGACCAGTTGATTGCTTTCTGGGCGTCGGCGCTAAGGTGGTCATAGTTGCGTTTGAAGAGAGTCTTAAGCAGGAAGCGAGATTGAGGAGCGATCCACTGCATTTCGGATACCATGCGAAAAAGGGTGGGAATATACGTGAAATGGACACCAGTGCAATAGTTTTGCAGGAATGCGGTGGTTGTCAATCTGGACGGGAGAGGGCTCGCGTCTGACTCCACAGAAGACCGCCTTTACAAATCTAAGAACTCCTGCAACTTGAGGTTGGGTTGTAGGCGCTCGGCAGCACGAGTCGCGGCCACATAAACCATGTTCACTTCTTCTAACGCCATCTCCTCGCGCTTCACAGGGCGCCCCTCCCGCACCAAGGTGGGGAAGTCATCTGCCAGACAGACCCGCTCAAACTCTAGGCCTTTCGCTTTGTGTACCGTCGTCAACTGAATGTCAGACTCTTCCAGCGGCACCGCTTCACGCAACAAATCGTTGACCAAGTCCGGAATGGCGGACTGATGCTTCTCCACGAGACGACAGCGCCCTAACAGTTCCCAGTCTTCTACGTTGGTGGCATACTCTTTCATGGTCTCAAAGGAGGCAAAGTGTCTGAGATAGGCATCACGGATTTTGTCTTTGCGTTGATTGTACAGATGCCACGTCTCCGTAATCAGCGGCAGTTGATAGCCTTGCACCCCCCCGACAAATCCTAATTTGCGCTTGCCCAAATAGTTTGTCGCTTGCTCAAAGAGCGCTGCGTTCGTGCGGGCAACATACGCGAACGGCCCATCCAGCACGCGCCCTAGCCGATCCCGTTTTTCAGCGCCACGGATGGCATTGCGCTCGGCTTTGAACTGCTGCAACACGCGGGTCGCAGTGTCGGCAATCGTGGGCCCAAAGCGAAAGGACTGCGTCAGATAGCGCGTCGCATGGACCGGAATCTGCGACAGCATGTCTTTGGCGCCACGGAACTGATAAATCGCTTGGTGCGGATCGCCGACCATCACTTTCGCACAAGGCTGTTGCAGCAGGAGCTGCGCCGTCACAGGGTTCGTGTCTTGGGCTTCGTCGAGCAAGATGATGTGATAAGGCAGCCGAGGGTTTGAGAGCTGAAACAGCTTCAGATACCCGTCGTGGAGCATCGGGACATCTTCTCGTTGGGGATCGCTCATCCACACCCACAGTTGCTTGGCGAGCTGCACAAAGTCGGGCATGGCATTGGGAGGGAACAGGCTCCGCGCCTGTAAGGGAATGTGCTCATTCACAATGCGCGGGTCTCCCGAAACCATAAAATTGTGGAGCGTCTCAATCACAAAACGCGCGACTTCATGCTGGGCCAGATCTAACCACTGCATGACTTGGTTGGCGCGGATTTGCGGGGCGAGCTTGTGGCGGAAGCGGTTGCCTTCGGCGCGCCAAGCCAGCGAATGGACCGTTCGACAATGCACATGCGATGGGAAACGTCGCTCGGCTTCTTGCTGTACGGACTTGTTGAAAGCGACATACAAAATCCGCTGCTGGGGGCGCACCTGCGCAAAGTGATACAGGGTCGTCGTCTTACCAGTTCCCGCGAAGGCAATCACACGGAGGATCTCCCCATGACGCAGAGGGAAATGGACAACGTCCCGCTGTTCGGCGGTCAATTCCATGGAGTTGATTGAAGGAGAGGAGTTGATCGGCAAAGAGTCGAAAGGCGCAAGAGCCTAACAGACTCTGCAGCAGATGCGAATGGGAAATTGTGGGAGAGGACGAATCTGGCGATTCACTCTTCGGGGGGGACGATGATGACTTCAACCCGATTGTTGCGCACCCGCTGAATCTCGGAGTCATTGCGAAAGCGAGGCCGCGTCTCGCCGAAGGCTTTGACGGTAATCTTGTCGGCTTCCATCCCGTTCTCGATGAAGTAGCGAGCGACACGCGCTGCGCGGGCGCCGGAGAGCTCCCACGTAGACCCCCACTCTTGCAGAGGCTGGTTGTCGGTGTGTCCTTCAACTTGGATGCGGTTGGGCAGCAAAAAGATCAGCTGCGAGAAGCGCTCTAGCTCTTTGATCGCCTCTGCGCTCAGACTGCTGGACTCTGGCGCAAAGAAGGCTTGGGCGCTGAAAGAGACCACGACGCCGCGCTCTTCTGTGGTCACCGTGGCAGAGTCTCCCAATTCCGTATTTTCGACGTTTTTTGAAATCTGCTCTACGACGGAGTCGTTGCCCTCTTCCATGAAGGGCGTGCCTGCAGGCAAGGGCTTGAAGCTTTCGGCGACGCTTTTGAACTTTGCGAGCTCATACTTGCACATAGAGAAGAGCAAGATGAAGAAGCACAGCAGCAGCGTGACCAGATCGCCATAGGTAAAAATCCAGCCGTCTTTAAATTCTTCGCAAAACGGACAATCTTCTTCATCAATTGGAATTCCCATGCGTGATCCAGTTGAAGTTGAACAGGGCTCAGCGTTCTTGGTCTTCCGGCAGCAGCAGGATCTCTACGCGCCGGTTCAGTGAGCGTTTGTAGGAGGTGTCGCCAAAGAAGCGGGGGCGAGAGTCCCCGAAGCCTGCGACCTGAATGCGTCGGGATGGGATGCCCTTGGACTCTAAGTGTTCGGCGAGCACGCTGGCGCGGACGATAGACATTTCCCAGTTAGAGGGGAAGCGTTCGTTGGTGTCGGTCGGGTCGGTGTGCCCTGAGATTTGGATATCGTTCGGCAGGGAACCGATGGTGGGCAGCATCAATTCAATCGCGTCTTTGGCTTCTTGTGTGAGCTCGGTAGAGCCGCGTTCAAAGGCCACGTTGCGGCTGAAGGTCACCTCGACGCCCTCTTTGCCTGCGCTCACGTCCACGCTGTCGGGCATGTCCATCTGTTCTAGCTCTTGAGCGGCGAACTCCATCTTTGATGAGCGCCCGCTGAACAGAAACGGGCTCCCCGGCGGCAGAGCGCGGAAGCTGTCGGAGATCTGCTTGAGCTTGTGATCGTCAATTCGGCACATTGAGAAGAGCAGAATGAAGAAGCACAGCAGCAGCGTGACTAGGTCACCGTAGGTAAAAATCCAGCCATCCTTAAATTCTTCGCAGACTGGACAATCGTCCGAGTCAATGATTTGTCCCATGCGGTGTCACTCTATTGTGGGCGAGGCGTTGGGTGGCGTTAGATGGCGTCAGCCTTCGCCGCCGCCACCGCTCCCTTGGTTCTCAAACTTCAGGGCCTCATACATCGCTTTCTTATCGGGCGGCAGGTAGTTCATCAAATCAGACTCGATGAAGTCGGGGCGCTCGCCGCGTTCGATGTAGAGTACGCCGTCCTTGATCATCTCCATCAGCGTCTTGTATTCCGCATTGTAAATGTCGGACTTGTTCTTCGCTGGGTTGAAGATCACGTTCGCAAAGAGCGATCCATAGAACGTGGTGATGAGAGCAACGGCCATCGCAGGCCCAATCGCCGATGGATCGTCGAGGTTTTGGAGAAGTAGCACGAGCCCAACGAGCGTTCCCAGCATTCCCCAAGCAGGACAGAGAGAGCCCATGGTAGCAATTACGGCAGACTCTGAGTCTTTGCCAGACATGGTGAATTTCATCTCGTGGGACATCATCTCCACGATCGCTTCGCGGTCTACACGGTCAACCACCAAGCGCAGCCCGCCGCGCAGGTAGGTGTTTTCAATGCTAGGCAGGGCATCTTCAATCGCGAGGATGTTCTTGCGCGCGATCTTCGCGACGTCCACGATCAAGGTCAGAGTCTCTACCAGCTGAACGTTGTTGGGTTTCCAAGTCTTGCCGATGTACTTGCCGAACCCTTTGGCCTCGTCCATTGGGTGTGCGATAAACGTCGAAGCGATCGTTCCCCCGAATACGATGAGCAGAGACGGGATGTCGACGAAGTAGGCGAGTTTGCCCAAATCGAGCGCAAACGCGTTGAAGTCGAAGGTCATCGCAAGGAGCAGCAGCACCCACGCGAGGATGGTTCCAATTAGGGTTCCCTGTTCCATGAAGTCAGTCTCCTACAGAGCGTTAGTTTGTTGTACAGCGATCCGGAGCTGTTCCAGCTCCGTTTCAAAGTTTCCCGAAAGAATCGGGAAGCGGCACCAAGTTTTGGGATCTAAATTCTCTTCGTCTAAATGAAAGGACGGTGCCAGACGCTCTCTTTTCCATTGATTGCGGCACCATAAGCGAAAAAAGCGCTCGATGTGGCGGGCCAGTTGTGCAGGTTCTAAGGCTGGAAATTGCGGTTGCAGTCGTTGCCAAATTTCCAACGGCAAGCGCCGATCTCGAATAGCCGCCCGCTCGATGGCATCCAGCACAGCATAAGGCATCAAGTCTTCTTCATCGCGTTGCTCTGCGCCGGCGGGGCGCAGCTCTGCCGTGGGTTGCTGTTCGTTCACGCCACGGAGAAACGGCAGGGGACCCACGGGGTCGATGCCGGTCTCTTCCAACCAGCGCAGCCACTGGCGCAAGAAGGCTTTGTCGATGCCTCCAAGGGGACTCAGGCTTCCAGCGGTGTCCCCGTCCATCGTTGTGTAGCCGACGGCCGCTTCACTGCGGTTGCTTGTCGACAACAACAGGGCTCCACGAAGATTTGTCAAAAACCACGCCCCAGGTGCTCGCACGCGGGCTTGAATGTTCTGGAGCGGGATGTCGTCGCGCTGCCAATCTAAGGGACGCGCGAGCTGTTGTTCGACCCAATGTTTGTGCGTTTTCAGTAACGGCTGGATGTCAAACTCCCAGTGCGTTGCTCCCACACTCTCGGCGACGTTGCGGGCGGCCCGCCGCGTAGTCTCTGACGAATGTTCGCTGGCCTGATAGAGAGTTAGCAATAAATGTGACATTAACTCCGCAATCCCAGTCTCTGTTGGCAAATCTTCTGGCCACGCCGCCCCGAGTCGCTCTCGCGCGGTTGCGGCGCCGAGTTCTTGGTGGGCACGCTGGAGCATCAACCAAACGAGCACAATGAGCGCTGATGAGTCAGCGCCACCGCTTGCGGAAATCACGAAGCCGCGACTGCAACTTTTGCGCAAATAATCCCACAAGCCTAGGGTCACCGCCTGGGTAAACTCGACACGTTTGTCCGCTGGAGGCTCGCTAGGAAGCGGAGGCGTTGTGGGAGCGCTGGGTAAAGATTGCCACGAAAAAGGGCAGAAAATGCAGTGAGCGGCGCTGTGCGGATGCTGGAACACGTTCTGTTGCTGACGACGGTGCAAACGATTCGGAGCGAGATCGACCGTCGCGGTCGTCACCTGCGACTCGGCAAAAGAAAAGATCGGCCCTGCGGCCACCACGCCAGAGCTACCGTGCGCGATCAGGGTGCAGCCTTCATAAATGATCCTTCCGGCTTCGTTGCCCAACAAATTCGCGTAAGCATAGGTGGTCGCTGTTGTCCGCGCCATGTCGGCCACCAGTTGTCGACGTGTCGCCAATTTCCCGAAGCTGAAGGGGCTCGCGCTGGGATTGAGGAGGAGGTCGACGTTCTGGGCGGCGAGTCGATTACCGGGCCGGTTGGGGACCCACGCGTCTTCGCAAATTTCAAAACCGACGCGCACGCCACCGACGTCAAAGAAGAGGTCTCCCAAGGGACACTCCAAGTTGTGCCAGCGAAAGCGCTCCTGCTGTCCGGCGGCCCCGGCGCGGAACCAGCGCTGCTCATAAAACAAGTTCTGGTTCGGTAAGAACTGCTTCCAGACCAAACCGGCCAATCGCTCGTCAACCAGCAGCGCCACCGCGTTATAGGTGTGGTTTGCGTGGAGCACAGGGACACCGAGCGCAACGACGATTCCCTGTGTGTGCGGCAGAATGCTTTGCACTTGCTGCCACGCGAGGTCATACAGCCCCTCCGCGTGAAACATATCTTCACACCCGTAACCCGAGACACACAGCTCTGGTAAGAGCAGCAGCTGGGCTTCGGCTTCACGGGCTGTGCGGATCGCGTCCACGATCCGCTGTCTGTTGCCAGACCAGTCCAGAGGGGTTTGATTGAGAGCCGCGGTGGCGAGGGAGATCAGCGACATGCGCAGTCGAGGAGCGAGTTGACAATCACGTTCAAGCGTGAAGACAGCAGATCAGAAATCGGCAGGCAATGCAAAGGAACCGTCCGCATTGCTTGACAATGCCCATTGACGCAGCACGGCCACGCGGGGCAAGTGACAATAAAGATGCGGGTATACGTCTGTGCCGCCGCTGGTGTTTTCCGCGACAAATGGCTGGGGAAATTGAGTGGGGTCTAACTCTAAGAGCAGCAAGTCACGCTCATGAGCAAAGTGTTTGTTCGCCGAGCGCAGCACCTGCGAGCGAAACGACAAGTGGATGAAGCCTTCTGTGGCAAAGGCTGCGGGCGCGTAGTCTGCTGGGGCTTGGGCTTCCCACTCGGCGCGGCGGGCAATGTGGAATACGGGTTCTGCAGGCATTAGGTTCCTCGCACATACACAATCAACTCATCCAGCAGACGCTGGACTTCAATAGACGGCTGCTCGATGTCTCTCACGAGCTGCTGCGCACGCTCAAACTCTCGCTGTTCATAGGCTTTGGCGGCGGCAATTCCAAATTCATGCACCATTCGATGGGGCTGTTCGATCGCCACAAAGGCCGAGTGCTGACGAATCTGTGGGGCTTGTACGCCGTGGTACCACTTACCAAGACGACAGGAGTGATGGTCTTTCAACTCTGAAGATGGCAGCGAAGCTCGCCCCACCAGCATGTCAGCCAGCTTTTTGCGCCAGATCATGTGGTCTACCTTCGCGCGCAAGAGGTCTCGGGTGGGGAACTCATAGTGGCCGATGTCCTCGATCAACTCGCTGATGAGCGTCACATTTTGGTCCATCACATCCAGCACCTGATGGTTGAGCTGCACAGAGACTTCGGAGCGGCTCACGGTGTCTGTCACGTTGTTCGTGATCAGCTCGGTGCTCTCTTCTTGTTGGCGCAGCACCTCGGTGATGTCCTGTATGGCGCTCGACACAATCTGGATGCCTTGCTTGACCGAGGTCATGTCTTCAATGGTCTTCAGCACTGTTTGGTTCTCGGCCTGCACAATTGTGGCGACAGCATCGATAGATCGTACAATTTTGTCGGTTTCCTCCACGAGCAGCTTCACGCGTTCGTCGGCATCATTGGCTGCGTCGTCAACTTGTGTCGCGAGCTTTTGTACTTCGTTGGCAACGACGGCGAACCCTTTGCCGGCTTCGCCTGCGCGTGCGGCTTCAATCGAGGCGTTGACAGCCAACATCTTGGTCGCGGCGGCCACATCACGGATGTTGTCCATCATCTCCCCAATGCTCGCCGAGGCTTCTCCTAAGGTCTTGAGATGAGAGTTGGCTTCTGTAAACGCACCCTCAATCTTTGTGATCGCTTCCATCAAGGGGCCACTATCGTGCGAGAGATTTTCTAAAATGCTCTGCACGCGTACGGCTTCGCGCATGGACTGGAGGCTGTTTTGTGAGATTTGGTGGGTGGAGGCTTGCAGCTCTTCTACAGCGGCGGCGATGCCACTGATCGCGCGGTGGATATGCGTAAGGTGCTGTACCATATCTGTCGCGGCCAGCACCGTTGTGTTGGTGTGAATTGAGAGGTCAACATTCCCAACCAGTTGTCGCTCTGTTTGTTCCAGCAGTCGCACCGCGAGCTGGTGCAACAGCCGTGACAACCCCATCAACCCTCGGGGGACCAAGGCATAGCGCCCTTGCAACAACAGCTGCGCTTGCCGACGTGCCGATCCCAAAGAAATTCCTGCAATCATGGCGACTCACTGAAGAAAGAGAGCAGAGAAAGAATATATGACGGCGCATGTGTTGCCACGCATGACGGGAAATAGCAAAAGGAAAACCGCGACTCGTATCGTTTACTTATTTTGAAACAAAACCGCGCCGTTCCAGCTCGCCGACTTGGCGTATTCAGACACACGCACGCGCTCTAGCTGCTGCAGGTGATATACGGGCACCGGGTCTTCTGGATAGACGTCTCGGGCGCGTGCAAAGTATTTCTGCGCGGCGTCCCATTCCTTCTTGCGCCGATGAGATAGGCCACGCAGGATGCGGACTCCGGAGCGCTGCTTCAAGGCTTGTACGTCAGGCGGCTCCATGTCGTAGAGTTCGTAAAGCTCTACCGGCTGGCGTTTGCCTTTGACTTGCACCCAGTCAATCTCGCGGATTTTGTAGTCTCGCACATTGTTCAATAAGCGCAGCGTGCTGCCGGTCATGAGGATGGGGACTCCATACATTTTGGTCAGGCTCTCGACGCGAGAAGCGAGGTTGACAGTGTCGCCAATCACGGTTGAGTCCATGCGGCTCTCTGAGCCGACCGTTCCAATAATGGCGTGTCCGCTGTGGATCCCGATCCCCGCTTCAATCTCGGTCAGCTGTTGTTGGCGACGCTGCGCGTTGAACGCGGCGAGCGCTTGTTGCATCCCGATCGCCGAGCGTACCGCGCACTCGGCTTCGAACTCGTCGGAGTCTTCTGGAACATCGAACAGCGCCATGACGGCATCTCCGACGAACTTGTCGATGCAGCCATAGTTTGCGTGGATCGGCTCACTCATGTGCTGCAAGAAGGCGTTCAAGAAGTTCATCAGCTCTTGGGGATCCATTTGTTCTGAGATGGTCGTGAACGAGCGAATGTCGGAGAACAGCACGGTAATGAAGTCTCGATCTGCGTGGCCAAACTCAATGTTCTCTAGCCCTGTTTTGGAGAGTCGGCTCAACAGCTGGCGCGGCACAAATTTCTCGAAGGTGCGCGTGAGGCGTGCAATGCGCTCTGATTCTTCGAGCTGAATTTGGGTTGTGCGCAAATTTTGATAGAGCAGCGCGTTGTGAATCGCGGTGGAGACTTGCAACACATACTGCTCGACGACGCTGATCGCTCTTTCCGATGACGGAAAGGAGGCGCTGGTCTGCCCAAAGGTCATCACGCCAAAGCAGCGGTGTTGCACGATCAATGGATACAGCAACAAGGAGCGCGTTTTCAGCGTTTGCACCAGGCTCTGCTCTAGCGGACTCAAGACTTCGGCGCCTAGTGACGCCACATCGGGCAGCGAACGTGGCTTTTGGCTGCGCACCACCTCGGCAAACACGCCTTCGGCACGCACCGGCAGGAAGACGTTCTCTAAACTCGCCTGCGCCCTCTCATCTACGATGCTCTCCCCGCTGCTATAGAGATGCTCCAACAGATCTTGATGCTGGCTAAACACCTGCACAAGGAGGAGGTCGAACTTGATGCGTTTGTGGAGCACCTCCTTGACGGTCTTCATGATCTCGTTGAGATCCAGCGTCGAGTTCACAATGTGCGAGACTTGGTTCAAATGACTAATCTCCAGCTCTTGCTCCATCGTGGTCTCTAAGGCTCTCTGCAACGAGGCCGTGCGCTGTGCGACCTTGTCCTCCAGGTTGTGCTGGAGCGCTGCGATTTCTTTAGTCATGCTGTTGAAGGCGTGGGCCAAGTCGCCGAACTCATCCTCCCGCCTCATCTGAATGGTTTCCCCGACGTGGCCCTCTTTCATACTCTGGATACCCCTACGCAGCAGTTGAATCGGCTGCAGTACAATGCGAGACAGCAGTAGGTTCAGTATCAAAAAGAGTACGGCGCTCACGGCAACCAGCAACAGCGCCACCGCTGTAAGAACGGCATAGAAGTCGTTCGCGACGTCCTCCAGCGTGTAATACAGCGTCAAGTATCCCTCCGTTTGCGTTTCTGACTGTATGGGGACTAGATAGCGCAACACCGGCAGTCCATACCACTGCCCCTCTTCAAACGTGCCTCCCTGCGCCACCGAGGCCCGCTCTTGCTCGGACAACTCACCGCCGGTTCCGTCCGGGCTGTACACGTACTCACCAGACGCATCGTACACATTCACTGAGAGCAGCCCGCCAAACGTGAGCATGTCCTCCACAACATAGCTCATGCCATGGCCCTGTTGATGACGAAGATTGGCCGCAATTTCATCAGCGTGATAGTCGACGATGGCGATCATGGTGTAGCGAATCTGTTCAATCGTGTGCTTGCGTCGTTGGTCTTCTAAGGGATGAATGATCGCGGCCGCGACTATCCCAACGAGGAGGGCAGTCGCCGCGATGAGCAGATTGAGCTTCGTGCGAAGAGTCATGAGGCGATGAATGCAGGGGGCGATATAGATTGCGGTGTGGTTGGAAAGTACTTGATGATGAAATCTTGTGAAAGACTTTTGCGAGGCCAGAGACACTGCGCAGCGCAAATCGCCAAACTGAGGCTGCGCACTACGCTGCAGGGCCGCGACGATAGATTTACGGAAGTCGCCACTCTGGGGCGCTCCATGTGAGCTCTACTTCGGCGTCGTCGAGCTGTGCTGGAATGGGGACGGACGGTTTCCGCACGCGCACGACGATGCACTCCAACATAGGAAAATGCACACGTAGCCGCTCCACGATGGCCTCCGCTAACGATTCCAAGAGCTGAAACCGTCGCTGCTCGCACAGCTCCAGCACGTGCTCACAAATTGCGGCGTACGAGACCGTCCGCGTCAAGTTCCGTCCACGCCGCCACGGGAGGTCGAAAGGCACACTCCACATCCACAGCAAAGCGCTGTCCTAGCGTCGCTTCTTCGGGCAAGACGCCATGATAAGCGTGAAAGCGCAGGTTGCGCAGGCGAATCCAAAAGATTTTGTCGTGACTTTTCATCAGGCGGCGCTCCGCATTTTCGGTTGCAGATTTGCAGGGAGGCCGATAAGTTTCGGCCTTTTGCTGAAATTTGTAACATACCGCTAACACAAAAAGAGATCCGATGTCGCTACTGGAAGGACGAAAAATCGCAATCGTACACGACTGGCTCACGGGCATGCGTGGCGGCGAGAAGTGCCTTGAAGTGTTCTGTGAGCTGTTCCCGCAGGCCGATGTGTACACCCTCGTGCATCAGGAAGGCAGCCTGTCTTCTCAGCTCGAAGAGATGCCGATCTACACGTCCTTCTTGCAGTATATGCCGCGCGGTGTGAGCCGCTATCGCTACTATCTGCCTTTGTTCCCAACGGCTGCCGAGATGTTTGATCTCAGCGACTACGACGTCATTCTCAGTTCCAGCCACTGCGTCGCGAAAGGCGTACAAGGGGGCGAGAACACCTATCACATCTCTTATGTGCACGCGCCCATGCGCTATGTGTGGGACTCCTTCGATGTGTACTTCCGGCGCCGCCAAACCTCCCGACTTCAGCGCTATGCCGCCGAGTTGATGCGGCCCTACTTGAAATATTGGGACAAGAAGAGCTCCCAGCGCGTACACACCTACCTCTGCAACAGCCGCAACATCCGCACGAAAATCCTCGATTATTACGGACGAGAAGCGCAAGTCATCTATCCACCGGTTGATGTCACGGCCTTTGAGCCCCAAGGCCCGATTGAAAAGCAAGCTTACTATTTGATGGTGGGAGCCTTCGCGCCGAACAAGCGCGCGGATTTGGCCATCGAAGCTTTCAATCGCTTGCAGCTGCCGTTGAAGATTGTCGGCACAGGGCAAGACTTCGAGTATTGCCGCACCATCGCAGAGCCGAACATTGAGTTTTTGGGCAATGTCGCCTCCGAGCAGCTGCCAGCTCTCTATCAGCAAGCGCGGGCGTTTCTGTTTCCAGGAGTCGATGACTTTGGGATCACGCCCCTCGAAGCGCAAGCCGCAGGCACCCCTGTGATCGCCTTCGCCGCCGGAGGAGCCTTGGAGACCGTAACAGACGCCACCGGCCTCTTCTTTGACAAACCAAGCGTGGACGACCTCTGCGACGCGGTAGAAAAAATGGAAAAGGAGTGGTCAGAGTTTGATCCCGCCGAGCTGCGTCGCAACACGCGGCGTTTTGGTCGCGAACGCTACGCGAAGCAAATCGCGCACGCGGTCACCTTCGGCTATCGCCAGTGGCGCGTGGACCCAGGACCGAACGTGACGGGCAGCCGAGACGTTCAGCCGGATGAAGAAGAGCCCGCGTCCGCAGAAGCCCGCTCGTCTGCCGAAACGAACGCACCTGCCCCCGCGAGTTCCTGATGCTGCTGCGCTTGTTAGTTTGTTGGTTGCTGCTCCCATCCTTGAGCTGGGCGATTACGTGCGATGAGTTGCAGTCACCCGCCCAAGCCCGCGCTTTTTTAGAGCAAGCCCAAGCCAGCAACCCTCTGCTCCGTCGCCAGATGAGCGCAACGCTGGAGGTCAGCCCCTGTGAAGAGGACGAATGCCGCTCCAAAAACCGACGCGAGGCGCTGAAAGAAGTCGTACACCTGCTCCGTCAAGATGGCAAAAGCCGCGTGTATTTCTTGTCAGGTCCTCAGGCGCCGCAGTGTATGATTCAGCGCGGAGACCGCTTGTTCGGGTGTGCGCAGTGCGGAGCGACCTACAACGAAGATTGCCGCAGCTATCCGAACGCCTCCACAACCCGCTTGCAGGGAACCAACATTGACACGGCCGATTTCCAGTTGCTCGGGGCCGCAGACAACACTTACCGCTGCGACCCGCTGGAGAGCACCCCCGGCTTTCTGAAACTCAGCATTCAGACCACCGACGACACATACGACCAAATCATCGCCTTCTTCGACGAAACGCGCGAAGTCCCCATCACCGTTAATTTCTTCGCTGCGGGCACTCTCCGCAAAGTCTACCGCACGTTTCCCAAATACTTTCTGCAAGTCGACAACCAGTGGATCGCGACAGTGCTCCGTGTGCGCTCTACG
>CBFIJD010000017.1:3062-13938 GCA_965662845.1 uncultured bacterium | reverse complement strand
CGACACCCCCGCGCAACGGCAACTGGAAGTAGACGAAGATCCCTTCGCCGCCGAAGCGCCTACGACTCCAGACCCTAGCTCTCCGACAGCCGCCGAAACCGCCCCAGAAAACGCAGAATCCGAACGCCTCAGCTTGGAGCGCCTGCAACGTGAAATAGATGCGTTTGCAGCGGACGAAGCCGAAGAATTTCCCATCCGTGTGCGCTTCTCTCACTCGGTCACCACCACCTTTGGCAGCAGCGAAATCACGGGACTCTATCAGATTGATCCTGAACTCAAAACGCTGAGTGAGTTTCGCTTTGCCACCACCTACGAGCAGGCGATTCGTGTGCAGACCTCTCCGACGCTGTACAACTACGCCCGCCTGACGATCAACTTTGCCCAAAACTATGAACGCAACCAAGAGCAGCTGATTGACAGCTATTTCACCATCCGCGAGATCTACACCAACTATCGCGACGGGGAGCACCAGTTCCGCTGGGGAACGCAGATTTACCGCCTGGGCAAGGTGGACTTTGACCGCCCGATTGATGTGCTGCACCTGCGAGAGCCCAGCGCCCTCAACACGCTCGACTTTGAGAACACTAAAGAAGCGCTGCCGACCTTCCGCTATCAGTGGCTTGGCGACGATCAGACGGTGACCGCGATTGTGCTGCCGCTGCGACAGACCACCGTCGGCATGCGCTTTACGGACTTCCGTGAGAGCGTTGAGGCCCAAGAAGAGAGCGAGAGAGAAGACAGCTCGTTCTTGCGCGACTATTTGGGGGTGCAATATCACTGGTTTGCCGAGGACTACGATCTGCGATTTAGCTTCTTTCACTGGTTTGACTACGAACCTGCGGTGGAGTTTGACTACGAACGCTACGACGAATCTACCGTGGAGGACGACTCCGCAGATGTTCTGGGCGGTCGCCAATCGGCTTTTGAACGCCTCGCGAGCAGCTACACCGAACGCGAGACACGCAGCGACTTCTTCACGGTGGAAGGCGACTTCGCGTGGGGAGACTGGGTGTGGAAGTTTGACCTAGGGTTGTTTGACCAGAAGAACCTGTATTCCTACGACATCTCGGCAGATGACAACCTACGCTTTCGCACGGTGAAAGCGCCATATCGAGCGTTTGCGACCTCGCTGGAGACAACCTCGCCTTACTTTTTCGTGCTGGGGGCCTACTCGCTACGCTACTTCAGCGACGTCCCAGCCGAGAGCCACATCTTGTTTTACGAAAACCAAGGAGACCTCGCACAAGATCGCCGCGACTTGTGGCGTCATCAGTTTTCAGGAGTGGTCGTCGCGCAACCGTACGAGGACATCAGCCTGCGCTTCGTCGCCTATCAGACGTTCCCGTTTGAACAGACCGGCTTTTTGCAGATGACCACGTGGGAAGTCCCCGAAGACAACACCGAGTGGTCGCTGAAGATGCTGCGTTTTCTGATGCCTCCCCAGGAGATGCTCGGTTCCGCCGTCACGGCGACCCAACTCTTCATCGGCTATCGCAAGCAATTTCGAGGTTCCTGAGATGTGGCGACGTTGGCTGCTGCGCTGCAATCAGCACGCTCGGGTTCTGCTCATGTTCACGGTGCTCTTCACGGTGCTCTTGCTCCGCCAAGGGGGCTCCCAGCTGCTGGACGCGGACGGTCAACTCCGCATCGACTCGACGATTGAGCCGTTCATTAGCCGCGATTCGGACGTCTACGAAGAGTTCCTGCGCTCACGAGACCTCTTTGGGAGCGAAGAGGTCCTCATCATCGCGTTGCAAGCGCAGCCCGCTCAACCCGTTGGGCTCGCTCAACTAGAAGTGCTGGATCAGCTGCAACAACGACTCCGTGAGCGACTGCCTGGGGTCTCTTCGGTGCAGTCGGTGCTCGACCTGCCGCGTCCCTTTGGGGAATGCGCGGGCAAATCTTATTTCCACCGTGAGCAAGCCGGTTCGGTGTGTGTGTCAACGCTGGAGCAACTTCAGGACGATCTGGCGTGTTTGCGGAATCCTCCCGCGGCGCCGTCGCCCCCAGCGGACGTAGACTTCAGCCTAGAAGAGGATCCGCTGGGCGACCCGCCAGACGCCTCCTCTCTGGAAGCCGAGCTGGTCGCGACGCTGCTGCTAGATCTCGACCCGACAGAGGTCCCTGACTTTGAGGACGCGGCTCCTCCGACGCAAAGGTGCGCCCCCACGGTCTTTGCCCAGACCGCAGAGGAGCTGCGCCGCCGCGCAAATGAGCAGATCCAGCAGACGCTGCAAAGCTTGACCGCACAACCGCTCGCGCGGGGAGATTTGATCTCGCAAGATGGCGCTACGCTCGCGCTGGTGGTTCAGTTTTCCGCCGACACTCTCCCTTCTGCGGAAGAGACGCAGCTTGAGCTGCAACAGATTCTGGCGGAGTTTGCTTCTCCAGAGCTGCGCCTCGCTTATGCCGGACAGTCGCGTCAAGTGTTTGCGGCTTCGCAAGTGCTCCAGCGGGACATTGAGCGCATCTTGCCGCTCAGTGGTGGTCTCATTGTGTTGGTGCTGTTTGCCACGTTCCGCACTTGGCAAGCGGTCTTCATCGCGCTGACGAACGTGTTGCTCTCACTGTTCTGGACGGCCTCTTTTATTGGTGCGTTTGGGGCGGGGTTGAACTTGGTCACGATCGCTTTTGCGCCGATTTTGATTTGCGTTGGCAGCGCGTATGTCATCAAAGTGCTCGATCACTTTCTGCATGTCAGCCGCGCGCACCCCGCGCAGTCTCTCGAAGCGCGGATTAGCAGCACGCTAGAGTCGGTCACGCTGCCTGTCAGCATCACGGCGCTCACGACGGTCGCTGGGTTTGCTGCGCTCACGGTCAGCCCCATCCCGGCCATTCAGCAGTTGGGTGTGTATTCCTGTGTGGGCGTGTTGCTCAGCAATCTCTTTGCGCTGACGGTTGCTCCGGCGTGGTTGCGCGTGTTGCGGGTTCCTGCCCCGCCTCCCAAGACCCAGCGGCTGCGTCGATCAACGCATTTTTGGGAACAGCGCTCGGAGTGGTTACGTCAGCACGCACGGCAAGTGATTGGAGTGTGGTTGCTGCTGGCGACCCTTGCCGGAGTTGGGGTGTTCAGCGTCCGCATCGACAGCAGCGCGCAGAACCTGTCTCCAGAGCATCCGCTTGAGCAAGACCTCCGTTTGATCGAAGAGCATCTCGCTGGGGTAAGCTCCTTGCGTCTGATGTTTAGCGTCTCACCTGCGGCAGCGACCCCGCTTGTCTCGGCGAAGACGTTGCTAGGGCTGCAACAGTTTGAGCGCTGGCTCTTCGATGGACAGAGCGTGGAGGTTCAGTCGTTGGAGGGCTTGCGTTTAGACAAGGTCTATTCCCCTTCTCAAACCCTCGCAGTCTATCGGAACGGCTTGGACGACCTCAGCGACGCAGAGGTGCGGCGCTTCTTTGAGCGCTTGCAGCAGGAGCAGGGCGCGGTCTTTTTGAGCGAAGACGGTTCCACGCTGCAAATGACGCTGCGATTTCGCACAACCAGCTCCACCATTTTGCTGGAGTGGCGAGAGATCCTGCAACAGAACCTCCCCCGCTTTGTGCCGCATTTGCAGACCCGGTTTACGGGAGGAGCCGTCCTCACCAGCGAGTCGGCGAACAATATTGCGACAGGACAAGCCCGCAGTGTCGCCCTCGCGCTGTTGATCATTTTTGGCATGATGTGGGGGCTCTTTCTCTCCTGGAAGATGGGCGTGATCGCCTTGTTTCCCAACATCGCGGCGGTGCTGCTCTTCTTTGGCACGCTGGGATGGTTCGGGCTGCCTTTGGGCGTGACGATCTCGATCATCGCCTCCATCGCGTTGGGGATTGGGGTGGATGACACGATCCACTTCCTCAGCCGCTATCATCAAAACGTCCAACAAACGCGCGACCGACGCCAAGCCTCGACGCTGGCGTTGCGCCAAGTCGCGCGGCCGATGCTCGCGACCACGTGCGCGCTCGCGTTAGGTTTCAGCGTCTTCACGACCTCTGAGATGGACTCGCAGGTGCTGTTCGGTTTGTTGACGGCGTTCACGCTCTTGGTTTGCTTGGCGACGGATATGACGTTCTTGCCAACCATCGTCATGGAGACGGGACTCATCACCGTGTGGGACTACTTGGGGCTGCGCTTTGACGAGTCCTTTGTGCGGCGCGTGGGGCTGTTCCGTGGCTTGAGCGTGAAGGAAGCCAAAGTGGCGACGTTACTCGCTTATTCTGAGACCTTGCGAGACCAGCAGGTTCTCTTTAGGCGCGGCGATCAGGGCAATGAGATGTATGTCATTTTGTCAGGCGAGATACGCATTGTGCAGCGTCACGAGGGCCGAGAGCGGCAACTGGCCCAACTGCCTGTAGGCGCAACATTTGGAGAAATGGGGCTGTTTCGCGTCGCCAGCCGGAGCGCAACGGCGATCGCGGCAGGCCCCACACGTCTGTTGGTGATCAACCGCGACAGTCTGGACAACCTGATGCGCCGGCGGCCATTCATCGCCACCACGCTGTTTCTCAACCTAGCGCGTCAGCTGCGCGCTGCCATTCAACAGACCAGCGGTCGCATTCTAGACCAAGTGACGCACACCGTAGCGGAAGGGCCACACCTCACACCGCATCCGCGGCAAGGGGTGGTGGATATTTTTCAAGGGATGAGCGCCAACGACCAACAGCGCTTGGCCCAGTGCGGTGATGTGCGCGCCATCTCGACGGGAGAGAAAGTCTTTGAGCGCGGCGAACACGGGCACGAGCTGTTGATTTTGCTGGAGGGCGAATTGGAAGTGAGGATGGGAGAGGCGCGCGAGGGGTTTGTCATCGCGATCAGTACGCCCTACGACCTACTCGGCGAGAGCGCCCTGCTGGAAGATCAGCCGACGCGCACAGCGGATGTGATTGCGCGGCAGCCAAGTCGCGCGCTGTTTCTGCACCACGCCCAGCTAGAACAGCTGCGCCAAAGCGACAGCCGCCTGGCCGCACACTTCACCTTCAATCTGGTGTGCCTACTCTCAGATCGACTGGAAAACACCAACGCGCAGTTGGAGTGACGCCCGCTCTCGGGCTGCGGTGCTCCACGTGGCACCGTCACACGCGGGGGCTCACCCTGTTGTCCGCAGACCACTGGCGATCGCATTCACGGTGATCAAGAGCGGCAGCAAGAGTTTTTCTGCTTCTTCGGGTTGTTCGGCTGCTTGGAGTTCACGCCACTTTGGGAGCAAGTCCAGTTGTTGGCGATGTAGCGTCCGCAGGCCATTGCGTCGCAATTCGACGCTCTGTTGCACTTTGGCACGCCGCTCCTCTAGCGGCCCATCATAAAGAGCCTCCAGCATGTCTCGGCTGCGGCGGTATTCCTCACGGATTTTGTGCAGCATGCGATCACGCACCGCTTCGTTTTTCACCAAATAGGCGTAGGCGGTCATCACTTCTTCATCGACCATCGCCAAACTCGTCGCGACGTTGCTGGTCAGATAATGAAATGGGTGCCATTTGAGGTTTTCTTTGCACAAGCCGTCAAACACCTCTGGGTGTTCCTCCCGCAGCCGTGAGAAGGCGCTCCCGACGCCATACCAGCTGGATAAAAAGAAGCGCGACTGACTCCAAGAGAACACCCACGGAATCGCCCGCAGATCAGACAAGGTGCGGCGCCCGCTGCGTCGGGAGGGACGCGAGCCGATGCGACTCGACTCGATCACGTCAATCGGAGTCGCCTCTTGGAAGAAGTCCAGAAAGCCGTCGGTTTCGAGCAAATCTCGATAGGCTTCTCGGCTAAACTCTAGCAAGTCGTCCATCACCCCTTCTAAGGGATGATGCAAGCGGGGGTAATTCTCCTGCAGCAGCGTCGCCCCAGCTGTGCCGGCGATGAGCAATTCCAATTGATAGCGCGCGGTTCCCAGATTGGCGTATTTTTGCGCGATGGTCTCGCCTTGCTCCGTCAAGCGCAAATTGCCTCCGACGGAACCATGCGGCAGCGCTCGAATGAAGCGATGGGTCGGCCCGGCGCCCCGACTGATCGTGCCGCCGCGCCCATGAAAGAACCGTAGCGCCACGCCGCATTCCAAGCCCACCTCGACCAATTTTTCTTGCGCGCGGAACAAGCTCCACTGGCTCGCCAAAATCCCACCGTCTTTGTTGCTGTCGCTGTAGCCGATCATGATTTGCTGGGTCGGGCGATCCCAGCCGGTGACCTGCTGCTGATAGCGCAAACTCCGCTGTGTGAGCGGATGCTGCAGAAAACCACGCATGATGTTCGGGCTCGCGATCAAGTCGTCAATCGTCTCAAACAAAGGCACCACTGGAATCCGACAGATCATCCCCTCCTTCGTTTTGAGAGTGAGCCCCGCCTCATTTGCCAGCACATAGACGGTCAATAAGTCCGAGACGCTGCGCGTCATGCTCACAATCAAATGCCCAATGCCCAGTTCGCCGTGTTGCCGTACATAATCGCGGAGGACGTGATAGCAGCTGCGGACAGCCGTCGCGTGAGGGCCCACTTCCATCAAAGAGCGGGCGAAGGGACGGTGCGTGCGCAGCTCGCGATTGAGGAACTCCAGCCGTTGCTCTTCGGTCCAGCTGCAGAAGTGGAAGTCTTCAAAGCCGGCGGCTTGGAGAAACTGCTCCATCGCTTTGTCGTGGAAGCTGCTGTTTTGCCGCACATCCAGGACCGCCAAATGAAACCCGATGGTTTGCACCAAGCGCATCACTGGGTCTACTTCTTGACGCGCCATGCGCCCTGCTCCGGTCGCCAACAACGACTCACGCAACAGCGCAAGGTCGGCGATCAACTCACGCGGACTGCGGTAGGCGCTCTGCTGGCGAGAAGCGTTCGTGTTGTCATCGGGAAGGGCTTTGCGGAAGAGCTCCACTAGCTGGCGCCACGGCTCATGCGGGAACCGCTGGACGGCTTTCTCTCCGCGTCGTCCCAGTTGTTGTTGCAGCGCGTTGAGGCGCGCCGTTAGCGGGGCAGGAATGTCTTGGCGGTAGTCGGAGAGGCTCAGCGTGTTGCGCAAGCGCTCCAGATGTTGCTGCAACAGCTCCAACGCCGTGGAACGCAAGCGCCGCAGGGTGGAGTCGGTGATTTCAGCGGTGACGAGTGGATGTCCGTCGCGATCGCCACCCACCCAGTTGCCGAAAGTGATGCGGGGAAACGAGTCGGGATGCTCTAACAGTTGGGGGTCAAAACCGACGTCTTCCCATGCTTCGCGCAAGCGTTGATCCAGATCGGGCAGCGTTTTGGGAAACACGTTGCGGAGGTAGTGCACGAGGTTGTCAAGCTCTTGCTCGACGCCGGGCTTCTCCAGATAAATCTCGCCGGTGCGCCACAATCGCTCTAGCAGCGCGATGACCTCTTGGCGGATGCGCTCCTGCTCGCGCGGTGTCCACATCTGATTTTCACGTTGCAGGAGCTGCAAATAGAACTCGCGGTGGTGTTCCAGCACGGTGGGGCGCTTGGCTTCTGTCGGGTGCGCTGTCAAAACGGGCTCCACCCAAATGAAGGGCAGTCGTCTCGCAATCTTCTCTGGCGCCAGCCCTTGCTCTTTCAATTGAAGCAAAATGTACTTCCACAAGCCGGATTCTTGCTCATAGTCCGCGTTGGTTTCGGCGGCGCGGCGGTATTGAGCCTGCGCGTTTTCTTCGACCATAGTGAGCAGTTGAAAGGCAATGGAATACGCTTGCGCGGTGCGGTCGGAGCGGAAGTCGGGGTGAGGCTCTAAACGCAGCTGATAGTCCCGCATCTGCTGCGCTAGGTCGCTCTCGCCAGACTCTTCTAACACGGTGCTGAAGCAGTCCATCACAAAGGCGAAGTCTTCATTGATTTTCCGAAAGACGAATTCTTCTTGTTTCATCAGGCCTCTTCAAAAAAAGTTGAACCATTCCTCCCCCAGAAAACGTCCGATGATCTGTGGCACATGCCAACCGCGATCACCATGCGGCAAAGTGGCCGCCGAAGCAAGTTCTTCACGGAAGTTGAAGAATTACGAAGCGTGGGCCACCGCCGCAAAGATGAGCAGGGTCCAGAGCTCGAGCAGCTGCTCAAGCGCGCCCAGACAATCTCCGGTATAGCCACCTAAACGGCGCTGTAAGTATTGGCGCATCACGAACAACAGCAGCCCAGAGCCGAGCAGCAGTACCGTGAGCGGAGAGAGCGGCAGCGCCAGCGCGGCCAACAAAAGAGACAGCGCTCCGGCCACGAGGACGCGTGGCCACGAGTGACGCGGCGGCGCCAGTGCCTGCACCTTACTCTGCGCTTCTCGCGGCACATAGGTGCTCACATTTTGCAGCAACAGCGTCACCCAACGCGCATGAACGTGCATCACCAGAAACGCCCACGGCACCCAACGTGGTGACAGCTCAGACAGCGCGGTGCCCTTGAGGAGAAACATCACAACCAGCCCCAGCACGCCGTAGGTTCCCAAGCGAGAATCTTTCATGATCTGCAGAATCTGCTCTCGGTCCCAGCCCCCCCCCATGCCGTCGCAAAAGTCGGCGAAACCATCCTCGTGATAGGCCCCTGTGATCCAAAGCGAGAGCGAGAGGGTTCCCCACACCGCGAGCTCATGACCAACATTTGCGGACAAGCGTAGATAGAGCAAGGCGCAGAGTCCACCGAGGAGGAGCCCCACCCAAGGCAGATACGCCGCGGCTCGGTGCATTTGTGAGGGAGAATAGGGGACGGCAGGAGTGGGGAGACGAGTGAACGACTGCACAGAGAGCCAGAAGGCGTCCCATTCACGGCGCAGGAGAGCTGTGGCGTTCACGAGGCTGTGCTGACGCCAGCAGATGCAAAAGAGGCCATCTCTCGTAGAAAGGCAACCGACGCCTCGAGCAGCGGCAACGCCAGCGCGGCACCAGCGCCTTCGCCGAGCGCCAGATCCAAATGCAGCAGGGGCGTGACGCCGAGTTGAGCGAGCAAGCGAGCATGCCCCGCCTCATGCGACTGATGAGCAAACACGCAGTACTCCAGCGCTTGAGGAAACAGCTGAAACGCGGGAAGCAAGGCAGACGTCACGATGAAACCATCGACAACAATGGTCATTTGCAAGGCCGCAGCGGCCAGACAAGCGCCACAGAGCGTCGCCATCTCAAAGCCGCCAAAGGTCGCGAGGACGTCCAGAGGTTCAGCCACCTCCGCGTGTTGGTCTAAGGCTCGCTGAAGAATCTGAGTTTTGCGCTGCACGCCTGCTTCGTCGAGCCCTGTCCCGCGTCCCACACACTCTGCCAAGGGGAGATCACAGAGCCGACTCATCAGCAGAGAGGCCGCAGAGGTGTTGCCGATGCCCATCTCGCCGAGCCCGAGCACGTTGCAGCCGGTTTCGTGGAGAGATTGCACCAACGCCGCGCCTTGATCGATCGCGAAATCACACTGCGTCCGGCTCATGGCTGGTTCTTCGAGGGCGTTGCGCGTACCAGCGCCGAGCTTGGCGTTGATCAGTTTGTGATGGCGCGCAAACTCATGATTCACGCCTGCGTCCACCACCAAGTAGTCCCAACCCAACTGCCGGCAAAACACATTCACGGCGGCGCCCCCATCCAAGAAGTTGTGCACCATCTGTGACGTCACCTCTGCGGGGTAAGCGCTGACACCTGCTTGGGCGATGCCGTGGTCGCCAGCACAAATCAGGAGCGTTGGACGCGACAGCTCCGGTTCCAGCGTGTTTTGAATCTCACCGAGCTGTTGTGCCAACCCCTCCAGTTTGCCGAGCGCGCGCAGCGGTTTTGTCTTTTGATCAATCTTTTGTTGGAGCGCGAGGCGCTGCTCTGTGGAGCGAGGTGAGATGTGGAAGGATCGCGAAGACATGCAAGAGACGTTGGGAGTTAGGGGAAGCGGGGTGGGCGTTTTTCAAGGAACGCTTGGAGACCTTCTATACCGTCGGGATGGCGCACGCATTGGACCAGACCTTGACGTTCGCGCTCCAGCTGGGTTTCGAGGGGCGTGTTCCACGAGTCGTTGAGGAGGGTTTTCACGACCTGAAAAGTGTGTTGAGAGCGCTCTGCGAGGCGTTCTGCGAGAGCGGTCACCGCCTCGGGGAAGTCTTCAGCAGACGCGACGCGGTGGACGAGCCCCCAGGCCAGCGCCTGCTCGGCGGAGATCCAGTCGTCGAGCATGGCGATCTCCATCGCACGAGACAATCCGACCAGACGCGGCAACAACCAGGTCCCGCCGCCATCCAGACAGAGCGCGTTGCTGGTGAAGGCTTGTTTCAGGCGAGCGGTTGCGGCGATCACCCGGAAATCGCAGGCGAGTGCCAAAGAGAAGCCTCCGCCTGCTGCCGTCCCATTGATCGCCGCGATCACCGGTTTCGGGAACCGCCGAATCTCTGTGATGCAGAGGTGCACTTTGGTGGCGAGTTCGTAGAACGCCGCGTCGGCGCCTTGAGGGTGCTCCACCGCAGATTTGATGTCACCTCCTGCGGAAAAGACCTCGCCTGCGCCTGTGATGATCACAACGCGCGCGGTAGCGTCATTCGCGAGGAAGAGCAGGTGCTCGAGCAGCTCGGTCGCCACCTCGCGCGTGAAAGCGTTGAAGCGCTCCGGTCGCGCAAAACGTAACCAAACCAAGCCCTGTTGCTGCTCGCGTGTGACGACCGGTTCTGGCACGGGTTAGTCCACGTCTAAGTTGAGGAGATTGACGGCGTCTGGCGTCAGCCCCTGATAGTTGGGGTCATCGCTCTCGGCGGCGTCAAAGATCAGCTGATACGCAGCGTTGCCGTCAGCCTGATTGTCGGGCAGGCCCCGCACCGTGACGGTTTGTGGCTGCGACCAGTTGGTGGTGGTGAACGTGAGGAGGCTGCCCGTTTCCACAATGCCTTCTGCGCTATTCGAGGTGCTGACGTTGCCTAAGATCACCTCGGCTGTCGGGCGACTGCGGAGGCGCACCTGTATCGTGGCGATGTCGTTGTTTTCGCTGGTCTGC
>CBFIJD010000017.1:0-3049 GCA_965662845.1 uncultured bacterium | reverse complement strand
TGACGAGGAATCCGGCCTGTGTGGTGTCCAAATTGAGGAAGCGCACCGTCCGCTCTGCGTTCAAGTAAGCTGGGGCGTTCGTCTGTTGGAGCGTGATGTCGAACTGTTGGTCTCCGTCAATTTCGTAGTCATCCACCCCCCGGACGCGGACTTCTTGTGGGAGGTCCCAGTTGTCTGCATCAAACAGCAGCAATGCAGGTGAGGCTTCTCCTTCGCTTTGATCGAGGGCGGCGACACTCAGCAGCACTTCGCTGCTCGGTTGGCTGCGCAAGGCAACCGTGAAAGTCGCTTGCCCGCTGGTTTCGTTGACGACTGGGGTTTCGGGTAATGTGAGCAACAGATCGTTGACATCATCGTCTTGTTGATAGCCTTGGAGGGTGTTCTGGGTCGCAAACAAGGCTGTGAGTTGGTCTTGATAATGTTGGTCTCTGCTATCGACCGCAGTGAACACGAGAGTAAAGGGCTCATTGCCATTGACTTGATTCAAAGTGGCCGCATCAGCGGTGGGGAGTAGCGTAATCGTTTCCCCGCCCCAGTTGCTCTGGTCGAGAGTCACAGCGTTCTCGGCCAAGCTGACGCCGGTAGCGGAAGGCGCGTCTAAGTTGTAGCTCAGAGTAACGGGATGCGTCGGTTCGCTGAACAATCGCACGGTGATAGATTGGTTGTCTCCGCCCTCGTCTAGCACCAACTGCGAAGGCGTCGCTTCAAAGCCGGCGACCTCGTCGTCCACATTGACGAGACACACAGGCGGAGGCGTCTCCTCAATGTAATTGCTGCTGGTTCCGGTGATGGGAGAGAACTGGATGTTGAAGCGAACGTTTCCATCGTCGTAAGCGTCGTTGACACCTCGGACGCGGATTGTCTGAGGAATGTTCCAGTTGCTGGTGTTGAAAGAGAGGGACTGGGAAAAGACGCTGGTTCCTCCAACCACGATCTCCCCTTCTGAATCATCGCTAGAGTAAGCCGTAAAATTGACCACTCCTTGCGGATCGTTAGCTAACCGGACAGTGACATTATCTAAGTAAGCCGGGTTTTCTTCATAGGTCGTGTTGGAGGCAGAGGTGATGACGAACCATTCGGCGGATGGGGCGGTTGAAGAACAGGTTTGATTGTCGTGATCAAACGTCTTGGAAGGATAGGCATCACTCACAGTGGTTGTTGCGCGATGGACGAGCGAAATGTTTTGAGGACGCAGTTGATGAAAATTGGTATCCGAGCTGCTGGCGGGGTCAAATTCAATTTCATAAGCCACATTCCGATCCACCGTGGGACGATCGACACCGGTGACCACAACTTCTTGGGGCACGTTCCAGTTTGTGCTGTCGAACAGCAAAGAGCCACGGTCAAGAGTGCCCGCAGAGAGATCGCTGCTGTTGAGAGCAAGCGCGACCGCCGAAGCCGGAGCTTGGGAGAGCTGCACGGCAAAGCGGAAGGAGCCCCCCTCTTCGGTTGTGTAGCGATTGGAGATGCTGCCTTCGTCGTAAAAGATGGACACAAAGCTGGGGAGTTCGCTGCGGTTGTCACTCTGCAAGGTGAACGTGCGGCTTTCAGGCAACAGATTACGGAAGCGCTCATCGGTGCTTGTGCTACTAATCGCAAAGGTGACGGCAAAGGTGCCGTTCAGGTTTTCTGGAAATGAGAAGGTCTGCGGCACATTCCAGTTGGTTTCGTCAAAGTGGAGCGCGTTGGGGACTAAGTCTGCAAGGCTCGCCGCAACCGTCACGTTTCCAGAGGGCTGGGCGCTCAGTTGTATCGGCAGTTGGTAAGTGTCTAGGCTGTAAGAAAACAGCAGGGGGTTGATGCGCAGAGCGGGATAATCATCGTCCACGTTGTACAGCGCGAGAGGACGAGGCAGGTTGGCGAGATCGCTGTAGGGCACAATGCTGCCGCTGGTGTCCCAGTCCAGCACCACTTGTTGCACATCATCAATGACGGAGTCGTCTTGCCCCAAGAAGCACAAAATCTGCGACTGGTTCCAATTGGTCGAGTTAAAGGAGAGCTCGCTGTTGCAAGGGTTGCCACCTAAAGAGGGACATGCCGTGCTGACCGCGATTTCTTCAGCCGAGTCGAGAGTTGGGCGGAGGCGGACGTCTCCTCCAGGGTCTGTTTGGAGTTTGACGCGTACATAAGCGCAATCACCTGACTCTGAGGTTCGGGTGTCTGCTGGCGTGACGACAAACCCTGGAGCATCGTTATCATCGTTAGTGAGCGTGAGCACAGCGGCGCTCTCAGTGTTGTAGTCGGCGTCGGCGTCGCTACGAAATTGAACCTCCAGCGCGAATTGCCCGTTGTCTCCTCCGGGCGCATTGGAGCTTAGGTCATCATCCACCCCTTGCAACACAATCTCTTGGTCTACGTCCCAAGCATTGACCGTGAAAGTGAGCTGGTGCACGCCTCCGACGGGAGCTGGCTCGATGATTGTGGCTTCAGAGGCGTCGCTGACGGATAGAATGACCTCTACCGTTCCTTCGGGGATGTTGCGCAAATGCACTGGAATCGTCACGCGAGCACCGTCTTCTGACGTGTTCGCAACAGAGGATGGGAAGATCAGACCGGGGGTCTCGTCGTCGATTCGTTCGACACCAGCATAGTGGTTTGAGCGGTTGTCGTAGTGAGAGTCTGCGCTGGAGGTAACCAGGGAGAAGGCAAGCGTCTGGTCGCCTTCGCGGGCGGTGTTTTGGCGGGCGCTCACTAACATCGTCTGTTCAGCGTTCCAATTTGCGCTGTCGAAGCTCAACTGAGCGGGCGTGAAGGCCAACAGGCTGTCTGTGCCCTCGCTGAGGTTATCCGGCGTGAGGAGGACCTCGGCGCTGGGTTTGCTCAGGAGTTTGACGCGAAATTCGATCTCTCGATAATCTGGATGACCCGCGTCGTATTCGGTAACGGAGAGCGTGGCCGGAGAGAGAGCGCCGCCGTTGGAAGTCGTGATCTCGACCCCAGCAATCGTGGTGTCTTGGTTGACGATGTCAAAGGGGGCGATGGTAGCGTTGTTATAGGCGGGGTCAGCCGTGATCACACTGAAAGTGAGCTGAACGGTCTGGTCACCGTC
>CBFIJD010000016.1:62996-65002 GCA_965662845.1 uncultured bacterium | reverse complement strand
AGGACATGCGCACCGCAGCGGCCAACTTAGAGTTCGAGTTCGCCGCTAAATTGCGAGATCAGATCAAGAAGCTCAAAGAAGAAGCCGGCATAGACGAGTAAACCTGCGCGCGACTGCCTTCTGCGGTGCCATCGGTCTCTGTCACTATCCAGTGGGCTGCGAACCCTGGAAGGAGCTACGCGAGGCGGCTCTAGGGGCGTTTGGAATGAGCAGGGCGTTTGCTAGGCGAGAGCATGGGCGCTGGCTTGCTGAGCGACGAGAGCTTCAAGCCGTTGCAACTCAGAGGCTGAAAATCCGGCCTGACGCCGCGCTTCGTGGTGGAGCGGGCCACGGATGTCTCCATGCAACAACTGCTGGAGCAATGCGAAATAGGTGGGCTCTGGCGCTAGCTGCTGTTGCTGGCAGGCGTAGTGAAACCAGCGCGTGCCGATGGCGACATGGCCAATTTCTTCTTCCCAAATGACCCGCAAAATCTCGGCAGAGGCGGGGTCGCCCAAGCGGTCCAGCTTCTCAATGAGAGTTGGCGTGACATCTAAGCCACGCGCTTCCATCACACGGGGGACTAAAGCCATGCGCGCTACGAGGCTGTGTGCTGTCTTTTGGGCCATGTCCCACAGGCCATCGTGAGCAGGCAGTTGTCCATAGGCGCTCCCTAGCTCTTGCAGGCGGGCTTGCAGCATTGAGAAATGCCGAGCCTCTTCGTCGGCGACTTGTAGCCAGTCCGCATAAAAATCGCGCGGCATGCTCTGGAAGCGAAGGACGGCGTCTAAGGCCAAGTTGATCGCGTTGAACTCAATGTGAGCCAGCGCGTGCAACAGCGCGACGCGGCCGGTTGGGGTGCCCAAGCCTCGGCGCGGCAATTCGCGGGGAGAGACGAGCCGCAACGCCGCCGGAAACCCAGCTTCCACTTCTCTGGGCAAGGCAAAGGGAGTGAGGTCAACGTCTCCTGCGTCAAAGTCTTGGCGCAGCTGCGAGGTAGCTTGTGGTTTGGTGTGCTCGTTGGCGCTCTGCTGGATGGCAAAGGCCTGGGCAAACAGGGCTTGTGTCATGTCTTAGGAGGCTCCGGTGGCGTCGCTTGCAGGCGTTGCTGCAATTCTGCCAGGTTTTTACGCTCGATTTCCAACATGTGTTGATAGGCTTGCAGCAGAGCCGCGATCTCGGCTGTGTCTTCGGGGAGCCACGTGAGTTGTTCTGGTTCCGACGCCAGCAAGGCGTTGATCCGAAAGCGGAGGACATCTGCGAGGGCGATGGGGTGGTCGCCGGAAGCGTCATACTTCAGCAGGAAGCGCTGGATGTTCTGGAGAGCGTCGGCTTTCAAATTTTGCAATGTGGTCTGCGAGTCGTTCATTGGTGGTCTTGCTCATCTTGAAGGTCTTGCAAAAAGCCACAGACGGCCGCCTGCCACAACATCGGCGCGTGTCCTGTGGCTTGTCGGAAACGGGTGCTGTCCAGCACAGAGTAAGCCGGACGCTGCGCCGGGAGCGGGAAGTCTTTTGTGCGGATGGGCACAATGCGGGGCAAGGACTCCAGCATGCCAAGTTGATAGGCCCGCTCTACACTGAAGCGCGCGAGTTCATACCAACTGCAAGAGTTCAATCCTCCGTAGTGCAAAAGGCCTTGGTGAGGGCGCCGCACGAGCTGCAAGAGCCCTTGGGCGAGGTCATACGTCCACGTCGGTGAGCCGATTTGGTCGGCAACAACGCGGAGTTCGTCTCGTTCTGCCGCGAGCCTCAACATGGTCTTGACAAAATTCCCTCCATACCGCCCGAACAGCCAAGAGGTGCGGACAATCGACCACGTCCCACCCATCGCGGCGATATTGCGCTCCCCTTCGAGTTTGCTGTGGCCATAAGCGCTCTGGGGGTTGGGGCGAGCGGTTTCGTCATAGGGCAGGCGCAAAAAACCATCGAAGACAAAGTCTGTAGAGATGTGAATCAATCGCGCCCCATGCTCTAAGCAGCCTTCTGCCAATCTGCCAGGGCCGCCTCCGTTCACGGCATACGCCC
>CBFIJD010000016.1:61642-62896 GCA_965662845.1 uncultured bacterium | reverse complement strand
GTGAATCAATCGCGCCCCATGCTCTAAGCAGCCTTCTGCCAATCTGCCAGGGCCGCCTCCGTTCACGGCATACGCCCTCTCTTGCTCGCTCTCTGCTTGGTCTACCCGTGTGTAAGCTGCACAGTTGAGGACGACATCGGGGAGGTGCCGTTGCAGCTGCGCCTCGATTTGCTGTTCATTGGTGATGTCTAGTTCTGGTGAGGATAGCGGGATCCAATGCCACCGGTTCTCGTCTTGGGCTCTGCGCAAGAGGTCTTGAGCGAGCATGCCGTTTTTGCCGGTCAATAAGACTTTCATGTGCTCACGAGCAGTTGGAGTTGTGAAAGAAGGTCGCCGAGTTGCGAGGCGAAGACGGTGCGGAGGTCAAGGTGGATGGCGCCTTTTCGCACATTCACAATGACAGGCGGGGCTCCCTGCCGCAGCTGCCGCTGCAATTCCTGTGGTGAGACCTGGGCACTTTGGATGGAGAGGCCCACCGAGGGGAGCCGAACGTCGGGTAAGCCACCACCGCCCACGAGGGAGTCAAACTCCGACTTTTGCACCGTGAAATGCGCTGTGGGAGCCAGCTGGGACAAGACCGACTCGACGAGAGGATCAAGGTCTTCAGGCGTTCTCTCCAAGAGGTCTAGCGTGGGGATGTGGCGCCGCGCGGTCTCAGGCTCTGCGTAAACTCGCAAGGTCAATTCCAACAACGCGAGGGTGCCTTTGTCGAGCCGAAACGTGCGATAGAGGGGATGCTTGCGCAGTGAGGTCAACAACTCAGGGCTGCCTAACAAAATTCCCGCTTGGGGCCCGCCTAACAACTTATCCCCGCTGAAGCAGAGCACATCCACCCCGCTCGCCAGCTCCTCCTGCACGGTAGGGACGTGTTGCAGTTGTGGGTGCTGAAACCGATAGAACGTGCCACTGCCCCAGTCATAGAGCGAATACAGCCCAGCGGTGCGCGCCCAAGCGGTCAACTCTGCCAGCGAGACTTCTTCAGTGAAGCCGCGAATCACATAATTGGACGGGTGAACTTTGAGCACAGCGACGGTGTTTTCTGTCATGGCCTCTTGGTAATCTCGTAGCCGAGTGCGGTTTGTGGTGCCAACTTCCACCAAGGTCACTCCTGCTTCGCGCAGAATATCGGGGACACGAAACGACCCGCCAATCTCCACCAGCTCGCCTCGTGAGACCAACACTTCTCGGTGGGCACACACGGCTTTCAGCAAAAGAAACACCGCAGCCGCGTTGTTATTGACGACTAACGCGTCT
>CBFIJD010000016.1:26413-61542 GCA_965662845.1 uncultured bacterium | reverse complement strand
TGGCCCCACTCAGCAGAGACAACAGCTGCTGCACGCGCTGCATGCGCTGGCCTCGCTCTCCGGTGTCGAGAGCAAACTCCACATCGGCATAGCTGGTGAGAGCTAGCTGCGCTTGTGACCACACACTCTCGGCGAGGGGGGCGCGGCCAAGGTTGGTGTGCAGCACGACCCCAGTCGCGTTGATCACTCGTGTGAGGCGAGACGACTGTTGTTCGGAACAGTCTGCGACGGCTTGGGCGAGAATCGACGGTTTGTCGGTCAGCCAATCTGGGAGGTTGTCCGCAGCGTGCCACAAGGGGATCTGTTGACGCTGTCGGTCTAGCCATGCCTGCTGCAGAGGGCGAACCAGTCGCCCTGTGGGCAGACCTGCATCTCTCAGCGCTTGGTCCAACTCTGTGATCGAGGGCAAGCGCCGGTAGAGAGACGAGAGGCTAGACGGAGGGGGAGGGGGCTTCGCCATCATTCACGACGGGGGAAGGATCTCCGGAGCCGGCCACCAGAGACGGTGTTGACTCGGCAGAGGTCTCCAGAGAAGAGTCTTCAGAGTGCGCGGTTGCGGAAGTCTCTGTGTCAGCGTCCGCGGTGCCGCGTCCACGACCACGGCCTCGCCCGCGTGTCGAGCGACGTGAAGCGGCGGCTCGCTTTGGTTTGCTAGACGAGGCTTCTTTTTCTTCTTCGGTGTCACCCGTAGCCTCTTCTTCTTGAGGCGTGGTTGCCGCTTTAGCAGCTGGAACCGCGAGGTTGTTCTCGTCTCCAGCAGCGGGAGCGGTTGCGGTCGTCTCTGCTGGGGCTTCCACATTCATGAGAGGTTTGGTCGCCGCTGCAACCGGCTCTTGTTGCGCAACCGGCTGTGGTTCGGCGGGCGCGGCAGCGTCGGCAGGATCCGGAGAAGCGGCGGTCTCCGGTGCTTCATCCGAGGGTTGCCAAGATGTGGAATCGCTGTCGCTGTCGGTAGTTGAGGCGTTGTTGCTCTCGGAGACGGTCTCCGACGTCGGTGCGTCCGCGGAGTCGGCTGATTCCGCTAGGCTGTTTGCGGTCGAGGAACGCGGGTCGTCCGGGCGGTTCGAATCGCTGGAGAGTGGGGTTGTCGCGGAAGATTCCGTCTCCTCGCCATGGCTCTGGGAGGAGTCCGTCGAAACCAGGTGTGTGGACACCTCTTCTGGGGCTTCGACGGGGAACGCGTTTCCCAAGGCGAGACCGCTCACAGGAGACAAATGTTGGATGATGTTGCCTTGGGCGTCTACGTGCACACTGCTAAACACGGTGGTGTTGGGCGGCAGCATCCGGAGCTTGCGCCTCCACGGTGAAATTTGCTTCGGTGTCCAAGGAGTGTTGTCTTCTTTGTCAGATTTTTCATGGACGCTGTTGTAGAGCGTTTTGCCTTTGACGAGCAACGGAGGCGTGGCCTCTTCGGAGGTCTCTGGTTTCGGAGGCGCTGCTTTGGTCTCAGGCTCTTCGGATTCGTTTGTTTCCCAATCTTCTTCTTGGTGATTATCTCCACGGTTGCGCCTACCACGCCGGCCCCGTCCTCTCCCTCGTGAGCGAGATTTTCGATAGCGCGGCCCATCTTCTTCGTTGGTCTCTGTTGTGTTGTTCTCTTCTGTCTCGTCCAACTCCTGATCGAGTTCGTCTTCTGTGGTGTCGGTGTCTTCAACCAGCGGGTTGCGTGTGGGGACGTCTGGAGTCTCATCCACAGGCGCACGCAACTCTCGAGCTGCACGAGAACGGAAATCTCGGTTGCGATAGACTTCGTTGGGGTCGCTGTAAAACGACTCGGAGGTTTGATAGCCGTCGCGCCCTTCGTATTCAATATCGGGGATCTCTGCTTCTCCCAGCGTGGGGTCTAAGTGGACGTTGATCCGGACAGCATACTCGCTTTCGATCTGGTGGACTTGCTTGCGCTTTTTGTTCAGCAGCACCTCTGCGAGCCCCAAAGGCAGGCGCACGCGGACTTCTTGGTAGCGTCCACGCACAACGGAGTCTCGAATTTGGCGCAGCAGTTTGTTCACGAGGGATGGGCTAGAGAGCACTTTTCCAGAGCCGTGACAGGAGGGGCAGGTCTCCTTCCAGCTTTGTGTCAGGCTCGATGCGATGCGTTGGCGGCTCATCTCCAGCAGACCAAACTGAGAAATTTCTCCAAGCGTCCAGCGAGCTTTGTCGGTTTCCATTGCTTCTGCCAAGCGCTGCACAACGGCCTGTCGATTCTGCGCGTTGGACATATCAATGAAGTCGATGACGACCAGTCCCCCCAAGTTTCTCAGGCGCAGCTGGCGAGCGACTTCTTCGGCGGCCTCTAAGTTGGAGCGCAGCGCGGTTTCTTCAATGTTCTTCTCTTGGTTCGATTTGCCAGAGTTGACGTCAATGGAGACCAACGCCTCGGTGGGTTGAATCACGAGGCTGCCGCCGGAAGGCAGCGGAACTTGTGGATTGTTCAGCCACTCAATCTGGTCTTCGATGTCGTTTTCCGACAAGAGTGGGCGCTCCCCAAGATAAAGAGATAGGCGTTTTTGGCGGCCCGGCATGTTCGCTTGGAAGAACTCGAGGGCTCGTTGGAACGCCTCTGGGTCATCAATCACAATGTCTTCGATGTCATCGGTGAAATAGTCTCGCAGCATGCGCACCACGGCGTCTTCTTCACGATGCAACAAGCCTGGTTTGCGAGAGGCATCGAACTGCGTTTTGATTTTATTCCAGGTGCGCCGCAGCGACATGAAGTCCTGCTTCAGCTCTGTGAGAGAGCGGTCTACTCCGGCGGTACGAATGATCGCAGAGGCGTCTTCGCTGCCGAGGCCTTTGAGCAAGTGCTTTAATCTAGAGCGCTGCTCGGCGTCTTCAATGCGGCGAGAGACCCCGCCTTTGTCGCTGTTGGGCATGAAGACCAAGAAACGTCCGGGGAGCGCCACGTTGGTGGTGAGGGCGGCGCCTTTGTGAGCGATCTCGTCTTTGACGACTTGCACCATAACGTTTTGACCTGGCCGAAGCAGCTGGTTGATGGCGGGGCGCCCACGCACTCCTTTGGGGAATTTGAAGAGCATGGGGTTGAGGTCAGAAGCCGCGAGGAAGCCGTGGCGTTCTGCTCCATAGTCAACGAAGGCGGCCTGGAAGGAAGACTGCACTTTGACGACGACGCCGGAGTAGATGTTGCCGACTGTCTGCGCGCGGTGAGTGTGGTCGATGTAGAGGTTATCGAGAGTCCCATTGCGCACGATTGCGATACGGGTCTCGTCGTCCTCGACGTTGATGAGCATTTTGGTGAGGAAGTCTGACATCCTTCTCCTAAATAGGTGATGAGGGAGATGGACGATCAGTTAGGACAAGGCTCCTCCGCAGAATACGAAGTGAAAGGCGGACCAGCGTTAGTTGTCAGGCAGATTGGAAGCAAATCCCCACAGAAGGGGGGCATCGCAATCGAATGGTCCGTTGCAGGGATCTTCTCTGGGGAGGCAAACGCGCAGGTTCTGTGAGGAAGCGAGGCGGAGTTGCCGAGTTCTCGTGCCGAAGAGGGCAGGGTAGAGATGTGCAGCGGAGAAAAGACGAGACTGTGGAACCTTAGCCCTGAGGTGTCGAACCTCGGGTTTTGAAGGTTCACATGGGGGAAAGCCTGAACGAAAGAGGTTCGCGTGCTTGCGTACTCGACGGAGAAGAGCTTTTGCTTAAAAAGCGGTCCGATACTGAGCGTCATTGGGAGTCGGCTGCTGCGAGAGGTTGAACTTCGTAGTCGCCGTTTTCGTTTTGTAAAATCAAATCAATGCGTTGTTCCGCGCGCTCCAGCAAGTGATGACACTCCCGGCTGCGGCGGATACCTTCTTCAAAAGTTTGCAGCGCTTCTTCTAAAGGAAGGTCGCCGCTTTCGAGTTTGTGCACAGCTTCGGAGAGCTGCCGTAAGGAATCTTCAAAGTGGGTGACAGAATTCATGAGCATCACAAAGAAGCGATGATTTGGCTGACCATCGCCTGGGGTGGTCCGTCGTGCGCGATGACGGTGAGGTCAGCTTCAGCGTAGTAGGCTTCGCGTTGTTGCAGCATCCTGCACACGTTTTGTTGCCAATTCTCTTGTTGCAACAAAGGGCGCTGTTGGTCGGATTGCAAGCGTTGCAAAAGAGTTTTTTCGTCTACTTTCAGATAGACCACTCGCCCAATTTGGCGGAGCAGCTCTCGGTTTTCTGGACGTAGCACCATTCCGCCTCCCGTAGAGACGACGGTGTTTTGCAGGTTCAAGAGATGTTGCAGCAACTTGGTTTCAAGGTTTCGGAAAGCGTCTTCGCCCGCGTAGTTGAAGATTTCAGCGATCTTGCAACCTTGTTGCGCTTCGATGTAGGCGTCGGTGTCGAGGAAGTAGTACCCCAGCCGGTTCGCCAATTTGCGTCCAACGGTGGTCTTCCCCGCCCCCATAAAACCGGTCAGGATGATGTTCATGCGACCGCGTGCGCTACCAAATTCTCCGCATCCCTGTGCGGTGCACAAGCTTTGATCCAGCCTCCGCCGAGCACACGGTCTCCATCGTAAAAGACCGCTGCTTGCCCTGGAGACACGCCTCTCTCAGCGGGCGTCAACCGTAGTTGCACGGTGGATGTTCCAGAAGGAATCACTTCTGCGATGCATCCTTTGTGGGCGTATCGCAGCTGAACAAGCGCTTCAAAAGGCTGTGTGGGCGCCGCGGGAAGCAGCCAGTTGACCTCTGTGACCTCTACCTCGTTGACTTGTAAATCTTCCGGTTTCCCAAGGATGACCCGATTGTTGTTGGGATCTAGCTCCACCACGAAATAGGGGGTCGCGTCACTAATGCCTAGTCCTCGGCGTTGGCCGACCGTGTAGAAGGCGATGCCGCGGTGTTGGCCTAGAACTTTCCCATCTGTACTGATGAATTCGCCGGGAGTGGAGGAAGGGAGATGTCGTTGGAGGAAATCTCGGTAGTCACGGCTGACGAAGCAAATCTCTTGGCTATCGGGTTTGTCTGCAGAGGCGAAATGCAGATGCTGCGCCTTTTTACGAACCTGGGGTTTGATATAGTTGGACAGCGGAAAAAGCAAGCGATTCAATTCATTAGCTGGGATGCCGTGCAAAAAGTAGGTCTGATCTTTCTGTCGATCGAGGGGGCGCCAGAGCTGGGGAAAGCCGGTCTGTGCTTCATTTTTGATGGCCGCGTAGTGACCCGTTGCGAGGAATTCACAGTCGAGCTCATCGGCCTTGTGCAACAAAAACTCACTCTTGATCGTGCGGTTGCACATAACACAGGGGTTGGGAGTCCTGCCACGTGCGTACTCAGACACGAAGTAGTCGATGACGTTTTCGCGAAATTCTTGCTGGAAGTCGATGACGTAGAAGGGGATGTCTAGCCGCTCGCAGACGGTGCGTGCGTCGAGGGCTTCATCGAGGGAGCAGCAGCTTTTCTGGCGCCGTTCGTTTTCTGGGCCATGATAAAGTTTTAGGTGTAGGCCGATGACGTCATATCCAGATTCTTTGAGCAGCGCAGCGGCTACTGAGGAATCGACGCCGCCGCTCATCGCCATTGCGACACGAGTGCGTGCCATAGTCCTTGCATTTGTTGGTGATCAGTTGCGTCGCTTGATCTCTTGGAACTGCTGGTTGAAAGCCGTGTAGTCGCCGCGGCGTCCTTTCGTGGGCAGAGGCCGGTTCCGAGTGTCCGTAAAGCGACGGTAGTTGTCGTTGATTTGGTCTGCGTAGGCTTTGCGAATCTCGGCTAACTCTGCAGCGCGGGCTTCCTGAGCGGCTTCACGATCTCGAAATGGAAAATGCCTTACAGCCGCTGGTTGCGAAGTCGCCGTGTCTCTGGCTTGCTCGGCGGTTTGACGAACTTCATCGGAGTCTGGAGCATAATAGCGATCTACAGCCGCTTCCGACTCTTGTCGAATCAACGCTTGCAAATTCTCTGGTGCGGTTGGGCTGACCGGCGCCGCCGCTGGGGCCGCTTCCTGTGCCCAAAGTGTTCCACAACTCACTCCCCAAACGAATATGCTCACAAGCCAGATGCGCTGCATTGTTCCACTCCTTTTGATGCTGATTCCTTGCCTTGTCTCTGCACAAAACTATCGCCGCGAGTGCTATCTCTCGGATCAAGCGCGCTACGATTGCTTCATACAGTCTCAAACAGGGACGTTGGAGGCCGCCAAAACTAGCGCTGCCGACAAAGCGCAGATCCTTACCGAACAAGCTGCGGCGCGTCCAGATTTGTACGCAGAGAGACAGCAGCGCCGTGAAATAGAGCTGCAAGAACTGCGGCAAATTGTTGAGGAAGCTCGAAGTCGGAATGTCTCGAATGAAGGCCGCCGCTATCAAGTCAACTATGGAATAGTTCTTGAGCCCCGGCAATCCGCAGAAGAATAACGGATCTCAGATAGGTAAGTCTGGCGAGTCCACATAGTCAGGCATTGCCTCAAGCAACCACTCTTGCAGAGCAACGTCAAACTTCGCGGCGTCTGCGGTCCGTCGATCTGCTGGGAACGCCTCTGCAACTTTCTGGAGCAGCGCCAAGGCTTGCCCTTCTTCCGCGCTCTCTGCCGGCACTCTTCCTCGCAAAACAGCGCTCTCTGCCTCATCGGGCACTTCAAACGCTTTGAAGCTCTGAATCGCTGGAATCAACAGCAGCTCTCGCAGCGGCGTCTCTGCCGTGAGGTTGCTGACTGGCCGATTGAAGTGATGAATGCGCTCTTGAGCATCCAAATAGCCAAAGAAATCGACACACAAATTCTGCAAAAAGTGGTCTGGTTCATTGATGCGATAACACTTGTGTTCCACACGGAAGCGGTAAATTTGGCCGCTTTTCAAGCGCGTCGCTGGGGTCAGATCGAGAGCTGCAGGTAGTTTCATGGAGCCAGAGATTGGGCGAGAAGTGGATGAGACGAAGACCCTCTAATCATGTGAAGGTGCTTTTAGATTGTCAAGAGGACTTTCCTGACAAACACGGCATGCGCCCCTTTTTTCTGACAAAACTTGACGAATCACGCCAAATACGGCGGCCGTTTTTTCGCTTTTTCTTATTTTTTTAGCGCAAAGATTTAATAGATCTTTCCTGTGTTTCAGGGAGGAAATTACGACCCAAGATAAGATTTGCAATAATCCTTCATTCTTGTAAGGTGACCTCGTTTCGCGAAGATGCCTTATTTCGTAAGAAAAAATCCCCCCGAAATGTCCTCGCCGAACTGATTCGATAACCTTTCCAACGAGGAGCTAACGTGGCCAAAATTCAAGTGAAGAACCCAGTGGTGGAGTTGGATGGCGACGAGATGACGCGCATCATTTGGCAAAAGATCAAAGACAAGCTGATCCATCCTTATCTGGAAATTGACCTCAAATATTATGATCTTTCGATACAGAAACGTGACGAGACCGACGACCAGATCACGTTAGATGCCGCCAAGGCAATCCAAGAACACAGCGTCGGGATCAAGTGCGCCACGATCACGCCTGACGAAGACCGCGTCACGGAGTTCAACTTGAAGAAAATGTGGCGCTCCCCCAACGGAACCCTGCGGAACTACCTCGGCGGAACCGTCTTCCGTGCCCCGATCATCTGCCAGAATGTCCCCCGCTTAGTCAACGCGTGGAAGAAGCCGATCGTAGTCGGACGCCACGCGCACGCCGACCAATACAAAGCGACCGACTTCAAAGTTCCGAGCGCAGGTAAGCTCACCATCACCTTCACCCCCGCCGATGGCGGCGAAGCGATCTCTCACGAAGTGTATGACTACCAAGGCCCAGGCATCGCGATGGGCATGTACAACACGCTCGCCTCCATTCAAGACTTCGCTCGCTCGTGCATGAGCTACGCGCTTCAGCAGCAGTACCCGCTCTACCTCTCCACCAAGAACACCATCCTGAAGCAATACGACGGGATGTTCCGTGACACCTTCCAAGAGATTTTCGACAAAGAGTTCGCAGACCAATTCAAAGAGCAAGGTCTGACCTATGAGCATCGCTTGATCGACGACATGGTCGCGCAAGTGCTCAAGTGGGACGGTGGCATCGTGTGGGCTTTGAAGAATTACGACGGCGACGTGCAGTCAGACACCGTGGCGCAAGGCTTCGGCTCTCTCGGCTTGATGACGTCTGTCCTCGTGTGCCCCGATGGCAAAACCATTGAAGCCGAAGCAGCCCACGGCACCGTCACGCGCCACTATCGGCAGCACCAGCAAGGCAAACCAACCAGCACGAACCCCGTCGCCAGCATCTTCGCGTGGACCACCGGGCTGAAGCATCGCGGCAAGCTGGATGGCAACGACGAGCTGATTCAGTTCGCTGAAAAACTGGAAAAAGTCTGTGTAGATACGATTGAAACGGGGGTGATGACCAAAGACCTCGCGGTCGCGATCACTGGCGACACGAACCCATCCAAAGACAAATACGTCTACACCGATGAATTCCTTGACGCGCTCGACAAAGGACTTCAGCAGGCCATGGCCTGAGACCACCCCCTTCCTCGGAGGGTTCTGACCAGCCCTCCCTCCCTTTTCGCACACCAACCAAACAGAGAAACGACTATGAAACGAGTACGAGTTGCCGTCACTGGCGCCGCTGGGCAGATCGGTTACGCCCTCCTCTATCGACTCGGCTCTGGCGCCATTTTTGGTCCAGACACCGCCGTCGAACTGCAACTCCTAGAGCTGGAGCAAGCGCTCCCTGCGCTGGAAGGCGTGAAGATGGAATTGGACGACTGCGCGTTCCCGCTGCTGGAGAAGATCACCTGCTCCTCTGACGCAAACGTCGCGTTCAGAGACGCAGACTACATCCTGCTTGTTGGCGCTGCACCGCGCAAAGCCGGCATGGAACGCAAGGACTTGCTAGAAATCAACGGCAAGATCTTCGTGGGGCAAGGCAAGGCGATCAACGACAACGCTAGCGACAACGCCCGCGTCATTGTCGTTGGGAACCCTTGCAACACCAACTGCTTGATCGCGATGAAGAACGCTCCCCGCTTCGGTGCCGACCGCTGGTTCGCGATGACCGCCCTCGACGAAAACCGCGCCAAGAGCCAACTCGCCGAGAAAGCCGGGGTGCTCTCTCGCAACGTGAGCAACCTCGCCATTTGGGGCAATCACAGCGCGACGCAATATCCCGATTTCTTCAACGCTCGCCTCAACGGCAAGCCCGTGATTGAAGTGATTGACGATCATGAGTGGCTCAAGGGCGAGTTCATCAGCACTGTTCAGCAACGCGGCGCCGCGATCATCAAAGCGCGCGGCGCTTCTTCCGCGGCCTCAGCCGCCAACGCTGCGCTCGACACCATCATGCGCCTTGAGAAGCCCACCGCCGCAGGGGATTGGTTCAGCGCAGGTGTCCCCAGCGACGGCAGCTATGGCATCGCCGAGGGGCTGATCTTTAGCTATCCACTGCGCAGCAACGGTGAAGGCTACGAGATCGTCCAAGGCGTTGAGATCAACGACTTCGCGCAAGAGAAGATCAACGCCACCCGCCAAGAGCTGGAAGAAGAACGCGACGCCGTCAGCAGCATGCTCGGCTGAGTTTCTCCGAGCGAAGCTTCGGCTTCGCTCGCTCCGTTTCTCCCCCATCCCATCACGGGATTCCACCCTGATCGCTCCGAATCTGAGGACGTATGAAGATCCATGAGTTTCAAGCAAAACAAATTCTCGCCAACTATGGCGTGACGATCCCACGCGGAAAAGTCGCCACCACCCCCGAAGAAGCCGTCGCCATTGCCAAAGAGCTTGGCACCGAAGTCTGTGTTGTGAAGGCGCAGATTCACGCCGGCGGACGCGGCAAAGGGGGCGGTGTGAAGGTCTCCAAAGGACTCGACGCCGTCAAAGAAAACGCCACCAACATCATCGGCATGCAGCTCGTCACACACCAGACCGGCCCTGAAGGGCAGAAGGTCAAGCAGGTGCTCGTCGAAGAAGGCATGGACATCCAGAAGGAACTCTACGTCTCTTTGTTGGTCGATCGTGGCTGCCAAAGAGTGGTCATGCTCGCTTCTACAGAAGGCGGGATGGACATCGAAGAGGTCGCCGCGAAAACGCCTGAAAAAATCTTGAAGGCCGAGATTGATCCGACGCTGGGCATGTGCCCATATCAAGCGATCGAAATGGCTTTTGGGCTAGAAGTGGACAAGATCAACCCAAAGCTGATTCGCCCGACCGCAGCGTTGCTGCAAGGTCTCTACGAAGCCTTCGTGAACGAAGACTGCTCGCTCGTTGAGATCAACCCCTTGGTTCTGACCGGCGACGGACGCGTGATCGCGCTCGACTCCAAAGTGACCTTCGACGACAACGCCTTGTTCCGCCACAAAGCCACCTTGGAGCTGCGCGACCTCGACGAAGAAGATGCCTCGGAGATCGAAGCTTCAGAGCACGAGCTGAACTATATCAAGCTCGACGGCAACATCGGCTGTATGGTCAACGGCGCGGGGCTGGCGATGGGCACGATGGACATCATCAAGAACTGTGGCGGCGACCCTGCCAACTTCCTCGACGTGGGGGGTGGCGCTACGCAAGAGCGCGTGGAGCTGGCGTTTCGCCTGATTTCCAGCGACTCCAACGTCAAGTGCATCTTGATTAACATTTTCGGCGGCATCGTCCGTTGTGATATGGTGGCCGCAGGCGTCATCGCCGCGTTCAAAAACGTCAATTTGCAAATTCCCGTCGTCGTGCGTTTGGAAGGAACCAACGCCGAGGAAGCGCACAAGCTGGTCGCTGAGTCCGGTCTGGGCGACAAACTCCAGATGGCAGATGGTCTGCGCGATGCGGCGGAGAAAGCCGTCGCCGCTGCGAAATAATCACCCAACGCAACGAACAAAGAGGAACCCATGTCAGTTCTCGTAGGAAACGATACCAAACTCATCGTGCAGGGCATCACCGGCTCACAAGGTCAGCTTCACACCCGAGGCTGTCGTGATTACGGCACCAACATCGTCGGCGGGGTCACCCCCGGCAAAGGGGGGCAAGACTTCGAAGGCATCCCCATTTACAACACCGTGCAGCAAGCGGTGGACGCGACGGGCGCGAACGCGTCTATGATCTTCGTGCCGCCTCCTTTCGCAGCCGACGCGATCATTGAAGCCGCGGCCGCAGAGATCCCCTTGATTGTCGCGATTACCGAAGGCATCCCCGTGGTGGATATGGTCCGCGCTGTCAGCTTTGTGCGTCGTCAGGGCGTGCGGCTGATCGGCCCCAACTGCCCCGGCGTGATCACACCCGGACAGTGTAAAATCGGCATCATGCCTGGCATGATCCATAACCCCGGCAGCATCGGCGTCGTGTCTCGTTCGGGGACTTTGACCTATGAGGCCGTTGGGCAGCTGACCCGCGCTGGGCTTGGACAAAGCAGCTGTATCGGCATCGGGGGCGACCCTGTGAACGGCACCAACTTCATCGACTGCTTGCAGATGTTCCAAGAAGACGCGGGCACCGAAGCGATCGTGATGATTGGCGAGATCGGGGGTGACGCCGAAGAGCAAGCCGCTGAGTTTGCGAAGGCCAACGTCACCAAGCCGATTGTCAGCTTCATCGCTGGACAGACCGCGCCTCCGGGGCGACGCATGGGGCACGCGGGTGCGATCATCTCTGGAGGCAAAGGCACCGCTGCCGAGAAGATGAAGGCGCTGCAAGACGCTGGCATTCACGTCGTGCCGACCCCTGCGGACATCGGCGCGAAGATGATCGAAGTCCTCGGCAAGTAACCCTTCCCCGCTTCCCTGCCTCTTGCACCCCTGCTCTCGTTGTCACGAGGGTAGGGCTGCGCGCTCTCCGTGCGCCCCTGAAGTCACTGTTCTGCCTCCTTCTCTTGCTGGCGATGGGCGCTGCTCGCTCCGTCTCTTCTCTGTACTCACCTTTTCTTTTTTTGAGAGAAATTTAAAGCCTCGTCTCATTTGCTAAATAAGTAAATAAAGTTGAAATAAATATTAAATCCGCAATTTGTTGAAAAAATTAGCTCAAACTCAAACGGACTAGGCGTTAATGATGGGTTTGCTTGTGATTTTTGGTTTGAAAGTCACATATTTTTAACAGAAAAATCTTGTCAAACAAAACTTGTATCCCTATGATGCGCCCTTTTTCAGAGACAAGATTCTCATTGAATTTCAATGGGAGCCTTGGTGCTGAAGGGGGCCCGCATCGCGTATTTTGTGATGGGGCGAAGGTGCGACACCCAGCAGGGTTTTGTATCGGGAGGAATCAAAACAACTTAGGGGGTATCGATGAAAGCAACTGACCCAAAGATGATGGAATATTGGAACCGCAACGTCGGTTACATGAAAATTTTTATCACCATTTGGTTTTTCTGCTCGTTTGGCGCAGGGATTATCTTTTTCCCAATTCTTGGTGGGCTTGGTTTCTGGTTTGCGCAGCAGGGCGCGATCCTGATCTTTTTGGCCTTAATTTGGGCCTATGTGTTTGTGATGAACAAACTTGATCAAGAATACGGTCTCAACGAATAGCGACGCGCTTTGACATCATTTTAGCAGAGGAACTCAGATGGATATTTTGACTTGGACTTGGATTATGGTCGGGCTGACGTTCAGCCTCTACATTGGCATTGCCGTGTGGTCACGAGCGGGTTCGACCGGAGATTTTTATGTAGCTGGTGGTGGGGTCCCACCGGTGGCGAACGGCATGGCGACTGCGGCGGATTGGATGTCTGCGGCCTCTTACATCTCAATGGCCGGTTTGATCTCGTTTTTGGGGTATGACGGCTCGATGTATTTGATGGGCTGGACGGGAGGGTATGTGCTCTTGACGCTCCTCTTGGCGCCATACCTGCGTAAGTTTGGGCAGTTCACCGTGCCAGATTTTATTGGGACACGTTATTACTCCAGCAACGCCCGCTTGATCGCGTTGATTTGTGCGATCTTCGTCTCTTTCACCTATGTTGCAGGGCAGATGCGTGGTGTGGGCGTGGTCTTCTCGCGCTTTTTGGAGGTCGACGTAAACACCGGTGTTTTGATTGGGATGGCGATCGTCTTCTTTTACGCGACACTGGGTGGCATGAAGGGGATCACCTATACCCAAGTGGCGCAATATTGCGTGATGATCGTGGCCTATCTCGTCCCAGCCTTCTTCTTGTCCGCGATGATGACGGACAGTTTTCTGCCGCAGATTGGTTTCTTTGGAAATGTGAAGGGGACGGAGATTTCTCTTCTTGACAAGTTAGATGGGCTCCATGCCGAGCTTGGGTTTGCCGCCTATACGGAAGGCCAAAAGAGCATGATTGACATCTTCTTCATCACGATGGCCTTGATGGTCGGCACGGCGGGGCTTCCCCACGTGATCATCCGCTTCTTCACTGTGCCCAAAGTCTCGGACGCGCGGACCTCTGGCGGCTGGGCGTTGTTGTTCATTACCTTGCTTTACACGACGGCTCCGGCAATCGCTGCGTTTGCTCGCGTCAACGCCATTGAGTCTGTGTACAACACGGAAACCAAGGAATATGTGGCCTATCAGGAGGCGCCCCAGTGGGTGCGTAACTGGGAGAAGACCGGCCTCATCGCTTGGATGGACAAAAATGGCGATGGCAAAATCCAGTATGTGGGCGATGGCGCTCCGTTCAAGGGCAAGCCCAGCCTGACGGAAGATGTGGGTGATTTTGGGCAAGTGATGCTGAACAACGAACCGACCGCCGCGAAGAACGAGTTCTACATTGACCGAGACATCATCGTCTTGGCGAACCCGGAAATTGCGAATTTGCCCAACTGGGTGATTGCGCTGATGGGAGCCGGTGGCCTCGCGGCAGCGCTGTCGACCGCCGCGGGTCTCTTACTGGTCATTTCAACTTCAGTATCACACGACTTGATGAAGAGCGTGGTCAAGCCGGACATGACCGAGAAAGAAGAGCTGATGTGGGCGCGGGTTGCCGCAGGAGTCGCCGTTGCGATTGCGGGCTATTTCGGGATCAATCCGCCTGGTTTTGTGGCTCAGGTCGTCGCTTTTGCCTTTGGGTTAGCGGCCGCTTCCTTCTTCCCCGCAATTTTGCTCGGCATTTTCACAAAATCTACTACCCGCGAAGGGGCGATGGCTGGTATGGTGAGCGGCATCGTATTTACGGCGGCTTACATCATCTACTTCAAGTTCATTAACCCTGCAGCCAGCACCCCAGACAACTGGCTGTTTGGCATCTCGCCGGAAGGCATCGGAACGCTAGGGATGTTGCTCAATTTTGTGGTCTCCATCGGAGTCTCTCGCGCCCAAGGAGAGGTCCCCGACGACGTCCAGCAAATGATTGACGACATTCGGATCCCGTCCGGCGCAGGCGAAGCTGTCGCGCACTAAGAACTGACGGAAGTATTCGATGGGAGAGGCCGTTGTCCTGACGGCCTTTCTTCCATGAGGAGTATTTCATGTCTCACGCCCCCGCAGTTCAAACCGTCTCTGCCAATTTTTTCCAGCAGCCTCTCTCCGAAGTTCACTACCGCCACTTCATCAGCTGTCCCCCTGACACCTCGGCTTCCGCCGCCGCTCGCCTGATGCGAGAGCACCAACAAAGCGCAATCCTCGTTGAGGACGTCAATGGCGACTTTCAAGGCATCTTCACAGACAAAGACATCCGCAACCGCATCCTCGCGGCAAATGTAGACCCAAATGTGCCCGTCGAAGAGGTGATGTCGAGTCCGCTAGCGACGATTCGTTACGACGAGACGATCTTTGAGGCGCTGTTCTTTATGAACCGGAAGGGCTACATGCACCTCGCAGTCATCAATGACGAGGGCAGAGTCATCGGGCTGATTCGCTACCATCGGCTGATCGCCAAAGGGTTCTCTCCTTTTTACATGTTGCAGGAGATTGAGAAGACGACGAGCGTGAATCGCCTCAAGGAGCTGCATGAGCAAATCCCTAGTGTCGTGACCACCTTGCTAGAAGGCCGCACCTCGGTACGTCGAGTTGCCGGACTAGTGAGCTTGTTCGCAGACGCAGTGTTGGAACAATTGCTCCAACGGGCGGTGGAAGAAGCAGACTTGGGCGCTCCGCCGTGCCGCTTCGTGTTCATGGCGATGGGGAGTGAAGGCCGCCAAGAGCAGACGTTGAAGACGGACCAAGACAACGCCATTATCTTTGAAGATGTGCCCCCTGAAGAGTTCGAGGCGACGCAGCAGTACTTTTTGCGCTTGGGCGAGTGGGTTTGCACACGTTTAGACCGCATTGGCTACACCCTGTGTCATGGCAATATCATGGCGATGAATCCCAAGTGGTGCCAGCCGGTCTCACGCTGGAAAGAGTATTTCACCCACTGGATTTTGAGGCCGGAGCCGCAAGCGATGTTGGAGGCGTCGATTTTCTTCGATTTTCGCCCTGAATTTGGGGACTTCTCATTGACAAATGAGCTGCGCGAGCACTTGTTCCAACAGCTCAATGACCGCCGCGCCAAGCTCTTTTATCTTCACATGACGCGCAATGCTCAGAACATGGCCGTGCCTCTGAACTGGCTGGGGCGCCTCTCGCTAGAGCGCAAAGGCGAACACGCGCACACCTTTGATTTGAAGAAAGCCATGACTCCGTTTGTGGATTTTGCGCGCTTGAAGTGTTTAGACAGCCGGATTGTTGCTAGCTCTACGCTGGATCGCTTGGAACGCTTACGCGAGGAAGGGATCTTGAAAGAGGAGGAGTTTCAAGAGATGTATGAGTCTTATCGCTTCTTGCTACGCCTGCGCTTCACGCACCAAGTGAGGCTGATCAAAGCGGGCAAGCCTCCTGAAAATTACTTGAACCCCGAAGAGTGCTCGCCTTTGGATCAGAAAATGATTGTGGAGACGCTGAATGTGGCCAAACAGTGTCAGTCGCGGCTCCGCTCGCAGTTTGCTCCTATGGATCGCTGATGAAAGCACAACGACTCTGGGCTCTGATGCTCTTGGGGCTCTTCGTGTTCAACCAACCCATCCTAGGTATGGTAGAGCGCGCCTTTCCTGCCTCGAACCCTCCTGCGCTCTTTCTCTATCTGTTCGGGATGTGGGCGCTGTTGATTTTTTTGTTACGGCAGACTCTCCGCTGAACCGGCGCCTTGTGGGGGGGCTGCTGTGGGCAAAGTGAGCGTAACTGTTGTGCCGTGCCCCATCTCGCTCTCCACAGAAATGTGGCCGTTGTGCTCCTGTACAATGCGCTGGACAATGCCCATCCCTAACCCCGTGCCCTGCCCCCTTTCTTTTGTGGTGAAGAAGCTCTCAAACAGCCGCGCTTGGACTGCTGGAGGCATCCCTTTGCCCGTGTCTTGAACCTGGATCACAACCTCAGCGTCGTTCGGTTCGCCTCGGATCGTGATCACTTTACGCGTGCAGCCGTGCAGCGCATCGCGCGCGTTGTTGATCAGATTGACAAGCACCTGCTCCAGCTGTGTCTCATGGCCGAGCACAGGCGCAAGCTCGCGAGAGAACTCCAGCTTGAGCTGAATCCCGTGTCGCTTCAGGTCGGGATTCACCAGCAGTTCGACGTTTTGCGCGACGGTTGGCAAGTGACATTCGACCGGCGTCTTAGATTCGCTCTGATGTGCAAAATTTTGCACTTGCTGCAAGAGCGCGGTGATTTTCTGGTTGATCTTGAGCAGGTCTTCGACTTTGCGCGGCAGGGGCCCTTGCTCGGTTGGGGATTGCTCTTGAAGATAGCGCTGCATGATCTGTGTTTTGAGATACATCGCTGAGAGCGGAGACTTGAGTTCATGAGCGATGCTGGCCGCGACCTCTCCTAAAGAGGCTAACTTGGCGCTGCGCACGAGGGCGTCTTCGGCATTTTGTTGGCGTGTGATGCTCTCATGGAGCTGCTTGCGTAGCTTCTCGGGCAGCTGCTGATAGTTGGTGACATCAAGCAGGCTACCAATCAGCGCGTTGTGCTCAGGTTGATATTCCACGCGCAATTCCTGCCAACGGACCGCTTGGCCTCGTTGTCGGAAGAGGGCCGTGTCACTGACCTTCTCCTGAGCGCACCGCAGCAGCATTTGGCTCACGTGGGCGTATTCGTCTTCGGGGAGCATGCCCTGTAATTGACGCAGAAATCCCCCCAATGTGACGCGCTTCAACACAGCAGAGGGCAGCTTCATTGCGGGGACAAGTTCGATTTCTTTGGTCTGCAAATCTAGGCGAAACGTCGTCAAGCCCGCCGTTTCGACGCTGTGCTGGAACCAGCTAATCTGCTCTTCCAGCTGTTGCTGCTGACGCACAATCGTGCGTTTGGCATGAAACGCTTCGAGATGTAAGCGCACTTTGGTGCGCAGCTCGCGCTCGCGCAGAGGCTTCGACAGAAAATCAATCGCGCCGCTCTCCAGCCCACGCACCGCAGAATCTTGGTCGTTGAGGGCGCTCTGGAAAATCGCCGGGACCTCTGCCAATTCAGGGAATTGACGAAGCCGCTCTAACAACATGAAGCCGTCCATTTGCGGCAACATGACATCCAGCAAGAGCAAATCCGGCGTCACGCGGGCGACGCGCTCTAGCGCTTCTTGTGGGGCCATGACGATCTCTAACTGATAGCTCTCGGAGGCTAAGGCGCTGGTGATGACGTCAATATTGTCGGGATTGTCTTCCACGATCAGAATCGTGCTTTTGTCAATTAAGCTGAGCAAGGAGGCTCCTGGTTGGGGTGAAAATGAGAGGAACGCCGCGCGCGACGGCAGACTTAGGGGGGCGTTTCAACCGAGCGACCGGCTTGGCGTCGCAAGAGATTCTGGTGTCCTTCAAACTGTTTTAGGGTGCTGAAGAAGGAGCCCACCAGATGTCCATCGTGCTTTTCCCGCAGTTGGGCGAGCCAATGAGTGAGCCAAGAAACGTTATAGCGTTCGGCAAGGGGCTCGAGCTGTGCGAGCAACAGAGCGCCTTTGCGCTGGTCGGGGATACCGTCTGCGAAGACAGGCAGCAAGATCTCTTCTAGTTCTTGCAGCAAGGCAGAGGCGACTACTGGCTCCAAAATCAGTGCCTCTTCGGACTCTGCCTGCTCGCCCGAGGTGGTCTCGACGGCGAGAACTTTGACCGGCAACGTGACAGTGAAGCTTGTGCCGACACCAACCTCACTCTGCAACGCAATCTCCCCTTGATGCAAGTCGACCAACCCTTTCACGGTCGCTAATCCCAGCCCACTGCCAACATACAACAAGGGCTCGTCTTGATCTGCTTGCGCAAAGTCTTGAAAGACGCGCTGCTGGTCTTCTGGTTTGATGCCAATGCCGGTGTCTTTGACGACCAACACGAGCTGATGGAGCTGCTCATCTGCGGGGTGTAACTCTCCGTGCACAAGGACTTTGCCGGCGTGCGTAAACTTGAGCGCGTTCCCCGCGAGGTTGAGTAAGATTTGCAACAACGCCATTGGATCGGCGTGCAGCGTGGCGACCGGCAGGCTGACCTGTAACTGCAGCCCTTTTTTGTGGGCCTGCGCTTGTAGGAGAGAGCGAACGCGCTGCTCGATGTCGCGGAGTTCTACCTCTTGCGGACGCAGTTCATAGGCGCCTTGTTCCAGTCGGGTTTGGTCAAGGACGTTATTGATCAGCGCCAGCAGCTCTTCGGCGACTTCATGACTGCGCTGCGCGGTGATCTTTTCAGGAGATCCAGGCGCCAGCTTTTTGGTGAGTTCTCGCGTAAAATGTAACACCGTGTTCAGGGGCGTGCGAAGCTCATGGGTGACCGTCGCCAAGAACCGTGCTTTTGCGCGTGCCGCCTGATGCGCATCTTGCAGCGCTTGCTGGAGCTTCTCGCGTTGCTCAATCAGCTCGGTCACATCTCGCATCACGCCCAAATAGCTGGCTCCTTCAAAACGCAGCCCTTGAAACTCGGTTTTTTCTTGCCAGCGCGCGCTGATTTCAAACCAACGCGGTCGCGCCTCGGTTTCGCGGATGAAGCGATAGAGCAGGCGGATGGGGCGGTTGCGACGGCTCAAGACGGCGATTTTGCGTGTGACCTGTTTGCGGTCATCGGGATGAACATGCTCCCACCAGGTAGACCACGGCGTGACTCCGCCGAGCCCCGAAGTTTCTTGGCAGCGCTTGTCTAGCAAGAACGCATTGCGGTTGAGGTGCAGCTGCCAAACGCCGATCTCTGCGACTTGTGTCGCCAATTCTAAGCGCTCGCGTGCAGCGTCACTGAGTTCTTCTTGGCGCTTCAAAGCGGTGATGTCTTGTTCCACCACAAACAGATCGTATTGATCGGTGTGCACATCGGCTCCTAACCGCAGGAGGCGTTGGTGTTGGGTGCGATAGTTCAAGGAAAAGTTCATGGGGCCGGCTTGGCTTGCCATGTGACGGGCAAACACTTTGCGGACGCGCGCTTGGTCGTCTTGGTGCACGATGTGCTGCAACCAGTCCTCTAGCTGCATTGGGCGGGGCTGCGCGAGGTTCCAGTGCCGCAAGGTTTGAGCGTCTGACTGAATTTGAGTGTGTCCGGTGGGGAGATACCAATTGCCCAAAGAGGCGATTTCGGCTTGCCGTTGCACCAGCATCGTCTGCTTGCGCCAGAACTGCTCTTGCTCGGCTTCTTCCGTCACGTTTTGCAGCGCGATGAGATATTGGGCTTGGTAGTGGGTGCTCTCCGGAGTCCCGACCTCATGAATCCATAACATTCGCTGGGCTTCTTGTGGTGAGCGGATGCGATAGCGGAAGCTGTAGGGCGTGTGTCTCTGAAGCTTTTCGGCAATCTGCTGGTGCACGTGCGCGTCTTCAGAGTGCACATGATTCTGGCGAAAGTCCGCCCAGTTTTGCAGTTGTGCTTCTGCACTTGAGTTCAATTCTAACAATGTCGGGACACTTGGGCTGAACCAGAGCACCGACTGCTTCTCTACGTCAACCCGTAAGGCCCCCACCTGTAGGGCCTGCGTGATGCTCAGCAGCAGCTGCAGTTGTTGTTCGTTTGCGGCTTGTTGCAGCGCTTCAATCTTAAGGTCCTCGGCGATTTTGCGGTCGGTGACATCGAAATCCAGGCCGATCAAGGTAGGGGGTTGTTGTTCGCGTGGTTGAACCCACACGTGCCGTTCGAGCCAACGCGTGTCGTTTTCAGCGGAGTCTCCGGGCACACGGAACAAGACGGAGAGCGCCTGACCCATTTTTTGGACTTGGGCGAGCAGACCGTTGACTTGAGGCCGATCGCGAGGATGCACGCATTGCAAGAGCTGGTCGATGCTGCGGAGCTTGTGAGGGCTACGGTTGAGCTCGTGACACAGCGCATCAGCGTAAAAGTTACCGTTCTCCGGATCCCATTGCCAGGTTCCGCAGCGCGCCGCCTGCAAGCTCAGCTCGAGTCGTTGCAGGAGCGCAAACCGCTCGTCTTCTTCGGCGAGGCGCCTCTCGGTGACGTCGGTGAGGGCGCCGAAGACTTCAGCGTGCTTTCCGTCGCGGTTGGTGTGCACATAGCCTTTGGTGCGCATCCAGCGCTTGGGGCCTGTGGAGAGCTGCAAGAGGCTATCGAATTCAAAAGAGTAGCTGGGCAATTGCTCTGGTGTGAGCAAGGCCTCCCACTTGAGGCGGTCAGGCGTCTGGAAGTTCTTGAGAAAGCTCTCTAGCGTCAGCTCGGTTTCCGGGGGCACATGGAGCAAAGTATACATTTCGTCGGAGTAACTAAATGCACGATCGGTGAGGTTGATACGCCAATTGGCGGTCAGGGTGAGGAGTCGGACGCGTTCGGCAAACTGGATGTTCTGCTGTAGCTCCTGCGCGAGGTGCTCGGCTCGTTGGTGCGTGTTTTCCAGCATTTGGTGGGTTGTGCTGAGCTCTTCGAGGCTGACTTCTAGCTCTTGTGCGTGCTTCGCGATTTGGTGGGCGCTGTGTTGCAACTGGGCTTTCCAGAGCAGCAGGAAGGTTTGGAGTTGCTGGGTTTCATGGCTGTTGACGGGGATGTCTTGGAGGCGCAGCTGCTCCAGCTCAGCATGCAGCGCTCTGGCGTCGTCTTGCGGAGCGTGCGCGAGGAATTGCTCAAGGTGTTCGCTCATCGAACGAATCGGCACGCCTAATTGACGGCTCCGACGGTAGCTGATCCAACCGATCAAAGGGAACAAGACCAGCAACAGCAAAAACTCCAGCGCCATATTCCTGCGCGCGGTCTCGGCGCTTTGTCGCGCCAACTGTGTGATGCGCTCGAGCAGCTGTATTTCAAGTTCATGAATTTGATTGACGCGCGCTGTCGCGGTTTGCCATCCCGTCTCTGGATCCGAGGCTATCAGGTCCAACGGAGTGCTCCGGGCGAACAGGGAGCGTTGCTGCTCCATGCGTTCCCACGCCTCGCTTTGTTGGAGAGTGAGCCAAGCGGCTTGGACGTCTGCCGGAGCTAACTCAAAAAAGATTTGTGCGCGCTTCTGTTGGGCGTCATAGGCTTCTCGCCAATTGCGAAATTGTCCCGGCATGAAGTGGCCTCTCGCGAAGGAACCAACCAGCAATGCCCGCTCACGTCCGGCTTCTTCTTTGAGTTTTCGGAGCTGTTGATATGACAGCGTCAGCTGAAAAAACTCTGGGGAGGCCTTTTTCACCGTGATCACAATGTCTTCTGCCAATAGTTTGCGGATTGGTGTGGTGTAGGCGGAGAGGACGTCGTCAAACGCAATCGACTGGTTGTCGACTCTGGCGCGAAGGTCCATTTGCTCTGAGAACGACCACCACTCCCAAGACGATTGGGGAGAAAATTCCTGACGCAAGGCGTCATTGCTGGCGCGAATCTCTGCCAACGCAGCTTGGAAGGTTGGGCTGCCGATGCCTAACCATGCTCCCGAGAGCCCGCGCTCTTGCTGCAAACCATGAATCCAGCGATCCGCGATTTTCAGTTCTTGCACTTGCTCTTCAATGGATTGGGCAAACTGAAGGGTTTGGACGCCTTTCCAAACTCGAAAAGACAAAATCAGAGAGAGAGCCATCAGTGGAGCAAACAACAACCAAAAGAGTTGGCGAAAGATGGAGGGGAGAGGCGCAGTCTGCGTTGGCATGCGGAGTTTAAGGACCGAGAGGATGAACAACTTCTGATAACTTTGCGCAGTCTTGGCATATTTGTGACAAAGAGACAACATTGTAGAGTGGCGTAGCGTGAAACATTCGTGCGAGCGATCGGGCGCTCGTTGTGTAGCGGGTTTGAGTGAGGGGCCATCGCGTTGCAGCCTTGGATCAGCGCAGCCGTTGTGTGCTCAGATCTCTGATTTTCTTGACCAAGATGCCTTCGTGAAACGTGTTGGCTAAGTTGTCAGGCTCCTAGGTTTTTCTTCTGAAGGTGTGGACTAGGCGCTGCTGTTCAGCGTGGTTTGCGCGGAGGTCTTTGGTTTCGAGACACGGTGTAAACATCTGTAATGACGAAGTATTCTCGAACCTAACAGATTTCTAACCTGATCCTAATACAGATCTAACTTTGTTCCTTCCTAGTGTTGGCCGTTGTGTTCATCACAGCACTGGAATTCAAACAACCCAACCATAGGAATGGAAATGATGAAGTGGAAACATTTGATGCTGGGAGCACTCAGCGTCGCAGTCTTGAGCTCGCAAGCAGCCGCAACAGGACACATGTCCAACCAAAACACGGACGACAAAATGAAAATCGGCGAGGTCACCGCTTTGATCGCCGAAGCGAGCACTGCAGACGAACCAGCCGAGTACTCTGTTGATGGACAGAGTGGCGACACAAACTTCCCTTTCGTAGGGCGAATGAAGCCTTTGGCTACCGTTGGAGAATATGATCCGGCAACCGGCAACTCACTGACTGGTTACCCAGACGGGCAGGCGGCGTGGTTGGTGGATGAAGACACGATCCGCGTCGCATATCAGTCGGAATCCTATTCCACGATGAGCAACGAGACTTATCCGTGGGAAATGAAGAGCGGTGTAACTTTCACAGGTTCACACATCCACACCATCGACTACAACCGCTACGAGTTCGCTAGTTTTTTGAACAACAACAACGCCGCTAGCAGCATGGTTGAGGGCTCAGGACACCTGTTCAGCACCGTATACAACCAGTTCGGTGAAGTGGTGACTCCCAAAGCACGCGGTGGCAAATGGGGGAACCAAACGCTAGCCGACGGGACCGTGGTCGAGTTTGCAGACAACATGAAACTCGCTAAAGCGGACTTCTTCTTCCAGTCTTTTTGTGGTGCCTACTATGAGCAAGCTCACAAGTACGGCAAGGGAATCGGTTTGGCCGATGACGTCTGGCTGACTGCTGAGGAATGGAATATTCAAAGAATGTTCGAAGGCACAGGAGTCAGCACAGACGACACCATGGGGTTGGCCTCTGTCGTTGTAGATGTCAAAAACCAAACAGCTTATACGGTCCCTGCCCTTGGACAGTCAGGCTACGAAAAGATTTTGCCCATCAACCCAATGCATCCCGATTATGTCGTGATGGTCCTCGCTGGCTACAACCACGGCGTAGAGCCGGCCCCGCTGCGGATTTATGTGGGTAAGAAGGGTGTAGACGCCAACAATCAGCCGGTTTATCAGGACGGCCCCGCTTCAGAGCGAGACAAGTTCTTGGCGCGCAATGGTCTGCTCTACGGAAAAGTTTATGGGATGGCCCTGGCCAACTCCGACTTCGCCCGTCTCGGCATTGAGAACATCGACACGTCCAAGAAGATGTTGGATCAATATCTGACCAACTTGAGCGCTCCAGACGACTTCAAAGTGAAGTTTGTTCCAACTAGTTACCAGTGGGGTGGATGGGACAAGCCTGTCTCAGTAGGCAACACCGAAGTATATCGCTGGCAAAAAGCAAGTGAGCAGCCCATGGGGCACACTTACTTTGTAGGCGATTCCAAGACGGAACACCCCGCTGTCGATCCCGACACCAAACATCAGCGCTACGTGCAGAACATGACCAACGAAGGTGCAATGTTGGGCATCACGCTGACCAACTTTGTGGACGAAGTCGAAGCGGCGAACGGTGACTTGCCCGCGCTGGTGTCCGCTGATGCACGACGCATTGTGGCCGCGATAGATGGCGCGTTGACTCTGGAGACTGGCAAAAAAGGCATCAAGCACGGCGGCGCAGGAACCGCAGCAACATGGGAAGATGGTAGTGCGAAGATGGTTGCGCCAGACGGCCTGCAGTGGATCAAATCCTCTGACGCAGACGTCCTCATCGTAGATGAAGACTCTGGCAATGATTACGGAGAGCGCAAATACGCTTTGGTCCTCAATCCAGAGACGTTTGATCTGCAAGAAGCTGGAAAGGGGTACTTCCTCGCGATGGCCGGAGGAAAAGAAAATCCACGCGCCAAGAATGGCATCGCCGCCTATCCAGGCACCTTTTCCAAGCCTAACTCTTCTGAGTTTTCCGGTTCTTGGAATGTGACTGCGATGGTGACACGCAAGCAAAACGGTGAGTTCTACACGATGGAAGAATTGGCTGGCACCGGCGAACAAGAAGTCAACGGCTCCACACCATTGAACGAGTCCGTTCTGATCGGTGTCGTACAGCACAAAGGTGAGTCTGGTGGCGCGGTTGCAGACGGAGCCGACCAAGGCGGACAAATCTTCATGTTCAACCTGAACCTGCCAACCAAGGCAGTGATGAGCGCTTCAGCAGGACAAGCCAACAATGGTTTGACCAACCGATAAGCTGATTTTGATCAAGGTTAGCTCCGGCTAACGAACAGCTGAGAGTCCTCTCCACCGACAGGAGGTCAGGGAGAGGGCTCTTCAGCGCGACGCAGCGCGCGCAGCCTGTCCCGCCGCCGAGTCATCCACCACGCCAATCCCACCACGCCATAGTATCCGACCCACATCTCTACCGACCACTCTCCTCTCACGATAATTCGCCCCGCAGGCAACTGCAGCTCTTCCAAGAACCACAGCCACCGCTCTAAACTCCAGCCGACCAGCGCGTAGAGCTCTGCTTCTCCGGCTACGTTCGGAGGCGAGCCAAGGTGCACCCCACTCCACACAAACGTCAGTAAGCACAGCGGTAGCACCCAAAACGCCAGCAGCGGCAACAGCACCAGATTGAGCCAGAAGCCCTCTAACGAAACGAGCCCAAAGGTGTGGAGCAAAATGGGCAAAGTGCCAATGGTGACCGCCAAGGTGACTCCAGTGCTGTCGAGCACATAGCGCCGCAGCAGCTGGGCGCGGGTTTGCGGACGCCGCAGGTTCCACGGCATCAGCAGTAAGATTGAAGCCACCGCGACAAAGGAGAGCTGAAACGAGACCGACTGCACTGTGTTCCAGTCCAAAGCGAGGAAGAGCGCGCTAGTCAGCAGCAGCGAAAACGTGGCCGGAAGGCGTCGCCCCGTTTGTTGCAGCAATAACCAAATCGTGATCATCGTGACCGCCCGCAGCGCCGAGACGGGAAACGCCAGCAACGTAACGTACCCCCACAGCAGCACGACAGGGAGCCAGCGCGCCAACTCAGGGAACCAGCGAGTCTCCCACAACAGCGGCGCACACCAGCCCACGCCGCGCCCGAGCAGAGAAAGCAACACATAGATCAAGCCGATGTGCAGCCCGCTGATGGCGAGCACATGCGCCATCCCTGTCTCTTGGAAGAGTTGAGCCGACGGGCGATAGCGGGTTCGCTCCGCGAGCGTCAAAGGTAAGAAAATAGAGAGGGGTTCGGGTGCTAAAAAGAACGCCGCGCGGGTTTGCCAGCGCAGCCGGAGGTGTTCTAAGTGTCGTTCCCAAGCCGCAGGGGCTTGAGAGAAAGAGCGCAGCGTGGCGCCTTCGGCAAATTGCAGATGCCACGTGACGCTGTGCAACTGTTTGTGCGCCAGGCGTCCTCCCACTTGCACGGTTTTCCCAAAGTAGAGTCGGGGGATTCGCCCTTGCTTGGCAAACCGAACGTGCGCTTCCAACAGCGCAAAGGATTCCGTTCGTGACAACGCGTGGACGTTCTTGAGGTGTAGTGAGACTTCGTTTTGCTGGACAGAATACGCGGCGATGTCGCCACGGATCCAAAGTGAAGTCTGCGGACTGAGTGACGCGAACCATGCAGGAGGAAACAGAGCGGGGCTTAACCAAGCGTAGAGCAGGGCCAGCAGCAAGGTCAGGGGCAAGAGAGAGAGGCCCCACCAGCGGCGGGAACCACAAAACAGACTAGCCGCAAGGAGAGAGCAGCACAGCCAGAACCAAGGAGTCTCTAGCCATACCGCTGAGATCATACGAGGAAGGCGAGACTCTGCTCAACCAGGGCTTCTGGATCTTCCTGAAGCTCTGTTGGGTGGGGCAAGCTCTGCGAATCGGAGGCGTTTGACTGGCGAGAGAGCTTCATTAGCACTTCTTTGCTGCGTTCGGCCTGATGCTGGGCCCATGAACGCACGGCTCCTTGCACCACGGCCCCTTCTTGCATCACAAAACTCCCAGGGGGAACCGTGATGCTGCCGGTGACACGGGCTGTTTTGTGCAGCAGGAGCTGTTCGTGACAGAAGAGGTCGCCATCAACGAGCCCATGAATCACCGCATTTCGCGCCCAGACATTGGCATGGATTTCGGCCTGTGCTTCGACCAAGAGAATTTGTGCGCACTCCAAGCGCCCCTCGAAGATGCCACCAATGCGGACTGGAGCCGTGCAGTTCCAATGCCCGTTGGCTTTGGTGCCTTGAGGGAGAAAAACAGTTTCAGAAGATTTCATATCGGGTTTGTTGCGTCGCAACCACATAAGCCCTCCAATGGCGTGTGAGTAAGCGAAAGATGAATCAGACGGCTCAGCGTCCGAAGCGGGCGGATTTACCGAGATCGTGCTCGATTTCTAGTAGACGGTTGTATTTAGCGATGCGTTCGCTGCGTGAGGTGGAGCCTGTTTTGATTTGCCCACCTCCCATCGCGACGGCGAAGTCAGCCATGAAGGTGTCTTCTGTCTCTCCGCTGCGGTGCGAGATGATGTAGTTCCAACCGGCTTTCTGGCAGAGTTGAATGGCCTCTACGGTCTCAGTGACCGTGCCAATTTGGTTCAATTTGATCAAAACCGCGTTTGCGGCGTTTTTCTCGATGCCCTCTTGCACAAAGCGGCTGTTCGTCACAAAGAGGTCGTCTCCAACAATCTGGACTTTGTCTCCAAGCTTTGAGGTGATTTGGCTGAAGCCGTCCCAGTCTTGTTCGTCCATGGGGTCTTCGATGGAGCAAATCGGATATTGAGCACACATATTCTCATAGAAGCTCAGCATCTCGGCGCTGTTTTTGTTTCCTCCGCCAGACCACTTGAATTCATATTGCTTTGTCTCTTTGTTGCAGAATGAGCTTGCGGCGGCGTCAAGCGCCAAGAAAATGTCTTTGCCTGGGACGTAGCCTGCGGTTTGAAGCGCTTCTAGGATCAAGTCACAGGCCTCTTCATTGGATCCCAGATTGGGAGCAAAGCCGCCTTCATCTCCCACGCTGGTGGCATAATTTTTCTTGTGCAAAATCTTCTTCAGCGCATGGAAGGTCTCAGCGCCGGCTCGCAAGGCGGCAGAGAACGTCGCGGCCCCCTGCGGCATGATCATGAACTCTTGCAAATCAACGCTGTTGTCGGCGTGCTCTCCGCCATTCAAAATATTCAACATGGGCACCGGTAGGCGATAGCTCCCGACCCCGCCTAAGTATTGATAGAGAGGCACTTGATAGGAAGCCGCAGCGGCTTTCGCGACCGCCATTGAAACGCCCAAGACCGCGTTTGCTCCCAAATTCTTTTTGAAGTCTGAGCCGTCTAACTCCAGCATCATGCGATCAATTTCGGCTTGTTGCTCAGGCTGCATCCCGCACAACTCTGGAGCGATGCGGGTGTTGACGTGATTGACGGCGTTCAGGACTCCTTTGCCATTGTAGCGCTGGGCGTCCCCGTCGCGCAGCTCTAGGGCCTCATTCTCTCCCGTAGAAGCTCCTGAAGGCACAGAAGCCGAAGTCCGAGTCCCATCTTCCAAATACACGAACGCTCGCAACGTTGGATTTCCACGAGAGTCCAAAATTTCCATGGCTGAGACCGAGAGGATGCGATTGCGTAGCACGTTGCACTCCGAGTGAATTAGGTTGGTGAGAAAAAGGTCTTGGCGCACCAGATACCAAGTCCGCAGAGCCCTAAGCTGATGAGCACGTTTGCTCCAACATTCAGAAGAGCCAATCGCCACGCTTGCGCCAACATCAAAGTGACGGTATCAGCGCTGAAAGTGGAGAAGGTCGTGAAAGCGCCGAGAAAGCCATTTAATACGAGCAGGCGCGCAGTAGGATTTCCTTCCAGTTGGACCAACAGAAAACCGAACAAGGCGGAGCCGACAGCGTTCACAAACAGCGTCCCTATCGGAAAGCTGCTGCCCACCCATGACGCTAGATTTTGTCCGACCCACCATCGACCAAGGGCCCCAACGCTACCCCCAAGCATGACCCATAGCCAAGGAAAATTTGCTGACAAGATGAATTTTTCGTGAAATTTCTAAAAGTTTAGCGAGCCGAGTTGTTATTTTTTGCCGCCGCTGCAATAAGCTTGCAAACGGCTACAGTTTTTTTTGAAAGATCGCTCTTTGCGCACGAGAACTGCCGCATAAATGTGACAGGAAAAAAGGTTGTCAATTGGTGGTTCATGTAATAGCGTGTCGCCCCGTTAGTGGCCATCTTTGAAGAAAGATCCATCTCTTCTTTAGGGTCTTTGTTCCATAATAACTAGTGCAGGTAAGCCTGCTCGTTTATGAAAACCCGAATACTCTGGAGAATCTAATGAAAGCAACCAGAACCCTTCTACTTCTCGCCCTCGCCTTGCTGCTCACAGCGCCCCCACTGCTCGCAAAGCGGGTACCTCTTGGGATGGTGTTCGACGTGCAGGGTAAAGTTGAGTACACCAAGAACGGCAAACGCTGGAAACCCGTCCGCCGCAACAAATTTATCTTTTCTAACTACACCATCCGTGTCCAAGAGGGTGGCGGAGCCAAATTTGTAAACCAACAGAGTCAAGAGACGACGACCCTCTTAGCTGGTTCAGAAGTGAAGATTACGGACGCTGGGCTTGAGTTGGTCGCTGGCGAGCTGGGCGCAACGGAAGCGGCAGGAGACCTGCTGGCAGGCTTGGACAAGCAGTTTGCCAAAACTCAGAAATACACCACCGTGCGTCGCTCCGCGAATCACGCGGGGGTAGATTTGACAGTTGATTTGGGGAACCAGACCCTGATGGACGGTCACACTGAAGTGATCTGGGAGAGCAAAGGGCCTGAATATTCCTACAAGCTTCACATCGATGACGGTCAAGCGTATGACATTGCTCCGGTGGAAGGCACTGTGGTCATGCAGAAGATTGAGCCATTTAAGAAGCGAGCCAAATTCTACGTCGAAGTCCTCGACAAAGACGGCAAAGTGGTCAGCAAGAGCAAGGAGCGCCGTTTGAGATGGCTGGAAGGACGCAAACTCCAGAAGTATGAAGAATCACTCGCTGCAGTTGCACCTTTCGACAGCGATGGCTTCCTGACAGCCGGCGCGATGAAAGACGCAGGCCTGTTGGCCCCCGCGATGATGAAGTATGAAGCCTTCTTCAAAGAGTATGGCGATGATGAGGACGTTAATGATCTTCGCCCCTTTATGATTGAAGTGTACTCACGGCTGAAACTGGAGAAATTGAAGGAAGAGGTCACGGAAACATATCAGACCAACCTCTGACCTTCACCAACGTTCCTTCCCTTTTGGTAGCGGCTTCCTCCATCGCCGCTGCCAAACACCGCTCCCCCCGACCAAGACATTTCCATGATAAAGCTTCTGAAGCGCCCCGATCTGTGGTTCACCCTGATCATTTTCAGCCTCATGATCCCGGCGGAACACTACGAGATTTTTCCAGGTGTAGAGAACCAACTCCAAGGCTATCGACACCTCCTTCGCTGGAGTGACGATCCAGCGAAGCACGCCTTCCCCGACCAAGAGATTGTCATTGTCGACACCGATGAACAGTTTTTTAGTGAATATGGTAGCTGGCCCCTGCAGCGACAGCACATCGCCGACATTGTGACGAATTTGCAGCAGCTAGGCGCCAAAGTTGTGGCTCTCGATATGTTGATGGACTTCCCCAACGGCTACGGAGAAGATCCCATTTTGGCAGATGCTCTACGAGAAAAACCGAACACGATGGTCGTGGCGCAGTTGCAGATGCAAGGTGGGCAAATCAACGGCGTGAACGGAGCGACCCCTGTCCTGCAAGAAGCCACGGTCGGAGGCTACACAAACCACACCTTGATTGGGAGCATGCTCTCTCGTGTGCGGATCTATCCTGAAGCGGTTGCAGAGCACAATATCTGGCCGTGGGCGGTCCAAGCTCTAGCGATGTATTGGGGGGTAGAGCCCAAGCTAGAAGGGAATACGCTCGTGATGGGAGATCGTAGAATCCCGCTGGATCACAACGGGGATTTGTGGATTGACTATCCAGCTATGCCCGCCGGCGCTGCGTTTTTGCACGATTACGCTGGAATCACCGCTGCCGAAATCCTCAACCTCTACGAGGGAGAGATCTACGGCATTGAAGATTATGACGAAGATGAAATCTACGAATTGGAGTACTGGATCAAAGACAAGCTCGTGTTAGTCGGCGACACCACAGAGGTCTCACACGATATCTTCACGACTCCAGTCGGTGAAATTTATGGAGTCGAGCTGCTGGCTTACACCATCTGGTCTATGATGAACGGTGGGCCAATCAAGCCTTTAAGCTCTGAGTCAGAGGCGATGATTTTGATCGGAATGATGGTGCTCTTCATCTTGATTTCTCAGTCTTCCAAGTTTCACAACCTGCTGTTTTTGCTAGCAATCGCTGCTTACATTGGCGTTGCGTTTTATGCCTACATCGAGTTTGGCATCGCGATGTCGATGACGTATGTGCTGCTCGCTAGCCTGCTGAGCTTTATCACGATCAATCTCTACTTGTTCATGTCAGAGCGTCAGGAGAAAGCCTTCATCAAGAGCGCGTTCTCACAATACCTGTCGCCGGATGTGATTGATGTGATTGTGGAAGATCCCTCCAAACTGAGCCTAGGGGGAGAGCGACGCGAAATGACCGCCTACTTCTCTGATGTACAAGGCTTCTCCACGATCTCCGAAGCGCTCACGCCCGATGAACTAGTCGCCTTACTGAACGAATATCTCACGGAGATGTGTAACATTATCGCTCATCGCACTGGGACGATCGACAAGTTTGAGGGGGACGCGATCATCGCCTTTTGGGGAGCGCCTCTGGATCAACCAGATCACACGCGCCTCTGCTGTTACGCCATGATTGACATGCAGAAACGTCTGGAAGAGCTGCGTGTTCAGTGGAAGGAGCAGCAGAAACCGCAGCTGTTCGCCCGTCAAGGTGTGAACAGTGGCCCGATTGTCGTCGGGAACATGGGCTCTCAGCAGCGCATGGACTACACGATCATGGGAGACACGGTGAACTTGGCCGCCCGTCTGGAAGGGGCGAATAAGTTTTACAAGACCTTCAGTATGATCTCTGGCACGACCTATCACGGTACGGAAAAGATTGAAGGTGCCAAAGACTATATCGACGCTCGTGAGCTAGATATTGTCCGTGTGGTGGGGAAAAAAGAGCCCGTGCCGATCTTTGAAGTGCTGGACTTCAAGAATCAAACAAGTGGCCCCATCACCTCCGTCTTGGAACACTACACCAAAGGATTGGAGTGCTACAAAGAGCGCGACTATGTCACCGCGATTGAGCACTTCCAAAAGGGCCTCCAATACATTGACAATGACGGACCGTGCTTGACGTACATCAAGCGCTGTCAAACCTTCCTCGAGACGCCTCCGCCAAGTGACTGGGATGGCGTGTACACGCACACTGAGAAAGGCTAATGTTCTCGGGAATCGTCCAGCGCGCTTGTCCAGTCCTGACAAATGCACACAGTCCAGGGCGGACTCGCTTGACTCTGCAACTTGGCGAGCTGAGCGCGGACTTGCAACTTGGCGCGAGCGTGGCGGTTTCCGGCGTCTGCCTCAGCGCTGTGTCGGTCAAAGAGGGACGCGTGGAGTTTGATGTGATCCAAGAGACCTTGGATCGCACGACTCTTGGCAACTTGAGAGCGGGTGATTGGGTCAATATTGAGCGGGCGCTGAGAGTGGGTGATGAGATCGGAGGACACCACGTCACCGGGCACATCGACACCACTGGGGAGGTTGTCCACATTGAAGAAGCGCCCGGTAACCGCGAAATGTGGGTGAGCTTTCCTGCTGAATGTCGGAAATTTCTGATGCCTAAAGGTTGGATTGCGCTTCACGGCGTGAGCTTAACCGTGGTTCAAGTCAAGCCCGCGCTCTTCTCCGTGGCTTTGATCCCGGAAACTCTCGAACGCACGACTCTTGGCGCAGCTCACGTCGGTACGCCGTTGCACTTAGAATTTGACCATCACACCAAAGTCATTGTGCAAACTCTGGAACAAACTCTCCCCGAAATGCTCTCCTCTTTGCGCTCTTAGACTGCGCTGTCTCTGCTCCTGAAGTTCGTATTTTCCCTCCCTACATCTTCGGCTCTTCTCTTTGCGGCTGGGTCAGATCAAGCCCTCTCAACCGCCTAAATAATTATTTTTATTGTCTTAATACAATCCTAACAAAGCCCCGATAGGGTAGGAACGCTTTTGAAGCTCCCACCCCTTTTCTGTTGGGAAAACCCAGCAAAATCAGACTCCGAGGGCTTACCAACGAGTCAGAACTCTTATCCTCCATAGGAGAACTATGTTTCGCAAGACCATTGCTACCTTGGCTGCCGGCTTAGCAGCGCTGCTCGTGACCGGTGTGGCCCAAGCCCGTGACCAAATCCAAATCGTTGGTTCCTCCACCGTATACCCCTTCACCACTGTGGTCGCTGAGCGACACGGTTCAAAAGGCTTCAAAACACCAGTTGTAGAATCAACCGGAACCGGCGGTGGCATGAAGTTGTTCTGCGGCGGCGTAGGCACGGGACACCCAGACATGACCAACGCTTCTCGCGCGATCAAAGACTCCGAGAAGGAAATCTGCAAGAAGAACGGTGTAAGCGAAATCGTGGAAATCATCGTCGGTAATGACGGAATCGCGTTCGCTAACAGCGTCAAGGGGCCGCAGTTCGACCTGACACTGGAGCAAATCTGGAAAGCGATGGCTGAGAAGGGACCAAAGCCAAGCCGCTGGAACGAGATTGACCCCAGCTTGCCAAACGCAGAAATCGAAATCCTCGTGCCACCTCCGACCTCCGGTACACGTGACGCGTGGAACTCTCTCGCGATGGGCGGCGGGTGTGACCCAGCAGTCAAGAAAGCAAACAAGGACGACTGTGAGCTGATGCGCGAAGACGGACGCGTGACCGAAGGAACCGAGAACGACACCCTGCTCGTGCAGAAGCTGGACAAGAACCCGAACGCGTTCGCGATCTTTGGTTTCAGCTACCTCGACAGCAACCGTGACAAGATCCAGCCCGCGGTCATCGACGGTTTGGAGCCCACCCTTGAAGGCATCCAATCCTATGAATATGCGATCTCCCGCCCGCTATTCTTCTACGTCAAGAAGCAGCACATGGGTGTCATCCCTGGCATGCAAGACTTCATCGAAGAATACACCAGCAACGCAGCCCTGGGCCCATTCGGCTACTTGTCTGACATCGGCTTGGTGCCCTTGAGCCCCAAGCAGCGCCGTGAAATTCAGAAGAACAGCCAAGAGATGGTAACCATCTCCATGTAATCCCCCTCTCTGCTCTCATTTCTCGCTCGCCGACAGCGCTCCAGCGCTGTCGGTTCCAACCTCTCCAATCCGAGGCTCCTATGTTGACGATGTCGTTAGCCGCCTTGGCTGTGCTCTTGTTCTCCAGTTACCTGATGGGGCAGAGCAAAGCCAAGAAACTGGCAGGCGCGGCCACGAACGAAAAACTGCACTCCCTCCCAAACTACCACGGTTATTTGGTCGCCATCTGGTGTGGACTACCCGCGATCTTTGTGCTTTGTGCTTGGGTGATCATTGAGCCCATGCTGATCCGCTCCATGGTGCTGGAAGCAGTCCCTGGTTCTGCAAACATGGGTGAGGATCAGATTGGAATGCTATTCCTTGAGATTCGAAACGCTTCTATCGGAGCTCTGTCGAACCCAAGCGAGGATGTTCAGGCAGCGGCTCGACTCTACAACGAATTACGCTCTACCGGACAAATCGCGCTAGTCGTGAGCATGCTCGGCGTTGCCATCGCCGGATTACTCTATGGACGCTCGAAGATTGCTCCTAAATTTCGCGCTCGCAACAAAGTCGAGACAGTCTTCAACGCCTTCCTCATTACCTGCTCAACGATCGCAATCATGACGACCGTGGGCATTGTCTTCTCGCTGATTTTTGAGAGCCTACGCTTCTTCACGATGGTCCCGATCACGGACTTCCTCTTCGGAGTCAAGTGGAGCCCCCAAATGGCGATGCGGGCCGACCAAGTTGCCGGAGAAGGCGCGTTTGGCGCGATCCCGCTCTTTGGCGGAACCATGCTCATCGGCTTCATCGCGATGTGCGTGGCGGTGCCCGTTGGGCTGTTCTCGGCAATTTATCTCTCTGAATATGCGTCAAAGCGCCTCCGCAACGTCGCCAAGCCAATCCTAGAGATCCTCGCTGGAGTCCCAACGGTGGTTTATGGCTTCTTCGCCGCGCTGACAGTTGCGCCCATCATCCGCAACTTCGGTTCCGACCTCGGACTAGACGTCTCCGCGGAGAGCGCGCTCGCCGCAGGTTTGGTGATGGGCATCATGATCATTCCTTTCGTCTCTTCGCTCTCTGACGACGTCATCAACGCGGTGCCGCAGTCGCTCCGTGACGGCTCTTTGGGCATGGGAGCCACCAAGTCAGAGACGATCCGCAAGGTGGTGCTCCCCTCCGCGATCCCCGGCATTGTCGGCGCGATCTTGCTCGCGGTCTCCCGCGCGGTAGGAGAGACCATGATTGTCGTGATGGCAGCCGGCCTCTCGGCGAATCTGACGCTCAACCCGCTCGAAAACGTGACGACCGTGACGGTGCAGATTGTCACCATCCTGATTGGAGACCAAGAGTTTGACAGTCCCAAGACGCTCTCCGCTTTCTCTCTGGGGCTTGTGCTGTTCTGTGTCACTCTGGCGCTGAACGTCGTCGCTCTGCAAATTGTCAAGAAGTATCGGGAGAAATATGACTGAATCCAACATCAAGAACCGCCGCGCCCAGCGCGATCCGGCCGAAGCCCAACGCTGGCTCAAAGCGCGTTACGCTGCCGAAGCTCGCTTTCAGTGGTATGGCAGAATCGCTCTCTCGATTGGGGCGCTCTCTCTGCTCATCTTGCTCACCGACATCTTCTCTTCCGGCTTCACCGCGTTTGTGCGCACGGAGGTAAAGCTGGAAGTG
>CBFIJD010000016.1:17687-26231 GCA_965662845.1 uncultured bacterium | reverse complement strand
GGTACTCGAAGACCCCTCACGCATTGGCGGGACCAGTACTTTCTGGGTCAGTGTTTCCTCAGACTTGGATCAGATGCACAAAGGCAACGCGGATCGAACGCTGCCAGAAGATCGCCGTCGTTTGAACGATCAGCAGCTGGAGTGGTACGACCAATGGGTCGCTGAAGGCAACCTACGCACAGTCTTTAACGCATACTTCTTCACCAACGCTGACTCCCGCAACCCAGACCAAGCTGGGATCGGAGGCGCGGTGATCGGTTCGATTTTCACGTTGCTGATCTGTCTGTCGATCGCCTTCCCGATGGGCGTCGCCGCGGCGATTTATCTCGAAGAGTTTGCGCCCAAGAATCAGTTCACAGAGCTGATTGAGGTCAACATCAACAACCTCGCGGCGGTGCCTTCGATCATCTTCGGGTTGCTCGGCTTGGCGATTGTGCTGCAAGTGTTTGGCATTCCACGCGGGACGCCTGTCGCTGGGGGGATCGTGCTCGCTCTGATGACGCTGCCGACGATCATTATTTCCTGCCGCGCGGCGCTGAAAGCGGTTCCGCCTTCGATTCGACAAGGAGCTATGGGCTTGGGCGCCTCCCCGATGCAGGTCGTCTTGCACCACGTGATGCCGCTCGCGATGCCGGGCACCCTGACAGGAACGATCATCGGGCTCGCGCAAGCGCTGGGAGAGACCGCTCCTCTCCTGATGATTGGGATGGTCGCCTTCATCGCGGACGCCCCATCTACGCCGCTGGATCCCTCAGCCGTGATGCCGGTGCAGATCTATCTGTGGGCCGAGAGCGCGGAACAAGGCTTTGTTGAGAAGACGGCGGCTGCGATTATGCTCATCTTGGCGTTTTTGATCACGATGAACGCCGGCGCGGTGTATCTCCGCAAGAAGTTTGAACGCAAGTGGTAAGAAACCAGCCGGTACGCCGGCTCCTCCTTCCCTCCCATCTGATGGAGTACGGACTGTATGACGATTATTAACGAATCTAAAAAGCGCGACAGCAGCACGGTCAAAGTCAAAGCCGATAACGTGCAAGTGTTCTACGGAGCTAAGCACGCTCTGCGAGACATCAGCCTCGATGTGTACGAGAACGAAGTCACCTCGCTGATCGGTCCTTCCGGTTGTGGAAAGTCTACCTTCTTGCGCTGCATCAACCGCATGAACGACGTGATCGACATCTGTCGGGTGGAAGGCAAAATTACGATTGACAGCACGGATATCTACGATCCATCTCTGGACGTTGTACAGCTCCGCGAGCGCGTTGGGATGGTGTTCCAGAAGCCCAACCCCTTCCCGAAGTCTATTTATGAAAACATCGCTTATGGCCCGACTATCCACGGCTTGGCGCGAGAAAAAGCAGACTTAGACGAGATTGTAGAGGTGAGCCTGCAAAAGGCCGGTTTGTGGGAAGAGGTCAAAGACCGCTTGCAGGACACTGGGACCGGTCTCTCTGGCGGACAGCAACAGCGCCTCTGCATCGCCCGCGCAATCGCCGTCAACCCAGAGGTCATCCTGATGGACGAGCCGTGTTCGGCGCTGGACCCTATCGCGACGGCGAAGGTCGAGGAGCTGATCCACGAACTCCGACAGAGCTACACCATCGTCATCGTAACCCACTCCATGCAACAGGCCGCACGCGTCTCGCAGCGCACCGGCTTCTTTCACTTGGGCGATCTAGTTGAAGTTGGTGACACAGACGACATCTTCGTTCGTCCGGTCGACCAGCGTACCCAAGATTACATCACCGGACGTTTCGGTTAAGGAGCCACCATGAATGCCTCAAATCACCCCACGGTCACCCTGCACTTGCATCGCCAAATTGCATCGTTGAAAAAGCAAGCCACCTTGCTGGGCGCCTTGGTTGAAGAGCAGTTTGAAAATGCGCTCAACGCCCTGGACACGCGCAACATCGAGCTGGCCCAGAAGGTCATCGCGATCGACAAAGATGTAGACGCCAAAGAGATTGAGCTGGAAGAAGAGTGCCTCAAGATTATGGCGCTTTATCAGCCTTACGCTCAGGACATGCGCTTCATCATCTCGATCCTCAAAATTACCAACGACCTTGAGCGCATCGGCGATCTCGCCCGCGACATTGCGAAGATTGTGATTGCTTCCAACGATCACTTCGCCGAGCGGGTCATCGACTTCAACCCACTCGTACGCAAAGTCCAATGGATGGTGCGTCGCAGTTTAGACTCCATGATTGATTTGGATGCGCAGATTGCTCGTGAGGTCAGCAATTCAGACGACGAGGTGGATCAGTACTTCGACACGATCAAGGAACAAATCATCAACAAGTTGGAGCAAGACAACTCTAACGTGCGTGGTTTGCTCTCTGAACTGATGATCTCAGATTATATGGAATCCATCGCGGATCATGCGAAGAAAATCGCTGAAGATGTGGTCTACACAGTGGAAGCGGAAGTGATTCGTCACAAAGAACTCGGATAGCCCCTCCCCCCTAGAGCGTATGAACAGTCTCTGTTGGTGCGCTCTTCCTCCCTCCCCTCGCTTTAACTTTCCTCGAATCAATCAGAAAGTTCCTCTGATTCTTCCGTGCTCAACTCCGCTTCCTGCATGGCGGCATTGGGTAGGCTGAGACCTTGCTGGGGTTTGCGAGCCGGCGCAGGTCGTCCGGCAATTGGGATCTCATGGGTTTGGAAAAAAAGCATCTCAGAAGCGCCCACTTCGGTGACGCGCAAATCCAAACGCACGGTCCGCACTGTCGGTTCAAAGGTGAGATCTAACGGCAAGCGTGCTTCTGCTGAATTGCCAGCTTCGACCCAAATCACTTGTTCAGGCCAGGCTGGCGCAGCGACGCCACGCCACACATTCAGCCGCAACCGCAACAGTCGCCCTTGGGAGGTCGAATTGGTCAATTTCATCAGCAAGGTGCCGGAGGTTTGACGATTTCTGGGCAAGATCGGTTCGGTAGGTTCAAAGCGAAACCCCGTTAATACCGGATTTTGTGGGCTTGATTGGCGATTCCGCCAATAAAGTCGCTCTAGGCTCCCCAGCCAGACGTCATGCCGGTCAGAATCGGGGAGTTGCATGGCAGAGAGGATGCGCGGGATGTCTGATTTATCTCCGATCAGCCCAAGGAGAAAAGCCAGTCGCCAGCGCTCTTCCACGTTGTCTTTTGCAAGGACAGCTCGAAGGATCGGGAGGCTAAGCTGTGGATGTTCCATGAAGACCTGCGCCGCGCGGAGTCGTTGCGCGGGGTTCTCGTCATGAAGCGCGGGCAGCCACTTCGTCCACATTTGGCTCTCCCAATGAGAATCGACTTGCGCAAGGGTCAGGTTGTAGCTCAGCAAAAAGATGCCAATGCCGGCCAGAGTGTGTCGCATGAGGTTTTTCAACGGAGGGGGACAACGAAAGAAGTTGATGAAGCTGACAAGGATAGAGGACTGTCCAGCCAATGCACAAGCTGGACAATTGGAGGGAGAGGTCGTGCGGGCGAGATTATCGAATCTCTGAGGCTAATGATAGCTCATCATTGGTGGCAACTCGCAGCTCGGGCTTTCCGGGCCGTGTGGTAGGGAGACTTCTCACTGGCGCCCGCTTTTCAGGCTGGATGGGCTCTTCGGTGAGGTCTGCGATTTGTCGCAAGCGATAGCTGTATTGGCGGCTGACCTCGACGAGTCGCCCACCTTCAACGAACTCTTCGCTGCTCTGGTATTTTTCGAGGTCATTGACCACGACCACATGCCGCAGAGCCTCCGGCTTCAGATAAAGCAAGGTGGTGCGATCGTCATCGGCTGGCGCTTCCGGCGAGGTTGCTTCTGTTAAATGTGCTTCAAATTTAAGCCAGTTCATCAAGCTGGACATGAAGTTACTTACTCGGGACATTGATTCCTCCAAAACTTTGATACACAGGTAAATCGGACCTTTAAGGAGAGTAGGGGACAACGAAAGCATTGCTCAACCGCGCATCGGATGAGCGGAGCCACTCCTGTAGCTCTTGTGCTTCAAGTCGCTGATTGGAGCCGGCGACTTGTACTCGATAATATTGGAGCTTTTGCTCGGTGGCTCTTGGTTCAAAAAACACGACTCCTCTCATTTCGCCGTTGATTTGCACGGCCACTCGGGCAGCTTGTTCGACTTTGGGAAACTGCCCGAGAGAGATGCGAAAGCCTTCGTTTTCATTGACGCGAAAAGCTCTCGTCGCGCTGCCGGTCTGGTTGATTTGGCGGATCAGCCTTGCGGTTTGCTCTTCTCCAAAGGTTTCTCGACTTCGGACCTCGGTGATCGGGCGGGAGACCGTGAAAGGCACAACCCGAACTTGAGACTCTGGGCGAACTCGCTTGAGCAACAACTGGTAATCCTCCACGCAATCTTTAGAGACACAGCTCGCGATCTGTACCATGAACCGTGGATACTTGACTGCTATGGTGTCGTCTGCGACGGGAGTCTCTCTTGAGGTTTCCTGTGTTTCCTGCGGTGGTTCGCTCAACTTGCGGAGTTCGGTGACCTTGGACGGCGGCGGCTGCGCTGAGTTTGTGTCAAGACCTTGTTTTTTGTTGCTCGCCGCAGTCGTCTCAGCGCCCATCTTTTGAGGAGGGAGGGCTGCGAGATTGGATTCCTTCTTGGGTTCAGAGGTCTCTGTAGTGCTTTCCTCAAAGGGAGCGGACTCCTCAGCAGATACCGTCTCTCGCGGTAGGATCGCGGGGGGAGGCGTCTCTGGAAAGCTTGGAACATCGGGTAGGGGGAGCGGTGTTTGCTCGTCTGTTTGAAACACCTCTGACCGGACTTCATTGTCAGTAAGTGGAAGGGCTGCCACCGCAGGAAGTGGCGCAGCGCGGCCTGAGACTTGACTGGCTGAAGGGCTCAGCAGGCTGTTCCCTCCGAAACCAATCGCAATCCCCAGAACATTAGAAGCGACTGCTGTCGCCAATAGTTGCTTGCGCGTAATTCCAGTCTCGGTTTGGTGTGTGCTGTCTTGTTCGACCTCTGTCTCCGGTTCTGGTTTCTGCGGGCTAGATTCGTTCTTGAACGTGCTCAGGTCTTCATAATCGGGCTCTTCTTTGGTCTCTAAGTCGTCGACGGATGAGATGTCTTCATAGAAGCTGTCAATCTCTTTGAGGGAGACATTCGCGACTTGCTCAGCAGGTTCAGCGACCACTGGTTCGGTGAGAGCCTCGTCACCCTTCTTGGAATCCCCGACGATAAAGATATCGAAATCGTCATCCGGTAAGGGCGGGGGCATTGAAGAGTGAGGGTTCGTCATACATCACTTTTCTGAAAAATATTATATTTTGGATATTTTCAGTGATTGAACCTTCAAAAAGAAGTAATCATTTCAGCTGCTTAGCTCGCTTTGATTTTGCTGATCTTCTGAGGTTTTATCTAACATCTGCACCAAGTGTGCCGTTGCTTAGAATCTTCTTTCATTGGAATATTTTTATTTTTGAATAGGTATCTTCCCCTAGATCAGAGCCCATGATAGACTAAGAATAGTTGGGCAAAAAAAGAACTCCCTTGAGTAGTTGGGCCTCTCAGGAAGTTCGCAACCTATCAACATGGAGGGTCTCAAATTGGAAACCGCAGCCGTTTTTAGTAGCGCCGATGCGCTGCGCGATGAACTCAATCAACTGTTTGGGGAACAAGAACGCAACATAGACCAAGCTACGCGAAGTCTGAAAGTTCTTGCGCACCCTGCTCGCCTGAAGATCCTTTGCGCTCTCCGAACTGGTGAACACACGGTTCAAGACTTAGAGTATTACACAGGGCTCAAGCAAACCACTCTCTCGCAGCATCTGTCGTTGTTGCGCTCACGAGACATCGTGATTTCTCGTCGGGAAGCTAACTTCTCATACTATCGAATCGCCAATCAACGCGTCCTCGAATTATTTGAGCTAATCAAAGACATTTACTGTCAAAACTAACAGCCCGGCCTCTGTCTCTCAGAGGCCATTGCACTCCCTCGTCATCCCTCCTATACTCCCAAATTTTTTCCGCTTTGTGACCCAGTTTTGCACCGGCGAAGCTGCGTCTTGACGAAGCGCTTGGCTGAACCAACCAATCACACCCATGAATCAAGAATTATCCGCCACTTTGGCTGCCACTCAACTCCCTTCTCTCTCCCTTTCCTTTGCCTTCGCAACTACGGTTGATAGACTCTTTGGAGCTGGGAGATGATAGACCTCTTAAGAAAAACGATTCAATCTCGCCTGATTGACCCAATCATCCACAGTGTCGCGCCGGTGAAAGCCCTTCAATGGGGAACCGCCATTGGCTTGCTGCTAGGGTTCACTCCAACCGTTGGGATTCAGATGTACTCTGCTGCCGTGGTTTGGGCTTTGGGGAAATATGTTTTTCGTTTCGCTTTCAATCTTCCTGTCTGTATTGCCATGATTTGGATTAGTAACCCCCTCACGATGATCCCCATGTATTATGGTTTTTTGATCACAGGTGGCTGGGTTCAAGGAGTCCCAACGGTCACCTACTCCGCGTTCAGCGATAAGCTCGCCGAGATCTTGGCAATGGAGAGCTTTTGGGATTCGTTCATAGAAGGGTCAAAATTCCTCTTGATCGAGCTGGGGCAACCCATGCTAGTGGGAAGCATGGTCTACGCGGTCCCTATTTCAATTGGAGGCTTCTTCGCTGTAGGTTATTTTTTGACCCGTCACCGAAAACACAAAGCGCGTCAAGCAAACATGTCTTATGAAGAATGGTGCGCCTTTCACGGAGTTGCTCCCTAATGTGGAACCAGACGTTTGAACAAGAGCTGCGTCAGCTAGCGCAAACTGGAAATTTTCAGCAGACGACCAAACTTTTACAAACCAAAGCTCTCACGCCCCAAGAAACGTCGCGTTGGTGGTATTTCACGGGGAATCTTTTCTTTGATCACGGGCACTCAGAGTTGGCTGAACAAGCCTGGAGGCGCTCTCAAATTTTCCCTCTCGCGGCTGAATCCGACGGACTCCTCTCGCGTGTGGACACGCAACACAGGCGACGCTGGTGGCCTGCCGTTCTCATGACTTTAGGAGTCATCTTCTTATTTTACACCTTGCTTTTCACGAACTTTCCTCGCCCATTCGATTTGTTCCAGTTCATGCAAACCATGCAGAGCGAACAACAAAATCGTAGCGCTTGGGACGACTTTTGGGACACGGGGCGCCCTTCCTGGCGAGAAGAGATGCCTTTTGTGGAAGCAGAAGATCTGAGCCCCATTTTGCAAGAAACCATCGCAAATCTACTGGGGGAGGAAGGAGAACAGAGCAACGCTCATCACCAACTGCAAGACTGGTTACAAGACTATGAGCAGGAGGTTTATGGTGGCGGGATTGGTGGACTCAACTATTACATTGTAGTCGCCAAAGGTTTGTTCAACTCTCGAGCTTACGAAGAAGCTGTGAGCGTGCTCCAAGAAGGTTTGACGAGCGTGGATTCCGCGCGAGAGAAGAGCCTGATCTATCAAGAGCTTGGCACAACCTATTATTATCAAGGATATGAGCTACAGCCAGATGGACTAGCCAAGTATAATTTGGATTTGGTTCGCAAGTCAGTAGAGGCTTATGAAGAAGCCGCTCCCTTCACACGAAACCCTTACTTGTTTGGGAACTTAGGCTGGGGCTATTATCTGCTGGGCGAATATGAAGACGCTACGAAATATAGTGAGCAAGCCTTAGGGATTGCCCCAAGCCTAAATTATGTTCGTATGAATTTAGGGATCACTTACTTGCGTATGGGGAAATTACATGAGTCCCTGCAGGCCTATGAGAGTATTGCGGAATACAACCCCGACCCCATTGAATATGAAGGGGGAATTCGAGATTTACAAGAGTTGCTGAGAGAACACCCGGGTGAGTATCCATTTGGGAACTTCTTACTGGGCTATCTCTTGTCAGAAGAGGGAAAGTATCGGTGGGCCAAAGAAAAGTTGATGTTGTATCAAGCAAGTAGTCCCCCTGTTTATTGGCAGCAACGCACCCAACAATTGCTCGCTGACATGGGGGAATAACTACGTTCGATATTCAATCGAAACGGCGTTAATTGCGAGCTGTTCTTCGGTTACTTGGACGACAGAAGCGATCTTATAGCGCTTCCCATCAAACACAAAGATGCGTTCAGGCGTTAACGCTCCTTTGTCGAATTGCAGATCGATGCATCTCGTGTGGCCGATCAGTCCATACACTTTGACAACGACGAACCCATGTGTTTGAAAATCGTCTGGAGTGATGGCCTCGACCATAGGAGGAGAAGCAGAGACCACTTCATTTTGTGGATCGTCAGCTGAAGAGGAATCGGTTTTGATCACGGGATCTACCTGTTCGCGGTTCTCGAACTCTGCGCTCATATCTTCTCCTTGAAAAGGCAACCAAAATTTAATGAAGAAACCAACAATCTCAAAAGTTTAAGCCGAAACAAGCCCAACTTCCTCTCACCCCATCCGATCTGCGGCTATGCATGTGTATTGGCAATCCGTCACTCAGAGCGGAGCTCCCTCCGAGGGAGCCTTCGTTTTCCAAGGAAACCTGAAGGCCTTACAGCAACATCTGTACTCGCAAGGTCACTTTCAACTGCAAATTCAGGTGATCCCA
>CBFIJD010000016.1:12676-17168 GCA_965662845.1 uncultured bacterium | reverse complement strand
TTGGGAGGGGGCGCGCTGATGTTGTCTCTTTGGGTCACACGCCACCGCTGGTCAGCGTTTCCTTGGCACTGGCTCCCGATCCTTGGAAATCTGCATCACAGCACTCAAGTGCTCCTCTATGCCCACGCGATGAGGTTGATGACAAAGGTGCAGTTGCCCTTACAAGAAGCGCTGAAGCTCACCGAACCTCTCTTCACGGGCCCCCTGCACGAGAGCTGTGCGACGGTTCGTGACGCGCTTTTGCAAGGAGACTCGATTTTTGTCGCTTATCGTCGATCAAAGATCTTTGAGGACGACTTGCTGCGTCTCATTGCCTTGGGAGAGTCGAGTGAGCAGATCTCTTATGCGTTTGGCAGAATCGCCGAGCATCAGACAGAACGATTAGAGCAAGAGCGCAATCGTTTGAACGCATTGGTAGAGCCACTCACCATGGCGCTCATCTCCTTGCTAGTGCTCGCTCTGTTGTTAGCGATGTATCTCCCCTTGTTCCAAATGGGCCTAGCCAGCCGCTGATTACAACAACGCCGCGATCGCAAAGCCTCCTGTGATCGTGCCAATGGTGCTCCCCAAGTTCGCAAACACAACGACCAACAGCACCCGAGTAATCTTGTTGCGCCAAAAGCCTCGGAACTCCTGAACATCATCCATCAGCCCCTCAAAGTCTTTCACTTGTGGCCGACGAACGAGCGCTTCTACTAAACCTGCGACCCATCCAGCGGCGACAGCGGGGTTGAGCGAAGTAAAAGGGGCCGCCAAAAAAGCCGACACAATCGTGATGGGGTGTGCAAAAGCCAACGCTGCGCCTAAAGAGGCCAGAGACCCATTGATGAGAAACCAGCGCTGCAACATCTCCCAGCTAATGTCTTCCGCTTGAGTAAACCCATAAGCGATCAAACTAAAAATCAACAAAGGAATGCCCCACTGCAACACTTTGCCCGTATAGCCTGCGGGGGGGATCGTTTCTAGCTCTTGCAAATCGTGAGAGCGCTCTAGCTCTTGCTTGAGCCCCGGCACGTGTCCGGCTCCCACCACGGCCACAATGCGCTCGGCGTCGGTTTGGCGAATTTTTTCTGCCATGTACTGGTCTCGTTCATCAATCAGCACTTCCTTCATTTCGGGGGCTTGTGCCGCGAGAGACTCCAGCGCGTCGGTCAAGACATCGGACTGCTTCATGCGCTCGATGTCTTCCGGCTGAATGGGCTCATCGACAAATATGCTTCCGAGCAACTGACCTGCGATCTTCCACTTGCGGAGGAAGGGCAATTTTCGCCAAGTCCGTTGCAAGGTCACGCGCACATCCCGATCCGCGAGCACAAGGCGCGCATCAACGTCTTCTGCGACTTTTGCGGCCTCGAGCATTTCAGCGCCAGGCTCCACACCCAATTGCGCGCCGAGGCGTTTTTGGAAGGAGGACATCAACAAATTGGTCAGCAGCAGCATGGCTTTGCCTTGGCGGATTACTTTGTAGAGGTCCATGTTTTTCCAGCGGTCGCCATAGCGGAGCGCGTCATAACGTGCGGCGCAGAGCTCGATACAAACCACATCAGGGCGCTCTCGCTCGATAACCTGCGTGACCTCATCCACGCTTTCTTGGGAGATGTGCGCAGTTCCGATGAGTACGATCTGTTTTCCCTCGTGCTCGATGTGGTGTACATTGTTGGAATATTGCATTCTAAGGCGATCCTGCAGGGGGGTTGCGGCGGACAAAAGCTGACAAATGTAGCGGACTCCCTCCCCATTGCCAACGAATTTTCTTGCACTCAGTCACCCGAACCTCTTCGGTCTATGTTTCTGCCGTTCTTTTCGCTCATTGCCGCTTCGTTGGGGCTGTCTCTGGTTTTGATTCCCTTGATGCCAGAAGCCGCGTTTTGGGAAGCTTCGTTGTTAGAGTCTGCGCTGATCTTTGTGTGGGGAGCGCTGGCTTTAGGGCAACTCAATTCTGAGAAAAGAGGGCGCTTCGCCCCGATCCTCGCTCGACTGGGATTAGGGGCTTTGTGGGCCGGGCTGATCTTGGCAGGAACCCTCACTGTGCAATTGAGCGAAGCGGGGCTAAGCCAAGTGCCGTCTGCTCAGGCTGTGATTGTGTACTGTTGCGTGCTCGTGTTTTGGTTAGGCGAGGCGCTTGTGGCCGAACCGTTTCAACGTGTCTCTCAAAAGCTGCGTTCTATTAAGCAAAGTCTCCGACTGCAGTTTCCACTGATCATCATTAGTGGCGTTCACATTGGTTTGTTCACAGTTTTAGGGGCGATGTGGCAAGAGCCGTCCTCGCTCAAACTGTTGGTTGAGCTTGGCCTGAGCGTCCTCGTTTTTTTAGCGGTCGCTCCGTGGGCGGTAGTCTTGTGTTGGGGCGGCGCCCCTGTAAGCGCGAACTTGCAGGGGGATATTCTCCAAGAACTCAGCGCGAACCATACCTCCGTACACAGCGTCAGAACCTGGCCGGAACACGTCATGCGCAGCGCTACCGCAGGCGTCATTGGAATCCTCCCTTTTGCTCGGTTTCTGTTGATCAGCCCATCGTTGCTACGTAACCTCAGCTCGGAAGAGCTCCGGGCCGTCGTCGCGCACGAAGCGGGGCACCTCCGCAAGAGACACCTCCTGTTTTTCGCGCTGAGCTTCTTTGCTTTTGTAGAGCTGCTGTTTTTGGCGGTTGTGGGCATCGAGCTAACTCGCTGGCTCTTTGACTGGGAAGTACCAGAGTGGATGCAAGGGGTCGGGGTTTTGCTGCTGGTCGCAGGGTTTTTGCGGCTGGGGCTTGGGTTTCTTAGCCGAAATTTTGAGCGTCAAGCCGACTGCAACGCGTTGGAACGCTGTGGTTGGCAGCCGATTGCGCAGGCTCTGATGAAGGTCGCGCAGCTAAATCGCATCCCTGTTCACGAAGACAATTGGCATCACTACGGAATCCTGCAGCGGCTGCAATTTCTACAGAAGTGCGCTGAAGACCCCCAGCGCATCCCAAAACATCATTTCCGCGTCGGGCGGATCCAACAGGGCTGCATCGCGGTCTTTGTGATTCTGCTCTCTGCCAGTTTCTACACGTCCACAGACCACGCGCGTGAGTCCTTGATTCTTTGGCGCATGGACCAAATGTCCCAAGAATGGACAGCCGCCGATCTCCCCGTAGCGCTGGAAGCGGCGAACTGGTATTTCCAGCAAACCGACATCACGAGAGCCGAACAACTCTATCGTCAAGTGTTGGTGTGGGATCCCCAGAACCGCATGGCTCTGAATAATCTGGCGTGGTTGTTGACCCAGCATTTCCCAGGCGACGTAGCGAAGGTGAAAGAGAGCGTGCATCTAGCAGAAGCTGCCATCGAGGTCGAACCTGCCGCTTTTATCTGGGACACCCTCGCAGAAGCGTACGCCTTGGACGGGCGCTCAGAAGAAGCCGTCAAAGCCGCGCGCTCGGCGCTACAACTCGCCGAGAGAGAGACCCGCGCGGCGTCTGCCCCAGGCTTAGACTATTACCAAGAACGCATGGAACAATTCCAGCACGCCCCATTGTAACAAACCAACCAACCTTCCTTGCTCGTCACCCCTTTGAAAAACCTGACATTCGGGAGACGTCACGTTGCGCTGGATCCAACGAATCCTCTGGATATTTTTCTTACTAAATTTTCTGGGAGTCCTCAGCATCACAGGGCTTTACTTTGGAGCGCCATGGTGGTTGCAACAAAACGTGCCTCGTGAACTGGAAAACATCTTAGGGCGCCCTGTCGTTTTGCAGCAGGTGCGCGTGGAGCCTGCCGACTTACGCCTGACGCTCGGAGGGCTAGCCATCGCCGAGGAAAACTCTGAAGAAGTCTTTGCGTACTTCCGCGAAATTAGCGTGCAGTTGAGCTGGGAATCTTGGGAGCAACAAGCGCTATTGATCAGCGCAGTCACACTCCAAGATCCTTATGTCAACGTCCGCTATTTGGGCGACCAACAGTTCAACTTCAGCGACCTCGTGAGCCAGTTTGCTCAACCGCAACCAGACAACGCCTCTCCCACGCAGATGCCTCCCGTCGCTGTCCGTAACATCACAGTCACTAATGGCACGCTGATGCTGGAAGACACCACCCGCGAGCTGACGCACGAGCTGAGCGGCTTGAACTTCCAACTCCCTGAATTAGCAAATCTACAACTGCAAACAACGCCCGCGACGCCCACGTTAGAAGCAAAAATCAACCAAGCTACGCTGCGTGTGACGGGCACTAGCCTGCCCTTCGGCGACAGCAAAGAGACGCAGATTGACGTTCAAGTTAGCAATCTGTCGTTGCCAACCTATCAGCGGTATCTCCCAGCCACGCTACCCCTCCAACTGAGCGAAGGCGTAATCGACGCCAATTTGCAAATCAACTATCAAGCAGCTCCGACCGAAACCTTGGAGATTACAGGCACAATTCAAGGCAAGCGAATCCATCTGCAAACCTCCCAACCCGGTTCACCGGCAACCGATCTCTTCAAAGCGGAACAACTGCAAACCTCTGAGTTTGTGTTGCGACTCCTACCG
>CBFIJD010000016.1:7600-12667 GCA_965662845.1 uncultured bacterium | reverse complement strand
CAACCCGGTTCACCGGCAACCGATCTCTTCAAAGCGGAACAACTGCAAACCTCTGAGTTTGTGTTGCGACTCCTACCGGAGCCGGACCTCGCGCTCAGCAGACTACAAGTCACACGCCCAGAACTCTGGTTGCACCGACAACAAGATGGAACCTGGTCTTGGGATGCGTTCTCCAACGCTGCTCAACCCAAACCCTCCGTGGAGGCCGCCCCGACTTTCCAATTCGCGTTAGAACAGCTCGACTTGCAGGACGGCATCCTAAATGTGCGCGACGAGGCGGTGGCCGGAGGCTTTGCCCAAAGGCTAGAAGCTATCCATCTGCGTTCACAAAACATCACGTGGCCACCACAAGATTCGCTCTCCCTGCAGCTCTCCGCCAACGCCACATCCCCCAAAAAGACTCGGTTAGAGCTGGAGAGTAACGTGAGTGTAGCCAACGGAGTCGTGGCGGGGAAACTTCACCTCCAGCAAGTGCCCCTCGCAACGTATGCACCCTATTACCAAGAGCAGCTCCCGTTGCAGTTGGAGGGCGTCGCAGACTTGCGGCTGACCTTTGCTTGGGAGCTGGCTTCTCTCCCCAAACTCCGAGACCTCCGTCTGGAACTCGCCACAGCGCGCCTGACACGGGACGACCAAGCTTGGTTTTCCACAGAAAGCCTAAAAGTCCGCGCGACGGAAGTCGATCTTGTCAACCGACAAATCAAGTTGGAGACGATCTCACTCAACCAGCCTCAAGCGCTTCTGACCATCGCGCAAAATGGAGTGACCAACTGGCAGAGCCTGTTTCCACCCAACGAAGCCCCCTCGTCTACAGACTCTCCAAACTGGGAAATCTCCCTAGCGGAATTTCAGTGGAACCAAGGATCTCTTCAACTGGAACACGCCCTGCCCAACGCCACCGTCAACCATGGCATCTCGCAGTTGAACATCGCCCTCGCGAATGTGCAGTACCCTTTGTCGGGCACGACCGCCACGCGCGTGCAGCTGCAAACGGAGCAGGGGGAGAGCGTCACACTGAACGGTCACTTGCGCTGGCGTTCACAGGCGTGGGAGGGACAAGTCCAAGCCTCAGCAAATTTGACGAACTGGGCCCCATATTTTGAGGACTCCTTGCCCGCGCAACTGCTCTCGGGACGCGCCAAAGCTGGCGCAGAGGTCTCGATTGGATGGGGAGAACCTTATGTGCAAATTCAACAAGGCACCCTCGCGCTACAAAATCTGCGCTTACAGGAACCCTTTGCCACGGAACCTGCGATTCAACTCGCAGACATCCGCGCTCAGCAAATCGATCTGGCCTGGCCGCAAAATCAGCTGCAACTCGACGAATTGCTCCTGCAAGACGGCACCATTCGTACGGTTCGGTATGAGGATGGTTCGCTAAACTGGCAGCGGTGGATGGCTCCGAAAAGCGAAGCTCAGAGCGAGGAACCTCACAACAACGCCGCCGCACCGTGGGACGTGCGCCTGAACCAAGGCCGGCTTCAAGACCTCACCTTCACTTGGCAAGACACAACCACCGCAGCCCAACCCTTAGCGTTCCAAGACACCCAAGTAGAAGTACAACAGCTGCAGACTCGCACAAGTTCGATTGACAATCTGATGTTGCAGGGGGCTCTCGGGAAAACTCTGGTTCGCTTATCGGGCAATACGCGTTGGGACGCTGCCTCCGATTTGTCATTAGACATTCAAAATGTGGATCTCACCGAGTGGCAACACTTGTGGCAAAGCGCTTGGCCGCTGACCTTTGCGCGTGGCGCAGTTGATGTGCTGGGGCGCCTGCAAATTCGGCATGATTTGGAGAAGGAGTGGCTGCGGTTTGACGGGCGCCTAGCAGCTCAACAAGGCGTCTTGCAGGTGGCCGCGACAGGGCAGGAGATGGCGCGTTGGCAAACGCTGCAAGTGCCCCAATTCAACCTGACTTTGGAGCCGTTTCAGCTGGATACAGGCGCGGTGGAGGTGGATCAATTGGTCTTGCCGCTGCGGCGCTTGCCAGATGAATCGTTGCAGTGGGTAACCTTGTTTGAGCCCGCAACACAAGAACCGGCATCTACAGCGGCGCCTGCACGTGTGAACCCGGTGGTGATTGAGCAAATCATACTCCGCGATGCTCATTTGCGCTGGGAAGATCAGAGCACAGACCCCAACGTCGCATTGTCGCTGCAAAACATTCACAGCCGCGTTCAAAATGTGCTGGGCACTCCGGCCCCCTTGCAGGTTCATCTCAAAGCGGATTGGGAAGGTGTCGCCCCCATCTCGACAAACTTTGAACTAGATTGGAATCGTGAGCCATGGAGCGTGACAGGCACGCTACAGACGCAGGACTTCGACCTCCTCTGGATCAACCCGTACGCTCAGCGCTTTCTGGGCTATCAAATACAGCGGGGGCAGCTGGCCCTAGATCTTGACTATCAGACAAAGGGGGACGAACTCCAAGCCTTGAACAAAATTGCCCTAAACAAACCTGTGCTGGGCAGAGCCACCCCGAACCCAGATGCGATAGATGCTCCGCTGCAGACTGCCCTGAGCCTACTGCGCGACACCCGAGGCAATGTTCAATTAGATGTGCCGGTCTCTGGAAGATTGAATGATCCTCAATTCGATTTGAGCGACGCTACTGGCCAAGTGCTCTTGGGCCTCATCGGCTCTGCGGTCTCGGCGCCGTTTACACTGCTGGTAGACGCCGTGCTGGACACCTCCTTGGATGATAACACGCAACAAGTCCGCTTCCCTCCGGGTAGCTTAGAAGTCCCCGAAGCCGAGCAGAACAAGCTCCAGCAACTCCGCGACGTCCTTGGCGAACACCCCGAAATCCGCATGGAGTTGGCAACTTTGCTCGTTCCTGACAAAGAACAAAGCGCGCTGCGAGAACGCGAACTGGAACGCTTGCTGCGCTTAGAAAAGGCCGCGCAAGGAATCCGAGCCGGAAACCCAGTCAAGGCCGAGGGCTTAACGCTCTCTGCAAAAGACCGAGACGACTTGCTGTGGGTGCTATATCGTCGACGGGTTGCGAAAGAGATGGATCTATCTCCAGAGCAAGCGCGCTCAGCACTTCTGAATACGATCCGCGTCCCAGAAGAGGATCTGAAAGCGCTGGCGCTCCAGCGCGCGTACAACGTGCGAAATCTGCTGCTGGGGAAAGGCTTCGTCTCCGCCGAACAGATCCGACTGACTTCCCAGGTGCAAATCCTGAATGATTCACAGCAGTCTAGCCGAGTCGAACTGCGATTGCGCCGCTAACCCTCCCGAACCTCCTGCGCCTATGTGGTCCCTGAAAACTGTTCACGCCGCGAACTTGGAATTGATCGACGGCTGCGTGCGCTGCGAACTCGCAAAGCTCCGCAACTTGTCTCCAACAGAGCTCCCTGAACAACCCGAGCGCGCCTTGTTTCGGGAGCAGGGCTATCTGCTGGACTCGATTGAGCTGCTGGAGCTGTGCGCCCACATCACTCAACTGTGCTCGTTGGACTTGAGCGGATTAGAAGAATACTTACTCCGCAAGCCTTCTCTGCAGAACTGGGCGGATCTCGTTACGCAAGCCCAACAGCGCGGAGCCGAATGGTTGCGCCTCCCTCTGGCCAGTCAGCCCAACGCAGTCGTAGAGACAAAGTGGGAATTGCTAGAACAAGAGGGGCAGGCCCTGAAACGCGTTCTGCCCGCAGGAGCGCGCATTGTCAGCTTGGTGCCTCGTCAGACGCTGGAGGGCTGTTGGTGGGGCATCATGCTGCCTAGAGTTTGCAGCCTGGCGGGTTTAGATTTGAGTGAGCTGGGCCCGGACAGTGTGGTCGATTTTCTAGAGGCAGGAGATGTTTTGGTGGGAACCGACCGAGACTGGCGAAAGCTAACCCTCCGCTTGAAAAGTGTGCCTGCCAGCTTTTCTGCCGTGACTCTGGGGCGCGACTCAGACGAGTCGCAACGCTGGCGCAAAACGGTTGGTGTCCGAACCTGGCTGCAACAACATCTTGAATCAGAGCTGGGGCTGCTGGGGTGGCGGCGTTCTCCTGATGCTGCCTTCGAGCTGCCGATCTATTGGCAGTGGGCGCAGGACGGCAGCCCTCGGTTGGTGCGCCAACTCCCCGATTTTGGTCAATACCCTCCCCGTTTTGTGAATCCTCTCTTGCGTTGGGAAGATGCCCATCGGCGTGCTTTTCGGCTTTGAGGGCGTGGGCGAAGTCGGGCTCTGTCTCAGAGCGTGCGCTTGAACGCGCGGCGGTTTAGCCTTGATCGCGTAGCCAATCTTTGGTGTGCGGAACCGCTCCGCTTTCTAGCAACTGACGAATCGAAGCGTCGCTGTGCCGGAGCAACACTTCCACAGGCCGCAGCTCGGGCTTGCCGTCTTGGAGCAGCGTGTAGAACGCATTGTGATAATTCGACCGAATTTGCAACAGCGACCGAGAACGCTCTCGCGTGAGAAAGTCCGCGTTCCCATTGCACAAACAGAAGTACCCCCGGGTTGGGTCGTCCGCGATTGCAGCTTCTGCATGAAAGACGGTTCCTTTGACTCCCACAATGGCGGTTGGCGTGCGTACCAAATAGCGTCGGCGTGTTGGTTGCGCGATCGCTCCGCTCAGCCCTCCTCGAGACAAAGTCAACTCCCCACCTCTGCTCCCCAACAAAGCGACGCGGGCTTTGGAGTCTTCGGTTAAACGAACCGCGGAGCCATCTGGCAGCCCTAACGTCAACTCACTTTGTGGGGCAACCTCGAGCACTTGCTGGGGCTCCAAGACGTCTCCCATACTCACTGCTCTCAAGTTGCTTGTCGCTTCGCCTGCCAGCGCCACCACACGGAGCTTCTCGTCGGTCGCGCCGGCGTCGCTCAAACGCTGCCATTCGTTTTGAGGACGAGTACAGGCGGCCTCGGCAAGCAGCAACGAAGCGGCCGCAGATGTTTTGAGAAAGGCCCTACGAGAACAAAGATGCAGATGACACATGAGTGGGGTCTGAACAAGGAAAGTTGCGCAAAGAAAGTGTCCATTTTTGCGACACGATTGGGTTTACACTAGAAGACAAACTCTTGGGTTGCGAGAACCGGTTGCTGACAAAATGATGCAGAGCGCTCCGCTGGAATCG
>CBFIJD010000016.1:0-7501 GCA_965662845.1 uncultured bacterium | reverse complement strand
TGCGATACCTCCACAAAATTGAAATCGATCCCCAGAACGCGGAAGTCCCGCCAAAACTCACAGATTGTCCTCTCGCGCAAGGCCTAGTCCGGTTGCAAGCGCAGCTTGGGGCCATTCGAGATTTGCAGAAACAAAGCGATCAACAAGCCTCTCTGGAGTCGACTTTCTTGCGCGAGCTACAGCTCACGTTGGGCGGCTGCCAAATCACAGTTTGGACGCTTCATCCTGTCCATCGCTATTTTCAGTATTTGGACTCGTGGGAGCTGATCTCTGATTTTGACCTTGGAGAGCGTCCCAAAGAGACCGCAGTAGAATATTTTGAAAAGCTCAAAGCCCAGCAGCTGCCGGAGAATGACGACGCGGAGCTAGACCGCATCCTCACCTCTCTGCAACAGAACACTCCGTTTGAAGCCTCTTATTGGCATGCGGTGGAACGCAACCAACGGCGCTGCACGCGGATCGTTGGGCGCAGACATTTTCGCAAGCGGGGAGAACCCACCACGCTGCTAGGGGTAAAACAGGACATCACAGACTTGGCCAAAGCCCAGCAGGAACAACTGAAGTTAGAAGCGAAGCAGCAGCAGCAGCAGCGTGCCGCGGCTTTGGGACGACTTACCGCGAACTTGGGGCATGAGCTGCGGACTCCCCTCGCTAATGTGCAGGTGCAGCTAGAGATGATTGAGATGTTACTGGAACAGGGCAAAACACCGAATCTGGCGACATATTTTCAAAGGATGCACCGTGGTTTGGGCCGAGCCAGTGAAATTATTGACTCGATGTACCGAGTCTCGACCGGACACCACCTCGCAAAGCACCAACACCAAGCGCAATCTCTGTGGAACCTGCTGAACAACGCGCTCAAAGCCTATTCTCAGACGTTGTTTCAACGCAAGATTCAAGTTCAGATTGAGGTGGATAAAGAGCTGGTGCTGCCCCTGCTTCAGGCTCAAATGGAGCAATGCATTCAGCATCTGTATGGCAACGCGATTGACGCTGTGAAAGACAAGCCCGACCCGATGATTCGCGTCTCTGCCTACGTCAGCAGCAGCTCGGTCGTGATTCGGGTGCAGGACAACGGCTGTGGGGTCTCGCCGGAAGCTCTTCCCCATATCTTTGAACCCTTTTTTACAACCAAAGACGTCAACGCTGGCACAGGGATGGGCCTGACGCTCTGTCGCTCTGTGATTGAGGCGCACCATGGGACCTTGGAGTGCGAGAGCACTTTACACGAGGGCACCACGATGATTATTTGTCTCCCTTTGACGTAGGTCTCTTCCCTCTCCCAAAGGCTTCTCGATAGCCGCAGAATTCCTGCAACGCGGCTTCTTCTTTTTCAATGCGATACTTCAACAAAGCCGCGTTCCCCACTGTAAACACCAAGGCGGTGACCCAGGCTGAATGAAGCAGCGGCACCGCGAGAATTTCTAAAGCGACCCCCAGATAATTAGGATGGCGCAGGAACCGGTAGAGCCCTCTGCGGACAGGGGGCGTCTCGGGCACCAACACAATGCGGGTGTTCCAATGAACCCCCAAGGTTGTGATGGCGTGATAGCGCAGGGTTTGCCCCACCAACACCAACCCTAAGGCGGGCCAGAACAACGCACTCAAAAACGGGGCTTGCAGCCACACGACCTCCACCACCATCGCCACCAGCCAGCTCGAGTGTAGAGCAACCATCACAGGGTAATGCTCAGGATAAAACTCGCGCCCACCCCGTTTTTTCAGCTCTGCAATATTGCGCTGACTGATGCGCAGCTCCCACACGCGCTGTCCGGCTAGCAAGAGCACAAAGCAACAAAAGAGAAATATAGACATTAGGAGGCCTGCTTGTGCCACCAAATCGGTGGTTGCTCGCTAGAAGCAGCGCGGGAGCTTGAGCACGTGGGATCTGCACTGACAGATTGTAGCCAATGGCTCAGTTCTCCTCGCGCAAGAGGAGTGTTTGCCGTTGAGGAATAGCAGGCGCGCTCTAACTCTTTGAAGAGGGCCGCTTGATCGGGGAATTGCGTGACGAGCGATTGCATCTGTGGTTTGGGAGGCGCTGTCCACGTTTGAGTCCAATCCAAGAGCGCAGCTCGAATTTCTGTGGGAGTCCCCTTTTCCAGCAGATGAACTGCTTTCTGACGAGCTTGCCGGGCGGAGACATTCTCTGGAGGAGCGTTGGGCTTGGTTCGTGGCGCAGGCCGCCGCCGACTTTGCCAAAACCACAAGCCAACGGTCGCGACCCAGAGGGCAAAGCTGCTCAACGCAGCCCCCCGCCACAAGGGAGCGTTGCGCTCAATCTCCGTTTCTGGAACCAGCGTGATGGGTTGGAGGTCTTGAGAAGAGACTTGCGGGACTTGCGAAGGGGTCACCGCTGCGGGCAACACCTCAACCGTGCGGGCGGGGAGACGCTCCACTTTGATTTGGTCAGTTTGCATGTTCCACCAGCGCACTTCCACCGGCGGGAGCGTGAACGTCCCAGCTTGTGAGGGCACCAAGGCATAGGTTTGAGTCCGAATGCCACGCACCCACAAGTTGTCGTAGTTGGTCGAGACCTCGGCAGGGTCTGCGTACACTTTAATGGACTCTGGAAGCTGCCGGTTCCACTCTGGAAGCTGCTCGCCGAGCACTCCTGTCGCTCGCAAACGGATCGTGCGAGACACCGAGTCTCCCACACGAAACACCGGAGGGTCTGGGCTCCACACTTCCTGGAGCACCACCTCTTGAGCCGGGAGCCACCAGCCTTGAGCCTCTTTGGGTATGGGAGAAACCTTGATCGTGTGGGGTTTTGTGCGCAAGACCACCTTTTTGGTTTTCGCGCCCACGTGCCGATTGAAGGTGTTGAAACGCATCTGACCTTTAGACGAGAGCACAGCCTCTCCCTGATAGGTCAGCGATGGGATGGTGAGTGTGCCGCTCTCTTGGGGAAAAATCGCAAAGCGTAGCGTGGTGATTGAGGTTTGTTTGCCATCAATCACCTGCTGTTCATTCTGCTGTTGCATCGCTTGAATGGGGACTCCGGGTAAATCCAGAGGAGAGAGCGCTTCGTCTTCTACGGGCAAGCTGCGCTCAAGGCGGACTTCAAACAATAGCTGTTGCTGAGGATAGACTTCATTCGTTTTCACTTGGGAGGTGATCTCGATCGGCAGGGTTTGTTGGTCGCTACCCCGCTCTGCAATCTCTAGCTCAATCGGCTGCGAGCGCTCGGTCCCCAGCGCAAAAGCGGGAATGCGTAAGGTTCCTGCCTTGTCTGGCACCACGGTGAAAAACCAGCGATGCGCGCGCGAGACCTTGCCGTTGATGATCGAGGTTTGACTTTGCTGACGTTGCGCAACAATGGTCAACCCCTCCAGAGGTGGGATCTGAAGTTGTCCATCTGCTTCGGCTTCAACCGTCAGTTCAAAGGATTCTCCCTGCACAAACTCATCGCCTTGGACCCAAGCGGTGAGCTCAGCCCAGAGCGGCGAGGGCGCAATCAACACGCAGCTGATGAGCAGCAAGAGAGAGACACGAGCAGTCGACCACATAGCGTTCACCAAAACTTAGTTTCATGTTCCAACGTTTGAGAACGTTGTCTTCTCAGAGCGTCAAGGCGCATTTTGTTGCGCAGCAGCTGTCCTGGATCATCAGGAATCCGGCGCAGCCACTGCTCTAGAGATTGCTCTCTCTCCGAAGCCGCGACGGTGTTGGGGCTGCCCTCAGTCTCTTCTGGATGGGTTGGTGTTTCGGTGTTCATCGGAGCTTCTGTCTGAGCCATGTTGGGTTCTTCCCCGTCTTTGCTGGGGTTCTCTTGAGCCCGAGCCTGAGCACTCTGCACACCGCTGGCAGCTCCGGCCTCAGAATTGTTCTCAGCTGGGGACGCGCTGGGTTCCCCTGTGGACTCTTCAGACCCTCGCTGTTCTTCAGGAGCGGCTTCGGCCGCGGAGGGTTGATCTTGAGCTGAATCTCCGCTGGTGCTCTCACTCTCTTCAGGGGCGACCTCGGAACCGGCCTCGTCTGTACTTGAAGCGGATTGGTTCTGGTCTCCTTCTCCATTTTCCTCTGAGCCTTCGGGAGGGCGATTGGGGTTTCCACCTGAAGAACGCTCTGACTCATTCTGTTCTGGCGGTGAGGACTCCTCAAGCAGTTTGGCGACCAAGTCTCGGTTGAACCGAGCGTCGTCCCAGTCTGGGCGTTTGGTGAGAGCCTCTTCATACGCGGCTAGGGCCTCTGACAGTTGCCCCGCTCGGGCGTGTGCATTTCCTCGGTTGAAGGCTTGCGTGGCATCTGTTTGTGTCCCAAAAGATTCGGCGGCGGCTTCATACTGGCCGGCCTGATACTCCGCTACACCACGCCAAACGGGGCTTTGAAACTGCTTTGCGGCGGTCTCGGCGTCTCCGGCTTGATATTGTTGAAAGGCTCGCTGTTCTTGGTTCAAAAACCACTCGTCCCAGTCCACGGCTTTGACCGGCAAGGGGGCCAACCAGAGCCACACAAACAGCCAGCCACGCCGGAAAAGCAACGCCACAAGGGGAAGCGCCAAGGCTACCAACCACGGCCCCTCCTCACGCCACTGGTCTGTCTGTCGCGCTTCGGCTTGTTCGCGAAAGTCACTCGAACGCTCCTCAAAATCAAAGATCTGTCGTACGTCCGAGTCGTCGAACTGCATCGCGACGAGCTGTCCCTGAGCGCTCTGAGCAATCTCCTGAAGTAGGTCAAAATCTGTTTGTGGCACCACGATCCGTCCCTCGGTGTCCTTCAAGTAATTGCCTCGGTCCAGCACGATCGGGGCCCCTTCGCGGGTTCCGATTGCCAGCACAGACAGCTGGTGAGGCGTGTCAGAGAGCAGCCCTCGTAGCGGCGTCACTTGATCTGGCTCGACTCCATCCGTCATCCAGATGATGTGCGCGGAAGCGATGCCGCTTGCCTTCAGAGAGGCGAAAATGTTCAGAAACGCTTTGTCGGGGCGGCTCCCGCGCACAGGCATGAGCGAAGGGTGCAGACTGGGCAACAGCGCGCGAATGGTCTCTACGTCGTGCGTGAGAGGGACTAAGGTGTGCGCATCCCCCGCATAGACCACCAGCGCGGTTTGTCCTTCTATGGCGCGATTGAGCAGGTCTTCGGTTTTGAAGCGGGCTCTCTCAAGCCGAGAGGGCTGCAGATCAGAGGCAAGCATGGAATAGGAGAGGTCGAGCACGATCACACGAAACTGCTGCTGTTCTAAAACGGGTTGTGGCAGGCGCTGCCAAGCCGGGCCGGCGAGAGCCAGCGTGCCGACCAACCAGAGCGTGGTCAGCATCATCAAGAAGGCGTTGCGACGGCTTTGACTCTGTGGAGACACCACAATCAGAAGGTGACGAAACTGTGGCGCGATCGTGCGTTCAAGTTGTTGGGTGGAACTTTGAGCACGAGGAAAGTACCAAGCGAGCAGGCCCCAGACGGGTAAGAGAAGTAGCCAAGCTGGGCGGAGAAAATGAAAGTTGGCGAACAGAGTTTCGTCCATGAAATCGCTATTTTTTACAATTGGGACGCAAGTTTTTGTTTCATCTTCCGATATCCTCTCTCAGAAACTTTCATTGATTGAGAATTCCGCAAAGGAGAGAGACATGCGACAAGACTGGAACTTACAATATCGAGTGTTGGAAGCGGCGCTTCAGGTTCAGGATCGCGTTGAGGTCAGAGGGGCGCGCACCCATCGGCCACAACCCACGGAAAAGACGTCGGTAAGAGCGAACCCGGGCTGGGAGGCGGCTCTACAGCAAGCTATGCAACAGACGATTCCTGCGCTTCCTTGAAATTTTGCGCAATCTGAATCCAGTGAGGCTCCTGAGGGTGGGTGAGCGGGTAGCTGGGCCGAAAGTCAAACGCTACTTCGAGCAACCGCAAAATCAACAGAGCGGTCATCCCCCAAATGTGATAGGGGCCGTAAAAGAAGTGGTGAGTGTAATAACTGTATGGCCTGCGGTTGCTCACCTGTCGCAGGGTGTGGTTGTCGTCATTCATGAAAAATGAAAGAGGAGCCCAGAACACCGAATCAATCTCGGCCTCGTTGATGGTGGGCTCAAATTCCGCTGGAATGGCCCCCACAAAGGGGGTTACTAGGCACCCTTGAGGCGACAAAATCTGCTCTAACACCCCAAAACTCCGCACTTCTACTTCTGATAGCCCGATCTCTTCTTGGCTCTCCCGCAACGCCGTCGCGTAGTCGGACGCATCTTCTGGGTCTTGCTTCCCACCAGGAAACGAGACGTGTCCGGAGAAGCTGCGCAAGTTTTGCGACCGACGAGTGAGCAACACCTCAATCTCCTGATCACGTTCTACCAAAGGGATGAGCACAGAGGCTTTGTAGGCGACGTAGGGGTTGCGGACGGGGCGATGATTGGCGAGGCGAGATTGAATCTGGGATAACATGGGAGTGTCTGATTGAAGTTGGCTCAGCCGACGAGGGCTCCGCTGCTTTCTACATAGGCGCGTACCGCGTCACAAACTTGTTTTGCCGACTGATGACAAGTTTTGGCATAGGGCGTTGTAAATCGGATATTTTTTTGTTGTGCATTTCCAAAAACGTCACGTTCCATCGAGCTGTCTAGCACATAGCAAGCCGAACGCACCTTCTCGAGCTCTGGAGCCAAATCTCGAACGCAGAGATCCAGCAGCTCTACAGAAGAATAGGCAGGGAGTTGAAAAAAACCTTGCGCCTCTAGCACCGCGCTCAGGGCATTGATCGCCGCTTGCACACTCTGTAAGCAGCTAATCTCTGGCTGGTTGCGTGTGAGTTCAGCGGCGTTGTTCAAATCCAGATTCGCTTGCTCCCACATCACTTGCGCTCTTTGGCGACTGCGCGACGACACTGATACTTTCTGCATAAAGTCTCTTAATGTTGAACGTTTCTAACATTATCGCAACGTTTGGCGCAGAATTGCAACCTCGTGAAATTTTGGTGACAAAAGTCGAAAATTGCTAGACATCCGTAGTCGCTTAAAATAATATATAAGGTTTTTGCGCGGATGTGGTGGAACTGGTAGACACGCCAGATTTAGGATCTGGTGCCGCAAGGCGTGAAGGTTCGATTCCTTTCATCCGCACCAGCCTTTGCTTTTCCCTCCCGAAAACAGCCTGTCACCAACTTCTGACAGACCTCCTTGACGACAGCAGCTTTGACGCCTGCGCGCGACATTAGTGACAAGAATGATCGACTTGAGCACGAACTTCTCCCCCTTGCGATAGCTGAGCCTTTGAGGTGATTCGTCGTAACAGGAAGATTCCTTGCAGATGCACGAATTGCGAGAGCGCACCGCGGGTAAATCTGAGTGATCTCGTCGAATAATATTAAATCCAAAAACTAGCAGTTGAACCTGTTGTAGAGCGACGCTGCCTCTCTCCGGAGAGAGAATAAAGCGTAACAACGGACGTTTCGGAAATCTCAGGGAGCGAACCCTACACCACTAATCTTCACCTCAATCCGTGAAAACAGAAAAATTGCTCTCGCCTAAGAATGATCTGGTCTTCAAGCTGCTCTTTGGGCAGCACCCCGACCTGC
>CBFIJD010000015.1:66612-68860 GCA_965662845.1 uncultured bacterium | reverse complement strand
CTCAAGCGCTGGGCGGCTCCAAACGGCGGCGTGCTCTGTTGGCACTGTCGAGCGGGCGACCGCGTCCACAGCGGCGATCACATCGCGACGCTTTACACGCGAACAGGCAAACAAGAGTTAACCTCGCCTTACACCGGCTTGCTCTTGCTCAAGAACCCCATCCACGCCCCACACGAGCGCCAAGAGCTCGCCAAGTTTCTGATTGAAAAATGAGCCGCTCTACGCCACTCCGCGCCTTCCGCCAAAAAGTCGAGATTGGCGCGTTTGTCGCCGCTGAACGCACACTGAGCCTCTCGCGGCGCGCGCAGTGGCACTACTGGGAACACGGGTTCGCAACGGTCTTTGGGCGCTGGCTCCAGACCTACCGCCCCGTTGTGGACGCCAATCTGCGGGTCGCGTTTCCCGAAATGAGCGCAGAGGCGCGAGCACAGCTGGCCTTCGACAACTATCGTTGGTTCGCGCGGCTCGCGCTAGACATCGTCCGGATGCCTTCTTGGCGTGGGCGCACCGCTGAGTTGATCCAGCTCCACAACGTCGAAGTGCTGGAAGCAGCGCTTGCAGAAGGCAACGGCGTCTTGCTCGTCAGCGGCCACTTTGGCAACTGGGAGCTGATCACCCCCGCGCTCGCTGAGGCCGGCTTCCCCATGTCGATGTATGTCGGTGCGCAGACCAACCCAGCTTCAGATGCCCATCAAAATCGGAACCGCGCGAGCTTTGGGGTCGAGACCATCGGCAAGAGCAAAAACGCGGCGCTTCACATCGGCAGGACCCTCGGCAACAATCGCGTGTTGGCGATGCTCGTTGATCAAAACGACAGCAAGTCCGATCTGTTTGTGAACTTCTTTGGCAAAGCCGCGACGATGAGCAAAGGGCTCGGCGGGTTCCATCGGCTCAAGCACAGCCCCATTGTGTTTGCCACCAGCACCTACGCGGGCTCTCGCTCCGTGCTGCGCTTGGAGAAGCTCGACTGCCCGATCACGGGAGACAAAGCGCTGGATGTCCAGCACACCTCCCAACGTTTTTCTGACGCCTTGGAAGCGGCGATTCGTCGCGCGCCCGAGCAATACTTCTGGATGCACCGGCGCTGGCGAAAGCGCCCGCAACATGACCCCCAACCTATTTATTAAGGAGACCTCGTGGGAAAAAAACACGACAAGAGCACAACGGAACCCGCTGCACAAGAAGAGCTGCACGCTATTGAAGCTCCGGTCAAAAAGCCTAAGCTCGACAAAGAATTCTATGAAAATGAACTGGAGCGCCTCCAGCTTGAGCTGGTCAAGCTACAAGCTTGGGTCAAGCAGCAGGGCCTGAAAGTCGTGATGATTTTTGAAGGGCGAGACGCCGCCGGCAAAGGAGGAGTGATCAAGCGCATCACTGAGCCACTCAATCCTCGCGGCTGTAAAGTTGTCGCGTTGGGCACTCCGACCGAGAAAGAAAAGACGCAGTGGTATTTTCAGCGCTACGTGCACGAGCTGCCCGCAGCAGGTGAGATCGTGATCTTTGATCGGAGTTGGTACAACCGCGCCGGCGTTGAGAAGGTCATGGGCTTCTGCACAGACGCGCAGTACAACGAGTTCAAGCGCAGTTGTCCCGAATTTGAGCGTATGCTCGTGCGCTCTGGCATCACGCTGCTGAAGTACTGGTTCTCTGTCAGTGATGCAGAGCAAGAGAAGCGCTTCCGAGAGCGAGCCGAAGACCCTTCCAAGCGCTGGAAGCTCAGCCCGATGGATATGGAGTCGTTAGTGCGCTGGGCGGAATACTCTGAGGCCAAAGACGCGATGCTGCGCTTCTCGAACATCCCGGAAGCGCCGTGGTACACCGTCGAAGGTGACGACAAGCGCCGCGCTCGCCTCAACTGCATCTCGCACGTGCTCAGCAAGATCAACTACCAAGACGTGCTGCCCAATGAGATCGAGCTCCCCGAACGACCCCCGCTTCCGCCAAGCTACCGCCGTCCGCCGCGCGAAGAGCAATTCTACGTGCCAGACTTGTACTGAGACTTCTTGCCACCGCGTGTTGTGCGGGGAGACGAACTGGAGCAACTCCGCGTCTCTCCCCGCTCCCCTTCCTCCGCTCCCGAAGACGTCACCCTCCCCTCCATCCTGACGCGCAGCCGTCTCGTGGGTCTAGTTGCCTGTATGGAACTACTCAAGCAATCGTTGCGACCTTCTATCTAAGTACTGACGCCGCTACGAAGCCAAACGAACTACAGGCGCGTGCCGATAGAAGCCCGATTCGGCGTCAGCTG
>CBFIJD010000015.1:65505-66123 GCA_965662845.1 uncultured bacterium | reverse complement strand
TGCAGCAAATGGCTCGTGATGCGGAGCTAGGAAAACGATACGCAGATGTGCTCGTCAAAGTCACTTTGCTGGATGGGAAACTGGGGGTAGTCTACATTCACATCGAGGTTCAAGGACAGCGAGATGCCGATTTCGCTAGAAGAATGTTCACTTACAATTATCGTCTATTTGACCGTTATTCGTTGCCCATTGCGAGCCTTGCGGTCTTGTCAGATAGCGACCCAAGCTGGAAACCGACGTATTACGAATTTCAGGCATTGGGTTGCAAACATCGTCTGGATTTTCCGGTTGTCAAGCTGTTGGACTATTCAGAAAAGCAGAGCGAACTGGAAACTCATAACAATCCATTTGCGCTGATGACTTTGGCTCATTTGCGTACCCAAGAGACTCGCAACGAACTCTCTCGTCGCTATCAGGCTAAACTGCACTTAGTGCGGTTGTTGTATCAACGCAATTGGACCAAACAAGCGATTTTAGACTTGTTCGCTGTGATTGACTGGATGATGCAACTGCCTGAAGAGTTGGAACAAGAACTTTGGCAAGAAATTCACATTCTTGAAGGAGAAAATATGCCTTATGTAACCAGCATTGAACGACATGCCCTCAAGCAAGGTCGCC
>CBFIJD010000015.1:54857-65037 GCA_965662845.1 uncultured bacterium | reverse complement strand
AGCTTCCACGCGGTGAGCGCCATCGTGCTCTCGCTGCCTTGAGGGCCTCCGATCAGCGCGAATTGACGACTTTCGACCTGCGCGTATTCCTTGCTCCCTTTGCCGATTCCCTCCGCCTGCAAGCGACGCTCTAGCTTGGTCAACCCGACGGTTGTCAACCACTGCCGCAAGGCTTTCAGATCTTCGTCATCATCTGTCATCGTCGCCTGCTCTTGCTCGAATGGGTCGGCCAGCCGCCGTCCCCAAAAAGGCGTAACGCACCCCCAAGCAGTCTTCACGCCGGCAGGAAGCTCCGTAAGAAATCCCAATGACAGCGAACGACTCATCCCACTCCGTTCTGTTCCAGCGCTTGCGCGATGCGATCCTGCAGGGGCGTATATTCCTGATTGACCGACACCGCGGCGCTGACAGCATCTCGCCCGGCTTCGAGTAGAGACATGACTCCGTCATAATTGAGAGCAATCGGTGTGCGGTGCAAGTAAGCGTAATAGGTGGTGGACGCAAATTCAGCCAAGATGAGGGCTTCGTTGCGGTTGGGCGCTGCTTTCGACGTGAGTTTTGCCGCTTTGTGATACGCAGCAATGGATTTGTTCAGCGTTGGCCCAAGCGATGGTTTGACGGAGCGATCTCCTTCCTTCAGGCGCAGCATCAGGAGCTTCACCGCGCTCAAGTAAAAGCGGCCTTCCAACAGCAAGGGGTTGGGGTCACGTCGGTCGACGAGCTTCATTTTGTGGATGATTTTGAGGCCAATGGAGTGTAAGAGCGGCAGCTCTTTCATCACGTCTAACGCGGAGAAGGCCTTGCGGAAGACGAGCTGCTGTTTGTTGTTCAGCTCACCGGGGCTCAGCGCGTTGACCTCTTCCACATCGAGTGGGATGCTCATGGTGGTTTGCAGACGCTCCATCACAGAGGTTTGCTTCTCTAAGATCTTCTGCGCGATTTTCACTTCGAGAATGCGCATCAGCTCTTCCGAGTCTTCCACTTCCTCTTCGCGCGCGACGATATCCTCCAGAGCGAGGGTGTCCGTATTCATCGCGCTTGGTTCGCCAGAGCGCAGCTGCAACAGATCTCGTTTGTGGGTCTCACAAAGTTTCTGCAGATAGAAGTTGTAAGCTTCCAACGAAGCTTGCAGCCCCAGCGGTGTGATGGCGCCCACATAAATTGGCAGAATCGCCTGAGTGAGCATGTCGCGATACGTCCCGATCTCATACAAATCTCGTGACTGCCAAAACGTCTTGATCAAGCGCACACGCAGCGCCGTTGCGTCTGGTTTTTTCCGAAGCTCAGCAGAGATCTTTTGCATCGCCTCAACCGGATATAAATCTGTGAGCACAGTGCCGTCCAGATGGCTCCCCCCTTCCGACGGTGGCTTGCTCGGCGAGGTCTTCGCGCGGTTCTTCATCGAAGCTTGGGCCTCTCGTTTCACACCATCGCTGACCAAAATCGCGCGCTGCTGGATCGACGTAAAATCCAGATTGTGCAGGGTAACTGGCACGAGCCGACGCTGAGGCTCTTCCGGCGCAGGTTCTGCCGCAGCGTGGCCGTAGGAAGCTTGCGGGAGATTAGCGTCAATCTGTTGGGATTTAGACTCATTCATTTCGGAAACTCCAAGTTCATTGTAGACGGACCAGACATCTGTGCACAAAGCATACACTTAGTTCGCCGTCAGCGCAGCACAGCAATGCGACCACTCGGGCTAACACGGATTTCTTGGGTCTGTGATTCTGCATCTCGCAGGGTCAAGGTTCCTCCTACGGCAAATCCATGTGCGCTAAAAGAGGGCCACCGCGTGGCCGTTACCGTCACGCCGCTAGGCAACTGATCCCAAGTCATCTCTCTTCTCCATGTGGAACCCACCTTCGACTCCAGATTCAGATTTTGCGCCTCCAGCCGCACACGATACGAGCGCAGGTCTCGCATTGCCAGCAACTGAGAGTGCTCCAGCGCAGATGCGAGGTGATCCGTCGCGTTGTTCAGGCGGGTTGGCCCCAGCCATGCGGTGTTCGCCACGGAGCTCAGCCCCCACAGGACGCCTAGCACAGCGAGCACCATTAGCGACTCGAGCAGGGTGAACCCGCTAGTACGCGTTCGGGTCGACGAAGCCTTTGAAGATCGTGAGAAACAAGATTTTGACATCAAACCACAGAGACCAACGTTCAATGTAATACAAATCACACTCAATGCGCTTTTCTAAGGAGGTGTTTCCGCGCCAGCCGTTGATCTGAGCCCAGCCTGTAATCCCCGCTTTGACTTTGTGGCGCAGCATGTAGTCAGGGATTTGTTTTTTGAACTGCTCAATGAACACAGGACGCTCCGGTCGTGGCCCCACTAGGCTCATCTCTCCCCGCAGCACATTAAAGAGCTGCGGCAACTCGTCTAAGCTCACTCGCCGAATGAAGCCTCCAATTGGAGTGCAGCGGTCGTCATCTTTGCTTGCCCACACCGCCCCCGTGCGCTGCTCAGCGTCAATGCGCATGGAACGAAACTTGAGGGCCCAGAAAGTCCGCCCATCCAGCCCCATCCGCTCTTGGCGATACAAAATGGGGCCCGGCGAGGTAAACCGAACCAACGCGGCGATGACCAGCATCACAGGGCCAAAAATCAGCAACGCGGCGAGCGCGCCTAGCATGTCCATGCCCCGCTTAAGGATGCGGTTCCAGCCGACCAATGGGCTGCGCACAACGGTCACAATCGGCACACCTTCAAACGTCTCCGTTTCTGTATGCAGCGTCCGAAAACTCCCCAAGTGCGGCACAATGTGAACATCAACCCACAGCTCTGAAAATCGTTCTTTCAGCTCAGGGAGCCAGTGCTGTTCTGTGGGAGCGAGCGCCAGAAAGACTTGATCAATCTCCTGCTGCTGAATACGTTGCGCGACCTCATCCAGACTCTCGAGTCTTGTGAGCGCTCTCGGCAGCGTCGCGGCAGCATCCAACGGCAGCACGCCCTTGAGCACAATGCCTGTGCGTTGATAGCGCCCTAATCGCTGCGCAAAATTGAGCGCCGTCTCGCCTGACCCCACCACGACGACGTTCTCAATGTGAATGCCGCGTCGATGCAGCGCTTTCATAATTTTGCGAGCGATGTAGCGCGAGATCACGAGCGAGATCAACAGCAACACCAAAAAATAAACGGTGTGCACACGAGAATAAGAAAACTCGCGGTAATAAAACGCCAGCACCAACAACGCCAGCAGCAGGTTGAAGCAGCCCCGCAACAAATGCAGGAAGTCGCTCTTCGGCCGCACAAAAGATTGTGGCCGATAGACATTGCCCAGCGCAAACATGATCGCCGTGAGCATCGCCGCGACAAACGCAGCTTTCAAATACTCGGTATGGTCAGGGATCATCTCAGCGGCAGGCCAGTTCAGCCAAAAGAAGCGCGCCCGATAGGCGACTTCCCACATAAGAAATGCCAACAGCACATCCACGCTGCGTAAGGCACCCAACAGAACCTGATTGTGGGTTTTCAGCACGTCACTTACTTGGGAATCAAAGGTTAGTCATGAAAACAGAGACATTTCACCCGAACGCGGTCCATACGCTCGTGTTTGACCTAGACAGCCTCACCGGCGCTCTGGGAAACGAACAGTGGCAGAACTTCAACGAGACGCTGCGCATCCTCAATGAGCGGGATTTTCGTTTGGTGCTGCTTGCCGAAGACATCGCGCCTGAAGATTGGCAGCACCTCTCACTCGCCTCCGTCGTTGCAGGCCCACCTGCGAAGGTTGGACCGCGCAACCCGCGCCTTGGACACAAAGATCATTTTTGGGTCACGAATCAAACAGAGCTGCATGCCTGGCTTGAAGGACAAGACGCCTGTTTTGCGATCAACTCCTCCAAGCTCGACGTTGCGCAAGGCTTCTTGTTGCAAAGGCTCGAGGACTTGCTCCACATCTTTCACCCTAGCCGCAACACCGCCCTACAGATAGCGGAAAGCCTGTTGGAACGCAAACGCCGCGCCCCCACCCAGCCTATGCTCGTTGGCGTGGGCGGCCCCGACGAGTGCGGCCATGCATTTTTTGTGGGAGAGCTTCTTGAAGCGCTGGAGGAGCGAGAGATTTTGGTGGGAGGATTTGACCTGCAAGAATTGCTCGGCACCGAGTTCCACACGCCCGCGAAATCTCACCTGTGGCGTTCGGATGATCTGCGGAGTTGGACACTCGAACACTTGTTGCGCCCCTATTCTCGCGGAGAGGTCGTCACCATTGAACAGGAGCCCCCGCAGCTGCGAGGCTACGAGACCGCCCCCTTTCCCCTGTTTTGGGCCCCAGAGATGATCGTACTGGTCTGGGGAACCACCTTGTTCACTCCCGAACTCAATGAGTTGTTAGATTCCCGAATTTTACTCGACTTGACCGCAAAAGCGGCGACCGCGCGGCTCTTTCAACTCGATGATCGCGAAGACTTCAACCCCGAATTCGTAGAGACATACCTCAAGGGCGAGGGATACATTTATCAGCAATACATGGAGGCCAACCAAGTGCGAGAGCGAGCGGACTTTGTCGTGCGCTTTGACAACTTTCACGCGTTTTCGTTGGCGGAAAGATAGAGTTGCGGCGGAGAGGCGAAGTCTTTTTTTTGCTGGAAAGATAGGGCTGAGGCGGAGAGGCGAGAGAGACCTCCTCTCGATAAGAGAGAAGGCAGAAGACAGAATTAGGCGAGCGCGTCGATCACAGGTTGATAGCTGGGCTCTTGCGCAATATCTGGGACTTGCTCTGTGTAGAGCACTTTCCCATCTTCACCAATTACCACGACCGCGCGGGACATCAGGCCTTTCAGCACGCTGTCTTGCATCATCACGCCATATCCAGAGGCTTCCCCAAAGGCGGCGTCACGAAACGTGGACGCTCCCTTCACGTTCTCCAGCTTCTCCGCTCCAATGAAGCGGCTCTGCGCGAACGGCAAGTCAGCCGAGACACACAGCACTTCGGTATTCGGAAGTTTCGCAATGTCTTGGTCAAAGCGGCGCACGGAGTTCGCGCACACAGGCGTGTCGATGCTCGGGAAAATGTTCAGAACCAAGCGCTTGCCGTGGAAGTCTGCCAACTTCATTTCGCTCAGGTCTGGGCCAATGAGCGTGAAGTCTGGGGCTTGCGAGCCAACGCTGGGCAAGTCGCCAGCGGTTTGAACAGGGTTTTCTTGAAAGGTGATCGTTGCCATAGGAACTCCGTGGAGAGCGATTGAATTTAGGGCGTCGTTCCCAAATCTTCAGCGAAGGCGCGACGCTGTTCGTCGTTCAGGTCTAGCTCCATTGTCATTTGCGGATGCTCCACACCGATAGACAAAGGAACCTTCCCCTCAACATTCAACTTCAAATATTGCACAGAAGATAGTTTTTCTGTGTCCACCTGTCGTTGATCATAGGTCGCCATCACCTTCTTGCCGTTCGGCAACTTCGCATACACGTTTGCCTGCAATCCGAGCCACTGGCGCAGCTTGGAGTCTCGCTCGGCCTTGTCATCCACTTCGATCAGCAGGCAGCACGCCAGCTCGCCGTCGTCGCCCAGCAGCTCGTTATACACATCAATCTCGTGCTGAATATCCTTCTCGCGCACGATGCGCTCTGCGCGCAAGATCTCTTGGATTTGGTAGCGGATGGTCTCTGTGTTCTCAAACAAGAAGGTCAGATATTCCCCGATGTGCACACGACGTGGCGCTTTGATCTGCATCACGCGCTGTCGCTCGGCTTCACGGTTTTCTTCGTAGGTTACATAGTCGATGATTTCACTGCGCTGAACTTTGTTCATGAGTCCGTCTCCTTTTCAGGGGTTTCGAGAGATTGCGGGAAGCCATCCTTGCGATAGGCTCGGGCAAGGATGCTCATGGGATGCATGGGCTTGACGCCCGCGTGTTGTTCAAACTGGATGGCGGCCAAGGGACAGTCCGTCGCCCAGATTTCGGCCTTGGCGCTCTGCATTTCGTCAAAGGACTTTTTTCCGATGCGTGCAGAAGGCTCAAAGCCTTCTACCTTCATCGCATAGGTGCCGTCGTGCCCACAGCACTCCAGTGTCATGGAAGGCGTCACACCTGGAATCATTCGAATCAAGTCTCGTCCTTTGAAGCCCACCGCCTGCGCACGCAAGTGACAAGGCGCGTGATAGGCGACTTTCTCGCCTGGGGTACTCTGGAAGTCGCGTTGGAAGCGTTCTTCCTTGCGAATGTTCCAGAGAAAATCGGTTGGATTCTGCACGGCTTCCGCCAATTTCTTGGCCCGCTCTTGGTCTTCTGGTCCGACCAGCTCTGCGTACTCTTGCTTCATCATCATGGAGCAAGTCGGGTTGATCGCCAACACTTTTGCCCCGGCTTCTACATAGGGCATCAAGCGATCAAGGTTGTGCTTTGCGAGCTGTTGCACTCGAGGCAGATCTCCTCGTTCCCAAGCGGGCATTCCGCAGCAGCCTAAGCCCTTCACACAACCGCACTGCACTCCGTTGTGCTCAAGGACTTCGAGGGTGTCAAAGCCAATGTCGGGCTCGTTGTTTTGCACGTAGCAGGTTTGGAATAAGACCGCCTCGGAGTTGGTCTGTTGGGTGAGTTTCCCCTTCTCTTCGGCCATCTTTTCAAAGGTTTGATTGCTGAAGTCGGGCAGCAGCTTGTCTCGGTGGATGCCGAGCGTCTTTTCCATGAAAATCCGGTGTAGCTTCACGCGGCTGAGCTTGTTAGCCATGCCGAAGCTGGCGCGGGCTGCTTTTCCGCTCAAATCAGGGTCGGCCAAGATCTTATCTCGTAGCGGAGGAGCGACGTCGCGCTCTTTGGCTTTGATCGCGTTGTAGCGGTGCACCAGCTTGGGGAAATCCAGCTGAAACTCATGTCCTTCGCGAGGTGTGTAGGGGCACTGAACTTCGCAGAGTTTGCACTGGAAGCAGGCGTCCATAACCTCTTGGGTGTCTTGTGCGGTGAGCTTTTTCAGGTCGCCGTCGTACTTGTCATCAATGAAGCGGAAGAGGTTGGGGAAGGAGTCGCAATATTTGAAGCACATGCGACAGCCGTGGCACACCTCAAAGACGCGCTCGATTTCTTTATCAAGGGCTTGTTTGTCCCAATATTTGGGTTCGTTGGGGTCATAGCTCAGACCATCGGTGGCCGCGTAGGAAATCCTTGATCCAGTGTGCGGAGGCGTGGCAGATGCGTCGTGACTCATGGGGATCTCCAATAGCTTTTGGGGTTACGTCTTTCAGGGGGGCTCCGCGTTGGGCGCTCCGAGCCGTGCGCTCGGAGGAGACAGTAGACCAAGGTTGGCCTACTGCAAATCAATTAGGAGATGCTGTCGAGCATCTGCTGGAAGCGGCCAGCGTGGGACTTCTCCGCTTTGGCGAGGGTTTCGAACCAGTCGGCGACTTCAGCGAAGCCTTCTTCGCGAGCGGTCTTCGCCATACCTGGGTACATGTCGGTGTACTCGTGGGTCTCGCCAGCGATGGCAGACTTCAAGTTTGTCACAGAATCGCCCATGGGCAGGTCGGTCGCTGGATCGCCAGCAGGCTTGAGGTAATCCATATGTCCGTGTGCGTGACCGGTCTCACCTTCGGCGGTCTCGCGGAAGTTGGAAGCTACTTCTGGGTAACCTTCGACGTCAGCAACTTTTGCGAAGTAGAGGTAGCGGCGATTTGCTTGTGATTCACCGGCGAAAGCGTCCTTCAGGTTCTGGTGGGTCTTGGTGCCCTTCAACTCTGGCATAGGTCCTCATGTGTAAGATGGGTGGTTAGAAATCTGATGAGAAACGTCGACGTTTTCTCTTCCCTGATGGCTCACGCGGTTGCGCAGCCACACAAATACGCTAGAGGACTTTTTGTCTTTGGGCAAATTGATTATTTGGATGAGTTCAATTGTTCTTACCTATCAGTGAAGATGTCTCCCACTTACGATCTACGATTCACGCAACGCTTGAATGTTGGAACATATTCCGCAACGTATCTATCTCCCGCGCGCAATCAGCGCCCTCTTCTCTGCATCCCATCGGAGCCTACTATGCTGCGCAAAATGAGCCACCAGATTGGGGCTGGCGTTTCTGTGATTTTCATCATTTATGCGATCGCCGTTGCCTGGATGATCTCCCAAACCTTTCATCTGACCGGCGAGTGGCGCAAATATGAGACGAACACCTTGCCCAAGCAAGAGCAGCTAGTCGCAATCAGCAACGCCATCGGCTACGGCGGGCTCATTCACAACTTCAAAGCATATTTGCTGCGTGGAGACGACAACACGCGCGCGCGAGCAGAAGCCAGCCACCAGCTCGCCAGCGACGCAATTCAAACCTATCAGCGCCTGGACGTCACACCGACCGAACGCCAGCAATTGCAAGCGATCCAACGCGTGCTCGATCAATACCGCGACGCTATGCCCACTGTGCGCCGGCTCCACAACGAAGGCCAGCCCATTGCCGACATCGACCAAGCCGTGCAAATCAACGACACACCAGCGCTGCAAGCGCTCGATCAACTGCATCGACAAAACAACGCTAACATCTCCGCGCTCTCCGAACACTTCGCGAGCGACCTCGGCAACGTCGAAATCCTGATCCTCTTGTCGGTCGCATACGCGTTTCTCTCTTTGCTCGCGATCTGGGCCTTTGTGAACTACCGGTTGCTTGAACCCATCACGGCGCTCATCTATCGTCTCACCGAGATGGCCAGCATCACGCAGTCCTCTGTGAGTACGGTCTGTAACGGAAGCAGCAATCTCGCGAGTGGGACGAACGCCCAAACCGCCAACTTAGAAGAGATCAGCAGCTCCATGCACGAAATTGATCAGGGCACCAAAATCAACGCGGAGAGCGCGCGAAAAGCCTTTCAATCCGTGCAAACAGTCGCTGAATCCGTTCGTCAAACCGCCTCTAACGCCCGCCTCACCGCTGAACTTTCAGGAGAAGCCCAAACTTCCGTGGAATCTGGTGCTCAGACGATGAATCAAATTGCGCAAGCCATGAGTGAGTTCCGCACCGCCAGCGAACGCATTGCCAACATCGTGGACGTCATCAACGAAATCACGCATCAAACCAAAATGCTCGCGACCAACGCGGCGATTGAAGCGGCACGCGCCGGTGAGCACGGGAAGGGCTTCGCCGTTGTCGCTGACGAAGTGTCTAAACTGGCAGAGAACTCCAAAAACGCGGCTAAAGAGATCGCCGATGTGGTGCGGGAGGGAGATTTGCGAGCGCGGGCAGGCGTGGAAAAAGCGGAAAAAGGGAGCAAAGACCTGCAGCAAATTCTGGAACAGTTCGGCAAGGTGGCAGAGACGATTCAAACCATGTTGGCCTCTGCCGACGAACAAAATCAGCGCATGGTGGACGTTGAAAGCTTGATGGAGTCCATTGAGCAATCCTCGCAACAGCAGGCAGAGAGCGTCGATCAGGTCACGCGGTCTGTCGTGAAGATGGAGCGCCTCACGCAAGAGAGCACATCCCATGCGCACGAGACCGCTAGCTCCGCACAAAAACTTGGGGAAGAAGCCAACCGTCTGGAGACCCAAATTCGTGCGCTCTCTGATCTGTTGGGGCTTGAGCTCTCTGCCGTGTCCTTGGGGCAGGAGACCGCGAGCCGTGTGAATTCTCCCTTGCGCCTACCAGAGGCCACTCACTCAAAGCCCTTCAGCCCTCGGCCCGCCTCTCTGCCAGCGCCAACGTTCACCTCCACAACCGGCTCTGCTCCGAAGAAAGCGTCTCCAGCGCAGCGCATCCCAATGCGCGATGACTTTTCTGAGTTCTGAAGCCCCTTCATGTTGGACGGTGCAGCAGCTCCCAATACTCGGCAATTCCTGCGAGACACATCTGCACCGCCAGCGCAACCAGCAACATCCCCATCAAACGCTCCAGCGCGACCAAGCCTTTCTTGCCCAACACGCGATACAACATCGTCGAGCTGAGCATCACGACAGCGCTGATGCCCCACGCAATCAAGACGGCGGCAACCCACTTGGCCATCCGCTGAGGCTCGGAGTTCACCAGCAGAATCAGTGTCGCCATAATCGATGGCCCCGCTAACAACGGAATCGCCAATGGCACCAAAAACGGCTCGCCTTCGTCAAATTCCCCCATCACTCCTCCTGGCGTCGGAAAGATCATCCGCAACGCGATCAAGAAGAGCACAATTCCGCCCGCAATCTGTAGCGATTCCGTCTCTAAGCTGAGCAGCCGCAGCAGATACTCTCCGCCAAACAAAAAGCTCAACATCACCACCAGCGCC
>CBFIJD010000015.1:23678-54813 GCA_965662845.1 uncultured bacterium | reverse complement strand
GACGTTCTCTAAGACCGCTAAAAATGCAGGGATATTTCCGAGGGGATCCAGAATCAGGAAGAGCGTCAAGACGGCGGAGAACAAATCCATACTACGAATCTCAGTGTGAGAGATTCCTCCGCGTCCGACGTTGAGCGGAGGTCAGTAAAGACGCACAAAGTGGTGGTCAGGTTCCCAACCCTTCTCCATCAGGTGGCAGGCGATCGTCTCTTGCTGATGCAAGAGGCCCAAGATGAGCACCTCGCCGTCCCCCAAGGTGGGGAGCGCTTCTGCAAGCAGCGTTGCTGGATCGAACGCGCCTTGCAGAGACAGGTTCCAGACGGGCAAGCACAACGTGATAATCTCGGCCCAGTCGCCTTCGCTGCACAACCATACGCGCCGAACTCCTCGTTGCGCGAGAACTTCAAGCTGTGCATTCGTCAGATCTTTCAGCTCACGGAAGGAAGACAAGGTGCGCTGCAAGTAGTTGACGGTCAGGCGGCTCTTCTCAGAGAACCCCTCCGGCGTCAGGAAGTAAGCCCAGCGGCGCGCGCTGACTTGCTTGGCTCGCACCCAGCCCTTTTTGAGGACGGTTTGCAAAAAAGCATTCGTCAAACCGAGCGAGAGCCCCATCTCTTGGGCCAGTTGTCGTTGACTGATGCGCTCGTTCTCGGCGACGGCTTCAAAAAGCGTGAGCGTGCGTTGTTCTTCAGAGTTCATAGCCCCAATCGCAAAGTTTCGTTCAACAGATGAACAAATCGCAATGCAAGGGATAGGCAAGGCCGCGAAACATTGAGAAAACACGGACAGCGCTTCAGGCTGGAAACTCCTCCCACGTACTGTCACCAAGCTGCCTCACACGGGCGACAAAACGCCCATACGGACACGCGCCGTTCCACTCGTCGGGGCCAATCATCGTGAGGATGTGGGAATGCCGCGGGTGCGCGTACTCATAGAGATAGTATGGCTTGAGCAACACCGGCGTGAACTGGTAGTGCGACTGCGCGACCAGCTCCGCCAGTTGGACTCGCTCTTCAATTTCACGCGCTTGGCGCATCAACAGGTTGGCCTGCTCTTGAAGCTTGGCGATCTGCTGCTGAGCGTGATGTTTCATCGCCGAGAGAGAGTCTTGACGCTGCACGGCGAGCGGGTTTTCCGTGAGCGCTGGTGCGTTGGTCTCGGTGCCGTACTCTTTCGTGTTGCGGTCTTCCACAACTGAGATCGGCTTCTTTTCGGAGGGGTCAAATTTCATGAAGTTTTCTCAAGACACATGGAGACGACAGAGCGCCGCTTGGCGTGACAGCGCTGCTTCGGTTGCAATAGAGACTGTGACTTCGCGCTTTGGAGGCGCCTTGCCAAAGCAGGAAGCCGCAGCAGGGTCTTCCGGAGGTTGTGGTGGACTGAAGCATGGACAAGCGCTCCGCTATGAGTTGGAAGGATGGGTGTGCGACAGAGTCACCTGCTGCCGCAACCACCCAGCATCGTGCAAATGCGCGCGCTCATGCCAGCGGTCGAAGAGGCCGCGCAGGTGCTGCCAAGGTCGCAACGCAGGCTGAGTGTGCAGCAGCTGGCGCACTTCGCGTAGCGTCGCAGGAATCGCGTCGAGGAAGTGCAGTTTGCCTTTGACGCGCGGCAAGAAGCCATAGGTTCCCAAGGATCGCAGCCGCCGCAACAACACAAACTGAAACAGCTCGCTGGTGAAGGCTTCTTCGTCCGCCTGAAACCAGCCGCGGGCGGCGTCAAGATAATCGGCGATGAGCTGCTGACGCAGCGGATCGTTGAGCCGCGCTTTGGAAGCGTAGAGCAGCGACGCCAAATCATAATGCAACGCGCCGACACCGCCAGATTGGTAGTCGATGAGGTACACCGTACCTCGGTGCGGCATCAGGTTCCGAGCTTGAAAATCCCGTGACACAAAGACATTGCGCGGGATCTCCCCGACGGCCTCGGCGAGGTTGTCTAGCTCTCGCAACACAGCTGGCGAGCGCTCTTTTTCTGCCGCAAACACCTGCCAAAAATTCTCTTCAAAGTAACGCAAATCGGCGCGGAACAAAGCGGTCGTCGACTCTGGCGCGGCGTGGCACCAAGCGCGTTGAAAGCCTTGCACGCCGGCAAACTGGAGTGTGGGCAAGATCTCGATCACAGGGCGATATGCCGCTCGGATGTGTCGCGCTTCGTCGGCTACGGCTGGATCCCATGCCAGCAGCTGATCGGCGAGCGTCACGTCTCCCAAATCTTCCAACAGATAGCAATCGTGTGGGCGGTCTTCGGCATAGATTTCTGGAACCGGCAGCCCCTTCCGACGAAAATGACGTGACATTTCAAGGAACGCGACGTTTTCATCTGGCGCGGGGTTCGTCACTCCGACCCATGACTGTCCCTCATGCGTGAAGCGATAAATTTTGCGGTCTGAGCCATCGCCACGCAGAGAGGCCGCGGGCGCAAGCGTGGTGCCGACATAAGCCTCGGCGAGGTGTTGCAGATGCGGCAGCAGGGGGTCAGTCATGCGCAGTTTCCAACTGGTTTTTGCAAAGTCTTCGATGCTACCATTCGTCACAGAAAACACAAATTCGTGCCAAACTTGTTTTTTTGAGTTGTAAGGATTCCATGCAAATCGCCCTCGAACGCTTCTTCCGCGCCCTGATTCCCAGCCCTCAAACTGGAGACACCGGCGGCACTGCGACCGTCTCTGTGCTGCAGAGCGGCTGGGTTCACAACAAATATCTGCTGCTCGCTCACTATCTTCGTCAGCACTGGCCGTCGTATGCGCTGGGGATTCTCGGAACGATCCTCACGAACTGGCTAGCCGTCAGCATTCCAGAGTACATTCAAAAGAGCATTGACCTGCTCTCGAGCGACTTGGAAGGGCAGTATAGCCTGCTGACAGAGTATCTGTGGATGATGCTGTTGTTTGCGGTCAGCATGGTGTTTGTGCGGACGGGGTCGCGGCTGCTCTTTTTCAACCCTGGGCGGGCGATTGAGTGCCAAGTCAAGAACGACATGTTCGCCAAGTTGATGCAGCTGCAGCGCAATTACTATGACAAAAACCCCAGCGGCACGATCATCTCGCGCGTGAACAACGACATTCACGGCATCCGCTTGATCTGTGGCTTTGGGATGATGCAGGTGTTCAACATCACCAGCGCCCTGTCGCTGACGCCGTTCATGATGTACCAGCTCTCGCCTAGCCTGACGCTCTACTGCGTGGTGCCAATTGTCATCGTGTTTGCGATTGTGCGTGTGGGGATGCGCCTGCTGGTCACCAACCTCAACCAGCGCCAAAAAGACCTCCAGAACCTGTCCGGCTTCACCGTCTCCTCCCTGTCTGGCATTGACATCATTCGCAGCAACGACCTTGGCGATTGGAGCCGTCGGCGCTTTGACGAAGACAACCACAAGCTCACCGAGCGCTCCTTGAGCATCGCGTGGATTCGCTCCTTCGTCATGCCTGTGCTGATGAACTTGAGCGACATCCTCAAGGTCGTCGCGCTGCTCTTTGGCGGGATGATGGTGCTACAAGAAGACTTCACCGTCGGCGAGCTGACCGCGTTCATCGCCTACACTGCGCTCCTGACGATGCCCCTGATGGGGCTCGGCTGGTTGACGACGATGTTTCAACAAGGGATGGTTGGGCTCGCCAGCGTACAATCCGTTTTGGAGCAACCGGAGCCGTTCACTGATCGCAAGCCGCTGCCAGAGGCTCAGCGCTGCGAGCTGTTCCGCCAGGGGCTAGAGGTGCGCAATCTGCGCTTCCGCTATGCCGACGACCTGCCGTATATGCTGCAAGACATCAACTTCACGCTCAAGCCGGGGCAGACGCTCGGCGTGCTTGGGCGTATCGGCTCCGGAAAATCAACGCTGGTCAATTGCCTGAACCGCTACCTCGTCGCCGAAGGGCAGGTCCTGCTCAACGGCAAAGATCTGCAATCCCTCACTTACTCTGACCTGCGCCGCAGCATCCGCACCGTCACGCAGGAGCCGTTCTTGTTCTCAGACACGGTGGAGCACAACGTGGGCTTCGCGCTGGAAGACTTCCCTGCGAACTGGGACAGACACTTCCGAGACACGCTTAGCCAATGCGCGCTCACCGACGAAGTCGCAAAATTTCCGCAAGAGAAAGACACCATCGTTGGCGAGAAAGGCATCCTGCTCTCTGGCGGGCAGAAGCAACGCATCAGCCTCGCGCGCGCGATGGTGGAGCCCTGCGATCTGCTGATTTTGGACAACGTCCTCTCTGCAGTCGATTACGACACCGAGCGCTACTTGCTGGAGCAAATCTTCACGCGCAAGCAGGCGCAGAGCCTACTAATTGTGTCGCATCGCGTGACGTCTATGGAGCGCGCAGACTGGATTTTAGTGCTGGATGAAGGGCGCATCATCGATCAGGGAACGCACGACGAGCTGCGCCAACGCGAAGGGTATTACCGAGAGATGTGGCTGCTGCAGCATGAACCCGCGCAGTGACCTAACGAGAGCCCTGCTTGTGCGCATAGCTCCGCTGCAGGTGCTCTTCAATCTGTCCGTAGATGGTGCTCTGGGAGAAGTACCGCATCACCCGCGCGTGCCCGGCGTGTGCCAGCGAATTGCGCAAGTCGCGATCGGTGAGCAGTCTGCGCAGCGCCGCTTCTAGCGAACCATCCGGCTTGCCGGAGACCGCAAGGCCATTCTCCCCATCCTGTAGCACCTCGCCCGTTCCCCCAGTGACCGTAGAAATCACCGCACAAGACGCGGCCATGTATTCTAGCAGCGCATTGCTAAACGACTCCTCTTGTGAATTCAGCACCGCGATGTGTTTGTCGCGCAGGAACACATAGGGTTCCACCATCCCATGAAAATGAACCCGGCTGCGAAGTCCGAGCTCCGCCGCCAACGCCTCCAAATTCTCCCGCTCCGGCCCTCCTCCTCCCACATGCAATGTCCAGTTGAGATCGGTGAGTGTTTGCAGCGCCTGCAGCAAGAGATCGACTTGCTTGCGTTTGCTCAGCACGGCGACCATCGCGATTTTGATTTCAGCATCCGCCGACTTATCGATGAACTCGGTGTCGCGCACCGCGTTGTGGAAAAAGTGTAGCTTAGAGGCGAGATATGGCTGCTGTGAGAAATGATCGAAAAGGTGCTTCGACGGCACAACAACTTGATCTACGAGCTGGCTGTACTCCAGGCGGTTCTTCCAGTTGTGCTTGAGATCTCCGGGGAGCCCCAGCCGATTGACGTGGAGCAGACCACCTTGCCACCGCGCGGCAACGCCCGCCGTCCGCAGCTCTTTGGAAATGTTCGTAACGAGCACCTGCGTCTCCTGCGCTTGAAACAAATGTCGGAAAAACTGAATCGACCTCGGCGCGTAGTCCGCACCAAAATGCAGACCTTGACAGCTCACATTTTCTGCGGCGAGCACCTCCAACAGGCGGTCGTGCTCACGACAAACGAAGCGTACGTGGTGGCCGCGACGCTGCAAAAACGACGAGAGTTGGACCATCCACGTTTTGATGCCACCCCACGACTGGGTGGCGTTCGCAAAGACAATATTCAAAGGAGTGCTCAAGACTGGGAGGAAGAGAAAGGCGAGTGACTACGAAACCATCTGCTCTTGTAGGTTGCTGATGACAATCTGCAGGGATTGCTGGATTGCTCCGTCGAGTTCTTCATTATCAACGATGTCAAGGTCATGCTCTTGTGACTGTTGAGCGTAGTAGTTGTGGATCGCGCGAATGTCCTCAAAGTGTTGCAAATAGCGGCTCTCGGCGCGGTTTTGGTGGTCTTTGCCACGCATGCGGAAGCGGTTGATGTGTTGCTCTTCGTTGGGCAACTGCAGAATAATCGGGATGTGAAAGGCGTTCTCCGCGAACTCCGGCATGCTTGTCAGAAAGGGAAGGAGATGCACGCCTTCCACAACGAGGCTGGTGCCTTCCTGGATCGAGCGATGCACCATCGCCTTCACGCCGACGCACACCTGCTGCGACTGCAAGTTGAACCCAGCGATCATCCGGTTCTCAGCCCGTTCGGGTGAGTGGAAGACCAAGTAATCTCCCGCTTCAAAAGAAGACACGTGCAGCGCGGGCACAACTTCGGCTGTAAAAGCCAGTCGCATCACTTCGCGAATGCTATCTGTGCCCACCACATTGAGAATGCCCAACCGGCTCGCCAAAGCCGTCGCCAGCGTAGACTTCCCTGTCCCTGGTGCCCCAGCCAGATAGACGATGACAGGGCGCTGCAGATCGTTGATGTGACTGGCAATTTCATAGGAACGCGCCACCTCGGTTCCGTAGCGTTGTTGCAGTTGATCGATGACGATCTGCAGCAATTCGCTGGAAGAGAGATCCGTGTGCTCGGTTTGCACTAAGTCATATTGAATTTGCCGAGCGATGAGATAAGCCCGGCCGGGCGAGACCCCCGCCGAGGTAATCGACTGTGTGAGGAGCCCTTTTGAGAAGGGATATCGAATGTCGTCGCGCCGAACCCAAATCTGCGGCAGCGCGATGGGCTCTGGCGGAGCTTGTGACAGCTCTACATTTGGATGCCGTTTGCGCAGGTGCTCCTCTAACAGGCGCTGCAACTCGTGCGTCTGGACTTCGTCTCGTTTCGCGAGCTTTTGTTTGAGTTCTTGCGCGATTCGATAGGCCTTGTCGAACGACACCCCTTGTTGCGTGAGCGTGCGGGTCATGATCCCTCGCAAAAATGGCTCACGGGTTCCATCTGATTTGATGACCATCAACCCGTCTTTGCTCATCGCGACCTCTCGTAGCAGTTACCAGCGATATTCTAACGTAGATCCAACTTCTAAGCCCAGCGCGCGCGCGCGACCGGCCTCAATCTCGAGCACCAAGTTTGCGGCTCGAGCGGGCGTAATTGTCATGGGCTGCTCACCAGACTGCGGTGGAGGCACCTGCTTGGCGACATGCACAACGCGGCGATTGCGCAGCCAGATGATGTCAATGGGGAAAGACATGTTCTTCATCCAGAACCCGTGGCGACTGCTGCTATCAAACAAGAACAGCATCCCCCAGCCCGGGCGCAACTCGGCTCGGTTGCCCAAGCCCAAGTGACGTTTGGCGGGCGTGTCTGCGATTTCCACAGGGATCTCAACACCGCTTGGCGTGACCACGGTTGCCTGCTGATATGTGAAGCCTTGCGCGTGGACCCAGCCGGTCGCGAGAGTGACCCAAATCAGGAGGCCAACGAGCGCTCTCATGCGGAGAGCTTCGCCAGTTTTGCGAGGCGTTTCTTGACCATGCGCTGCTTCAGCGGCGGCAGATAGTCAATAAACAGGCGCCCTTCCAAATGGTCGAACTCGTGCTGCATACAGATGGCGAGCAAACCATCGGCCTCCATCTCTTGTGGCTCGCCCTGCACATTCTGATACTTCACTGTGATGCGCTCTGCGCGCTTCACCTCGGCCCGAAATTCAGGGACGCTCAAGCAGCCTTCTTCGATCGCTGTTTCGCCTTCGGCGGCCACAATCTGTGGGTTTACCAAGACTTTGGGGTCTCGCAAGCTGGTGTCTTCTTCGCCCGCATTCACGTCAATCACCACGATGCGCTTGAGCACCGCTACTTGATTCGCCGCGAGACCAATGCCGTTCTCATGATACATCGTCTCCAGCATGTCCTCCGCGAGTTGTTTGAGCTTCTCGTCAAAGACCTCAACGGGCTTCGCGTGCTTCTGCAAAATGGGGTCTGGGAACTCGTGAACTCTCATTAAGGCCATACGCATCTCCTTGTCAGAAACTCGTGAAAAATTCTCTACTGTACGGGATATTTTCTCAGAAAATCAATTAGGAATTCTTGCCAAGCGGGCTCCGGACGCACCTCCATTTCCACGGCCCAGACTTGCTCTTGTAATTCAGAAAAGGCGGCGAGTTTGACGGCATCTTTCTCGGTCGTCAGCCAGATCTGCGCACGACTTTTGCGAAAGAGCCACAACAGACGCTGCACATCCTCCGCGGTGTAAGCCTGATGGTCTGGCCACGCGGAGAGCTCCTTCCATGCGCCGCACAGCGGCTCCACGACGCGCGCAAACCCGTCTGGCTGTGCGATACCGCAGCTAGCAAACACCGATTTTGATCGCAACGCAGCGCATTCCATCGTGGCTTGCCCATCTAAGCGTCGCAAACGCGCGGGCGAATAGTCACAACGAAAGATTGGAATGTTCACGTCGAGTTCTTTGCGCAGACGATGCGTCCAGCCTTCGGCGAATCCTAAGTTCGCCTTGGTCAGCAAGATGGCGTCAGCACGCTTCCAATGATGTTCGGGCTCTCGCAGCTCGCCCAACGGCAAGACCTGGCGGTTTCCTAAGCCACGCTCTGCGTCAATCAGCAGCAGATTCAAGTCTCGCGCAACCGCGACGTGTTGAAACGCGTCGTCTAGCAAGAGCACATCCGGCTGATCTCGCGCTTGAGCCCAACGCGCGGTCTTCGTACGCGAACCGCCCACATAGATCGGGATTTCTGGATTACGCTGCGCGAGCCAAAATGGTTCGTCTCCCAGACACTTGGGCGAAAGCGGAAACGGCGCTGTTGCCGCCTGAAACCGCTGAAAGGTCGCCAAAGAGCGCCGGCCATATCCACGACTCAAGATGACAACCTTGCGTTGCTCTGCCTGAAGCGTGCGCGCCAACAGCTCGATGACCGGCGTCTTGCCGGTTCCACCGACGGTCAGGTTCCCCACGGCAATCACAGGCGCTGCTGGACGATGGGTTGGCAAAATCTTGCGTTGGTAGAGGAACAAGCGCAGCAGCAACAGCGCTTCATAGACGAAAGCGAGGGCCCAGAGCGGGCTGCGCCACAGCGCAGATTTCCACGTCCACGGGGGCGTCAGATGCGAGAGATTCACGGGCTACTTCAAGAGGCGATAGCGAGCTTCCTGTTCGGCGGGGAGTTCAGAGTCAACAGGTTCCAGAAAGCCAGCGCGGATGAGCAAATGGATCAGTTCATCGGTTTGTTCTGCCGTCAAACGCAGGTGCAGGAACAGGTCTGTTCGGCTGAGTTCTCCCTTCTGATCACGCGCGATCGCGACGGCTTCATGCAGCGGTAATTTGCGATAGTTGCCATATTGGTAATAACCAAACCCCAGCAAAGCGCCACCCAACAACATGGAAGGCAAGCCCACCAAAGGGATGGGAATCGGGGCTCCGCTATCGAGCAAGATGAATCCACCGAAGAGCATTGCGGCCCACGACCAAAAGCGTTCGCGGCGTTTGCGTTCGAGATAATTGGCTTGATTGAAATGTTTGGTCATGGCGAACCCGCAGGTGTGTTCAACAAATTCGTGGCGTTCTCAGATGACAAATCTTGCAGCGCAGGCGGCTGAGTGGCCAAATCTGGAGTGATGCGCGTTGGCGTCACAAAGACAAGCACATGGTCAAAACGCTGTTCGACATTAGATGATGAGAAGAGATACCCCAAGAGCGGCAGCTCCTGCAACCATGGAATCCCAGCCCGACTCTCTCCGTCTCGCTGCCGAATCATGCCCCCTAACAAAAACGGCTGGCCATTCGGCACATCCACATGGCTCTGTGCGCGTTGCGTGTTCAGAGTCGGGATGCCATCAATCGCGTCTTCGCTGAGGGGCGTGCTCGTCTCTGCGAAAATCCTTAGGCGAATCAACCCTTCTGCCTCTTGCTTCGTTTGGGAAGGAATCCAACGGGGGGTGACCCGTAGCGTGACACCTGTTTGCAGTTCGCGCAACTGCGTCGTCGTGTCGTTGATCAAACGCACATTCAGGATGGAGCCGCTGTTCATCTCGGCTTCCATGTTGTTCATAGTGACCACCACAGGGCGCGATAGCACTCTCCCTTGCCCCCGCTCTTGCAATAAGCGCAAGACCGCATCAATGCGCAAAGCATAGGTCGTCTCTTGGGGGCCCCCCACAAGCCCGACACTAAAGTCTGGGACCTCTGCCGACACCACACCCGCTGTCGACAGACTACGGGCCCGCCAGCGCATGCCCAATTCCCGCGAAGACTCTTCTGTGGTCTCAAAAATGTGCGCCTCAATGCGAATCAGTGGACTGGGCTGATCCCACACATCCAACAACGCTTGAATCTGCCGCAGCTGTTTTGCCGACGCTTGCACCAGCAGCGCATTATTGCGGGGATCTGGCAGTATGTGTGGCAGGTCTTCATCGGGAACCCCAGCCGCGTTCTGTAGAAAGTACTCTCGCAGCTGCTGCTCGGCGCCTGGTAGCGTGACGTCTTGCCCCGCCGACACAAAACGCTGCTCTCCCACTTGCAGGTGACGCAACCGAAAGCGCTCCATCATTGTGGTTCTTGGTGTCGTGCGTTGCGAGAGCTGCTGCTGCAACCAGCGGCTCTCTAACTGGGTGAACGTCTCACGCACAAGCTCTACCTCGTCTGCGCGGCCTTGCAACCACAAAACGGCTGGGCGCGTCCCTCGGTTCCAAGAGACGCTCACGTTATCCAAACGAACGCCACCTCTCTCCAGCTGCTCTAGCTGGGCAGCGATTTGTGTGTCTGGCAACGCATCCAACACCACCGAAATGACCCTCGCTGGCTTGAGACTCGATTCTGATTGCGGCGGCATCAGAGCTTGTGGCCCTTCTTCCTCCTGATGGACGGGGGCCACATCGGCTTGCACCAGCAGCGTTTCCAGCAAAGCGACGGCTTCGGCTTGCCCCTGGAGCACCAGTTGCTCTCCCACATAGCGAACTTGGACGGCTTGCGTCTCAGGCAACTCACGTTGGGTGGTCTCCACAAGCTGCGCGGCCAGCTCTCGCGGCAAGTGCTGCAAGCGAACCACCTGCGTCTCCACTTGCGGGAGCGCTTCGGCAGGCGGTGCCTGTGGCGGTTCCCACGTCGCGTCAAACTGGCGCAACAGCGTCTGCAGCTGCTCCACCGCGTCGACGGGGCCCTGCAACACCGCAATGCGTTGCGCTGGGAAACTCAATGTAACCGCAGCCGTAACCTCGTTCGGCACCTCAGGGAGAAATTGCGCAATCGCAGCGGCGGTCGCGTTTTGAAATGTCAGCGACTGTGTGATCTCTGGTACCGCGCGTTCCCAACGCAACTGATGGCGCTCGGCATCATACACCACCCGGGCCCCAGCTTGCGCGGCTAAGTTCTGGAACGCCTGCTCCACCGAATCAAACTGCAAGGACTCCACTAGTTGGAGGCGGATTGGCGCATCTGGAGCCCATTGCAACGGGATCTTGCCCCACTGGGAAAGCTCTTGCAGAACCTCTTGCAACGCCAACGGACTCTCCACCCAGCGTTGGTAAGGGCGCCGTCGCCACACCTCACGATCCGCGACCACTTCCCAATGATCTTCCGCCGCTAAGAGCGTCAGCTGATGCTCGCGAAGCAAGAACTGAAAGAGCGCTTCTGCTGAAGAAGCCTCTCGCTCTACAGCGGCGATGTCTTGGGAGAGATTGGGAGCCAAGCGGACTTTTTCAGCGGCGACGGCGTGCTCTTGTAAGAGGCCGCGAAGGATTTCTGGCAACGAGGCCCCGTCTTTCACGGTGAGCCGCACGGGCTCCGACGTCTTCCACTGCAATTCGATTGCTGCAGCAGGAACCACGAACAGCCATCCAAAGAAGACGCTGCAAAAAATTCTCAACATTCTGCGATCAGAAGTGGGGTGCTAGAGAATGTGTGCCACGGGCTGCTCAGCGAAAAGGCGTGCTTACGAACTCGGCTCCGCAGTCTTTGCGGGCTTTCCAACCGGCAAGCGCACACAGGTGACGACCAAAGTAATCCAACCTAAAATCAAACTGCTGCCACCAATCGGCGCAAACATCGTCACCGAGCGGTCTGCTGTGAGGCTATAAATGAAGAGACTCCCACCAAACAACAGGCTGCCAAACACAAACAAACCGCCGGCGATCTGAAACCCTCTGCGGCTGAAGCGCTCCATCAAGAGCGCTGTCAAGATCAACGCGCCCGCGTGATAAAAAAGGTACGTAGAGGCCAAGTCAAAGTTCGCGGCTCCTTTCGTGGCCTCTAGTTGGGCTTTGAGCATGTGCGCGCCCATCGACCCCGAGAGGACGCCGATGACGCCAAACACGGCACCAACGATCAACATCCATTTGCTCACTGCGTGGGTCATGCTTGTTCTCCTTCACGAATTTCTTGTGCAATGCGCTCCAGCCAGTCGGTTCCCGCTTGGACGGCTGCATCAGAGAGAGACTGAATCACTGCGGTGTAGTTGCCGCTCGCGGTGCTCAGCTCGCGCGCTAAGACTTCGGGGACTTCGGGTGCCTCGTCCGCAAAGCTTTGCAGATGGGCTTGCAACGCCGGCCAATGTTCCAGCCAGTTGCGCTGATATGCAAGCAATGCCTCCGAGAGCGCCTCGCGACTTTGCACCTCGCCTCCTCTCACCAGCTGAGTCAACACGTCGAGTTGCGCAATGCGCTCTTGGATATTCCGACGCACCAGCTCTTGGGCTTGCTTGTAAAGAGCGCTACGCGACTCGTCGTATGCCAGCAGCGGGATGCGCACTTGACCATACCAGTGAAACAACGCGGTGAGTTCGCCCAAAAAACGCAACTGCGCATGCACCACTCGACGCAGCTGAGGAAACGACCGCGCGTCATACGCGACATGCCCCGACGGCATCGGCTGCCCCAAATTCAAGCCCCGGCTCATGCTGCCTCCCAACCGAGCGCCTGCTGCTGAAAACGCACCATACTCACCTTGCAACGGCCCGAGTAGACTGTTGTTCCCTCCGATAAAGAGTCGATCAGACCGCAGAAAGACCCCCTGCACCACGTCCCCTAGCAAGGACGCCGTAGCTTTGTCGCCACGAATCGTGAAGTTGAAGTGAATCGTCCCGCTGCCCACTTCACTGAACTGTCCCGGTTGATCGCCGATTCCTCCTGCCAGGAGCACGTCACAGAAGTTGAGATTGCTGCCCAGAGTCGCCCACGGCAACAAGATCGTCATCTTGGTGTCGGTGTGCTGCGCCGAGCACGCGCCTTCTTCATAAAGGCTCCCTTTGCGCACCCGAAACCCAACCCCCGCAGTCGGCGGCGCGGCGCCGTGCTCTCGTCCCAAAAAGACCGCTTGTTCTGCCGTACCCATCCCCAGCACAGTGCGCGGCCCCGTCCACGTGTCGCACAAACTCACAGGGCCCTGCGCACCAATCACAGAGTCAGGCCCAACGACGCTGTTTTCAAGGGTCACAGGGCCATGCAAACCCAGCTCAGCGTTGGCGCCAATCGCGGTTTCAGACCCGCTGATCCGGGTGAAGGGATGCATCACGACACCACTCGCGATGCGGTTGAGGTCGACATCCCGACGAATGGACGTCAACTCCGGCTGCAAAACTTGAATGCCGCGCTCGCTCAGGACTGCCAGCTCTGACACTGCATAAAATGCGCTCATGAATCACCCACAATGAAAGGGAAAAAAGAAGACAAACTATCGCAAGAGCAGCGCTTAGGCAATGCAAGGCGGGCCGACGAGAAGCCAAGCTAGTGAGATCGTCGTGCTTCTTCAATTCGGCGAGCAAACTGATTTGCGACCGGAATTTTCATCTCAAAGCGCGTCCCGCTACCAACCTCGCTATGGATGTGAATCGTGCCGTTGAGAGCCAACACGGCCTGGCGGACAGCCTCCAAACCAACCCCTCGACCAGACGTCTCCGAGACCTCGTCTTTGCGAGAAGAGAAACCGGGCAGGAAGATCAACTCCACAATCTCTTGCTCGGTCGCGTTGCGGAGAAACGGCTCTTCGATGATGCCACGCTCTAGCGCGAGTTGTCCGATGCGGTTGGGATCAATGCCGCGTCCGTCATCGGCAAACTGGAGCGCGACGGCGCCATACACTTGTTCGGCACCAAAACGTAAGCTCCCCTCTGGGCGCTTGCCATAGCGTTCTCGGACGGTCGCTTCTTCGATGCCATGGTCGACCAAGTTGTTGACCACGTGCACCAGCGCTCCAAGAACCGAGGACCAACGGGCGTAGGGAATGCGAGTCTCGCTGCCACGAACTTCGACTTGGACTTCTTTCCCCAATTTTTTGGCGACTGTCCGCGCGATGTTTTCAAACTTGCGGAAGTAGGGCTCAATCGGTTGCAGCACCAAAAACTCCACTGCCTGCTGCAACAAGTCATGGTGGTATTGCTGCATTTGACGCAACGCGGTCCGCCATTCCGACATCTCTTCTTGAGTGCCGACTTCGGCTTGCATCATCTCAAACGGCTTGTCGATGAGCACATAGGCGAGTCCTTCGTGCCAGCGCTCCACCACTGACTCGTGCAACCGAATCTGGCGCTGCGATTCATCCGTAGAATCTTCTGGCATGAGCTTCTGCAGCTCGTCTAAATACGCCTGATAGTCTTGCTGAATCTGCTTCAGGCGTTTGCGCACTTCATGAACCGCAGCGTCTCCCAAGCGATCGACTTGCGCGATCTGTTCTTCCAAGAACGTCTCCGTTTGGTGCGCTTGCTCGCTCACCCGCCGCATGCCGTAATACGACGAGTTTCCTTTGATCGTATGAAATTGGATGATCAGGCTGTGGACTTGCTTTTGTTCTAAGGGCGGCTGCAAGAGTTTTTGGATGGAGGTGAAGAGCCGGTTTTGTTCCTTCACAAACTCAAAAAACAGCTCTCGTTCACTGAACGCCTTGAGAATGAGCTGGGTGCGCTCTTCGTCTTGATCCATCTGCTTGCGGAGCTGCTTCTCGCGCGTGATGTCATGGATCACGACCAAAATGCGCTCGGTACGCCGCCGCCGCCGAATCGTATAGTAATGCAGCGTCGCGGTGCGCTCGCCATATTGCACCTCGCGCGGAAAAAATGCGCGAAACTGCTTCAGCTTGCCGGCGCCCGTAAAGACCAAATCTAGCATCTGGCGCAACGTCATCAAATCCGGCACATCTTCGGTGAGGTCAGTTTCGGGAGCATGCAAGTGGCCGAACAGCGCCTCTAGCGCATCCTTGCCCGCCAATTCCGGCCCCAAGAACGTCTCACATGCTCGCGAGTATTCGGGCCAAATTTTGAACTGGGCATCAAAAGAGAGAAAGCCTTCTCCGCTGTTGTCCAACAGCTCCTGAACGACACGGCGCGCCTCTCGTTCTCGCATCGCCAGCGCTTCTGAGAGCAGCTTCTCCTGCTGCAACTGCTCGGTGCGCTTGATGACCTTTTGCTCAAGGGTGCGACTGTAGTCCTCAATCGTTTCTAACTGCCGAAGATTACGCAGACGAGAGACGGCGAACCGAGCCAGTGCCAGCACAAAGTTGCGGTCTTCTTTCGCATACTCTAGCTCGCCTACTGGGCCGGCGACGCTCATCACGCCATACAGCTCTTGTTCGTCCATCATCGGAACAAAGAGCACAGAGCGCGGCGGGTTGCTCAGCGGATTCTCCTGCAAAAAGCGGATGTCTTTGGAAGAGTCTGGAATAAAGAGCGTGCGGCGTTGCTTGGCGACCAAACCAATGAGAGAGTGACCAACCTCAAAACTGGGCAGCCCTTGCAGCGACTCCCCCTGATGCGGATGCACCGAGCGCAGGTGTAATCGCTCTGTTTCTGCGTCCCACAAAAAGATGGCGCAACGCTCAACCGGCAACAACCGACGGAGACTCTCAAAGAGGGTTTGACTCAGCTCCGTTTGTTCGGCGGTGTTGGAGAGCTCTGAGGCCGCACGATTGAGGACTTCGGCGTAACGCAACTGACGCTGCACCCGAATGTTTCGATACAGAAAATCTTCTGCGAAGTCTTTGATCTCGGCGTCGCGACTCAGGATCGACGGGAGGGTTGCTCCGGGTTCCATCGGCCGCCCGAGTTGTTCCTGCAACAAGTCCATGCTTTTGCGCACTCTCAGATGCACCACCCGAAAGTTAATGACTCCAATGAGAAGCAGCAAAAACGGCGCGTAGAGAATCTCAGGGGCGGTCCCTTGGGTCATCGAGTGCGTGTAGCCATAGATGTGAATCACGACGACATCTTGTGCATTCAGCGCCCAGCGCAGCGTGTTGGCCTCCAGCCCAAACTGCTTGGGGCTGGCGTGAATACGCTGAACACTGCGTTCGTTTCGCAGCGCGCGCGCGTGATATTCCAAGGGCCGATCGGCATGCTGCACAACGATCAACTCAAAGTCAGGGTCTAGCAGGACCAGCTTCATGACTTCTGCGACACGCTTCTTATTGTCCCAGTCCGTTTGTGTCGGCAGCACCTCAGTCAGTTGATTCAAGGCGCGGTAGCTTTTGATGAGAAATGTGTCTGTGCGGCGCTGTCGATTGAGTTCTTCTTCCCACAATTGCACAACAATCAAATATGCCAGCACCAGCGGGATCACCCATAAGTTGAGGGAGCTCGCGGTGTGGTGACAGGTTGCATGTCGGAGCAATCGCAAGAGTTTCATGCGGGGGTCATGCGAGAGATCGGGAGGCGAACGCGGAAGCAGGTTCCTTGGTTGATTTGACTCTCGACGGTGAGTTGGCCGCCGTGCTCTTCGACAATGCGCCGGCTGATGGCCATGCCCAAACCGGTGCCTTTGCCGGAAGACTTTGTGGTGTAGAACGACTCAAAGATCTTGTCTAGCTTGTCTGCAGGAATACCACAGCCGGTGTCGGCGACCTCTGCCACAAGAGCGCTGTTCTCGCGATAGGTACGCACCGTCAGTTCTCGGTTTGCGCTGTGCTCCATTGCGTCGCGCGCGTTGCTCAGCAGGTTCACAAACACTTGCTCCAGCTGGGCGGCGCGACAACGAATCGGGGGCAACTCTGAGGCGAGTTCGCGTGTGATCGTGATTCCTCCCAGCTGCAAGCTCTTGCCGAGCAAGAGGAAGGAGTCACTGAGAATTTGATTGAGCGAGTGCTCCACTTGGAAGGGTTCGTCTTCATACTTGCGGCTCATTTTCAGAATTTGCTGCAAGATGCGGTTGCACTTCTCGACTAGCTGGAGAACCTTCTCTAACTCCTTGCGATCGACCTCCGGCATGCGCAACTGGTGTTCAATGATCAGCTGAATGACACCCAATGGATTTTTCACATCGTGGGCAACACTCGCCGCCACCTCTCCGATCCCAGCCAAACGCGCCGCGTGAATCGCTTGCGCTTCTGCTTCTTCCAGTCGTTTGTTCTGGTAGTAAATCGCGGCGGCCGCCAGCACCGTCGCCTCCAGCTCGCCACGATTCCACGGTTTTGACATATAGCGATATAAGCTCGCTTGATTGACGGCTCGTCCCACGGCTTCTGCGTCGGCTTGTCCGGTCAGCATGACCTGCACCGTCCTTGGAGACTGCTCCGCGAGCCGAATCAAAAACTCATCTCCGCGCATGTGTGGCATGATGTAATCCGAGATCGCCAGCACCACTTCCCCTTCTTGATTCAGTTCTTCCAGCACCTCAAGGGCTTCTTGTCCGCTCTCGGCAATTTCAATCTGAAAATACGGCTGGAGGCTGTGACCAATCTGGTCGCGCAGGCTGTCCAGAATCGTTCGTTCGTCGTCTACACAGAGAATGATGGGCTGCATGAGTCTCATCGCATCAGGACGCGGGATGGGCCCGAGTCGGTTCAAGGAGAAACGCCGGAGTCAGCTCAAGCTGCGTTCAATCAGGTTGAAGAGTTCATCTTTGTTCCACGGTTTGCCGAGGCAAGCGCTCATCCCGCCTTTCTCGCGGGCGATCTCGACGGCAGATTCATCGGCCTGTCCGGTCAACATGATTTTGACAGAAGCCGGCGTGAGCTTGTGCACGCGCACCAGCAGCTCGTCACCTTTCATGCCGTCCATGAGCCAGTCGGAGATGATCAGCACAAGGGCGACTTCTTCTTCTTCGAGCAGCTCTTCGACAAGCTCTAAGGCTTCTTCCGCGCTCTCGGCGGTCTCGTAACCAAACCGTCCTCCGAAGGCGCTCATCAGTTGTTCTCGCAGCGTATCCAGAATCATCTTCTCGTCATCGACACACAGAATGATCCGTTCCATGAGAGTTCCTCAAGAAATAGGCAGGTGCACAGAAAATCGCGTACGCCCGGGCACGCTCTCCAGAGTGAGACGTCCTTGGTGACGCTCAATGATTTTGCGGACGATATCGAGGCCCAGCCCGGAGCCTTCGCCCATGGGCTTGGTGGTAAAAAACGGCTCAAAGATCCGCTCCTGAAGGGCTGCGGGGACGCCTGGTCCGTTGTCGGTGATCTCCACCACTAGCTCGTCGCCTTGGCGGTGGACGCCGACCTCTAGGATGCCGCGTCCTTCCATGGCATGGAGCGCGTTTTGGATGAGGTTCGTCCACACTTGAATGAGTTCGTTCGGGAAGGCCTGAATCGTGGGGACGTCTGCCGCAAAGTGCCGGGTCACCTCAACACCGCGTTTGAGTTGGTTGTGATGCAGCGTCAGCACGGTCTCTAGTGTGTCTTGCACAGAGGTCGACGTGCGCTCACCGAGGCCGCCTTGGTGGGAGTATTTCTTCAGCGCCATCACAATGCCTGCAGCGCGCTCAACCGCCTCGCGGACGTTGTGGCTGTTTTGCTGCTGTCGCGAGAGGTTGTAAGCCAGCCCGATGATGTCGCGCCACGAGGGGTCGTCGAGCAACTGAAGCTGCGCTGGCGTTGGTGCGTAGAGTCCTGCGTTGCAGAGAGCTTCAGCCTTCGGCGCGGCCTCCTCGACGCCCGCTTCTTGTAGCGCTGCGCGCAGGGCTTTTTTACGTTTTCGCTCTTCGCGAGAAGAGAGCGGGGGCTGCGACTGACTCGCCTCGTGCAGGAGCGCCAAGAACCCCTCGTAGCGGTCTTCTGCCAGCGTGCGCGTCACTATGGGGAAGCGGTCGATGACTTCTTGGAGGTTGGTGTTCATGTTCTCGGCTGCAGCTCGGATCGTGGCCAGCGGGTTGTTGATTTCGTGCGCCACTCCCGCGATCAGCTGTCCGAGCGCAGCCATCTTTTCGCTGACGAGGATCTCTCGCTCGGTCTGCTTGCGCTCGGTGATGTCGCTCCATGTCACGAGATAAGAGACCTCAGCGCTGGAGTTATCAGACCACCCAAGTTTCATCGACTCGGCTGACACCAAAAGCGTCCGGGGTTGATTGGGCTCTAAGACAATGTCCACCTCTTGGTTGCGGAAGCCCTTCTCAGCGCGCAACTTGCGGAGCACCTGCACACGCTGGCGCTGGTCACGCCAGATCCCTAAGTCGTCAATCCGCTGCCCGACGATGTGTTCGGGGCGCAGGCCGGAAGACTCAAAAAACGTTTGATTGGCCTCAAGGAACACGCCTTGGTTGTCGAGGATCACAATCGGGTGTGGACTGCGTTGAAACGCGACGAGAAACTTCTGCTGAGAGAGGCGCAATTCTAGCGTGCGCGCCTCCACGCGCCGTTCGAGTTCTCGGGAATACTCCGCCAACAGAGCTTCTTTCTCTCGTAAACTCTGCTCGACTTCATACTGCCGATCTCGAGAAGCGCGCATCTTCCCAATCATCCGGTTATAGGCCCGCGCGAGCTGATTGAGTTCATCTTCTCGTTGGGAGAACTCGCGGACTTCCGCGTCATCCAGCGTGTCCAGATCCAGCTGTTGTACGCGTGACGTCAGCGCGGTGAGCGGGCGCCCCAACACTTTGCGAATCACCAGCAGAAAGATGCACCACAACACGCCTGTTTTGATGAAGGAGTTCACCAAAATCAGCAAAAAACCGTAGCGCACCCGCTCAAACACAATCCCTTCACTGGAATAAAAAACCGCTCGGCCTAGCGGGTACGACGTGCCTTCGTATTCGTAAATCAGCGGAAATTCGTGCACAATCAGCGCGCTATCAGCAATGGCATCTGCCACTGGGAAGGACTCCTGCCACTGCGTCTCCCCTGATGGTAAGCGAATGAGCCCTCGCTGCACCAAGAGTCTTCCCTCCGCTGTGATCTCGTCCTCGCTGCGGACTTCGAGTCCCACCACCACAGGCAACCGGTAAATCCCCGCTGTGATGGATTGGAGTTGGAGGGTGTTCACCGACCACATCGCCTCGCTCAGGCCACGACGAAAGATGGGTTCCAAGGCCACCACCTCCCGCTGGACGGTAGCTTTGACATCGGCATATTCCACATACAGCTGCAGCAGCGTCACCAAGAGCGCGACCAAGAAATATAGGCCAAAAATGACTCGGAGCAGATACGCTGCGAGCGAATAACGAGCGTCAAACGCGCGAATCATGACTCTCCATGCGCCCCTGCAGATCAAACAGCATCACCGCACTTTTGCGCCCGGTCACATGCACGCGCGCCAGCGGCTGTACGCGATAGAGCTCTGGACGAGACACCTCGTTCCACGTGCTTTCCGTGAGGAGAATCGAAGCTTCAAAGTTCTTCGTCATGCTCTCCACGCGGCTCGCTAAGTTGACATGGTCTCCCAAAACCGTTGTCTGCAAGCGCCCGCTCTCGCCAATGGTCCCCAGAATGACGGGCCCTGTGTTCAAGCCAATCCCAATGCTGATAGCGGGTTCAAACGCTTGGATGCGCTGCAAATTGAAGTTTTTCAAAGCATCCTGCATCGCGAGCGCTGCGTTCAGTCCGTCATCGGCGTTCTCAAACAGCGCCATGATGCCGTCTCCGATATATTTGTCGACAACGCCGCCTTGCGTGCGAATCGCGGGGCCCATCACCGCGAGATACGCGTTCACAAAGTCAAAGGCCTGCTGCGCCGACATGCCCTCCGAAAGCGACGTAAACGAGCGGATGTCGCAAAACAAGATCGTCATCGTGCGCTCGCGACCTTGGCTGCGGGCCATGTCTTCGTAGTCGCGCACGCCGAGCATGTTCAGAAAAGAGCGGGGCAAGAACTTCTCAAACGCCAAGATCTTACTCTCGAGTTCTTTGTCTCGTCGAAACCCTAAGAGCGCAGAGCGGACTGTGAGGAGCAGGTCTTCGGCTTCCCAAGGCTTGGTGAGATAGCGATATAGGGCGGCTCGATTGACCGAGTTTCCGACGGCCTCCAGCGAACTTTGTCCGGTGAGCATGATCTTGCGAGTTTGGGGAAAGCGTTCGTGCAGCTGAATGAGCAGCTCGTCTCCCTTGAGGCCCGGCATGATGTAATCCGAAATCACCAGCCCCAAGTGTCCTTGTTCCTCTTCCACTTCGGCGGCGACTTCCAAGGCTTCTTCTCCGCTCTCGGCAATCTCAATTTGAATCTCTTGTGCAAAGGCATAGCGAAGTTGATCTTGCAGGGTGTCAAGGATCGATTTCTCGTCATCCACACACAGCACAGTGAGAGGAGGCAGCATGTCCACGCTTTTAGGGAAGGAAGGAGTCTGTCACCGTCACGCACACGGCAACGAAAAGAGCCACGAAGGGGCAGGAAGATAAGGAAGGATTGTTAGTGTTTGATTAGCCAGCGAGCGAGGCGTGTCGGAGAAGAAGACGAAGGGGCGCCGCAGAGTCAGCCAGCTTTCCAGAGGGGGAGGTTGAGGTGGAAGGTGCAGCCTTGCTGCGGTTGGCTCTCGACTTCCAGATCGCCGCCGTGTTGGGTCACGACCGCGAGACAAACCGCGAGCCCGAGCCCGATGCCTTCTTTGGGAGGCTTCGTTGTGAAGAACGGGTCAAAGATCTTTCCTAGATGTTCTTCGGTGACGCCGCACCCCGTATCTCGCAGCGACAAGACGATCCGGCTCGGCTTCACGGTGACGTGCAAGTGCAGCTCACGGACTTTTGAGTGTTTCATCGCATCCAGAGCGTTGCTCATCAGGTTGCTCATCACTTGCTCTAGCTGGGTGAAGTTGCCTTTCACCATCTCGTTGAGAGCTTGGTAGTCTTCGACCTCCACACCGTTCAGGCACCGAGTGAGCTGGACTTGCTGCTCTTCAAACTCTCGCTGGCGGCGCAGCAAGCTGCGGTCAAGGACTTGGCGCAGCAACACGGGCGTGTATTCTTTGTTGAGTTCATCCCAAGCGAGCACCCGCATGCTGTCGATGATGCTCGCGGCGCGCAGAGTTTGTTCATTCGCAATTTGCAACAACTTTGGAATGCGCTCGTAATTTTCCATCTCCAAGAAGATTTCCATCATCTCCAGCTGAGTCCGAATCACAGCGAGCGGGTTTTTGAGTTCGTGTCCTGTGTTCGCGGCGAGGGTTCCTAGCGACTGTAGCTTCTCGGAGCGCAAGAGCTGCGACTCCAGCCGCTTGCTCTCCGTCACGTCTTGCATCGCGCCCCACACTTCTTGGGCGACCCCATTGTGGGCCAGCACCCGCCCCAACGCGACCAAATGCGAGACGGAGCCGTCTTCATGTGGCACACGAAAGCCCACCTCAAAGCGACTGCAATCTTCGGTGGCTTGGCGCAGCGCTTCGGTAAATTTGGAGCGATCATTCGCGTGGATCCGCTGTTCCAGCATTTCAGGGCTCAGCGCGCTTTCTGTGGAGAAGCTGAAAATTTCGTACAGTTCTTCTGTGCAGAAAAACTCGTTGGTGTGAAGGTTCCAGCCCCAACCGGCGATGCGCGCCATTCTCTGCGCCTCTTTGCGAAAGGCTTCATCCCGTTGCAGTTGAGTTTCTGCCTGTTTCTGACGAGTGACATCTAGCAGGATGCCCACCACCCGCTTGAGCTGCTGCGTTTTGTCGACCTCGACGGTGCCTTCTAGGCGCAAGTAGCGACGTTGGTGATCGCCAGTGGGCAGGCTGAATTCTGCGTCAAAGCGACTTTTAGAGCGCAGTGCCGCGTCCCAACGCGCTCGCAGTTGTTTGGCTTCGGAGGCTTCCAGTCGTTCGAGCAGCGCGTCAAGGGTGGCGCCTTGGCTCGCCTGTTCGACGCCCAGCAGCTCATCCGCTTCACGGTCTCGGTAAAAATGGTCATTTTGTGGAGTCCACTCCCACGTCCCGATGCGAATCGCTTGCTTGACCAGATAAAAGCGCTGTGTGATCTGGCGATACATGCGCTCGCCCATGCGCAGCTCTGTCACATCTTGCGACGTCCCAAACAGCCGGCAGCGTCCCTCTTCGTTAAAGCCATCCGGTTGCATCTCGAGTCGCACAGCGCGCTGATTCTCGGTCTGGTATTCTAGGGTGGCGGGTGAGGCGTATTCGATCGCCTTGCTGAACTTCTCTCCGACTCGTGAACGATCCTCGCTGCTGATCACCCGCAACCACGCAGGGAGCGTCACTGCGCTCAACAGCTCATCGAGGCCATGATTACGGAAGTGCTGGGGGTTCCCTTCAAAGATGGATGTGGAGGCGTCATACGTCCAATAGCCGAGTTTCACGATCCGTTGAGCGCGGGCGTCTGGTGCCTCGTGGCTGACCGTCGCTGTGGAGGGAGGCGCGCTCCCCAGCAGGGGGTCTTCGGCAATCGGGGAGGGGTCTGAGGGGGGCTGTTCCGCTGCGAGCTTGTCTTGCGGGGGAGGAGTCGCTTCTGTTGCCTCGCCTACAGAAGGAGGGTGGGCCGCGTCTCGCTCCATCAACGCTTGCACCTCTGTAAGCTTACGCAGCTGCTCTTGTTGCAGTTGGTTGTGCTCGCGTCGCAGGTTGCGGTTCTCTCGCCACAGCGACAGAAAGCGCGACCATTTACGATCCGTTTTGTTAGTCACAAGAGAGCTCAGTTGGGAACGTTGTGAGGGAGCGGACGTGAAGCTTGGCGGAATTCACTCCTGAGACGACTGTTGTGCGATGCAACATAGCAGCAAGCATGCTTGGGGTGAAGACACACTAGAGAGAACAGGCGGCCAAAGTACTGAAAACGATTTCAAAAGAAAAGAATTCGTGTGGCGGCGCAACGCTGGCGCAGCGCGATTTATCGCTGATAGGTGACTTGGCGCAATTCCAGTTGTTCGGTGTCGAGTTCATATCGCAAGTCGGCGCCTTCAACTTGGCTCCCTTGCCAGGCCCCTTGCACAGCACCAGGCATGCGCAGCACCTCCGAGCGCAAGTCATAAATCGCTCGTTCTGCTTGGAGATGGAGTTTGTTTTCGCGTAGCACACGCACATTGCCTTGCACTTCCACCCGTTGTCGTTGCCAGTCGATCAATCCGGTATCCGCGAGGATACGAGTCTCAGGCGCAGGAGGGGCGTCGGGACGATTGTGCAGCTGCAAGACCGGCTGAGTGACTTCCATCACGGAGGCATCTTCTGCCACCGAAGCCTTCGCCCCATTCAGGGTCCAACGATGGAGGTTTTCTTGGTAGTCCCGCACCACAACGGTCTGCATTTGCAGCACTGTGCGTTCTTCCAACGGAGAGAGATTGATGGGTTCGGGCGGGTCTTCAGCGAGGTAGTAATAGATAGCGAGGGGGCCTAAGCATGCGAGCAGCGCGGCTTCGACGAGATGTTCACGGAGCAGCGCGCGAACGCGGGAGGATGAGGTCATACAAAAGGGGGTAGGGACTCAGAAGCGTAGCTGAAAGCCGGCCTCCCAAGCGTCGCCTTCCGGAGAAGGAGCCGCCCAGAACGCGATGGGTGCCGATTCTTGCTCTCTCTGCGCGACGGGGGTCTCCATATCCGCCGGAGGTCCAAACTGAGGCTCTGGGAAATCAATCAGAATGTTTTGGTTGAAGCTCAAACCATTCACCACAAGATACAGTCCAAGCCCAAAGCCCATCATGCCTCCGATGGTCATACTGCCGGCAATCGACTCTCGCACGGCGACACCGGACAGGAAGTGATAAGAAACGCCGAGCGACGCTCCCCAGAGAGAGCCGTAGAGAGTATTCCAGAACACCGAGCGCATGACGGGGCCACGGCCCGTCTCCGCGCCGGCCAAGAAGTCTCCCAGTGCTTGGCCATCACCCGCTTGCTGTGCATGAAGCGCGACAGGCTGCAAGGCGAAGCACAACAACAATAGCAAGGCGATCAATCGAGTTTTATTCTGCATAAGAGTCCTTCTCAAAACTTCCACGTCAAGGGCACAGTAATCTTAGAGTGGCTGACCGGTTCCGACCAACGTTCTTGGTCTCGACGGGCTTGCCCAAGCAAATCTTCTAGCCCTGGTGGGAGGGCATTTTGTTGAGGTTCCACCACCGCAGCTTGCAGCACATAAAAGCCGAACATTGAGCCTAGCAGCGTTCCAACAATCAGGCCGTCAACGACCGTATCGCGCAGAGTAATGTCAGGATTCAGCGGGTCTGTAAACCAAACCAGCACCCCCAGTCCGACACCCGCGACGCCTCCGCCCAAGGTATAGCCCAACTCTTGCTTCATCAGGAGCGGCCCAGCCTCTTGTGCAACCGCAGTGTGTGTCCATAGGCTAAGGCCAATAATCAGTGCGACTAGGCGATGGAGCATGGCTCTTCCTACACATTTGAAATTTTTGAAAAAAGCAGGTTTCTTCCTTGAGAAACCCTTGTCTCTTGCACAGGTCGTGAATAGGTTTTGCATCCCACTTGCCATCCCCGTTTCATTTTTTGTTTGATCTACTAGGATTTCCCATGCGTTCACATCTCACCGTCTGGCTTTGCATTTTTCTGCTGCTGACGACTCCTTTTACGGCTCTAGCGCAGAGCGATCCGTTCTTTGATGAATTCCAATCGGGTAACCAAGACGCTTTTTTCGAAGATCCTTATCAAGACACAGCAGACGATCCATTGCTCCAACGGGACTTTTCCTCCGAGATGGAGATGTCCGACGAGCCGCTGCCCGAGATGCCAGCTGCTGAAGGAGATCCTTTTGAAGAACCCATCAGCGAAGACGACCAATACATCGACGAAGGGACATTCTCGGATGACTCTGAGAGCAGCCTGCGCTTGGATTTGCTGGCTCAACGCGACATTGCTCAGCAGGATCAGCAAAATCTGATTGGTAACGTCGCGTACGGCGCGGGCACGGGTCTTATGATTGGGGGGTGGTTCACCTTCTTGCGGCCAGGCACCAGCCGAGATCAATTCCGCACCATCGGCTCAAGCACGGTGCTCGGTGGCGTCGTCGGCGCCCTCATTGGCACCCGCTCAGTCTGGGACCCAGGCGCTCCTCGCCCTGCAGGGGCGGAGGCTTTTGAGGCCACCGAGTCGGGGCCTGTCGCTCTCTTGCTGCCAGACGGCTTCCGCTTCTCTTATGTGTGGAGCTTCTAAGCAACACGTGCGCCAGATCTGGCCTTCATTTGCGCTGCTGCAGCCGCAAAACTTCTCGAAAACGGCTGTTCAGCGTGTCTAAAATCGCTCCAATTCCAACGCTTCCAAAACACAGCAGCATACAGCCGACCGCAAAAATGGCGGTTGGCACTTTGTCCACATATCCATCGACAGCGTAGTCAACAATCACCTCCCCGCCTGCGATCAACCCAATCACACCAAAAAACAACGCCAGCACGCCGAAAAACAACAGCGGCTTGTATGACTTAGCGATGCTCGCGATTTGACGCAGCACCCGGAATCCATCACGGAACGTGTTCAGCTTAGAGAACGACCCCTCTGGGCGCTCACGATATGGGACCGTAATCTCGCGAATTGTGTAGCCATAATCCAACACGCGAATCGTCATCTCCGTTTCCACTTCAAACCCGCTGGCTAACACCGGTAGATTGCGCACCAGCTCCTTGGTAAACCCTCGATAGCCCGACATGATGTCTTCCAATTGGCTATTGAAGATCCAGTTGACCAAAGCACGCACGAGGTTATTCCCAAAAACATGCAGCGGTCGGAAAGACGCATCTTGGTATTCGTTAAGACGAGTCGCAACCGTCATATCCGCCTCACCGTCGAGGAGCGGTTGGAGCAGCGCTTTGGCATGCTCTGCGGAGTATGTATCGTCGCCATCTACCATCAAGAAATAGTCGGCTTCCACTTTGCGAAACATCGCAGCGATCACATGCCCCTTGCCGCGCTTACGCTCTGGGATCACGACCGCGCCGTTCTCTGCGGCAATCTCAGCGGTTCGGTCGGTGCTGTTGTTGTCAAAGACGTAAATCGTTGCTGCTGGCAGCTCCCGCTGGAAGTCTTGAACGACCTTTGCAATTGTGACTTCTTCGTTGAGGCAAGGGATCAGCACCGCAATCTGCGGTGTGGGAACAGTGGTCGGGGCGTTGGGCATCGTGCCAATCCTAAGCTGAGGTTTAAGGGCGGTATTTTTTTTTCAGACGCTCAAGTTCGTCTTGGATGTCGTCGCCGTCAGAGGGAGTGGGCCCTTGCTTTTGCTGGTAACGACGTAACCGTTCCAGCTCTTCTTCGATATCCGCCCGAGGGTCGTCTGTGGGACGCTCTTGGCGAGAAGATGAGGTTGTTCGCTGCTGTCGTGAGCCGTGCGACGTCTGACTCGGCGGGTCGTCGTCTTGATCTTGCAGCAGCTCCAACACCTCTCGATAAATCTCACGGGCCCACTCCAAGAGCAGCTCCAAGGGATCCGCCCGACGCATCCCGAACTGCCCTAACAAATCATCCACATCTCGCAAGAGATCTTCCAACGTCACCTCAGCAAAATCTGTGAAATCTTCGGTTTTGGTTTCTGGTCGCGGACGCTGTGTATGCGAAGAACTTGTATTTGCGGAGCGCTTTTGATTCTCTTGGTGGCCTTTTGCGCGAGACCACTGACGATCGTAGGTTCGCCGGCTGTCTGGGTGACTCAACGTTTCGTAAGCTTGGGTCAGCTGCACAAAACGGCGCTGTGCCTCTCGCTGTTCGGCCTCGGATTTATGCTGCTGCAAATCGGGATGATATTGCTTCGCTTTGCGTCGAAAGGCTTTTCGAATTTCTTCCGTAGAGGCGTTGGGTTCCACCTGCAACAAGGCATAATAATCAATCATCTAGTAACTCAGGACGGAAACGATGGAACGGATTCTGTACTTTGACCTCGAAACCAAATACTCCGCAGATGAGGTCGGCGGTTGGAGCAACATTGAAGACATGGGCATGTCGGTCGGTGTGATTTGGGACAGCGCAGAAGAGCAACATTATGTGTATTTAGATCATCAAGTCAGTGATCTCGTGCAACACTGCCGGCGCGGCGACCTCGTTGTTGGCTTCAACCACATCGAATTTGACTATCGTGTCCTCGCAGGAGCCTTCCACGCCGACCCACAACAACGCGCTCGCCTCCGCACCGAGCTAGCTGAGCTCAACAACCTCGACATGTTGACCGAGCTGAAAAAACAACTCGGCCACCGCCTGAAGTTGGAATCGGTGGCGCGCCCGACCATCGGAGCAGGCAAATCCGCAGACGGCCTGCAAGCCTTGCAGTGGTACAAAGAGGGCAAGCTCGACAAGATCATTGAGTACTGCAAAATCGACGTGGAAGTCACTCGCGATGTCCACCGCTATGCGATGCAAAAGGGAGAGCTTTTGTATGATTCCCGCTCGGGAGTCAAGACAGTTACCGTCAATTGGAGCACGCAGCCGACCCCCAAACGCGAAGTCCAGCAGATGTCGCTGTTCTGAAAGTTGGCGATGTCTTGGCGCGCGCTCGGATTGCTCAGCCTCGCTGTTTTGCTCTGGCCCCTAACGCTGCACACCCCACTGCGCCCGATCTTTCTAGAACCTCGGCCTCCGCACAACTTTCCGACACCTTCCCCTGTGCCCCTTGATCTTTCGCTCCCGCTACGGCCGCTCTTTGCAAAAGATTTGCAGCACCCCGCAGCCCCTTCCTCTCTCAGCGCCACCCGACTCCTCTCGCTCGCGGCACAGTCGGCTCCTGAACCACCGCTTCCGTGGCCTGAAGATCCGCACCCAGCCGTCGAGCGCTTTCTGCGTTTTCTTCATTTACAAGAGCCCTTGGTCCGCTGGCATTATGGCTGGGGCAACTTCGCTTATCCTGAGCAACGCACGCTGCGACAGCTGCAACGCTTTTTGCGCCAGAGCCGCTGGTTTCAGGAGTATTTGCAATACGTGCTGAGCCACGAAGAGTTCGCTTTCCCCGAAGAGACCTTCGTGCGCACCTTGAGCGCGATCCACACTAGCGCCCATTTTTTTGAAATCCCTTACCCTACGCTATTCTGCCTGTATTTTCAGGAGTCCCGCCTTGACTACAAAATTGTGAGTCCGACCGGAGCCCGTGGTCTGGGCCAGCTCACCTCCATTGGCCTCAAACAAATCGAGCGGCTACGTCGTCAGCCTGAGAACGCCGCGCGACTACGAGCCGCAGTCCGACACCTGAGTCAGCGCTATACCGATGACACTTGGCGTTCCATGCTCGACGCTCTTGGCTACCGCTCCGAGAAGTTCCCGCAGCAACTTCAGCTGCCCGAGCGAGTCCTCGTACCGACCCAAGTCTCAAGCTTGCGTCTGCGCGATGTGCAAGCGCGTCTCCTCGAAGCGCGCCTCCCTTACGCAACCCAAACCCGCATCGTGCGCCGAATGTTGCGACGCGTGCACTACGGAGGGCTCTTGCCCCAACGCTATGCCCCCATTCACGAACACTATGTCGACGCTTTAGAAGAGAAATATGCCAGCAAACCGGGGAATGTCTTTCATATCGAAACCAATGTTCTGCTCTCTGCGCTCTTGTTTCGGCACTACCTAAACTACGAGTGGCGCTATCGCGGAGAGACGTATCAAGTGCGCCCCGAAGTACGACGCGCGCTCGCCGTGGGAGCCTACAATCAGGGGCAGACAGGCGTCCGGCGATTCCTGATTTTTCTCTTGCAGGAACTTCGCATTAGCGCTGCAGAGCTGACGCTGGCGCAGCTGCAAACCGCGCTCACGCAGCGACGAGTCCAACGTGCCTTGCAGCGTGGAGCCATCAAAGCAAGAGAGTTGCGCTATCACATCAAGATTGTCTCGGACTGTGCTGAACAACCGAGGGCAGCGGCGGCAGGACCTTGAAACTCAGCGGGACGAGCCAGCCCACTCAGCTGACTCAACAAAATGGAAGTTTACTGGGGAAGGGCTCGCGGGCCTGCGGCAGGACCCTCTAGTTCTTGCAAGCGGAACTGGCCCAACAACCCTCGCAGCTGTTGCGACTGAGCCTCCAGCTGTTGCCCCGCGCCTGCGGCCTGTTGCGCAATTTGTGCGCTATGCTGCGTGGTTTGGTTCAGCTGAGCGAGCCCTTCATTGATCTCGCGGGCGCCACGAGACTGCTCGCTGCTGGCAGAGGAGATGCCGTCAATCAGGTGCGTCACCTGCGATGAAAGCTCTACGATTTTGTGCAGCGACTCTGCGGTTTCATCGGCGGTTTTGACGCCACCAGCGACCTTGTCCGAAGAATCTTGCAGCATTTCGGCGGTCTCTTTGGCCGCTGTAGCGCTACGCTGTGCAAGGTTCCGTACTTCCTCTGCTACGACGGAGAAGCCCTTTCCATATTCCCCTGCGCGGGCGGCTTCAATCGCCGCGTTGATCGCGAGTACATTGGTCTGGAACGCGATCTCTTCAATGGTGCGCATGATCGCCGAAACTTGCTCCGAAGACTGACTGATCTCCTTCATGGAGTCCAACATGCGGCGCATTTGCTCATTCCCCTGCTCGGCTTGTTGCCGCGACGTTTGCGCTAGGCCGTTCGCTTCGCCCGCATTCTTCGCGTTGGTTTCAATCTGGTTGTTGATACGCTCCATTGACGCGCTGATCTCTTCTAGCGCGCTGGCTTGCTCTGCCGAGCTTTGGGACAGCTGCTGGCTGTTGTGCGAGAGTTCCATCGAGTTGGCAGCCACTCCGCTAGACGTGCGATCAATCGATTGGATGAGCTGCCCTAGACGCTGAATCATCTGCTGCAGCGCGTTCCCCAGCATATCTTCCGGCGAATGCACGTGCACTTTCACCGTCAAGTCTCCTTGAGCGATCGCGCGGGCGTTCTCTGACTTACTCCGCAGGTTCTCAACCATCGTTTTCATTTCCTTCAGCAGCGTCCCAATCTCGTCGTTGTAGCGCGTGAAGATCTGCACATCGACTTCTCCTGCGGCAATGCGGCGCGCAATGCGATTGGCGGCTTCGAGCCCTGCGACGATCTGCCGTCCATTCGCCCACGCATACCACCCCATTCCTGCAATCAAAAACAGCACGATGATCATCGCTTGGGTTAGGCTCGAAGTCACTTGTGCGTCGATGAGCTTCGCTAATTCCGAGGCATCGCGCTCGACATTGTCGAGGTAGATACCCGTCCCCAACGTAAGTTGCGTGCCTGGAATCCGAGTCGCGTAAGCAACCTTTGGAGCGGTGCTGCCATCCGGCTTTTTGTAAACGTACTCCACAAAGTCCCCGCCACGACGCGCGGCTTCGTCAATTTCTTGTACAACGGCCACTCCATTGGGATCACGATAATCGCGCTCGTCTGTCCCTTCCAGAGCCGGTTCGGGAGGCTGAACGAGCGTGACGGTTCCCCGTTGCACAAAGAAATATCCAGAGCGGTCGCGCTCAAAGCGCACGGGATAGAGCAAGCGTCGCAGAGCCTCG
>CBFIJD010000015.1:21867-23498 GCA_965662845.1 uncultured bacterium | reverse complement strand
AAAATTCCCATGAATCCTACCATCAGCAGCATGCGCTGCGAGATTGTCATTTTGCCAAACATACGTCCTTTCAAAGCAGACAGGGTGCAGGTCTAACATGCGCTTAGACCGTCATGACATGAAGGGGGCGTGCGGTGCGACTCACTTGCCGTCAAGCGCAGACGCAGGCCTCAAAACGTAAGGAAAGTTGCAGTAAAGAAGGGAATTTCTTTTCAAGATCAAGCTGATTCCCCATCCGCAGCCCGCAAGATGTTTTGCATCTCTGCAAAGATCGCAGGGCTCGCCACAATCAAGTCTTCTCCATAAAGTTCTGCGGGTGTAGTAGCTGGGACGTCACCGATGTGCCCGAGCTCGGCGCCCGCTTCTCGCGCGATGAGCTGTGCCGCAGCAAAATCCCAAGGGCTCAGCGTCTCGTAAAAACCATCCATGCGCCCCATCGCCACCCAGCAGATGTCCAATGCCGCTGCGCCCAAACGTCGCACATCGCCACAACGCATGAGCATCGCTTTCAGGCGTCGCATGAGCTGGTCTACGTTCTCGCGATGGTAGGGGAACCCCGTCGCAATCAACGCCGCTGGCAAGTCGGCATCCGCGTTGACCCGAATCGGCTGGTCGTTCAAAAAGGCGCCTTGTCCCTGCACAGCGTGAAAGAGTTCATCCAAAAACGGACAGTACACCGCTGCGACACGGACCTGTCCTCCGGCGGCAAACGCCAACGAGACAGCCGCTTGATAATGCTGCCGAGAGTAATTCACCGTGCCATCAATCGGGTCCACGATCCACAGGTCCCGCTGAAACTGGGAGGCATCGGCATAATCTGGCGCGAGTTCTTCTGAGAGGATGTGGTGCGCCGGGAAGCGCTCTTGGATTTTCGCGCGCACCCATTCGTCGGCCTTCACATCGGCAGACGTCACCAACTCGCGGTGATCTTTGTAGTTCAGCGCCAACGTGGCGTGCTCGCGCTCCTGACGAATCAAGGCGCCCGTCTCTCGAGCCAATTCATTCGCAAAAACGCTGATTTCCTTCCATGCAGACATGAGCCTCCCACACAAAAAGTTACGGGCGCAGCAGGTCGAGCAGCTCACACTGCTGGCACCCTTGATAAAAGTTATGACAGTAGTCCCGCGCGATCTGGAGCAACCCTTGACGCGCGCCGCAGCTGTGCAACGCGAATTCTGGCGCGCTGAGGCCGAACAACCGTTTTCGCAGAAAGCGCGTGTGACGGTTTTCGGGTTCCGGCGGCAGCACCATCAAGATTCGATACAGTAACTGTTCCAGCGCCACCTCTTGGCGTTGTCGAGCAAACGCTAAAAAAAAGGGCAACACGCCGTTGATCCACAGCAGATTTTGACGTTCCGCCCCTAGCAGCTGTGCGTCTTTCAATTGCCCCGTATGCCGAAACGAAGACTGCACTCGCCACGGCTCCCACTCTGGGGTCGCAAACGCCAACTGCGTCCACTCGGTCAGCTCTCGCTTAAAACGGACCTCTTGCGCGCACAGCTCCAGTTTGCGCAGGCGCTGCAGCCAATATCGCAACAAGCCTGTGGGAGCGGCCCGCTGCAAGTGATGAAACCAGCCCACTAGCAGGCGCTCTGGGCTGCTTTGCGGTCGGCTGGGCCGGCGGGTTGGCG
>CBFIJD010000015.1:16011-21806 GCA_965662845.1 uncultured bacterium | reverse complement strand
ACGCAAATCGGCTTCAACCGGAGGCGTCTCAGGGAGCAGGGCGCAGAGCCCAAACCAACGCGCCAACACCTGCAAGCGCGCTTCGCGGGGCGATTGCAGTAACCACGGCTGCAGTTGAGACCACGGCGCTTGCTGCGCAACCTCCTGAAAGAGCCGGCTCCACGTCGGCACTCCCAAAGCAGAAAACAACGCTTGAAACAGCACCTCCTCCGCATCTTCGTTCGACAATTTTTCCAGCCACGGCTCGGACTTTTGCTGAATGCGATGCTCGGTCGCTGCGTTCAAAATGTGCTGGAGCCGCTCTTGCCCGGTCTCTTTGACCAACACCCCACAACGCCCGGGCAGCTGCGCATAAGATTTCAGCAAAGCCTGACTATTTTCGTAGCGCTCCTGCCAGTTCTCCGGCAGTTGGGAAGACAGCTCGATCACGGGGATGCGCTGTCCATCGATGCGCTGCAAGGGGGGAGTGTTCTCGTCGTGATAGAGCACCACATGCAGGATCACCTGCTGATAGGCCGCGTCGGTGTCGTGACGGTGCGCAAACCAATCTCGCGAGTGGATGTGCAGCTCTGTGGCGCCAAACCAGACCTGTGAGCGCCAGCGAATGCGGACATTCTGAAAGTCCGGTCCAGGGCCTCGGTTGTGCACACCCGAATCCAGCACCTCTAGCGGTTCTCCGTCTGTTGTGCGCAGCGTAAGGGACATTGGGAAGGCCCACCACGCATGCAGCAATTCTTCCCGAGGCGTGGTGGCTAGGCTCATTGCGATGGGCTCGTAGAGTTGGCTAAAGGCAGGCTAAAGCGGAAGGTAGTGCCGACGTCAGGGAGACTCTCCACGGTCAAAACGCCGCCATGTTCAGAGATGATTTGTCGGCAGATCGAGAGCCCCAACCCCGTGCCTTCCCCCAAGGGTTTGGTTGTGTAGAAGGCGTCAAAGATGTGAGGGATCTGCTCAGGTGGGATGCCTGTGCCCGTATCCTGAACCTCCGTCCAGCACCAGCCGTCTTGCGCGTAGACGCGGAGGGTAATGTAGCGTTCGGGGGCGGCGCGGGTCGCCTGCAGAGCGTTGCTCAGCAGATTGACCAACACCTGCTGAATTTGCACCGCGTTCCCCTGAACCAGAGGAATGGAAGGCGGAAACTCCTCGACCAACGCAATGCGGTGGCGTCGACATTCGTAGCGCGGCAAGATGACCGCGCCTTCGAGCACCTCGCGGTATGGGAGCATTTCGCTGCGGGAGGACGTGTCTTGAGCCTGCCGACTGAAAGCTCCCAAACTGTTGATGATGCGCAGACAGGTCTGCACTTGCGTCTCAATGGTCTTCAACCCACGCTGCACTTCTTGCGGGTCATTGAGTTCATCTCGCAAGTTCTCCAGCCACAGTTGAATCACATTCAGCGGGTTCTTCAGCTCGTGCGTGATGCCGGCAGAGAGTTCTCCCAGCGCATACACTCGCTCTTTGTGGATGTTTTGACGCTCTTCCTGCTTTTCTCCTGAAGCGTCTTGCATCACGCCAATCCAGACGGTGCGTTCGCCCAATTGGAAGCGCCGAAAGCAACCGCGCACGAGCACGGTCGAGCCATCTGGGCGCAACAGGCGATGGCGAAAATATCCACTCGACCCGTGCTGTTCCAAGCGCTGCAAGCGCTCGCGCAGCAAGGATTGCTCTTCTGTGGGCACCAGCTGCAACAAATCCACAATGCGCGGGATGGGATCGACCCGCCCAAAGAGTTCGCGGAGCTGTTCGTTCCAGCTCGCTTCCTCCCCTTCTTCGTGCTTCCAAATACCGATGCGTCCGGTGTGTAACGCCAAATCAAGCAGCTCATTCTTCTCCATCAGCTGCGCCCGCGCATCGCGCATCACGTCATCAAAATCATGGCGATAGGACTGGAGCTGTTGCTCGGCATGCGCACAGCGCAGCGCCGCGTGAGTCCGAGCGCGGAGCGCCTGAGAGTCTACTGGTTTGCACAAAAAATCTGCGGCGCCATAGTCCAGATACTGCTTGACCTGTTGGATGCTCGCGTCCGTCACCAGCATCAGCACCGGCAGACTCCGGAGCCGAGGTTCCTCGCGAATCTGGCGCAGGGCTTCAAGCCCCGCGTGTTCTGGCAGCTGAGCGCTGAGCAACAGCAAGTGATACGACTGCGAGAGCAGACTGGCTGCCAATCCTTGCGTGTCTGTGCAGGTGTCGCTCTCCATCTCCAATCGCTGCAGCGCAATTTGAAGCTGCTGTGCCGTCTCAAGATCATGATCTACAATCAATACGCGAACTGGAGACATGCCCAACTCAAAGAAAGATTAAGCGAGGTTTGCTGCCGTATCCCAACGCCAGTCGGGGAGCTGATTGCCGGGCTTCCACAGAATTTCTTGCTCCCCCATGGTCGCCGAAACCCAGCGTCCCATCACAAAGAGGGCGTCCGACAAGCGATTCAGATACTTCAAAATCGCAGCGTTCACGGTGTCGTCCCGATGCAAGCGCAGCACTTCTCGCTCAGCCCGACGACACACGGTGCGGGCTTGGTGCAACGAGGCGTTGAGCGGGGTGCCCCCAGGCAGAATAAAACTCTTCAACGGGGGCAGCTCTGTGTTCATCGCGTCGATCACCTCTTCTAGCCACTCGGCGTCGTGCTCTTGCAGCGTGATTTGTCCTTCATACTCGTCTCCGGGCAAGGTTGCGAGCTCCGAGCCCATATCGAAGAGCTTCTGCTGCACCGCTTGTAGAATGATCTCCAGTTTCTCGCGGCGTTGCGAAGGCGTCTTCTGCATGTTGAGGCTACGCACAACGCCGACACAGGCGTTCAATTCGTCAACAGTCCCATAGCTCTCAATGCGTTGGTGATCTTTGGGCAGCCGTTTCCCGCCGACTAATCCCGTCTCGCCAGCGTCTCCTGTGCGCGTGTAAACTTTGGTGATGCGAACCATGGTGCTCCCTGCTGAAAAATGAAGAGTGAATCCCGCCGACTCTGTGGTTGATTGTGAAGAAAAGCCCAATATGGTAGCCGTTCTGGTGCAAATGCCCATGCTTTTCTTGAACACCCCCAAGTGGAGAACGCATGCACCTCCTGCGACAACTCGCCTCTCATGGGCTGGTCTCTACAAGCACGGCTCTGGAAGCCGAGGCTTCCGACCTCCTCTCCGCTTGGGATCACGTCCAACACTTGATCGCCAAGCAGTCACTCCACGAAGCACAGGTGCTCCCGTTGCTGGCAGAGCGCTATCAAATAGAGCTGCTCTCCGATGAATGGCGACCGCTCTGGCCTCAGCCTACAGAAGAGCGCGAACACTTGTTTCATCAGCACCAAATGCTCTTGCTGGCAGGCCCGCAACAACAGCCTTGGGTCGTCTTGAGTCTGCGCTCCGATTGGCGACACCTCAATCGCCTGCGCTTTGATTTTGAGAGCCTGCACTGCGCTTTGACGACACACGCTACTCTTGAGAAACTCTGGCAAGAACACTCTGCTGACGCCAACAAGAATGACCCCAATGTCGCGCACCAGTGGAACGAACTCCTCCAAGAAGCGCTGCGGCTCCGTGCCTCCGACATTCACCTAGAACCGCATGATCCTAGCGAGACCTTGCTCGTCGTTCGGCTACGGTGCGACGGCACCCTCGTCCCTCCTGAGAAGCTCCCTCCCGAATTGCCCGCTTTGCTCGTTCCACACATCAAGCTGCTGGCAGGGCTCGACATTGCTGTGAAGCGACGTCCCCAAGATGGGCGACTGCAACACCTAGCGAGCAACGGACGCGCGATTGACATTCGCCTGTCGTGCTTGCCCACAGAACGTGGCGAAAAACTAGTCCTGCGCCTCTTAGACCAAGCGCCGGTTCAACAACCGCTGGAGCAGCTCGGATTCTATCTCGATGACCTCCATGTGTTGCAACAAGCCGTGCAGCGCCCGCAAGGACTCATCTTGGTTGTAGGCCCGACAGGGAGTGGCAAAACAACTACGCTTTATGCGCTCCTCAATTTGCTCAACGCGCAGGAGCAGAACATCCTCACGATTGAAAATCCGGTGGAGTATCACCTGCCCCACATCAATCAAGTGTCCGTACAGCCTGCGCAAGGGCTGGGGTTTGCCGAGACGCTGCGCGCCGCATTGCGTCAAGACCCGGACGTGATTCTGGTGGGGGAAATTCGAGATGATGAGACGGCGCAAATTGCGATCAAAGCGGCGTTAACCGGGCATCTGGTCCTCTCGACGCTGCACACAAACGACGCCGTCAGCACGCTGCAACGGCTCCACAATTTGCAGGTTGATCCCTCGTTACTCGCCGACACGTTGCTGTTGATTCTCTCGCAACGCTTAGTACGTCGGCGCAGCGGAGGACGCACGCCTGTTTATGAATTGCTGCGCGTGAACGACGTCGTGCAGGAGAGGATTCGGCAGGGGAAATTTGGAGCCGACGTGCTGGCGCCCGATGAGCGCTTGTTCTTTCACTCCTTGGCTCAAACAGCGCGCCGCCTCGTGGACGATGAACATGTTCTGTTAGAAGAAGTTCGCCCTCTGTTGCCTTGGGAGTGACTCAGGAGCTGTGATGCTGCCACCACACCTTCAGGGCGCTCCAGAGCTTCTCCGTGGTCGGCAACTCTCGAAAGAGAAAGCCATAACTCTGAAAATACGAAGACTCCTCTAACTGGCCCAGCAGCGCTTGGTTTTTCAGGAGCGAACGGCTCACGCCCAAGAGCAACGGGGCGCTCCCTTCTAGCACCGCCAGTTGTTCCAGTCGCTCTTGCAACGGGGCCGCGTGCCAACCATGAAACAGCTCTAGCGCCACTTGCGCCCCGGTCGAGTGTTGCAGCACAAAGTCGGGGAAACAGTGCTTTTGTCCGCCCAACGACACAAAATTTCCCGCAGTCGTGAGCGACCAATCGGGGTGCTTCTCGTGCAAGCGCTCCACGACCTGCTGAAACTCTTCGGGGATGTAATCGTGAAACTGGCGATAGTGCGAACGAATGTTGCAGCTTGCATCCAGCCACAGCTGCAGAGGAGCTTTCTGGCGAAACTGAATCGTAGTGCGCAACTCCCAGCGTTCTTGCAGCAAAATGGCCGGAAAAAAGTTCGCGAGCTGCAGGCCATATTTCTGTGTTTTGTAGAACAAGCTCAATGGACCATCGACTCGCAAACAAAACGTGTGCGCATCGTGCGTTTGAATCTGCGACAACAGCTGGTGAAAGCGCACATACTTGAAGAGTTGCCTCAGCGCTCCAGAGTCGGGCTGCTGCAACGTCAACTCTAGCGACTCACAGTGCAGCAACAGACCTTGCACCTGCGCACAGTTGTAGCGATGCAGCAGCTGCTCCGCGCTATAAGACCGAAAGCCTCGCAGCTTTTGTTGTGGCGGCAAGTCTGCGTATAGTTCTGCTTGAATCTCTTGCACGTCTCGGCCTGTGCGGTCTTGCACATGCTTCCAGTAGTCCGCGAGCTGAGGATGAAGCTCGGTGGCTTCGTCTTGCAGCGCCTCGCGGGCAGTCCGAAACATTTCGTCTCGGAACCGCGCCTGTGACTCCGCGTCTCCCGTCTCAAACTCTGCGCGGTCGAGCAAGAGCTTCTCCAGCCCTTTCCCCACTAAATTGTCGAATTGATGCGCTTGCAGCGTCAGCTGGGTCTGATCGCTGAGTTGCTGGCGCGTGAGCTGCTGTTGGAGGCCACTTTGGAAGGTGTGAATCAGCGCGGAGGCGCACTCAAGTAAGCTGGCGTCCGCAGGGTCCAGAAACTGAGGATAGATGCGACCCTTGCGGTTGCGGTGACGGAGGAGGTCTTTGGTGAGCAACGATCAGGTTTCAGAGGGAGGATG
>CBFIJD010000015.1:15310-15719 GCA_965662845.1 uncultured bacterium | reverse complement strand
CGAAATACGGGACGGTCCAATCGTGCTTAGGAATGCGGCGGATGTGCAGGACTGGGGTGTCACGATACTTCTGCATCACGAAATTCACGCCTTCTTGCAGGCGCTGAAAGTCTTCTGCATCCATGTAGTTTTTGAAGATGTTGAGGCGCGCGTTGTATTTCGCCGAAGCTTGGGTGAGGAAGCCGAAAGAGAGATCGCTGTGCGTGGGCTTATGAATTTGCACCGCCTCGGAGAACTCTGCGCGAGGCCAGTCCTGTGCGGCAGCATCGTGCGGATCGGCGTCTTCTTCTTGTTCGCCTGCGAGCACTTCTTCGTCGGGAGCGACCACTTCCATGGTGGCGTTCGTCGTTTTGACCAAGTCTCGCAACGCTTCCAGCGGCATTTGTGTGTATTCGATGCTCTTGGAGAC
>CBFIJD010000015.1:14343-15201 GCA_965662845.1 uncultured bacterium | reverse complement strand
ACGTTCGGTGGGATTTTCTTGAGGAGGGGCAGCTCTTGTGCTGGATCACGGCGCACATGACTGGCGATGGTGTCGCCTTCGACCTCGTAGCGCTCATAGATTTGCTCTTTGGCAGGATTTTTCTGCAGGTTCTGTTGGAGCCAAAATGCCAAGAACTCCTGCTTCAGAATTTCAAAGTGCAAGTAGTTGTAGTGCATTTTGACCGGCTTCCCTTTGACCTTGCTGATCATCCCCTCGCGAAAGAACAGAAAGAAGAAGAGGTTGCGGTAATTGTACTTTTGAATGACGTGCGGATAGCAGTACAGCATCCCTTTCTCGCGGCGTTCGAGCACACTTTTGCTGTCTACAAACTTGGGGTTCACCTGCTGATAAACGGTCTTTTGGAATTCTGGTTTGATAGTATTCACGATCAACATCTGCAGCACTTTGCGCAAGGAGAGCAAAATCTCTTGCTTCTCTTTCTCAGCAAACCGGGAGGGAAACTGACGCTCTGCCACCCCGACGGTGCTCTGCATCACGTCAATCGCCTCGACAGTCTTCTTGATTTTGTAGATGTCGTAGAGAATGTGGTTTTCCTTGTAATAGGGATCGCGCTCCACGAACTCCAGTTGGTCGTTGATCACATCAAACTGAAAAAAGTGCTGAAGGAAGGTCTCCATGCCTCCGTCCATGCTGAATGGCACAAAGAACTTGAGCGCGTCGTGCCGTTCAGCCGCAGGCATCTGCAGCACTTTTTCTAGGCGATATTTGACATAGCGCTCAATGAACTCGACGGCGCTCGCGGCTTCTTTGGACGCTGCCAGCTGTCCATTTTGCTCATAGCGCTCTGCCGCCTCCTTCCAGTATTTCCGCCAATCC
>CBFIJD010000015.1:6404-13868 GCA_965662845.1 uncultured bacterium | reverse complement strand
GTGGCCACCGCGATTCCTAAGATGGGGTAGTAAATAAATTTGTAAATTCGGTTTTGCATCCACTGCGCTCCCGCGATCTGCGCGGCGTCATTCATACGTAACCGAAAGATCACAGCTAACGACTGAACAAACAAGGTTCCGACTACAAGACACACGGACGTCACATGAATCGCAACGAAGGTGTAATACATGTCACAATGCTCTACAAGAGTTGAGAAACAAAAGCCCGATAGGCTGGTGAGAATGTTCGACACACGCAAGCACGCCATGGTGAAGCGCACAACTCTGTTGCCAGGCGCACAGCGTGACAACACAGTGACAGGGGCAGCGCTGACTTGTCATTGAAAAAAAGCGCTCTAAACGGTTAAGGGAGCCCGCTCAGTTTGTCAAGAAACACGTAGAAACAGACACTTACGCACAAGCGCCCGCAGCAACAACAGGCGCAACATTCGGGAGGCTCTCTCCCAATTCAATGAAGCGTTGCTTGCCTGCCACAATTAGATCAAACTGAAGCCCTCCTGCGTGAACGCTAGGCCTTCCGCCTTCTTTCCCCCATAAAAATGGAGCTCTCATGGCAAACACACACGATTTTCAAGTCCGTCGGATTACAGGCGAAACGATTTCACTTGCGGAATATGCCGGCAAGGTGTTGTTGCTCGTCAATGTCGCTAGCCGCTGTGGTCTCACGCCCCAATACACAGCGCTGGAGGCCTTGCATCGCGAACAAGAAGCTAACGGATTCGCCGTGCTTGGGTTCCCATGCAATCAGTTTGGAGCCCAGGAACCAGGGACCGAGGCTGAGATTCAGCAGTTTTGCCAGACTAAGTATGACATCACCTTCCCAATGTTCAGCAAAGTTGACGTCAACGGCGCGACCCAACACCCGCTCTATGCCTTCCTCACAGGCCCTGACGCGGCTTTCCCTGGCGCCATCACGTGGAACTTTGAGAAGTTTCTCATCAGCAAAGACGGACAGGTTCTGCAGCGCTTTGCGCCACGCACCGCGCCTGATGCCGAAGAAGTCCGCAGCGCGATCAAAGCTGCGTTCTGAGCCCACCTTGCGTGATTCCTGCTAGGCGGCTCTAGTCTCGCAGGAATTGTTCCTTCAATGTCTTTTCTTTCAAAGTACGCTGCATGTTCGCTCGGTTTTTACTTGGGTTGCTTTGTGGAATGGTGCTCGGCGCGCTCACCGCGACCGCCCAGCTGCTCCCCCTCGCGGGAGTGCTCGGCAACGCCGCTCACGGCACGTATGAAGACTGTATTTTGAACCACATGAAAGGCGTGCAAAGCGACATCGCCGCCCAAGCCATTTTGGACGCCTGCCGCAAAAAATTTGCAGAGAGCGACTCCGCTGAGAGCAGCGCCTTCCCCACCTCACGTCCAGCGCAAGCGCTCCCGAATCACGCGATCGCCCAAATTGGCGGCGAGCTGCTACAAGAGTTTGGCGGCGAGCTAGAGTTCCGCTTACGCAATGGCACCCCCGACTGGAACATCTCTCGCGTGACCTTAGGGCTCCAATTCTGGGACCCGACCCGAGCAGCCGCGCGCGTCGAGCAGCAGCTCCATATTTTTCCTGACGAAGCCACGTTGTTGCCCAAGCAATGGGGAGAACTCCGCTTCACGAATCCCGCGCCTGACCCGCGAGTTCTGCTCGAACGCTGGTGGATTGAGAGCGCGTCGGGCACCCGCATTCCTCCTCTGCGTTCTACGCGATAAATTTCTCCCGAAATCACATTTCCTTATCTGCGTGAAATTTGGTAGGTTCGCGCCTTTGCACCCAAAATCATAACTATTTGTGGGGGAGGAACCATGAAAGCCAAAGCGCGTCTAACGATGCTGTGGTATGGCTGCAGCGTCTTGCTGGTCGCTACGGTCGGCCTGTGGGAAGTGCTCATCTATAACCAACTAGAGCCTGCAGATCGGCAACAGGTCGCCGCGCTGATTTTTCCCTATCAATTCTTCATGGTCGCGCCGCTGGTTCTCCTCGTGGTCGTCTTGATCTCTGGATCCAAGTGGTTGCTGGATCGTTTTTGGATTCCTCTGGCCCAATTGCGTGAAGAAGCGCAAATCTTGTCTTCTGGCAATTTACGACACCGCGTTGAACCGCACGGCGCTAACACCGTGAGCAATTTGGCGCGACACATCAATCGGCTCGCCGAACAAACCGCAGCCGCACAAGAGCAAGTCCAAGAGCAAATCTCGCACGCCAAGGCAGAGGTCGAGCGGGAAAAGAACGTCCTCGCCATGCTCATTGAAGAATTGCAAGAGGGCATTGTGGTCTGTAATCGCGACGGAGTCGTGCTGCTCTACAATCGTGCGGCGAAGACGATGCTCAATCCCGCCGCAGGCAGCGAAAACAACTCCGCGTTGCTCGGCTTAGGAAAACAGATTCAGAACACGCTACAGGCGCCTCTCTTAGACTATACGCTGCACGATCTGCGTGAGCGACAGCAGATGGGCAACTCCAGCTTGGTGCAACCCTTTATGCTTTGGCAGGGCGCCCATCTGTTGCGTGTGCAGTTGCTGGGGCTATTAGGACAAGATCATGACCTGAGCGGGTTCATCCTCGTTTGCGAAGATCAAACCCCCCGACCGCAGGCCAATCATCCGCTCAACATGTTGCAGCAAGAAACCATTGAACAGCGCCGCGCGGCCATCGCGAACATTCGTGCCTCAGTTGAGACCATGCTGGACTATCCCGACATGCCCGCCCAACAACAGCACGCCTTCTTGGAGATGATTCAATCCCAAACGGTTCAACTCACCGATCTCTTGTCCGAACGGCACCTGCATACTTCTCGTGAACTAAAACACCTCTGTCCGCTCACCTCGACCTCTATTCACGACTGGCTCACCGATCTCTATCGCCACAGCGATCCCTCTGCCAAGTATCACATTCGCTACCAAGCGGAAGAGCAACCCGACCAATTCGCTGATCTGAACCGCTTCTTGCTCAACAAAGGGCTCTACTTCTTGTTTGAACAGTTGCAGCAGACCTTGGGCCTAGACATCATTGAGATTCGACGCGCCCCGTTCGCGCCCTCTGGGGGAGCCGCGGCTGACTCTGACTTTGCGGTCGTGGATTTGACGTGGGAGGGAGAGCCGTTGGCGGCTGATCAGCTCAGAAGTTGGCTAGAGTATCCCATTCGCGCCGAGGCGGCAGACTCAACAATCACTCTGTCCGAGGTTTGTCGTCGGCACGACGTGGAGATTTGGTTGGAGGGCAGCTCTGACACACAGCAGCATTATCTGCGCCTGTTGTTTCCTGCCGTGGAGCGTCCCACAGCAGGAGCCACGACCTCACACGTGTATTTGGGAGGCCGCCCGATCTTCTACGACTTTGATCTCTTCGACAAAGAGCTTGCCGACCCTGAGATCGCCAACGCGCGGCTAGCGGACGTGAGCTACACCGTGTTTGACACCGAAACGACAGGGCTCAACCCTTCGGGTGGAGACGAAATCATCTCGATTGGCGCAATGCACATTGTGAACGGCAAATTGTTAGAAAACGAAACCTTCGAACAGTTGATTGATCCGCGTCGCGAAATTTCTCCGGCGTCGATTGAGATCCATGGCATTCAGCCTTCCATGCTTGCAGGGCAACCAACCATCGACAAAGTCTTGCCTCAATTCTATCAGTTCACAGAGAACAGCGTGCTGCTCGCGCACAACGCCGCGTTTGACATGCGCTTTCTGCAGCTCAAAGAGCGCAAAACGGGCGTCAAATTCCGCAATCCCGTGCTCGATACGCTCTTGCTGTCGGCAGTGGTACACCCGAACCAAGAGATGCACGACCTGGAGAGCATCTCACGGCGTCTGAACTTACGCATTGAGGGACGTCACACCGCGCTGGGAGACGCCCGCGTCACGGGTCAGATCATGCTCCACCTGATCCCGATGCTCGCCGAGAAAGGCATCCACACCATTCAAGAGGCCCAAGAAGCCTCCCGCCAAACCTACTACGCGAAGGCACAGTATTGATCGACCGGTGGCCGCTCACAGACAGCTCCACATCTTTTGCACCAGCGCTTGGTTGTATCCATGAGACGTCATGTTCGCGACCACGCGCCCGCGCAATGGATAGCCCAGCAAGTATAAGTCGCCAATCAAATCCAAAATTTTGTGACGCACAAATTCGTCTTCAAACCGCAGCTCTGTATTGATGACCTTCCCTTCGTGCATGATGATGTGAGAGTTCAAGTAGCCGCTGCCCACCTTCCCCATCTTCTGAGCCATGTCGATGTTCTGAAACGTATTGAACGAGCGCGCCGGCGCAATCTCTTCTATAAATGGATGCTGCTCTGGGTTGAAGGTGAGCTGCTGCTCCGAAATTGGCGGCGGGTAGTTGACGCGCATTTGCACTTCAAAGCCGTCAAATGGCTCCACAAACAAAAATTTCTGCTCCGGATCTTCCGTGCCCACACCCAGCTTTTCTCGCACCACTGCGACTGTCAACGGCGCGTCTTGCTCCACGACTCCGGCCTCTTCAATCAGCTTCGCAAAGTCTAACGCTGAGCCATCAATGTTGGGAATCTCTTCGTCTGCTTTGATCTGCACATTGTGCAAACCAGCCATCGAAATCGCGGCCATGAGGTGCTCAACGGTGCGGACTCGGCGGCTGTCGCGCGCGAGCACGGTCGAGTTCGCCGTAAAGCTCTGTTGATTTTGGGATTGCTGATAGTTCTCTAAGCAGTTGATGCGCCCGGGGATGCTCGTGCCGCCTAGAGTATGAAAGACGATCCCTGTGTTGGGTTCCGCAGGACTCAGGATGATCCCTGTGTTTCGTCCGCTGAGAAGCCCTGTCCCATTGAGCACGACGTTGCCTTGCAGGGTCTTTTGACGCTCAGAGGTCGTCACCAACTCCACGGCTTGCGCGTTGACGACCGGCTGATACCTCGCGGTTTCAATGCGTGTATCGGATGGCAGCTCTGACTCGGAGCTTTTCTCTGCCGATTTGAGCGCTCCCGCGACTTTGTCGAGCAAGACATCCAGATGTAGCGGCTTCTCTAAGAAGTCTCGTGCTCCCAATTTGATCGCGTTCACGGCGGATTCAATCCCTGCGTGGCCGCTCATCATAATGACCGGTAGCTCTGGCCGCTCAGCACGGAGGCGTTTCAAGATCGCCATTCCGTCTTCGCCAGGCAGCCAGATATCGAGCAAAACGAGGGACGGGCTCTGTGCGGCACTGGCGGAGGCAAATTCTGTGGCGTCTGCGCACGTCACGACCGTGTAGCCCTCGTCTTCGAGCACGCCTTCCAACGTACTCCGGATGCCCGGCTCGTCATCCACGACAAAAATTGGATTTCGGTTGTTCATGGTTCGACTTCTTTCTCAAAAGATGTTGATATGTTGGGCTTTTTTTGCAGCGTTCATACCGATTCTCCCCTTGCCAAACGGCGGAGTGGAGGCGGTGGGAACGGTCGGCGAGAAGGTCTCTAAGCCCAAATTAAAACAGCTTTGTTTTTTCACAAGTTTTCTGACAATTTTCGCGGCGGACGTGATTGTTTTTATGAGAAACTTGTGGCAACGTATCGCCCAGAAGCGGGAGTAATGTCGAACAAACAATCCATTCCAGTGCTACAGCTGGAACAGTTGACGATGGAATTTGGCGGTCTGCGCGCGATTGATGGCGTGAGCTTCCAGATTCAATCTAATGAGATCTTAGCGCTCATAGGGCCCAATGGAGCTGGCAAGACGACCTGCTTCAACTGCACAACAGGCATCTACAAGCCCACCAGCGGAAACGTCATTTTACGGCCACCGGAGGCCGCGGCTCAGCGCGTTAACGGACTTAAGCCCAACGTGATCACCACCCTCGGGATGGCGCGTACGTTCCAAAACATCCGCCTGTTTGGCAGCATGACCGTCTTAGAAAATGTGATGGTTGGGCGCCATTGCCGCACCCAAGCCAGCCTCTTGGGGGCCATCTTGCGTGACCGCAAGACGCGCGAAGAAGAAGCCGCAACGATTGAGATTTCCTATCGCCTGCTACAACGACTACAACTCGCAGAGTTGGCGCAGCAACCCGCGAACAGTCTACCGTATGCCGCGCAGCGTCGCCTTGAGATTGCCCGAGCTCTGGCAACCGAACCGTTTCTCCTGCTGCTCGACGAACCCGCAGCGGGCATGAACCCGCAAGAGACACAGGAGTTGGACGAGTTGATTGCTCAACTTCGCGACGAATTTCGCATCTCGATTCTGCTGATTGAGCACGACATGAAGCTCGTCATGAAGATCTCGGACCGCATTGTCGTGCTCGACCATGGTCAAAAGATCGCTGAAGGCCGACCTGCCGAAATCCGTAACCATCCGGACGTCATCAAGGCCTATCTTGGCGAAGATATGGAGATCTGATGCTAGAACTACGCGACGTTCAAAGTTTCTATGGGAACATCCAAGCGCTCAAGGGCGTATCTCTCACGATCAACGAGGGTGAAATCATCACCCTGATTGGCGGAAACGGCGCAGGCAAAACCACGACGCTGATGTCGGTCTCAGGCTTAGTCAAACCTCGACACGGCGCCGTCCTCTTTGAAAACGTGCCGCTGCACAATCTGTCTCCCGACCAAATCGTCTCACTGGGAGTCTGTCAAGTTCCGGAAGGACGCCGCATTTTCCCGCAATTCACCGTTCGCGAAAATTTGGAGATGGGAGCCTATCTGCGCAGCGACCGCGCCGAGATCAAACGCGACTTAGAGCGGATGATGGAGCTGTTCCCGATCTTGCGCAAGCGCCAGAAGCAGGCAGGGGGGACTCTGAGCGGCGGCGAACAACAGATGCTAGCCATCTCTCGAGCGCTCATGGCTAGACCGCGCTTGCTGCTATTGGATGAACCTTCTTTAGGGCTGGCGCCCTTGATCGTAAAACAAATCTTCGAAATTCTGCGTCAGATTAACAAAGAACAAAAAACCACGATCTTCTTGGTAGAACAGAACGCGAACTTAGCGCTGAAATTAGCCCATCGGGGCTATGTGATGGAAAACGGGCACATTACGCTGACCGATTCAGCGGTCAACCTGCTTTCCAATGACGACGTCAAAAAAGCCTATCTCGGTTTGTGAGTTAGGCGGATTCTCAACCTGCACCCCCAAGGACTCATTATGTCATCTCTCGCTGGAAAAAAAGGACTGATCATCGGCATCGCGAACGACAGCAGCATCGCCTACGGCTGCGCCCAAGCTTGCAAAGAGCAAGGCGCTGAGCTGGCCGCAACTTACTTAAATGAGAAGGCCCTCAAGCACGTCCAACCGCTGGCCGACCATTTGAACATTCCCTCAAACTTGATGATGCCGTTTGACATCATGGCAGAAGGTCAAGTCGAGGCGGTTTTTGAAAACTTGAAAAAAGAATGGGGAACGCTCGACTTTGTCGTACACGCGATGGCTTCTGCCACCAAAGACATGGTCTCCTCGCGCTTGGTTGATGTGAAAGCCGACGACTTCAACTTTGCGATGCGCGTTTCAT
>CBFIJD010000015.1:2771-6359 GCA_965662845.1 uncultured bacterium | reverse complement strand
AAGACAACGGAGGAACCCTCGTGACCATGACCTATCTCGGCTCGCACCGTGCGGTCGAAAATTACGGATTCATGGGGCCGATGAAAGCCGCGCTGGAGTCCTGCGCCACATACATGGCGTCTGAGCTTGGGCCACAGAACATCCGCGTGCACGCGGTCTCTCCAGGCACCATGATGACGCGCGCGGCTTCGGGGATTCAGAACTTCGACAAGCTGATTGACATCAACAAGGAGCGCTCTCCATTGAAGCGCCTCTGTGGCCCAAGTGATGTCGGCGCAATGACCGCTTTCCTCGTTGGCCCAGGTGCTCAGAACATGACCGGTGGCATTCACTACGTAGATGCCGGGTACAACACCGTCGGCTAATCTCTCTTTGGCTGCGCGGAGGCTCTCCTTCCAGCGCAGTCGTCCCTCCCTCGCCCGTCCGCCCGCGATTTCCTCAGAACAATCCGCTGATGCTAAAGTCAAAGCGATCTGGGCTCTCTCCAGGGCGTGTGTCCAGCTTGATCCCATACTCAAAGCGTAGCACGCCCATCGGCGTAATGAGCCGCACGCCCCCGCCTGTGCTGCGGCGCAGATCTAAAAACGAAGGCTCCTTCTCGCCCAACAGTTCATACTGCTCTGGCTCCGCGTTTACGTTCCCCGCGTCATAGAACACCACCCCTCGGATAAAGCTGCGCTCGTCTCGGCTCAGCGGGAACAACAACTCCACATTGAAGACGCGCTCTGAGACACCGCCGCTTTGCAGCTGCTGCAACTCATCAAAGCTCAGATCCCGAATGCGCTCGTCGACAATTTGCGTTTGTGTCAAACCGAGTTCGTTGATGAATGAGGTCACCTCTTGGTTGCGGATGCGCTCTCGACCACCGAAGGGGCCCGCAATCGCGTAGTAGTTGTGTCCACGGACGGTGTTCAGACCACCGATGCGATACCGGTCTTCAGGAGGGATGCGTGCGTCCCCAATTTTTTCCAGCCAGCCCAGCCGCGCCTTCGCCATAAAAATCAGGGTTTGGGGCTCGTTTAAGGCCCAAAATTGCTGATATGCCGCAATGTACTCCCGCAGCTCCACGTTTCCACCAAACGGCGTCCCTGTCTGCACTAAGGTCAGACTCGTTTTGATGCCTTCGGAAGGAAACACCGGGTGGTTCACGGTGTTGTAGGTCAACGTCGGCGCCACAGAGCGCTTGAAAATATCGTAGTCCCCGTTGTCATACAGGCGATCGACCGCGTTCCAGCTCACAGAGAGGCGCAAGTCCCGCCAATACACCGGCGCCCCGAAGCTGGTGCCATAGGAGTTCTCGCGTAGGGAACCGCGCTCCAGGTCTGTGTTATCCGAGAGGCGACGATGGGAAAACTGAACCGAGGAAGAGACCTGAGTGCTGAAGAGACGCGGCTCGATGAGGGTGACGCTGTATTCATTTGTGACATCTTGTTCACTGAATTGAGCGCTCAACCGCAGCGTTTGGCCGTTACCAAACAGGTTCCCTTTCGTCAGGGAGAGCCCCCCCGTAAACCCCGAAACGTCGCTGTACCCGATCTGCGCCTGAAACGTACCTGTCTGGGTCTCTTTTAGGCGTGCCATCAAGTCTAACACGTTGTCCTCTTCTGGCCTCCGCAAGCGCTCAAGGCGCAACCCGGGCTCAAAAAACCCCAGCTTACTTAGGTTTTCTTGGCTCAGCCGGAGCTTTTTCCCGTTGAACAGTTCCGCTTCGTTGACCTCAAACTCCCGACGAATGACATGATCGCGCGTCTCGGTGTTGCCAGCGACGGAGATTTGGCCAATGTATGCTTTTTCACCGCGGATGATGCGGTAGTTGACGTCAACCGTTTTGTTGTCTTCATGGATCTGGGTGCGTGGAATGACTCGCACAAACGCATACCCCCGCTCTTGGTAAATCTCATCCAATTGAGCCCGATCGCGGTTTTGCAAAAATGGATTATAGACGTCCCCTTGGCGCAATTCGAGCTGCTCCAGCAGCTTTTCCGGCTCTTCAATCAGGTCACCGCTCACCTCTACCTGACCTGTGAAGTATTGGTCGCCTTCTGCGATATCCATCACGACTTCCACACGGCTGTATTCAGGATTGTGAAATATCGTGACGTCGGGCTTATCAATGAAGACTCTGATGTAGCCGTCTTGCAGATATTTTTGCGTGATGACGGCCAAATCTTGGTTGACGCGTTCTTCTTGAAAAATACCGGAGTCGTTGATCCAGTTGAAACAGTCGATCTCTGCGCTGATCATGTAGCGCTTGAGGTCGATCTCTGAGAAGACGGTGGTCCCGTTGATGGTGAGATCTGTGAGGTAAACGCGCGGCTGCTCTTGGGCGACATAGGTCAGGCGATATTCCGTCTCAGAGACCTTCTCGACCCGATGTAGCACACGTACAGTCGCATACCCTTCTAGGCGGTATTTGTTGCGGATCCATTCTTCGTCCGCTTGTACTTTGAGGGGGTCGTAAATGTCGCGGGCGCGCAAGGAGATTTCGTCGAGGACTTCGTCGCGGTCGAGCAAGTAGATGCCTTCGAGACGCACCGAGAGCAGGCGGGGGCGTTCTTGGACAACGTAACGGAGGAGGTAGCCTTCGGCGAGGGGTTCGACCTCGGCGCGGACGTCGGTGAAGAGCCCGGTGTCATAGATGATGCGCAGGTCTTCACGGATGCGGGAGCGGTCAAGGGGCGTGTTGACTTGGCTTTCAATCGAGAACAGGAGCTGGGCCTCTTCCAGCTCCGAGGTCCCTTGAACTTCGATGTCGAGAATGCGCGGGGCGTCCTGCCCCAACACGCTGAGAGGCCAAAAGAGCAATCCTGTCAGCAGGATCACAGTGACCTGTCGGCGGAGCCAACGGAGACAACAGGCTGTGGGCATTTAATGAGTGCGGCGTGTATGCGGTTAGGGAACAGGTTCCGAGTGCAACAAGCCGTCGAGTAAGCGATATTGGTATTGCATCGCGGCGGCGAGCTGAGGGTTGTGGGTAATCATCAACATGGTGGTTTGTTCATCGGCGTTGCACTGCAGCAGCGTCTTCAACACTTGCGCTTCAGTGTCTCGATCCAAGTTGCCGGTTGGCTCATCTGCTAGCAGAAGCTGTGGTCGATTGACCAGCGCCCGCGCGATGGCCACTCGCTGCTGTTCTCCGCCTGAGAGTTGGGAGGACTTATGCAACAAGCGCTCCCGTAACCCCACCTTCTCTAGCAGCTCGGTCGCGCGATGTTGGGCCTTCGGGCGGCTCTCTCCGCGCACCAGGGCCGGCATCATCACATTTTCTAACGCACTAAAATCTTGTAGCAACTGGTGAAACTGGAAAATGAACCCGACGTGCTCATTTCGGAAGCGCGCTTGGGCATCACGAGAGAGTTCGCCGAAGTGAACGCCATCCATCTCAATCTGCCCTTGATCGGGCTGGTCGAGCAACCCCAAGAGATGCAGCAAGGTGCTCTTGCCTGTGCCCGAAGCGCCGACGATCGCAGCCGTCGCACCAGAGTGCTCGATCGTCAGGTCAACACCACGCAAGATGTGGAGTTCGCGGCCTTCGCCATCGAGGTAGTTTTTGTGGAGATTTTTGACCCGAATGTACATGAAGAGGGG
>CBFIJD010000015.1:0-2579 GCA_965662845.1 uncultured bacterium | reverse complement strand
CCTCTTCACCCAGATAATCGACCGTAATTTCCAGCACTTTGATGTCGTCTTGGCTCTGGTTCAGCACCGTCCCGAAGACTCCTGTACTGATACGGTTTTCACTTTCTCCAATATCGACGCGCACATCCAATAGCTCCACCTCCTGCATCGTTTCCAGATTGCTCTGGCGCTGCTGATATTTGAACAAAAACAGCAGCGCGATCAGCGCGGCAGCGACGCCCAAGGTCTTGGTGGTGGAGTGATACATCCAACTCGGCATGAGATTCTCCTGCGTTCCAGAGATGAAAAACCGCAAAAGCCGTTAGTGTTGGCTATTCAGCCCCAAGACTCAACTAATTTTGCCTTTGTCCGTGAGCCAAACATGGGGAGTGGCGGCGAACCAGACGGCCCGCCTTGAGCACATCAGGAGATGTCGCGGAGGGTCATTCCATTGTCTTTCAGAAAGGGTACGAGGCCTTTCTTGTCGATGGTGCGGATGGCGCTAGTCGAGAGTTTCAGGCGGACGGTGCGTCCTAGTTCTGGCACAAAGTACCGGCGCGTTTGCAGGTTGGGCAACTGGCGGTGCTTCGTTTTGTTGTTTGCGTGCGAGACACGGTTTCCGGTCAATGGGCGCTTGCCCGTAATGTCACAGCGGCGGGCCATGAGGATTCTCCTTTGAGGACGGCTGTCTCACGACAGGGAAATGAATTACTTGGTTTCTTTGAACATGACGTGCTTGCGTACGACAGGATCGTATTTGCGAAGCTCTAAACGACCTGGGGTCGTGACACGGTTTTTAGACGTGTAATACATGTACCCGCTCTCCGGGCTCTTCATTTTCACGAAAACGCGGTTGGCGTTCTTGGCCATAACTTGCTCCAGTCATTGCGGCAGAAGATTTGCCGGAAAAATGAAAATCAAAAAGAATCTGGAACTTGCGGTGAAAAGTCAATTTTTTTCATAATTTTCAACAATTGGTGAGGTACTGCAAATTGCCAAGGTGTTCATAGGCATCCCGCAGGGCTCGCTCTGTACTCTCCCAATCCAAGCACTTGTCTGTGATCGAGACCCCGTATTGCATCTCTGGGCTAATCTTCTGATTCCCTCCGTGCAAGTGGCTCTCAATCATGGTTCCTACGATGGATTGATTGCCATCCACGATCTGCCGGACGATGTCTCGCAGCACAATCTCTTGCTTTTCAGGCCGCTTGTTAGAGTTGCCATGACTACAGTCCACCATGATCGCCGGACGCACCCCGTGCTTCGAGAGGATTTCTTCGGTGTCTTGAATCGACAGCGCGTCGAAGTTTGGGCCATGTTTGCCACCACGCAACACGATGTGGCAGTAGCGATTCCCCGTCGTCTTCACCACAGAAGCCAACCCTTCGCCATTGATGCCTAAGAAATGATGCGGCTCCGAAGCCGATTGAATGGCGTTCACCGCGATCTCTAGCCCACCATCTGTACCATTCTTGAACCCGACGGGCATCGAGAGCCCGCTGGTCATCTCTCGGTGGGTCTGCGATTCGGTCGTTCTGGCGCCAATCGCGCTCCATGAGAGCAGCTCTGCGATGTATTGTGGCGTGATGGGGTCGAGTGTCTCTGTTGCGGCAGGGAGCCCCAACTCATTGATATCTAACAAAATCTTACGAGCTAGGCGCAGCCCTTTCTCCACTTGGTGTGTGCCGTTCAAATCCGGATCGTTGATCAACCCCTTCCAGCCGATGGTCGTCCGTGGCTTCTCAAAATAGACCCGCATGATGATATAGATCCGATCTTTCAGCTCGTCGTGGAGCCGCTTCAGGCGCTCAGCGTATTCCATCGCCGCTTTGGGATCATGAATCGAGCACGGCCCCACAACCGCGAATAAGCGATGATCTTCGCGATCTAAAATATGACGAATCGTTTGGCGAGCGCTCACGACGACCGCGTTCGCCTTCTCCGTCATCGGGAGCTCTTGCTTGATTTCGTGCGGCGGGGTCAGCGGTGAAATCTCTGTGACATTGAGATTGTTGGTTGATTGCATGGCGTCCTCTGTTGACCAGATTTTGTGAAAAAGGCAGGACTCTCGAAAGTTTGAGAGGAATCGGCAAGTCAAGAATCACGTCGGGAGAATTGAAGCGAACCACCGCAGAGCCCGCCGCCCAGAAAACGACGGGCCACAAAAGCTGGAATTACTCGACGAAACCAATCTTCGTCATCTGGACGGGATCCAGCGCCTTGTCAAGTTCGGCTTCGCTGATTTTGTCCCCAGCGAGCTCGAGCGCGACTTCACGCAGCGAGCGGTTCTCGGCAAAGGCGGTCTTGGCGATCTTGGCGGCGAGGTCGTAGCCGATCAACGGGTTGAGCACGGTCACCAGAATTGGGTTCTTCCCCACAAGCTCGTTGATGTGCGCCTCGCGAACCGTGAGGCGTGACACCGAGCGGTCAGCCAAGTTGCGCGCGGCGTTCGCCAGCAAGCGAATGGACTCCAACAAACTGTGCGCGACCATCGGCAGCATCACGTTGAGTTCAAAGTTGCCCGATAGGCCGCCAATGCTGATGGACGCGTCATAGCCGATGACCTGCGCGCAGACCATCGCGGTGGACTCTTCAATCAC
>CBFIJD010000014.1:62577-70727 GCA_965662845.1 uncultured bacterium | reverse complement strand
CTCGAGGCCCAAGTGGGAGACAACCCTGAAAGCGGCAAACCCGACCTTGAGACGCTGGCCGCCAAAGAGCGCCAAAACCTGATGACGCAAGTGGAACTGCAAAAAGCAGAAGAGCTAGAGATCGACGATCCACGCTTCAACACAGGGATGGAAGATCCAACTCGCGCCAAGAAAAGCATTGACGAACAAATCGCAGACGCCAAATCACAACGCTTAGCCAACGCCTCACCAGAATCAGAGACCACCGCAGCCTTCGCTAAGCAACAGCTGCTGCAAAAAGCAGAGCATCACACAGTTGAAACGAAGCTGACCCAACAGCAGCAGCTGCAAGAAATCTTGATGCAACAGCACAACAGCCAGGAAGTGGTTGAAGAGCAGACGCAGACGCTCGATTCCTTGCGCGCCCAGCAGATGATCCTCAACGGGGGACAAGCGCCCAACTTGTCGACCATTGATCCTTCCCGCCTATACGCTTCGCTCACTGCGCTGGGCGCAGTCCCAACCAGCGTGAACCAGCCAGGCACGCCGAACGAACAACGCGAATTTCGGATCAATAAGGCTAACGAAGTTCGCCCCGACACAACCGCGATTCCCCAAAACCAACTCTCTCAAGTGGTGAGTAACACAGACACCGCGACCGCCGCCGCAAGCGCGAGCTTTACCGCCGCCGAAGAAGCCTTGAGTGAGACGCCCTTCGACATGGCGCAAATCACACGGAGCCTGCGCAGCGGCAAAGACAGCGACACGCAAGAGGTGACCCTGCGTCTGCGTCCAGATGATCTAGGCAGCCTGACAATGCGAGTGAAACAAATGGGAGACCGACTGCAGATCGACATGCAAGTGGAGAATCCGCACGTCAAGCAACTGGTAGAAGCCAACTTGGACGACCTGCGCAATCGCTTCCTAGACAAAGACTTCAACTTCAAAGAGATGGAATTGAACGTCAACATCGACGCTCGCTCCGATTCACAGTTTGAACAGAACCCCTATCAGGGCCGTTATCAAGACGACTATACGGCATCCCAACAGCGTCAACGCCTCAACGAAGCGCAAGACACTGTCGCTGGGAATCCCTCATCTCGACCGCGCGGCAACGAGAGCGGTTTGAACCTTTACGCTTGATCCGCAACGTACGGAGAATTCATGCAAATCAACGATATCAACCAGACGCTAAACATCGCACAAACCCAGCAACGCCAACAGGCCACGACCAACTCCAACAATGGCAAAGAGCTGGGCAAAGAGGACTTTTTGAACCTGCTCATGACCCAGATGGCTCATCAAGACCCGATGGACCCGATGGACACAGACAGCATGATGAAGCAAGTGGCTGCGCTCGGAACCGTGGAGCAGCTCCAGAACTTGAACAGTAAGACCGATCAACTGCTTGCGTTCCAAGATCAGTTGATGCGCGCAGGCTCCGGCACCTATCTGGGCAAAGATGTCGAAGTCCAAATGAACGAGGTCACCCTGCAAAATGGCAACGCGGCCCCCGTGACCTACAGCTTGAGCGGAGACGCCGCCGAGGTGAACGTCCAAGTCTTGAATGAAATCGGCGATGTGGTGCGCACCATCCCACAAGACGCCCGCGGGCGCGGTGTCCATCACATTCTGTGGGATGGAATGGACAATGAAGGCGACCCACTCTCCGATGGCAAATACTCCTTCAACGTCATGGCGAAAACTGCCGAAGGCGACCGCCTAGACGCCTCCCTCTCCAAATCTGGACAAGTGGAAGACATTCGATTCGACAGCGGGCGCGCGCTGGTGAAAGTCAACAACGAATGGATTCCAGCCTCCGAAATTCGCGGTCTTGGAGACCAGACGAATCGACGCTTTGCCCAAGCGCAACCGATGCCTCTGCACACCGAACTGCAGTTACGGCAAGCTTATGGCAAGACAAAAGACTAAGACTTCTCCGCTTCCTTTTTCCTCTTTTCTCAGGAGCATTTCATGGCACTACTCGGATCTCTGCAGACTGGCGCTAGCGGCGTTCGCACCCACGGCAAGGCAATGGCCGTGGTCGGTAACAACATCGCCAACGTCAACACTTTTGGTTTCAAGCGAAACGAAGTCGCTTTCGAAGACATCATGGGGAACGAATATCCCCAAGGCGCTTCTTTCACCCAAGCTACCAATGGTGTGAAAATTGGCGCTGTCAAGCAGGACTTCACCCAAGGCACCTTTGAGAACACTAACTCCCACACCGATATGGCTATTGGCGGGAACGGTTTCTTTACCTTGGTGAACCCTCGAACAGGCCAAGAAATCTACAGCCGCAACGGCCAGTTCTCCTACGATAAAGAAGGCTTTCTTGCCAACGAACGTGGCATGCGCGTGCAGGCCGTGGAAGTCGACCGCAACACCCTAGAAAGCAAGGGACTCCCCGGCTCCTTGAAGGTGTTGGGCCTCGTCGATCCCCCTCAAGTCACCGGCAACGGCGCGAACGGCACCGGCATCCGTGTGGCCGCTAACTTAGACTCCAACGCGGTGATCAAGGACGTTCCGTTTGATCCGACCAATGTTCGCGACTCTATGTATAACTTCTCCACCTCTGTGACCGTTTACGATCGTTATGGTGACTCCCACACGGCGACCGTCGCTTTCCGCAAGCGCCCAGACTTGCCCGAGCAGCTAGACCCTGTCTCCGGACAGCCCATCCCAGGCACCGGCGTGATCAACCAGTGGGAATATTACATGATGTTTGATGGCGGCTCGATTGGACAAATGCCGGGCAACCAGATCGCTGTCGGCGGCGGCTTCTTGCAGTTCACAGAAGACGGGAAGCTGATCGCTGCCACCAGCGGTAGCTTTGAAGCCCAACCGGGTGGCGTTGATGCCCAAGGGAATCCACTCCCCGCCGGGCCTCCACGGCTCGTTCCGCAGCCGGTTGATCCAGAGACAGGAGTCCCACAGTTCGCAGTCCCCTTCAATGGTGAGACGCCTGTTGTGATCGGGTTGCACCTCGGAGACGGCTACAACCCCGATGACCCCACGGACCCACGCACCGGTCTCGACGGGGTTACCCAGTTCGCTGGGCAATATTCTGTCAGCAAAGCCAACGCTGACGGGAACCCGTCTGGTCAACTAGAGAGTATTTTTGTTGAACCCGATGGCACAGTAAATGGAGTGTTTGATACAGGTTACAGCCGCCCCGTCGGTCGCATGATCCTCACGAAGTTTGACAACCCCGGCAAACTGATGCAGATCGGTGACAACTTGCTCCAAGAATCTTTGGGGGCCGGTAAGAAAGTCGCGGGAGAACCAGGCACTCCCGGATTTGGTGAGGTGCGAAGCAAAAGCCTCGAGCAGTCCAACGTGGACCTCTCCATGGAGTTTGTGAAGATGATCGAGTCTCAGCGGGCCTTCCAAGCAAACGCGAAGACCGTCACCGCCACTGATGAGATGATCACCGACTTGGTGAACATGAAGCGATAATTTCCCCTGGGGCGCTCGCGGGCGTCCCCTCTTTTTGAACGTGCCAGATGGTATCGCTATGCGATTACATATGAGAGAACTGGCTGTTTGGAGGGCTCTGAAAAAAACTGTACTCGGAGGCCTGATGCTAGTGACCTCAGGCATCGCATGGGGTCAGACAACAGAGGGTGCAGCGGCACCAGCCACCTCACCTTCTGCCAGCGTTAGCCTGCAAGCCCAGCAAGTGATTCGACAAGTGATGGCCGTTGACACAGAGCGCGCCAAAGCCATCGCTCGCAGCCGTCGCTTCCGAAAACAAGTCGGTCGGTTTGGAAACCAAATTGGCTACAAAGCCGCATCTCCCACAGCCTCCTCGGCACGCCTACATCGGATGAGTAGAGCAAAAGCCGCCCTCCCTTCTGTATCCATTCCCTAAGTCGTTGCCCGCAGCTCTGACAAAATGGATGTCGCAGCCCGAACAGGATGTTCCTGCTGCACAATCGGCCTCCCAATAACCAACAAATCGGCCCCGCGCTCTTGGGCAAACTGAGGCGTCGCAGTCCGCTGTTGATCCCCTCTCTCGTCCTCGGCTCTACGAATGCCCGGACACACGCGCGTGAACCGACGCTCCGCGTCAAAAGCGTCCAGCATCTCCAAGTCTTGGGGAGCACAAACCACCCCACGAATTTGCGTCTCTAGCACTTCCCGAAACATGGTCTGTAGGGTGTCCTGCGGACTCGCGCCATAAATCCGCAAGCAAGCCTCTGGCAACGTTGAGGTCAAGAGCGAGACTCCCAAAATCCCAACTCCCAGCTCAGCCACTCGATTCAACGTCTCTCGTCCCATAGAAATGTGCACCGTCGCGAGGTCGATTTCCCAAGTGGCGAGCCAGCGCACTGCATGCTCAACCGTGTTCGGGATGTCGTGCAGTTTCAAATCAACGAACACGTGCCCATGTTTTTTGAGGGCGCTCACCCATTCGGCGCCTTGATTGGCCATCTCATGACCGATCTTGAATCCCCACAGCCCTTGACTTCGCAAAGGGCTCAGCGTCTCAGCGAGCGCGAGCGCTCGCGCAGGAGTCATCCCATCCAGCGCAACGATCACCTCACTCATTTGACCTCCTGTGACTGAAAAAATTGACGCACCTCCGCGAGGGTGCAGAGGGCATGAACGGGCACGTCTTGCACCGGAGTGGCTTCACCTCTGCGATCAACCGCGACGAGTATCGCTCGGAATGAGGCGCCGAAAGCCGCCTGTAACATTTCAATGCCTTCAATCTTAGTTCCCGCGCTGGTAATCACATCATCCACAAAAACAATCACGTCGCCCTCCACCGGCTGGCGCCCCACAAACCTTCCACCATCGCCGTGCTGTTTTGCTTCCTTGCGATTGAACAAGTAGCCAATGTCACGCCCAGAGAGGTGAGCAAACTCCATCGCGACAGCCACACTCAGCGGAATGCCCTTGTAAGCGCTACCATAAATCAGGGAACAGTCCGGGATATGTTGGCCAATGTGCTGAGCCAGTAAGTTTGCGAACTTCTGGAGTTGAAAGCCCGTATCAAACGAGGAAGAGTCAAAAAAAACGTCTGAAGAGCTACCGTCTTTCAGCGTGAATTGACCAAATTTGACGGCGCCGCACTGCGCAGCGAACTGCAAAAAGTCATGATTCATAGAGGCTCCCTGCCACAAGTTAGAACAATTAGGTCACAAAGTTTGCCACCATAGCGCATCGCGCACATGTTGCAATGCGGTTGTGCGATCGCGTGGTCTCTCCGCCCCATTAGCGGAGAATTGCCTTTTTGGCGGGCTTCCCGTACCTTCTTTTCCCTTTGCGCGATCGGGCTGGTTGCGCGAGATTCTGCAACATGAAGAAATGATTCTGTAAAAGGTCTGCCATGAGTAATTACCGCTACGAAACCCTGCAGCTGCACGCCGGACAAACCCCTGACCCTGTCACCAAATCCCGCGCCGTACCGATTTATCAAACGACGTCTTACACCTTTGACAGCGCAGAACATGGCGCGAATTTATTCGCATTGAAAGAGTTTGGGAACATCTACACCCGCATCATGAACCCAACCACCGACGTCTTTGAGAAGCGCGTCGCGGCGTTGGAAGGCGGAGTCGCGGCGCTGGCAACCGCCTCTGGGATGTCTGCGCAGTTCCTCGCGCTCACGAACATCATGGAGAGCGGCGACAACTTCGTGACGACTTCTTATCTCTACGGCGGGACCTACAATCAGTTCAAAGTCTCGTTCAAGCACCTCGGACTAGAAGCCCGCTTTGTGACCAGCGAAGACGTCGCCAGCTTCGCCGAAAAAATCGACGACCACACCAAAGCGATCTACATCGAGACGATGGGCAACCCACGCTTCAACATCCCTGACTTTGAAGGGCTCGCCAAGCTCGCCCAAGCGCACAAATTACCGCTGATTGTAGACAACACCCTCGGAGCCTGCGGCGCGTTGTTTCGTCCGATTGACCATGGCGCCAACATCGTCGTGCAGTCGGCGACCAAGTGGATTGGTGGGCACGGCACGAGCATCGGCGGCGTGGTTGTGGACGCAGGCAACTTCGACTGGAGCTCTGGTCGCTTCCCGCTCTACACCGAGCCCTCGGAAGGCTATCATGGGCTGAGGTTCTGGGACGTGTTTGGCTATGGTTCGGACGTCTGCAACATGTTGGGATTGCCCGCTGAGCGCAACCTCGCCTTCATCATCCGCGCTCGTGTGGAAGGCCTGCGCGATTACGGCATGGCCGTCAGCCCGTTCAACTCCTTCATGCTGCTGCAAGGCGTCGAGACCTTGTCCCTGCGGGTGGAACGTCACACCCAAAACGCCCAAACGCTCGCCGAGTGGCTGGAAGCGCACGACGCGGTTGAGAGCGTCAGCTATCCTGGGCTGAAGAACGACCCGTATCACGAACATGCGAAGAAATACCTGACGCAGCGCGGGCACGGCACGATGCTCTCCTTCGCCTTGAAAGGCGGCTATGACCAAGCGGTGAAGTTCATTGACAGCTTGGAGCTTGCGAGCCATCTGGCCAACGTCGGCGACGCCAAAACCCTCGTGATCCATCCAGCCTCCACCACTCACCAACAGCTCTCTGCAGAAGACCAACTGTCCGCAGGCGTCTCCCCCACGATGGTGCGCGTCTCCGTAGGGTTAGAGCACATTGACGACATTCGAGAAGACTTCCAGCAGGCCTTCACCAAAGCCTTGAGCTGAAGCGACCGCTCTCTTGAGGAGGCTCGCGCCACTCCGCTCGGTGAGCGCTGGTGATGAGCTTCCCGCCGTCTCCTCCCAGTGCAGCGCGCAGCGCGCCAAGATGCTGATGTGAGTGCGCCACCACCGAACGCGCCGAAACTATTCGCAAGACCCGCCCATGACCATCGTTGTTCCGCGTGATTACCACGCTCTGCCGCAAATCCGCCAAGAGCGCATCTCATGGATGACGCCCCAAGACGCCGAGCGTCAAGACATCCGGGCCCTGCGCGTCGGCATCCTGAACATCATGCCCTTCGGCAAGGACTACGAGTTCAACCTCTTGCACCCGCTAGGGCTCTCCATTCTCCAAGTGGAGCCGGTCTGGATTCGGATGGAATCGCATGAATACAAAACCGGCGACGTTGAGCACATGGAAGACCTCTACATCACTTACGAGCAAGCTTGCCAAGGCGAACCGCTCGACGGTTTGATCGTGACCGGAGCCCCCGTCGAGAAGATTCACTTTGAAGAGGTGCGCTACTGGCCGGAAATCTCGCAGATTTTGCAAGATGCCCGGGCAAACTGCCCGAGCACCCTCGGTATTTGCTGGGGTGGGTTCGCGTTGGCCTATCTGACAGGTGTTGAGAAGCTGACCTACGAAAAGAAGCTGTTTGGAGTGTTTCCGCTGCAGAACTTAGACATTGGGCACGTAATCACTGGAGAGATGGACGACCTGTTCTGGTGCCCCCAGAGCCGTCACGCAGGCATCGACGACGCCGAAATGGAAGCCGCCCAGCGAGAAGGACGGCTGGCTCTGCTGGCTTATGGCGAAGAAGCCGGCTACTCCATCTTTGAGACGCCCGACCATCGCTTTGTGATGCACACCGGACACCCAGAATACAACGCGCGGCGCCTAGTGTACGAGGCCGAGCGCGACCAACGAGCCGGAGAGGTCCCGCCTCCTGCCAACTTTGATCTGAGCAACCCGATCAATCGTTGGCGGGGGCATCGCAACACCTTCTTCACCCAGTGGCTCAAGTACTGCTACCAGCAGGTCAGCATGCAGACACCGCCTTCCTGAGGGAACGTCCATGTCCACCATTCTGCTTGTTGACGACGACAAACGCGTCATTCATCAGGTCACGGAGCTGCTCCAACAGCCACACTACACCACTCGCTTTTTGCTGGAACCTGCTTACCTGTTCCAGTTTTTGGAGACGGTTCCGGTAGATCTGCTGCTGCTCGACATCCACATGCCAGAAGTCGACGGGCTTGAGGTGCTGCGGCAACTCAAGGCGCACGACCAGTTCTCCAACCTGCCCGTCATTATGCTCACCGCTGACGAAAACGAGACTGTCCTCAGCCGTTGCTTCTCTTCTGGCGCCCGTGATTTCATCAGCAAACCCATTCAAACCGAGATCTTGCGGGCCCGCGTCTCAGCCGCTCTGGAGGTCCAACAACACATCAAAAAGCTGGAAGCCGCCGTCACAGAGAAAGAAGTCTTGCTGAAGGAGATCCACCA
>CBFIJD010000014.1:7775-62555 GCA_965662845.1 uncultured bacterium | reverse complement strand
GTGATCTCCAGCTTGTTTCGGCTACAAGCCGCGACCTGTACCGACGACGGGCTGCTGAACCTGCTGCGCGACAGCCAGAGCCGGATTGAGTCGATGGCGATGATCCATGAGCGCATCTATCGCTCTGATACGCTCTCGCGCATTCGTTTTGATTTGTATGTTCAGGATTTGATTCAGGAGATCTTTCAGTCCTACCGCCGAGATCACTTTCAACCAATTCGCCTGCAGTTGGAACTCGAGGCGCTTTTGCTCGGAATTGACATGGCGATTCCGTGTGCGCTGATCCTCAATGAGTTGGTCTCAAACACTCTGAAGTATGCCTTCCCGCAAGGAGAACAAGGGACGCTACAAGTGCGGCTCCACACGGGGGAGCGCGGCAAAGAGCTTCACATCCGCGTCAGAGACGATGGCGTCGGCTTACCGGAGGGCTTCGATGTCCAGCGCGCCAACTCGCTGGGGCTCCGCTTAGTGAACATCCTCACTCGCCAGCTGCAAGGCTCCCTGACGTGGCACTGCGATCAAGGCACCTGCTTTGAGTTTGTGCTGCCGGTGCGATGAGTTTTGATGACTGAGCCAGAGCTAGCCCCGTAAGGTCACCCATAGCGCGCCGCTGCCGCCGTGTCGCGGTGGGGCTTCTTGCACACGCTGAATCCGCTTCTTGCCTTGATCACGGAGCCACGCTTCGATGGTAGGGCGCAACACCGGGCCGCCTTTGCCCGAACGATAGCCTTTGCCCGTGATGATCAGCAGGGTTTGCGCTCCGTGCAGCACACCGTAGTGCACAAAGTTCTCAACGAGCATGAGCGCTTCGTCACGGGTTTTGCCATGCAGATCAAGCACGTCGTCCGGTTCCACGTGGCTGCGGAAAGGGTTCTTCGCTACCGACGACTTGGGTTTGGGAGCTTCTTTGCGAGGTTGTTCGGCGAGAAGGGCCTCAAGGTCTTTGTCTGGAATGTCATCAATCTGGTCGAAGACCTGATCCATCCAGCGGGCGCCAGCAGCGGAGTCTTCAAAGGAGAGGAGCGAGGAAGGGGCAACAGAGCGAGGGGGGAAAGGGGCTGGCATGCGGCCTCCGAGTTGGGAGTGGGCAAGGCAGGCGGGGAATGCGCTCCCCGCTGACGGACAAAATTGTCAAAAATAGTAGCGTGCGGCGAGCGCGTTGTAAAACCCTTGCTGGGTGTCTCCCACGCCTTGCAGGCGCCGCAGTCCAAGTTCCACGGAGAGCCCCACATTGGGATATGTCACGGGGAAGAACTCCGCCCCTGTGAAGGCCCGAAACAGAGTCCCGCGCTCGTCGTCGCCGGTTTCGTCTTGGCCGCTCACAAAGCCCGCGCCTGCTCCGAAAAACAGGTCTTGGCCGCCTTCGTTCAAGAACACGCGAGAGAAGCGTCCTTCTAAGGAGAACGTCGTATCGTCACCGATCTCTTCATAGCCGACGAGCAACTCTAGCGCGTCTGTCGTGCTGAGCCAGCTTTTCAAGCTGATATTCTCTTCCATCGTCGCGGGACGGTAGTTGAGGCCAATGCCCAGCTTGCGGGCGAGGTTGCGCGCGGCTGCGTCAAACTCAATCAAGCGAATGTCGACTCGCTCAACCTTGAGCACACCAAAGCCACGATCCGACTCCAGGTAGAGCGTCTGCTCGTCCATGCCCTGAATGCGACCACTGAGCGACTCGCCGCTATTCAAATGAATCACGGCACCAAACGCCGGCATCGCCAGCAGCAAACCGACCAGCAGTCCAAACAACATGCGCATTTTGATCAACATCCTACCTCTCTGGAAAAGTCGTAATGAAACGAGCCATACAAAACTCTGATGACGCTTGAAATCGCCACTCATGCAAGTGATGCACCGCTGATTCTGCGGTTGCTCCTCGCGGGATGTTTCGGCGCTATCCTTGGCAGTTTCTGGCAGGCGACCTTAGCGCGCTTGCTCATTCGGCAGAGCGACCCTGCCCGCCAACAGGCCGCGCTGTCCTTGGACCGCCTCAATCCTCTCACGCCCAGGCGTTCTTTCTGCTTCCGTTGTGGTCACGTGCTGCGCTGGTGGGAGAATGTGCCTGTGCTCTCGTTTTGCTTATTGCAGGGACGCTGCCGGGCTTGCCAAGAGCGCATCCCTCGCCGATCTTTGCTCATGGAGCTTGGGAGTGGGTGGGGTGGTTCCATTTTTGCGGTGTTATTCTCTTCTATCGTCACCACTCTGCTCGGTACGCTGCTGTGCTCCATCGCTTGCGCAGCATTTCTCTGGCGGCACGAGCTGTTTTTGATTCATCTTCCATCTCAAAAGAACCGTGCAAATCCTTCCCGCGATTGATCTCAAAAATGGTAAGTGCGTGCGTCTGACTCAAGGGGTCGAACACGACGAGACGATTTATGCCGATGATCCCGTCGCAGTGGCGCAGCGCTTTGTGGATGAAGGCGCGCCGCAAATTCACCTCGTCGACCTCGACGGCGCGTTTCGGGGCGAATCGGCAAATCAAGTTCAAATCCAGCGCATCGCTCAGGCCGTCTCGGTTCCCTTGGAGCTAGGAGGCGGCATTCGCACTGTCGACGACATCCGGCGCGTCCTCGATTTGGGAATCCGCTATGCCATCATCGGCACGATGGCCGTCAAAGCGCCCGAAGTTTTTGAGACCGCGCTGCAAGAATTTGGCGACGCTCTGATTCTTGGTCTGGACGCCAAAGCTGGGCGGGTGGCCGTTTCGGGTTGGGTCGAGGTCACCGAACTCAGCGATGAAGACTTCGCGAACACCTGGAAAGCCCGTGGAGTCCAGCGCGTCATTTACACTGATATTGCCCGCGATGGCATGCTGACAGGGCCTAATCTCACAGATTTGGAGCGCATGGCGAGGAACACGGGACTTCGCGTCACCGCGTCGGGGGGAGTCTCTTCGTTAGATGATCTGCGCGACCTACGCAACCTTGCGCCTGTGGGTGTCGACCAGGTCATCGTCGGAAAAGCGATTTATGAGCAGAAGTTCACCGTGCGCGAGGCCGGTGAGGTGCTGGCGGGCCGTTGAGGCGACCGCCCCGAAGAGCGGCCTGAAGGAGAGCTAGAAGGATTTTCGGAGAGCCTGCACTAAGCCGCTCCATTGAATGGATCCGTAGGGCAAACCCAGCCAGCGAGCGACTCCTTCTGGAGTTTGCTGTGGGTCTAAATCCACAACCTGCTGGTCGGCCAACAGCACGCTGATGTGGACTTTTGTCTCGCTCAGCCCCTGAATCGCAAATGCACGCTGTCGGAGCAACGAGCGCAAAAGGTAGCGCAGCCGCCACAGCGCGGCGAGAGAGCTGACTCCGACTTGCAAGCGCTCACCTTGACCTTCCACAAAGAGCTTGCCGTGCTTAGAGACGGCTTCGATCCGGCCTTCTACCTCGAGCGTAGTCACTGACATTACTTCACTTCGCGCGTACGGATTTTCAGGGTTCCGTTCACTTTCCAGCGCGCGTGTGTCGCGTCATCGCCCACATGACTGGGCACCCAGATTTCCATGTTTTCAAATTCATAGGTAATTTCAGCGTTGCGACCAGTGAGATGTTCGTACAGTTGAATGGCAAGTTCTGGCCAAGTTTGAGTTTTGCTTGGGGTGTTTGCAGCCGCCATGGGAGTCTCCTACTGAAAGATAGAAAAATTGGATGAAAGAACCACGAGTCTGGGCTTCACGGAGCATACCAGACCTCCAGATGAGACATTATCTAGGTTTCGCGACAACACACTTCTTTTTGAAAAACAAATTTATTTTTTTAATTTAAAATGAGCGCTGTTTGCGACAAAAATTGTTTTTTCAAGAGAAAAAAGGAATCAAAAGAGGAGACAAACCTCCGGTCAGACCACCAGCGACGCTTTACGCACACTCCTAACAAACTCTAAACAATCCTTCCGTAAACTCAGAAATTTTTCTTTCATCGCTGACGTAAACAGTTGTGAACCTTTAGCGAGGCACCTCATGAATTCGCAGTCCACGGTTCTAATTTTGATGCCTGAAGAGATGCGGCATCGTCTGGAGAGCCCGCTCAAGCGGCGCTTTGTCGAGCATGGTCTGCGCGTCCGCATTGGGAATTACACGCCCGGCGTCCCGATCAATCGCGATGGATTTCTGGCAGTGCTTGAATTTCCTTGGGACTTAGAGACGGATCAAGACGTTGATTTACGCACTTACGCCAAGCAACGCTTCCGCTTAAAGGGCTTTGCCTGGGAGAGCTACGAGCTGCCCTATGACCCGGCTCCCAGCTCACACCGAGAGGCTTTTCGACAGCTGCGACAGAGCACGCAAGATCGCGAATCCAACAAGGCGTTCCTCAATTTGCTCTACAACGACTATGTAAAGACAACTCGTCAGGCTGCGCTGCGGACGATGAAATATCGACTCCAGAAGTATGACGGCAGCTTAGAGAAGATGCAGCTGGAGCGGCTCTATCATGTGGCGCTAGACATGGTCCTCGAAGACGCAGTGCAACAGGTCACCGGCGTACAAACCCTAGAGGGCGTGATGAAGAGCCTGATGAATGTGCTGGTGGTCGACGACCTGGAAGAGCGAACCGTCAGAGGGCTGGTCGCCTTGGGATATCGCAAAAAGTACATCCGCACGATGTTTGTGGACGAGATGTCGGCCATGTACAAAGAGTTCAAAGCAGAAGCCGATAAGGCTGAGAAGCCCTCAAACTTGTTACATTTCTTTCAACGGCACCCGCGCTTCCGTGATTTTGACATCATTTTGCTGAACCAATGGCGCGGTGACGCAACGCAATTCTCTGTCAAAATTGGGATTCGTAAGCAGCGCATGGTGAGCAAAAAAGATGAGGAATATTTGGCGATGCTCCAACGGCGAGAAGCCAAAAAAGAAGAGCTGACCGCAAAGCGCGCGGAGGCTCAAGCCAAGGTGGAACGTTTCGCCTCCGAGCTGCAAGCGGCTGAGAATCGGCCGGTAGCCGAGCTGACAGACGCAGATGAGCGGCGCTATCAACGCATCGTCAAAAACTACAAGCTAGCCGAACGAGGGCTTAAGCAAATTGAGCAAACCTTGGAGAAGCTCGATCGTCGGGTAGAGCAAAAGAGTGGGATTGTCTTTCAAGAATTTGACGTCTTCGCTTCCATTGCTGAGCACCAAGGAGATGAGTCTCGCAAAAGTATGATGGCGTGGGCCGCTATGCGCCGCACAGACGACGCACAACAAGAGAACCGACAAAAGTTAGGTGAACTCTGCGAGATGGTGCGCCAACGTCAAAAAATGATCCAAGAAGCCCGCAGACTCGAACTCTCGATCAAAAAGTTCAGCGCAGAGTTGGAGCAATACGCTCGAGACAATCAGCTTGTCAGCGGTAAGCCTCCTACCTACCAGCGCTATGTGGAAGACCACATCGTCGAGAAATTAGAGATGGCCGCGCTCGGGCCGTTTCTCCAACAGGAATACGCGTTTTTGGCTGATTTTCGACAACGTCGGGGGAAAGGGAAGAGGAGGAAGAAGAAGGAAGAGGGTGAGGCACCCACGAGTTCAGAACCCGCCACCGAGATCCGCAATTGAACCGCGCCGGCAGCGCCGGCGCCTAGGATGTCACTCCATAAACTCAAGATCGGCAGCGATCGCTTCAATTCCATGTTGGGCGCATTCTACGTCCGCCTCTGAGGTCGCTCCTGAGACGCCGACCCCGCCGTAAGAGAAGCCGCCAATTTCAATCGGCAGCCCGCCCGTCGTCCGAATGACCTGACTCGCAAACTCAATCCCTTCCTCTTCTGGCATATCGGCCGTGGCCACCCCAAACGAGGCCGAAGTCCAAGCCTTGCGATAGCTCACCTCAATCGAGTGAGCGCCAGCCAAGGGATCGCGCAACATCGCTTGCAGGTTTCCACTACGGTCCACCACGGTTGCCGAGACTTTGAATCCCATCTCCTCACATTTTTTTTGCGCTTCTGTGACGACCTTCTGCGCCATAGAGGGCATCAGCATGCGCACCTCAATCGTGAGTATTTCTTGTGCTGCCAGAGTTGAAGTTCCACACAACAGCGCTCCCAAACCGACTCCAGCAATCTTCAAAGATTTCAACATCGCAACCTCCAAATATAGGGTATACACAATCGCAGACAAAGTTGTCTGCCCACGGGGGAACACATCACATTTTGCGGCCAACTGCCAGCATTACCTGAAACAGCCGCTCCCGCGAGGCAGGCAGGACTTCTTGCGTCACAATCTGCCAGCCAGCTTGCTCTAACATCTGACGCAAGTCTTGCTCGCTGAAGCCTAACCAAGCGTGTCCTAACTTCGCTTGCACCCACTCTTCTTGATGCGCAGCCAGCTCGGCAATCAGCACGCGCCCACCGGTTTTACAGATGCGAAACGCCTGCTGTAGACCAAGCTGCGGATGCTGCAAATGGTGCAGGGACTGCGAAAACATCACGAGATCGACACACGCGTCAGCGATGGACAGCGACTCCACTTGCTCATGGCGCAGTTCGATGTTGGTCCGGCCTTGAGCTTGGAGATTGCGCTGCACCTCTTGCAGCAGCTCTGGATCACGGTCCACCCCAATGACATGCTCTGCAAATCGCGACATCTCCAAGGTCAGCGTCCCGTCTCCACACCCAAGGTCGGCAATGGTCAACCCTGTGTTGAGTTCGCCGATGAGCTGTCCCAACAAACGTGACCACGCAAACCACGACTGCCCAAGCTCCAGTAAGCGTTCGTTCAAACCGGGCCCTCCCAAGCGCCGTCGATGCAAGACTTCTTGAAGGCGGACTTCATCGTGCGTGGAATCGGTCAGCTCGGCCAGTTGCTGTTGGAGATATTGCCCCAACAAGCGCAGTTCAGGGTCTGCGTGCTCCAAGGATGTGAGCTGATAGTAAGTCCACACGCCGTCGCGCCGCTCCTGTAACAGCCCCATCTTGCGCAGATGGCTCAAATGCCTTGACACCCCCGACTGCGCCAGCCCCAATATTTCCGTCAACTCGCTCACGTTCAGTGAGTGACGCGCCAACAGTCGCAAGATGCGCAAGCGTGTCTCGTCTCCCAGCAAACGCAGTGATTGCGCGATCTTTTCCATTCTGAGCTTTTCTCCATCCCCAAGGTTCTATGTCTACCACTTACGCCCTGATCACTGGCGCCTCGACCGGCATTGGCCGTGAACTCGCGTTCTGTTTTGCTCAAAATCGTCACAACCTCATCTTGGTCGCCCGCAGCGCCGACAAACTTGCGGCTTTGCAAGCAGAGTTGCAGCAACAGCACCAAATCACTGTCCACGTGCTTGCCCGCGACTTATCTACACCTGAGGCCGCAGCGGAGTTGTTTGCCGAAACAAGCGCTCACTCTTGGACCGTCGAGTTCCTCGTGAACAACGCAGGCTTTGGGAACTATGGTTATGTGCAAGACCTCGCCGATGGCGCCGATGAGAACATGCTGACCCTAAACGTGCTGACCCTCACCGGACTCAGCGAGCGCTTTGCGAAGGATATGCTGCAGCGCCGGCGTGGACGCATCCTGAACGTGGCGAGCACCGCAGCGTTTCAGCCCGTTCCACGGATGGCGGCCTATGCCGCTTCTAAAGCGTTTGTCTTGTCGTTCTCTGAAGCGTTGTCAGAAGAGCTGCGGGGAACTGGTGTAACTGTGTCGGTCTTGTGTCCGGGGCCGACTGCGACCGAGTTTGGCAAGCGTGCAGGAGTCGAGATGACGAGGGCGTTTGACGGGCCGCTGGTCATGAGCGCCCAGCAAGTCGCAGAGGAGGGGTATCTGGGGATGATGCGCGGCGACGTCGTGATCGTGAACGGCAAACTGAACCGAGTGGGCGTGTTTGCCAACCGCTTCACTCCCCGAGCCGTCTCTCGCCGCATCGCCGGTGAATTGATGAGAGTGGTGAAGCAAAAACGCGCTTGAAGCGTGAATTTAGGGCTCTGTGGCTAGCGAGTTCAGGCAGGCAAAGCCCGCGACGACGCCTCCCTCGTTGACGTCGGCAGCTTTGGTGCGCACCAAGTGTCCAATCTCGGCGTTTTCTTTCACCTGGTCGCCTTCGGCACGGAGCACTCCATATCGTCCCACCTCATGGATCGCGGCGCGCCACTGAGCCTGCTGGTTCACCACTAGCAAGGACTCCCGTTCTTCCGCTTGAATGCGCTGCATCGCGACGTAGGCGTTGCGTTCCTTTGCCGGAAGTTGCTCTAAAAACGCGGGGATGTCGGCTCCATAGATGTTGTTCCCTCCCCCCTCACGCTGGGGCTTAACCACAAAGCCTCGCGGCTCTCGACGCAAGCGCTCTAACGCTGGCTCGCCGTCCGGCGTCTCTCCGTCACAAGCGAACATCAACGCAAAGGATTCCTGGAGCGTTTGAGCCGATTCCTCGTCCAAGAAGCGCTGCAACACACTCCGCTGCGTGAGCACTTGCTGAATCTTCTTGGTCCCCGCGAGCTGCATTGCCGCTTCTGGTAGCAACACAGCCGATGACGCCTCAAGCATCTGGCGCGCGTCTCGGCTTTCAGGAGTGGCAAACTCATCGGGAGAGTAGCCCGCACGAAAATAGACGACGCTGACTCGCTGCCCCTGCCACATCAAATTCCCGTCGCGCAGCGCGCCCTCCCTGTGGAGTTGTTCAAGAGAAACTCGCTGGACGCGCAGCCCTTCCGCTTCAACATGCGCTTGCAGGCCCATCTGATCAAACCAGTTGCGTTCTCGCGGCTGCACCAGCATCAGCACCACGTCGTCAAGGCGCCCCATCGCCGCTGCGGTCTCACGGAGGCTGACGGCAAAGGCTTGTCCTGCTCGCTGTGTGAGGGGATGCACCGCGATGAATTCTTCGCGAAAGAGCTGCTGGTGCAAGAGCGTTGTGCGCTCAGAGAGGTGGGCAAAGCTCGCAGAGATGGTGTTTAACTCCACTTGGAGCGCACGGATTTCGTTTGCGCCCCGCTCGATTAGGAAGTCATTGCGATTGAACAGCAGTTGATGCTGTTGACGCACCTCTGAAGGAAGGAGCCCCAACAAAAAGCGCACAAATTCATCGCTGACGGCAACCGGCTCTAACACTTCTCGCAAAAAATCGTGGGCATTGGCCACGCGCCAGATCAACAAACTCGAGAGCTGGGTAACCAGCGGAAAGGTTTGGAGGAGCGTCTGCGGGAGCGGGTAAGGACTGAGCGCGAAGGGGGCGTGTTGAAGTTCCCCTTGCCCATCTTTTTGGAAGAGACCGTAAAAATGTGCTCGGTCTAGCACTTGACGTAAGACGTGCGCTTTCATGCGGCGTACAAGGCGGTGAGGCTGCTGTTGGCCAGCTCGCGCTCCAGCCAATCCGTGAGAGAGCTGGCTGCGTGGAATCGCTCCAAGATTTGATCTGCCGGACATTGTCCGTGCTTGGTGTAGCGTTCAAAAAAGGGAACGAGCCAATGCAGCTGTGTCTCGGAGTCCATCTGCTCCAAGGTTGTCTCAAGAATCTTGATCGCAGCTTTGGCGAAGCTCACCTCTCCGACTTCGGCAGCGATTCCATCTTTGGCCGCCGCGTTCCGGTAGTGCGCAAACGCCTCTTCAGGAAGATCCATCAGCCAGCTTTCTAATCGCGCGATGGCGTCCTCGTTATAGACCAAGGCTTGGAGCAGCGCCGGCACCGCCATCACGTCGCGTGGCAGCTGTGTGTCAATGCAGCGCACTTCCATGATGCGCTTGATCCGTACGTCTGGGAACAACATCCCCAGATGCAACATCCAATCAGCGGAATTGAGTTCCAGCGGAGAAGGATCTCGGAGCAGGGCGCGAAACGTCTGATCTCCCAGCGTCACAACCTTCCCTTCGCGGTAGAGGTGGTAAGGGGCCACGTCCAGAGCCCACTCGATGTAGTCAGCCAGCGTGAAGTTTTTCGCGACAAACGCTTGCGGCAAACCGGCCCGATGCGGATCGGTGTTTTGCCAAATGCGCCCGCGAAAGGAGCGGTAGCCGCTGTCTTGCCCTTCGACAATTGGACTGTTGGCAAAAATGGCGGTCAAAAATGGGGTCAGGCGGTTGAGCAGCACAAATTTGCGTTCGAGGTCTTCCAACGACTGATAATCCAAGTTCACTTGGACTCCGCTGGTCGCTTTCATCATCCACTGCCCGTGTGTGTCCACGCGCTGCATCGTTTCGTACATCAGACGGTAGCGCTGCTTGGGCAACAGCGGCAATTGCTCCGGTGTCAACAGCGGATGAACCCCCAGAAAGAGCATATGTCCTTCGGCGCTGCGTGAGGCTTCCAGCAGCTGTTCGAGGTGCCTTCCGAGGGCGTGAGCCACTTCGGTCAGGTCGGTGCGCGGGGCATCAGAGAGTTCAATTTGTCCTCCCGGCTCCACAGAGATTGACTGCCCAGCTTGGTTCACCAGCCCTAGCAGCAGCGAGTCTTCATACTGTGCTTCCCAAGGGTGCTCGGCCTTTTGGCTCAACGCCAACATCCGTTGCAGCATTTTGTAGATGCTGGGGTCGCCCTCAATCGGCAGGGGCTTCAGCTGCGCGGCGTCTCCCCACATCACGAAGGTCTCATACTCCACCCCCAGCTTTTCATGCTTGGGCCCGCTGCAGCGTTGTTGCAAAAAGTCTAGAAACTGGTTTTTAAGCTCAGAAAGGTGCATGGCTCGGCCTCATATCGCAAAAAGTCCGCTACTCGTAGCGCAGCGGGTCGACCGGATGGAGCCGGGCGGCTTTGGTGGAAGGATAGATGGTGACCAAGAAACAGATCACAAACGACGAGATCGTGGTGAGCCCCACATCGCCCCAATCAATCAAGACAGGGATGCGATCTCCCCCCGGATACACCCCCGGAGGAATCTCAATAAAGTCAAACGTCATCAACGCCCAACAGAGCAACAGCCCGATCGTCACTCCCGAGAGGGTGCCAATCAAACCGATCACCATCCCCTGCAACATGAAGACCTTCCGAATGCTGTGATCGGTGGCGCCGAGCGCTTTGAGAATGGCGATCTCTCGGGATTTCTCCAAGACGAGCATCACAAGGGAGCTGATGATGTTGAAGGCCGCGACCACCACGATCAAGGTGAGGATGAGGAACAGCCCAAACTTTTCTAGTTTCATCACCTGAAAGATGCTCTTGTTCTCCTCCGCCCAGTTGCTCACCACATACAGCTCGCTCAGTTCTTGGAGGTCTGCCGCGACTGCGGGAGCCTCTTCTGGATCTTGGATGCGAATCCCCAACCCCGTCACCGCGTCGCGCATGCGGAACACCTTCTGCACCAAACGATAATCCATGAAAGCCAGCACCTCGTCGTAGCCCGCGATGCCAGATTCAAAAAAACCGATCACTTCTAAGGTCTTGACGCGTGGCACCTCTCCCACGGGAGTCATGCGTTGGTCAGACGACACGACCTGCACCGTGTCTCCGAGCTGAACTCCGAGCTGTTGCGCGAGGTTAGAGCCCAAAATGATCCCATCTCGGAGCTGTTGTGCGCGGGCTTGAGGGTGCGAGAGTCGCTGCAACAGCTCACGGGAGAGCTGAGCTTGGGCAGCCTTTGTGGTCGGAGTCGGCGCATAGCGTTCCCGGCGCAAGAACAGCCCAAGGTTGGTGACTTGCGCCTCTACCGCAGGGTCAATGCCACGCAACAAAGACCCCTTCGGCGTCTTGGCCCCTGTGAGCAGCGCCTGTTTGAAAATGTAAGGCGCAGCGCCGACGACCTCAGGGTGCTGCTCGACCTCTAAGCGAAGCTCTTCAAAATTGCGCATGGAATCGCTCCAAGAATAGAGCGTCACGTGAGGGAGAGAGCCAGTGATCGCCTGGCGGAGGTTGTCGCGAAAGCCGTTCATCACGGAAGTTGAGACAATCAAGGCAATGACGCCGAGGGCGACGCCACAGACCGAGATCCACGTGATGACAGAAATGGAGCGGTCGCTGCGCGTGGAGAAGAGGTAACGCCGACCGACGAACCATTCGTATGACATGCAAGTCCGGGGGGGAACTCAGGTGAGAGACTGCAGATATTCCTGCAGCTGTTGGGGAGCTTGTTCGAGAGCGGCGAGCAACTTTTCAGGAGACTTGATGCCGGCCTGCGCTAGATGCGGCTTGCCGCCCCCTTTGCCGTCCGCCAACGCTGCGACACGGTTCACAATATCTGCGGCTTTGGCTCCTTTGACGAGCACCTGATCGGCGACCACGCAGAGCAACGTAGCTTTGCCGTTGATCTCCGCCGCGAGCAGAGCGACTCCGTTGAGCTGAGGGCGGAGCGTGTCGGCCAAGGAGCGCAGCTCATCCATAGAGTCGACTTCCACACGCTGTGCGAGCAACCGCACATCTCCTACCGTCTGGGCCTGCGCGAGCAGCTCCGTCGCGCCACCGGCAGCAGACGCCTTCTTCAGTTGTTGCAGCTCTTTTTCCAGACGTCGCTTCTCTTCCAGAAGTTGCGCGACCACCCCACTGACGGTCTCCGTTGGGGTGTTGAGCAGCTGCCGAAGCTCTTGCATCGCCCGACTTTCTTGGCGCCCCAACTCTTCTGCTCTTTGCCCTGTGACGGCGACAATGCGTCGCACTCCAGCAGCGATCGCCCCTTCCGAGACCACACGGAAGGAGCCAATTTCACCCGTCGCGTTGGTGTGACACCCTCCACAGAGCTCCGAAGAGAACTCTCCCATGGTGACGACGCGCACCTTGTCGCCATATTTCTCGCCAAACAACGCAGTAACTCCGCTCTCAATCGCATTTTGGTAGCCGGTTTCGTACACATTCAGCGCCAGATTTTCCCGAATCTTTTGGTTGATCGTGCGCTCAATCTGAGCCAGCTGCTCCTCTGTCAGGCGGTCGTGATGGGTGAAGTCAAAGCGCAGATAGTCAGGGTGCACAACCGAGCCGGCCTGATTCACATGCACACCGAGGACGGTCTTGAGCGCGGCTTGCAGCATGTGCGTACCCGTGTGGTTGCGCGTTGTGGACTGGCGCTGGTGATAGTCAATCCGCGCCGTCACGGGGCTGGTGTCGGGCTCCGCGCCTTGCTCACAGATGTGAATAATCGTGTCTCCTTCGCGTCGCACATCCACGACTTTCCAGAGCGTGTTGTTTTGCTGAATCGTGCCTTGGTCTCCGACTTGCCCACCTGATTCCGCATAAAAAGGAGTGTGATCCAACACCAGCAGCCACTGACCTTGCTCGTTTTGCGAGAAGCGACAGATGTGGCCCTCGGTGGTGAACGTGTCATAGCCGACAAAGTTGGAGTGCTGGACATCCCGTAGAAGGGTCCACTCGATCTGAGCCGCTTGGAATTTTGCAGCCTCGCGGGCTTTTGTCCGTTGCGCTTCCATGTTGCGCTCAAATCCGACCTCATCAATCTGAAGCTGTCGCTCCTCACACATCAGGCGGGTCAAATCGACTGGGAAGCCATAGGTGTCATAGAGCTTGAACGCGTCCTCACCAGAGAGCATCTGGGAGTCTTGTGTGTGTGGTTGTGCCACCATCTGTTCAAAGATTTCCAAGCCCCGATCAAGCGTCTGCCCAAAGCTCGCTTCTTCGGCCTCAATCACGCGCATGACGTGGGTTTGTTGCTGTCGAATTTCGGGGAAGGCTTCGCCCATCACCTCGCTTAGCGTCGGGACTAGTTTGTGGATGAACGGCTGCTCCATGCCTAGGACACGTCCAAAGCGAGTTGCGCGCCGCAACATTCTGCGCAAGACATAGCCGCGCCCCTCATTAGATGGGATCGCGCCGTCGGCAATGGCAAAGCTCAGCGCCCGCACATGATCGGCAATCACGCGATAGGCCACCCCGATCTCTCCTTCAGCGTCTTGCGTGCCCGTGGCCTCGCTAATCGCCCGTAAAATCGGGGTGAACAAGTCAGTGCTATAGTTCGAGTCCACGCCTTGCAACACACGACAGACGCGCTCTAGCCCCATCCCGGTGTCGACACCGGTCGCAGGCAATGGGGAGAGTTGACCGTCGTTGCCACGGTTGAACTGGATGAAGACGAGGTTCCAGATTTCGATCACGCGGGCGTCATCGGCATTCACCAAAGAAGCGCCAGAGTGATCTGGCGTGAGGTCAATGTGAATTTCACTGCAAGGCCCGCACGGGCCTGTGTCTCCCATCTCCCAGAAGTTCTCTTTTTTGCCGAAGAAGTGAATGTGCGTTGGGTCTATGTCTGTGCAGGTCTTCCACAAGGCGGCAGCTTCTTGATCGGCTTCCAAGCCATCTTTGGCGTCTCCCCCAAAGACCGTCGCGTGCAGCCGAGACTTGTCGAGTCCCCAGACCTCCGTCAACAGCTCCCAAGCCCAGCGAATGGCTTCTTCTTTGAAATAGTTGCCGAAGGACCAGTTCCCCAACATTTCAAAGAATGTGTGGTGATAGTTGTCGCGTCCCACATCTTCGAGGTCGTTGTGTTTGCCGCTGGCGCGGATGCACTTCTGCGAATTGGCAGCGCGTTGATAATCCCGCGTGCCTGTTCCCAGAAACACATCTTTGAATTGGTTCATGCCGGCGTTGGTGAAGAGCAGCGTCGGATCGTCGAGGGGAGCCACAGGTGAGCTGCGCACAAAGCGGTGTTCGCGCTCTTCAAAGAAGCTGATGAACTCCTGGCGGATTTGCTGCGACGTTTTCACGGGGTACTCCTTGCGGGAAAAAGCGGAGGGACAGGCAGCCTTGAGAGGCCGCCCGTGGAGGGGAGACGGTTAGAGAGCCATAAATTCGACTACCAAGTTATCTTCCACTTGGATGGGGATCTCGTCACGACTGGGAATCGCGACCAACTTGCCCGACAGTTGGGAAGGATCCCGCTCCACATAGCCAAGCTGCTGCTCATAGAGTTCGAACCAGTCTTTGTAGCGTTCTACCGAGCGGCTCTTCTCGCGCAGTTGCACGACGTCACCGGCGCGCAACTCCATGGAGGGCTTGTTGACGTTCTTGCCGTTTACCAGAATGTGACGGTGCACCACCATCTGGCGCGCTGCCCGCAGCGTTGGAGTGAAGCCCATGCGATAGACCATGTTGTCTAGGCGGCGCTCCATCAACTGCACCATCATCACGTTGGTCTGTTCACGAGACTTCGAGGCGCGCTCGTAGTAGCGACGCAGCTGCTTGGCGGTCACGCCATAAAAGTGCTTCAGCTTCTGGGTCTCCATCAGCTGCAACGCGTATGGGGACAGCTTCCCGCGGCGGGCAGCGCCGTGCTGTCCGGGCCGATTCGGGCGGCGGTTGAGGGTCAAGGCGACGTTCGGGGTGCCAATCAGATTCACACCGAGGGCGCGGCAGTGCTTGCGGAGGGTCTTGGTCTTAACGGTCATTCAGGCTCTTTCCTTTCAGATGACATCTAGCGGACTGTAGAAAAATGAAACAAGGATGGTCTTCCGTCGTGCTGCGTTGTGGGATGTCATCCCATAAATGGGCCCGACCACAAAAACGCAAGATTTTGGACGAAAATCGGCTAAGATATGGTTTTCTGACGGTGAAGTCAACAATGTTCTCACACTGAAAAGAGTCGCGACATGCAGCAGTTGAAGTGGGTTGGAAAATGGTTCGGACGAGGGCTTGGGGCCCTCTTGGGGTTGTTGCTGGCGCTGGTGCTCTATGGTTGGTTCACCCTGTGGCGCACCTCTCCTCAGTATGAAGGGACCCAGCTCGTAGAGTCGCTCCAAGCAGAGGCCCTCGTGACTCGCGATCAGTGGGGAGTGCCGCACATTGAAGCGCAGTTCAGCGACGACGCCTACTTTGCGCTGGGCTGGACGGTGGCGCAAGATCGGCTGTCGCAGCTGGAGCTCTTTCGGGTCTTGGGGCAAGGACGCCTGACCGAGGTCGTCGGATTGTGGGAGCCTGTCATCAAGGTGGACTTGCTGCTGCGGACTTTTCGGCTACATGAGATCGGCCAGCGGATGCTGCGCGAGTCTAGTCCCGAAGTGCAGGCGGCCTTTCGAGCCTATTATCAGGGCGTGAACGCCTACTTAGAAAACCACCCTCTGCCGCTAGAGCTGGCGCTCTTGGAGTTGACCGGCTACGAGGTGCAGCCCTTTGCCGAGGACGACTTGACCGGCATGATCGGCGCCATGGCGATGCAGCTTCACTCGGCTCTGCGCAACGACCTGTTAGCTGAGCGCCTCGCCCGCCAAGTCGGTGAAGAACGTCTGCGAGAGCTGTTTCCGCATTATCAAGGTGGCAGCCCCGCCGTCTTGCCCAGCCCCATGCAGATCGGCTCCGCCGCGCTACCGCGCGATCCGCTCGCAGTCCTCGACCCCTTTCTCCCATGGTTTGGATTAGGACACAGCAACAACTGGGCGATTGCTCCCGAACGCACTGCCAGCGGGGCGGCGATTTTGGCGCATGACCCCCACTTAGGGCTCGGCATTCCAGGCTTCTTCTATGAAGCACACGTGCGCACCCCCGAATTTGAGATCGCTGGGGGCATGGTGCCCGGTCTGCCATTCATCGCCGTCGGGCACAACACCCAGATCGCTTGGGGCATGACCAGTCTGCACGCCGACGCCGGAGATTACTTCGCCGAGACCCTCAATGAGACCAAGACCGCAGTACAGTTCCAAGGAGAGTGGGTTCCGCTCGAAACACGAGAGATCACTCTGCAAGGGCGCTTCTCTTCTCAGACGTTTGAGGTGCCTTACACGCCACACGGCCCTCTGATCAACGAGGTGTATTTTGAATCGCAGCTCGCGGGACTCTCTGATCAAGCGCTCAGCTATCGCTGGACGTTTCTGGAAGACACCGAGGCCAACGAAATTGAAGGGTTCTTTCAGCTCAACCGCGCCAAAAACTGGAATGAGTTCCGGCTAGCCCTCTCCTACTTTGGCGGCATCGCGCAGAACTTCGCGTATGCCGACGCCCAAGGCAACATCGGCATGCAACCGACAGGGACTCTCCCGATTCGAGCCCAGCTCGGCTGGCGCATCTTGCCCGGCGCTGACGGTTCTGCCGAATGGCAAGGCGTCCGCCGGACGTTGGATTTGCCCTATGCCTACAATCCCCCAGCCGGCTGGGTCGGCTCCGCGAACAACGCCCTAGAAGAGGCTCTCGTTGGCAGCGTGCACGGCTATTTTGCGCCGGGAGAACGCATGCAACGCTTGGCCGCGGTGCTCGACGGCAGCGGCGTCTTCTCCGCCAAAGCCATGGAGCGCTTGCAGCTGGACACCTGCTACCCCCTCGCGCGTCCGCTCATCCGAACCGCCGCCTTAGCGGAGACAGAGTTCGTGATCCCTGTGCAAGAGATCTTGGAGACCTGGAACGGGTGCTTTACGACCGACAGCGTGGCGGCGTCCATTTTCGCCCACTGGGAGCGCGTCATCCCAGAGGTCTTGTTTGCCGACGAATTGGGGCTGGAGTTGGCGCGCGACTATCGAGGATATGCCAGCGGCGCGTTGCTCAGGAAGCTGGTGAACGGAGAGCTTCACGGCTGGGCAGACAATCCGCAAACCTCCGAGACGGAGACGTTGAGCCAAGCCCTGCGTCAGGCGCTGCGTCAAGCCCTGAACACAATGCAAGAGCGCTATGGAGAGGACTGGCGTCAGTGGCAGTGGGGCAGCCTGCAAACCGTACAGTTCGCGCACCCTCTGGGCCGCTTCCCGCTGCTGGACCTCTGGTTTGCGTCAGAGAGATACCCTTCCCCAGGATATCGAGGGACCCTCTTGCGCGCTGGTTCACGCCCCCCCAACTGGTCGGTTGGTTTGGGAGCCTCCATCCGGCAAGTCATCGACTTTGCCGACTTAAACCGCACCTCCTCGGTGCTGCCAGCGGGACAATCGATGCACCCGTTTTCGCCCTACTTTGTGAACCAGTCGCCGCTGTATGCGAGAGGAGAATATCACCCGCTGCTGCTCGACCCCGAGGAAATCGAGGTCAATGCGCGTCATCGCCTGACCTTCTCGCCTTGACCCAAGAGGAACCTCCCTAACACGCCTACCACGCCGCCAACGTAGATTTCTCCGTTCAGCAGCAGCACCTGCACCTCCACAAAAGAGTGCACACGTACCGCGCTGATCTCATGGTCGTGGGGCTGCCGCTGCGCAAACTCTTCGGCGCTGAGGTGAACTTGATAGACGTGAGCCAGCCTAGGGTTGCGCGGAGAGAGCGCCAACGGAGGGAGAGGTTCCATGCGCTCTGGTGAGGCGGCGATGCCCGTTTCTTCACGCAACTCTCGGGCGGCTCCAGCCGCTCCAGATTCACCCTGCTCCAGCCCGCCTGCGGGAATCTCAAGGGAGCGCTGATCTCCCAGCACGTCGCGCTTGACTTCCACCAGCACCAAGCTCTCTCGATTGACAATCGGCACCACCATAACAACAGCGTGAGTGGGCTCGACCGTGAAAAAGTCGCCCCGCTGCCGCACTGAGAACCATGGATTTTGATGAGGCGTCGCGCGGAGAGGAAGTTGCTCACACTGCGCAGAAAAGAGACGAGGATCTTCGGGGGTCGGCATGAAGCTCAGGTTGGGGAGAGGAGGAGGAGCGATCTCAACTTGCAAGACCGTGAGATCGCTGGAGAGCACAGAGGTCAGGCGCGCATCGCGTTTTCTTGACGCTGCTGCACCATGTCTTCGCGGATGATCTGGAGAACTTCCATGTTGCAAAACTCTAAGTCAATCGGATGACGCTCGCCGAACTGATTCTCTAAGAAGTACTCAAATGTACCATACTTATTCACAGCGAAGACCAGCTCATTTCTGCTCGTTCTTCGGATGAAACGGGGTTTTTCACTCATGTGGCCTTGTTGAGGGGTGAGGGGGTGACAAGACAGAGCCTGAGCCTCATGGCTCAAACAAACGCCTATACCTTAGTGCCCTAAACAATTTTTTCAACCCCGTAAGAGCCTCCTTTTTGCACCCAATCGCATCGAACGTCCGATCATCGCTGAGGCGCCCCTGTGACGCGAGGAACCATCCAAGCCTCCCAAGCTTCATGACGATGATGCGAGGGTTGACGTCAGCGAAACGCTTAGAACGCCACCGTTGCGTTGACCCACGCTCCACCTTGCTCCGCAGATTCGACGCACGCTTCCAAAAAGCGGACGCCTTCGGCGCCTTGCTCCAGCGTTGGGAAGTCTTGCGACATCGGTGCGGGGGCCCGCCCTTCCTTCCGCGCCATCAGCGTCTCCGCCACATCGGAATAAACATTCGCGAACGCCTCAAAATATCCGCCCGGATGACCGGGTCCCACTCGCAAGACTCGCTTCGTCTCGGCGCTCATCTCGGGGCCGTCCAGCTCCAACAACCGTGGGCTCTCGCCAAGCCGTGCATACAAAAGCTGGTTGGGCTGCTCCTGATGCCACTCGATGCCGGCTTCTGAGCCATAGACGCGAATGGCCAAGCCGTGGCGGTGCCCGACGGCGACTCCGCTGGCCCACAGGAACCCCGACGCCCCTCCTTGAAAGCGCATCAGCACATGCGCGTTGTCTTCGAGCGTGCGACCTTCGACAAAGCTTTGGCGGTCGCAGGCGACCTCTTGCAGCGTCAACCCCGTGATGAACGTCGCCATGTGCAGCGCGTGCGTGCCGATGTCGCCCAACACAAAGGTCGCGCCCGACTGCGCCGGATCGTTGCGCCACTTGGCGCCCGCGCTGTGTTGTTCCACAGGGGTCGCGCAGTTGCCGTGCGCAAACTCGGTCTGCACCACGCGGATGTTCCCTAAGTCGCCACGACGAACCATCGCGCGCGCTTGGCGCACCATCGGGTAGCCGCTGTAGCCGTACATAGACGCGCAGATCAGGTTGTTGGATTTGGCCAAGGCGATCAGCTCTTGGGCGTCGGCAAGGTTGGTCGTGATCGGCTTCTCTAGGATGACGTGAACGCCCGCTTCTAAGAAGGCTTTGGCGATTGCGTGGTGCGTGGCGTTGGGCGTCATGATCCCGACAATCTCCACGCCGTCAGGGCGCCGCGCCTCCGTCTTTACCATCTGCCGAAAGTCGTCATAGACGCGCTCTTCGTCGAGCCCCAGCCGCGCACCATAATCCCGGCTCTGCCTCGGGTCGATGTCAAACGCTCCAGCGACGAGGTCATAGTAGTGATCCCACGCTAGCGCGACGCGGTGACTGTCGCCAATTTGGCTGGTCGCCCCGCCGCCGATCATCCCGTAGCGCAGCGGGCGTTGTTTGCGGAATTGGTTGTGCGTGGCCATCTCAGACTCCTGCGTGTTCGCGGAGGTAGTCACGCGCTTTGGTCGCATACGCCAGCGGGTTCGCTTTGTCAGGGTCTTGCTCGGCTTCTACGACCATCCAGCCTTCGTACTTGTGCTCGGCGAGCACTTGGAAGATCGGTCTGAAGTCGATGCAGCCATCTCCTGGGACGGTGAACACTCCTGCTTTGACGGAGTCGAGGAAGTTCATTTTACGAGCGTGCACTTGCTCCAGCACGTCAGCGCGGATGTCTTTCAGGTGCACGTGCTTGATGCGGTGCACGTACTTTTGGGCCAGCGCCAGCGGGTCGTCGCCAGCGTAGTGAGCGTGGCCTGTGTCCAGCAGCAAGAACACGGCTTCTGGATCCGTCATCTCCATCAAACGCTCCGTCTCGGCAGCGGTCTGCACCATTGTCCCCATGTGGTAGTGATAGCTCATCCACATGCCGTTCTCCCGCGTGATGCGTCCCAGCAGGTTCAAACCTTCTGCGGTGCGCTCCCACTGCGTGTCGCTGTAGCTTGGGCGCTCGAACACATGCTTTGGGCCTCCTTGCACACAAGAGCCACATTCGCAGACATTGACGCGATCGGCGCCGCAAGCCTTCAAGAAGTTCATGTGCTGGAGGTAGCCTTCCAGCGTTGATTGCGTCTTGCCTTCTTCGGTGAAGAGCGTGCTGAACCACGCGCTCGCGACGCGCAGACCGCGCGGCTCTAGCGCTGAACGCAAAACCGCCGCGTCTTTGGGATATTTGTTGCCAACCTCAGTCCCCGTGAAGCCCGCTTGAGCCATCTCGTCGAGGCATTGCTCAAAAGGGATGTGACCGCCCAGCTCAGGCAAGTCATCGTTTGTCCAGTTGATCGGGGCAATCCCCAAAGAGACCGTCTTGGGCGCGAACATAGTTTCACCGCTTTGATGATGGTTGAGAAAAATTAAAACGGCCGCGCTTGCTGGACGGTCGCTTCCATTTGTGCGTGAGACTGGCGGGTTTTTTCACAAGCGGAGACGGCGGGGACGCCAACGCGCCACCAAGCGTCATAGCCGCTGGTCATGGTCCCGGGGAGCACTTTGATTTCGATCAGCGTCGAGCGCGTCTCTCGCTTGGCGGCTTCCAGGTAAGATTTGAGTTCGTCGACGTTGTGTGCGCGGAAGGACTTCACGCCGAGCGCTTCGGCGTATTTCTGGAAGTCGACGCTGGTGACCTTGCCCGTCAAGCGCTGGGTCTCTGGGTCGCGCTCACGGAACTCATTGCCGAAGCCGACGCTGCCATGCGCCACCTGCAAGTTTCGGATGCACTGATAGCCGTGGTTGTCGAGCAACACGATGTTGATCTTCACCCCTTCTTTGAGGCTGGTGAGCAGCTCGGAGTGCATCATCAAAAAGCTGCCGTCGCCCACGATCGTGGTGACTTGTCCGCTCTCTTTGGCCAGCTGCGCCCCGAACGCCCCCGCGACCTCATAGCCCATGCAGGAGTAGCCATATTCCATGTGATAGCTCTTTGGCGTCTCGCAGCGCCAGACTCGATGCAGGTCGCCGGGCAGCGAACCCGCTGCGCAGAGGATCACGTCCTCTGGACCGAGGGACTCGTTCACCGCGCCCACCACGGACATTTGGTGGTTTCCTGCTGCGTGCGTGGAGGCGTAGAGGCGGTCTACTTCAGCGTTCCACGCCTGTTGCAGGGCCGCGACGCGCTCTTGGTACTCAGCGCTGGTCGCGTAGTTGGCGCGCTTCAGGGCGGCCTGTAGCTGTTCTAGCCCCAGCTTGGCGTCGCCTTGGAGCGGGATCCCGTTCAGCTTGATGGCGTCAAACGAGGCGACGTTCAAGTGCAGCAGCGTCATCTCTGGGTTTTTGAACGCCAGCTTGGACATCGTCGTGAAGTCTCCGAGGCGCGTTCCCACCGCGAGGATCACATCGGCTTCTGCTGCGAGTGTGTTCGCCGCCGAGGTGCCCGTCACCCCGACGCCGCCGACGCCCATCGCGTCTTTCCAGCTCATCGCGCTCTTGCCCGCTTGAGTCTCAGCGACAGGGATCCCGAACGCCTCGGCGAAGGCGCGCAAGGTCTCGGCAGCTTTGGAGTAGTGCACGCCACCGCCGGCGATGATCAACGGTTTCTGGCTGGTTTGCAAAGCCGTAGCGGCCGCTTGCAGGGCTCGCTCAGAGAGGGGGCGTCGGTCGATGTGCCACACACGCTTGGCGAAAAACGCGGCGGGATAGTCGTAGGCTTCCGCTTGCGTGTCTTGCGGCAAGCAGAGCGTGACGGCGCCCGTCTCGACAGGATCCGTCAAGACGCGCATCGCGTTGAGAGCGGCGGGGATCAGCTGCTCTGGACGTTGGAGGCGATCCCAGTAGCGACTGACAGCCTTGAAGGCGTCGTTGGCGTTGAGGCTGCCATCCCACGGGGTTTCGATCTGCTGGAGTACAGGGTCGGGTTGACGTGTCGCGAAGATGTCGCCGGGCAACAAGAGGACAGGGACGCGGTTGACGGTCGCCGTCGCGGCACCCGTCACCATGTTGGTCGCGCCGGGGCCAATCGAGCTTGTCACCGCATACATGCCTAAGCGGTCTTTTTGCTTGGCAAACGCCGTCGCAGCGTGCACGAGGCCTTGTTCGTTGTTTCCTTGAACATAGCGCAGACCGGAGTCGCCGTATTCCAGCGCTTCGCCGAGCCCCGTCACGTTTCCGTGTCCGAAAATCCCCATCACGCCGTGCACGAAGGGGTGCGTGGTGCCGTCCAGTTCCACAAACTGCGCAGCCAAGAACTTCAGCAGAGCCTGGGCCATCGTCAAGCGCACGGTGCTCATAGCGTCCTCCCGATTTTGGTGGTGAGGTTTCTGGTGAGACCTCCCCCTTGGTGGCAGGGGGAGGCGCGGAGTTAGAGGGTGGGGAAGGTGAACTTCGCGCCTTCTTTGATGCCAGTCGGCCAACGGGACGTGACCGCTTTGACGCGGGTGTAGAAGTTGATCGACTCTGGGCCGTAGATGTCATGGTCACCGAAGAGGGACTGCTTCCAACCTCCAAAACTATGGAAGGCGACCGGGACTGGGATCGGCACGTTCACCCCCACCATCCCGACTTCGATTTTGCTGACGAAGTCCCGCGCGGTGTCTCCGTCTCGCGTGAAGATGGCGGTCCCGTTGCCATACGGGTTGTTGTGGATCAGCTCCACCGCCGCTTGGTAGCTCGCCACGCGCACGGTCGAGAGGACAGGGCCGAAGATTTCTTCTTTGTAGATCGCCATGTCCGTCGTGACGTGATCGAACAGGCAGCCGCCGAGGAAGAAGCCTTCCTCGTGTCCGGCGACTTGGTAATTGCGCCCATCGACCAACAGCTTCGCGCCTTGTTCCACGCCGCTGTCTACCAAGGCGGAGACCTTGTCGCGGTGCTCGCGCGTGATGAGCGGCCCCATGTCCATGCCACGCTCCATGCCATTGCCGATCTTGAGGGCTTGCACCTGCGGAGTCAGCTTTTCCATCAGCGCGTCGGCGGTCTCTGCTCCGACGGGGACGGCTACCGAGATCGCCATGCAGCGCTCGCCTGCGCTCCCGTACCCGGCCCCCATCAGGGCGCTCGCGGCTTGGTCAAGGTCAGCGTCGGGCATGATGACCATGTGGTTCTTGGCGCCACCGAGCGCTTGGACACGCTTGCCCTGAGCGGAGCCACGCGCATAAATCGCCTTAGCGACAGGAGTCGACCCCACAAAGCTGATCGCTGCGACGTCTGGGTGATCGAGCAGCGCCTCTACGGACTCACGGCTCCCTTGCACCACGTTGAACACTCCGTCGGGCAGGCCCGCTTGCTGGAACAATTCCGCCATGATCAAAGCAGCGCTGGGGTCTTTCTCCGAAGGCTTGAGCACGAACGTGTTCCCGCAGGCAATCGCCATAGGATACATCCACATCGGGACCATCGCGGGGAAGTTGAACGGCGTAATCCCAGCGACGACCCCCAGCGGCTGACGGAAAGAGTACGCATCGACGGCGGTCGCGACGCCTTCGCTGTAGGTTCCTTTCAGCAGCTGCGGGATGCCACAGGCATACTCCACGACTTCAATTCCGCGCTGCACTTCGCCTTTGGCGTCCTCAAAGGTTTTGCCGTGCTCTTGGGTGACGGCTTCCGCGAGGCGATCGTGGTTCTGTTGCAGCAGCTCCAGAAAGCGGAACATCACCCGCGCCCGCTTGAGAACAGGCTGCACTCCCCACGAGTGGAAGGCCGCCTTCGCTGCTTGTACCGCTTGATCGACTTCAGCGGCGGAGGAGACGGCGACCTGTGCGGTGGCTTCGCCAGTCGCAGGGTTGGTGACGTCGAGACGCGGAGCGTCCGCGTTGTGGCAAAACTGGCCAGCGATGAAGTTCTGGAGGATTCGTTCGCTCATGGCGTTCCTTGAAGCAGAGATGTGAAAAAAATTATCGCGCCACGATCCACTCGTGTTCGGGAGCGTTTTGGAAGCGCCATACGCGCTGGGGACCCGCCATGACGTTAAGGTAGTAGAGGTCGTAGCCGTGCGGAGCGCCAACCGGATGATAGCCGCGCGGCACCATCACGACGTCCCCATCGTGAACCGCCATGGTCTCATCGAGGGAGTGATCATCCGTGTAGACGCGCTGAAACGCGAAGCCCTGTGGTGGGTTCAAACGGTGGTAGTAGGTCTCTTCTAAGCTCGACTCCGTTGGCATCGCGTCGGTGTCGTGCTTGTGAGGCGGATAGCTCGACCAGTTGCCGTTGGGAGTGATCACTTCTACCACCAGCAAGCTGTCGGCAGGCTCATTCTCCGGCAGGATGTTGCAGACGTGGCGCGTGTTGGTGCCCGTCCCACGAGTCTCGCGGCTCATCTCCTCGGGGCGAATCAACCGCGCGGGGTGGTTCCCAAAACCGGGCGCACGGCAGACGGCAAGCTCCAGTTTGGTGCTCGCCTTGACCGTGAACTCCTCGTCGTTGGGGAGATACACCGCGTAGGGCGCTTTCTCCTCAAAGACGCTCATGCGGTCGCCCACATCAGACCACGACTCGCCACGGGAGGTGACATCGGCCTTGCCCGCGACCAACACTAAGCAGACTTCTTGGTCGGCGGTGGCCTGCTGGAGAGTCTGTCCGGCCTCCAAGTGAAAGACCTCAAACCCGACGTGTTTCCAGCCTGCGCGCGCTGGCGTGATAGACTGCACAAGTCCGGTGGCGTCGGGTGCGCGATGTTTGCTCAACAGATTGGGCATGCTTCCTCTCTGGGGGTTCAGGTTTCAAAAAGTTCAGGCTCCGGCCTCTCTCCACATTTGCAACACAGTGCGATAGCGATCCGCGATGAGCGCAGGGATCTCCTCAGCGCTCAGCTCACCTCTCGCAAACTGCTCCCACGCTCTCCAGAAGATGCTCCGCCCAATGGCGAACCCGCAAGTGTGAGGCGTAGAGCGCAACACGCGGAACCACTCTGGGAAGGTCTCCAGCGGCGCGTGTTTGCCCAGCACGATGATCGCCGCGTCTGGGTCATGGCGGTCCAGCGTATCTGTGATGAGTTGCCACTCGGCAGCAGAGCCTAGCGCCTGCACTTTCCACCAGAACGGATAAATCTTCTCGGCATACACCTCAGCCATCGCCGCAGCGAGAGCTTCTCCAGTCTCCGGCAGGTGCGAGGGCAAAATCAGCTCCAACATTAAGCGCCGCTCCAGCGCGCGGCAGGCTCGCTCCAACGTGTGAAGCTGCGCCAGCTGCTGCTGCTTCTCTGCCTCACGCAGCTCTGGGTGAAAGTGCCACAGCACCTTCACAAACCAGCTGGCAGGACGTGACCGCAAGTGTTCATGCAACTCGTCGTTGCAGAGCCACTCCACCGGGAACGACCCCGCCTGCTCAATCGGGACTCCCACAGAGTAGCTGGCATACGCGGAAGATTGCAAAATGTTCGACCCAAATTGGGGATCGACGAGCAGCGCGAGAGAAGAGTCCGGTTGCTCGGCGAACACCTGCTGAAAGCCAGCGAACACCAGCCGCTTGAAGGCGACGATGCGCTCTGTGGGCAGGCTCAGCTCGCTGCACGTCTGCTCAAACTGAGTCCGATGATCGAAAGCCAACACTTGCAACGGATGGTGGCGCGGCTGCCCAAGGATCGTGCGTTCATGCAGACGCAGCAGCTCGCGGCTCTGCAGCAGGTCAGGGTCGTGGTCGAAATGTGCGATCAGGTGCTGCAATTCAGCGAACGACGCCATCGCTGGGGCGCAGCCATGCCGGGTGACCGTGAGCGCCCCGTTCGCGTTCCCCCAGAGCGCGCAGGTCTCCAACGACTCACCGCGTAGCCAACCCCGCAGAAAGCCCGCTGCGAAGGCATCTCCCGCCCCGAGAACATTCAGCACCTCAATCGGGAAAGAACGCGCTGAGCGGGGCTCCGCGCTAGACGCTTCGTACACTTCGCAGCCTCTCTCACCTCGCTTAAGCACAAAAGTCGCCGTGGAGCGCTCGCGCACGACTTGGAGCGCAGCGCGCAGGTCTTCAGTCCCCGCCAAGATCGCGACCTCTTCTTCTGTGCCAATGATCAAGTCCAGCTCTGGCAGCAGCGGTTGCATCTCTTTCGTGACGGTGACCGAGGCCACAAAGCGGTTCTCGCCATCGCCAGCGGCGGTCAGCCCCCACAGCACAGGGCGATAGTCAATGTCCAAAATGACCGCGCAGCCGGCGTCTTTGGCGACCCGAACGGCGTGCCTCGTCGCTTCGCGCATGGCAGGCGTGGAGAGGCCAGTCCCTGTGATCAACAAGGCTTTGGCCTGCTGGAAGACCTCAGGGCGAGCGTGCTCTGGCTGTATCTGCATATCGGCGCAGCTCTCGCGATAAAAGATCAGCGGGAAGCGGTCAGGAGGGCTGACGCCGAGCAAGACGAGCGCGGTCAGGTGTTGGGGGGTCTCTTGCAGCAGGGAAGTGTCTACGCCCTCGCGTTGCAGCTGGTGACGCAGGAACTTACCCATGTCGTCAGTGCCCACACAAGAGAACATCGCAGCCCGCAACCCAAGCCGAGAAGACCCCACGGCGATGTTGCCGGCACACCCGCCCAAGTACCGACGGAAGCTCTGCGCCTCTTCAAGCGGGCTGTGAATCTGTTCCGCATAAAGATCGACCGCCACACGCCCCATGCTGATCAGGTCAAGAGGCCGGCTCGCGTCAAAGGGTCGAGCAGCTTGTGTCATAACAGTTCCGAAGGGCTGCGAGTTGTTCTCGGAACGCACAGGTTCCAGAGCCAGAATGCGGGAGGCGACTCTTCACCAGACAACTCAGGGAGGAGGGAGGAGCGAGATTGTCTGAATCGGGAATCGCCAAATCGAGAAATTGAAAATATTTTTCCAAAAATAGTTGAAATAGAATTATTTCACCGCGATGGTGGATGTCAACAAAGATTTCTTTCGACAAAATACTTCACCTTTTTTGGAGAGGAGGTTCCCCATGTCTAACCCACCCACCCCAGAGACGCTGCGCAGTGCTCGCTGGTATGCGCCTGACGACCTGCGCTCCTTCGGCCATCGCTCTCGCACCAAGCAGATGGGCTTTCACCGCGATGAATTCGTCGGCAAACCGGTGATTGGCATCATCAACCCATGGAACGAGATGAACACTTGCCACACGCACTTCCCGCAGCGAGTAGCGGACATCAAGCGGGGGGTGTATCAGGCGGGAGGATTTCCCGTCGAGCTGCCCGTCATGTCGTTGGGTGAGCAGCTCCTCAAGCCCACCGCGATGATGTACCGCAATCTGCTGGCGATGGAGGTCGAGGAGCTCTTGCGCGGCTATCCAATTGACGGCGCGGTGTTGCTGGGCGGCTGCGACAAGACCACCCCTGGGGTGCTGATGGGCGCGTTGAGCATGAACCTGCCCTGCATCTATGTGCCTGGCGGCGCGATGATCCGCGGACACTGGCGTGGCGAGACCTTGGGCAGCGGCACCGACGTCTGGAAGTACTGGGATCAACGGCGCGCGGGCGAGCTGGACGACCAGAGTTGGGAAGAGCTTGAAGACGGGATCGCGCGCTCTCCGGGCACTTGCATGACGATGGGGACCGCCGCCACGATGATGTCCCTCGCCGAAGCGTTGGGCATGTGCTTGCCTGGGGCTTCGTCGATTCCAGCGGTCGATGCCCACCACAACCGCATAGCTTCCCTGAGCGGGCGCCGCGCCGTGGAGTTGGTCTGGGAAGACCTCCGCCCTTCAACGCTCATGACCGAGCAAGCCTTTGAAAACGCGATCATCGTGCAGATGGCCATTGGCGGTTCGACCAACGGGATCATCCACCTCATCGCGATGGCACGACGCAACAACATCCCGCTGGACTTGGAGCGCTTCGACCACATCTCGCGAGGCATCCCTCTGCTGGCGAACGTCAAGCCCTCCGGGCAATACGTTATGGAAGATTTCTACTACGCGGGGGGCTTGCGGGCGCTGATGCAGCAGCTCTCTGGCCGCCTGCACTTAAACCTAGCCACAGTGAACGGCAAAACCGTTGGCGAGAACCTAGCAGGCGCGGAGGTCTTTCAACCCGATGTGATCCGGCCGCTAAACAACCCGGTCAAGGCCGCTGGAGGAACCGTCGTGTTGCGCGGCTCGCTCGCTCCCAGCGGCGCGGTGATCAAACCCTCGGCGATTGAAGAGCGCCTGCACACACATCGCGGCCCCGCCGTGGTCTTCAAAGACTTCCGTGACCTCAAAGCTCGTATTGACGATGAAGCGTTAGCCGTCTCCGCCGACTCCGTCTTGGTGCTACAGAACGCGGGCCCCGTTGGAGCGCCGGGCATGCCGGAGTGGGGGCAGCTGCCCATCCCCAAGAAGCTGCTCGCCCAAGGCGTGCGAGACATGGTGCGGATCTCTGACGCTCGGATGAGCGGCACAAGCTACGGCGCGTGCGTGCTGCACGTCGCACCCGAAGCGGCTGTTGGGGGACCGCTGGGCTTGGTTCAGGACGGTGACCTCATCGAGATGGACGTGAGCGCGCGGCGCCTTGACCTGCTCGTCGAACACAACGAGCTGGAGCGTCGTCGCCAAACGTGGAAAGCTCCTTCGTCGCGTCATCATCGGGGCTACGCCGCGCTCTACTGCCAGCATGTGACCCAAGCAGACGCAGGTTGTGACTTCGCCTTCTTGCTGGGCACGCCCGGCGAGCTTCCTGAACCTGACATTTTCTGAAGGAGCAGCATGTACGAATCATTCGGACTGTATTGGAGCGGCGGCTGGCAGCCCGCCGGAGAGGGGCACAGCCTCTCGATCATTAGCCCTGTCACCGAAGAAGAGTTGGGCAAAGCCCCCGCCGCCAACGCCCAGGATACCGCCCAAGCCATCGCCTCTGCCGTGGAAGGATTCGCCGCTTGGCGCCAAGTCCCTGCGCTGGAGCGCGCCCGCGTGCTGCGAAACATCGCCGCGAAGTTGCAGGAACACAGAGACGAGCTGGCGCGCTGGCTGACGCTGGAGCTGGGAAAGCCGCTTGCGCAATCGCAGGGCGAGGTGCAGATGTCGGTGGAGCAGTTTGAGTGGTACGCCGAAGAGACACGCCGCATCTACGGGCAAGTGTACGAGAGCCGTCAACCTCACGCGCAGGTGACGATTCAGCACGAACCCGTGGGGGTCGTCGCGGCGTTCACCGCGTGGAATTTCCCTGTGATTCTCTCTGCCCGCAAGATCGCCCCGGCTCTGGCGGCGGGATGTTCCATCATCTTGCGCCCAGCGGAGGAAGCTCCGGGGGCGACATACGTGCTCTTTCAGTGTCTGCACGAAGCCGGACTGCCCGCCGGAGCCGTCAACCTGCTGACAGGGCGACCGCAAGACATCTCCCCGACGCTGATGCAGGATCCGCGTGTGCGCAAGGTCACGCTGACCGGCTCCACGAACGTCGGGAAGCTGCTGCTGCGAGAATCCGCTCAGACGCTCAAGCGCACCTCGCTGGAGTTGGGTGGCCACGCACCCGTGATCGTGTTTGAAGATGCCGACGCGGTCGCTATCGCTGAGCAAGCCGCCCTTGTGAAGTTCAAGCACTGCGGACAAGTCTGTGCGTCGCCATCGCGCTATTACATCCACGAGAGCCAAGTAGAGGCCTTCACAGAGAGGTTCATAGAGGTCACAAAGTCATTTCGGCTGGGTGACGGACGAGAAGCACAGGTAGACATTGGCCCCTTGGCGACCGCGAAGCGCCGCGCAGAGGTTGAGTCCCTTGTCGAGCGGACACTCGCTTCGGGAGCGCGGCTACGGCTGGGAGGGAGGCGCCCCGCCGGCTTTGCGAGAGGGTTCTTCTATGAACCCACCGTCTTCGATCAGGTGCCCGACGAAGCGCCAATCATGCAGGAAGAGCCCTTCGGGCCGCTGGTGCCCGTGGCGAGTTTTCGAGACTGGGAGGACGTGATCCGGCGGGCTAACCGCTGTGAGTTTGGGCTCACGAGCTATCTGTTCACCCGATCACAGCGCCTTGCGCATGCGACCGCAGACGCTCTGGAAGCCGGGATGGTCGCGGTCAACACCTTCGCGCTGGCTTCGGCGGAGACTCCGTATGGGGGCGTCAAACAGAGCGGCTACGGACGGGAAGGAGGCGCTCAGGGCATTCAGGATTATCTGCAGCCCAAATACATCAACATGGTGATGGCTGAGTAGAGCCGCCACCGCACCACCTCAGGAGGTTTCATGAAGAACGTTCGCATTGGCATCGCGGGGACGAGCTGGTGGTCAGACGCGATGTATCTCCCTGCGCTCAAAGGGACTCCCGAAGCAGAAGTCGTCGCGGTGTGTGGACGCAACCCCGAGCGCACTCAGCAGTTTGCCCACAGTTGGGCGATTCCACAGGCATACACAGACTACCAGCAGATGCTGGAACGAGCCGAACTCGACGCGGTGATTGTCGCGACGAACAACAAAACACACGCGCCGTTCACCGTAGCCGCGCTGGAGAGAGACCTGCACGTGCTCTGTGAGAAGCCGCTGGGGCTGAACTACGCCGAAGCCGCGCACATGACGCAGCTTGCCACAGCGCGAGGGCGCATCACGTTGACGCCGTTCACCTACGGGTTCATGCCGACGACCCGCTACCTCAAGGAGCTGATCGACGATGGATTCATCGGCCAACCCTATCACTGCAACCTGCGCTACTACACCGGATATAACCGCAGCAGGGAGTACATGTGGCGCCACAACGCTGCAGAAGCCGGCTCGGGGGCGTTCGGCGACATCGGCTCACACTTCATCTATGTCGCGTCGCTGATGTTCGGTCCGGTGGCAGCGGTCACCTGTCGGCTCGGCTTTCCCATTGAGCGCCCCAACACCACGCCGGACGGCGAGCCCTTTGCGGTCACGGAAGACACCGCGATGCTGCTGATGGAGTTCACGAACGGCGCCCAAGGCAGCCTCCACGTCTCGTCTGTGGCTTACGAAGACACACCGTTCGGGCAAACGCATCACATGGAGTTTCACGGCTCTGGCGGCACGCTCGCGACTTATACGGACTGGGACACAGTCCAAGAAGTGCGCGGCGCCCGCGCAGGAGAAGGCGCCCTGCGCACGTTGCCGATTCCAGATCACATTTGGGGGAACGCACGGCGAGACACCGTGCACAACACCTATCGCGACGTCTTTCGCCAAGAAGGACACATGATCGGCGAATTTGTGCGGGGCGTGCAGCGCCACCAACCCATTGCCCCAGACTTTGCGGCTGGAACCGAAATCCAGCGTGTGTTGGACGCGGGGCTGCTGAGCCATCGCGAAGAACGCCGGGTGCGCCTCACCGAGATCGGCTGAAGCGTTTTGTCAACCTTTCATTGAGAACAAGACTATGAAGCCTGTCACGTTTGGCGTCATCGGCGCGGGGCGCATCGGCAAACTTCACGCCGAAAACCTGCTCACCCGCGTGGAAGGCGCAAGGCTCAAAGCGATCGCTGACCCTAACTTAGATGAAGCGTGGGCGGCATCGAAGGGCATCCCCGTCACAGCCAAAGACCACAGAGGCCTGCTGGAAGACCCAGAAATTGACGCGATCTTGATCGGGTCGCCGTCCCCACAACACGCGCCCCAGATGATCGAGTGCGCCCGCGCGGGGAAGCACATCTTCTGCGAGAAGCCAATCGCGCTGGAGCCTGCCGTGATTCGAGATGCGCTGGCGGAAGTCGAGCAGGCAGGCGTGAAGCTGCAGGTGGGCTTCAATCGGCGCTTTGACCCCAGCTTTGCGGCGGTGCAGGCGCAGGTCGCCGCTGGGAAGATTGGCGATCCGCACCTCATTCGCATCACGTCCCGCGACCCGGGGCCGCCACCGCTGGATTACCTCAAGTCGTCGGGCGGTCTGTTCTTGGATATGACCATCCACGACTTTGACATGGCGCGCTTCCTCAGCGGCAGCGAGGTCACAGACGTCTTCGCTCATGGAGCCGTCCTTGTGGACCCCGCGATTGGCGAGGCTGGAGACATCGACACCGCCGTGATTAACCTGAAGTTCGCCAATGGCGCGCTGGGCGTCATCGAGAACAGTCGCCAAGCGGTGTACGGCTACGACCAACGTGTGGAAGTGCTGGGCAGCTTGGGCGCTGTGCAAGCCGAGAATCACACGCCGACACAAATGAAGCTGAGCACAGCCGACCGGGTCACGCTGGACAAGCCGCTGTTTTTCTTCTTGGAGCGCTACCAAGCGGCGTTCCCCGCGGAATTGCAGGCTTTCGTGCACGCCATCCGCCACGACACGCCCCCTCCGGTCAGCGGCAACGACGGCTTGGCTCCGGTTCTCATCGCGCTCGCCGCCAAAGAGTCTCTGCGCACCGGACAGCCCGCGAAAGTCTCGCCCGCCTGAGCGATCAAGCTCTCTCGTTGACACTTCTGTCAATCATGGAATGATCTCAACTCGCCCCCCAGCGCGATGCGGCAAACGCCCCCATCGCCCAAACGAATGAATCTCTCAATCGAAGAGGTGCCCATGCAAGCCGCTGAAATGCCGGCTGTTCGCTACCCTGAGACCGATGGAAAACCCATGGCGGAGACCGATGAACACCGTGACTTGATGATCGACATGATCGACCAGCTCCAGAACGCGTTCCCCAAGAGCTACGTCTCTGGAAACATCTGTTTGTACTACGAAAAGGGAAATCCCAAGAAGATGATCTCTCCCGACGGCCTGCTCTGCCGCGCTCAAGCCCCCCAAACCAAGCGCGTCTACCTCGCGTGGGAAGAGAACGCCCAGCTCGACCTCGTCGTCGAGTTCAGCTCGTGGAGCACCAAACGCGAAGATCATCGCAAAAAGAAGCAGATCTACCAAGACGTGCTGCGCGTGCCCTACTACGTCATCTACGATCCGCACGCCGCCTATTTGAATGTCTTTGCTTTGAGAGACGGCCTCTACGCCGCCGTCGAAGCTGAGAACGCCCTGCGTTGGGAGCTGCCCGATTTGGGCATCAGCTTACAGTTTGACGAGGCCGTCGGTGTCCGATTGGTGCGAGAGGGGCAACCCATCCTCACGCGCCGAGAACGCGCGGAAACCGAAGCACAAAGAGCGGACGCTGAAACCCAACGGGCGGAAACCGAAGCACAAAGAGCGGACGCTGAAACCCAACGGGCCGAAGCCGAGGCACAAAGAGCGGACGCTGAAACTCAACGGGCGGAAACCGAAGCACAAAGAGCGGAAACCGAGGCACAAAGAGCAGAAGCGGCTCTGCGCCACGCCGCTGAAGTCGAAGCCGAGAACGCGCGGCTGTTGGCCCGGCTAAAACAGCTCGAAGACCAAAACGGATAGCTTCGCGACAAACCCCGTTCGAGGACTCAACCTGATCTTCTGAAGCACACTGCCATGCAACTCGAAAACACCGTCCGCTTACTCATCTCCTGTCCTGACCGGCCTGGTATCGTCTCCGCGGTCTCGACCTTTGTGTACAACCACGGCGGCAACATCCTCGCGCTCGATCAGCATTCCACAGACCCCGAAGGAGGGCGTCTGTTCATGCGCGTGGAGTTCACTGTCGCCGCTCTTTCCGAGACCCTACCTGTTCTGCGACGCAGCTTCGCAGACTCGGTGGCGCGGACGTATGGCATGGAGTGGATTCTCAATCCTGCATCCGAGAAGAAGCGCGTGGCGATCTTGGTCTCCAAGTACGACCATGTACTGCTAGACTTGCTCTGGAAACACTCGCGAGGAATGCTGCCGGCCCACATTGAGATGGTCATCAGCAATCACCCGAATTTGCAGAAGGAGACGGAGAACTTCGGGGTGTCGTACCATACCGTAGCGGTCACGCCCGAAACCAAGCAAGCGGCCGAGGAAAAGCTCCTCGCGCTGATGGCAGGCAAGATCGACCTAGTAGTCCTCGCTCGTTACATGCAGGTTCTCTCCAACAACTTTGTGCGTCACTACCCCAGCAAAATCATCAACATCCATCACTCCTTCCTCCCCGCCTTCGTCGGCGCCAATCCCTACCGACAAGCGTACGAGCGCGGTGTCAAACTCATCGGCGCGACCGCTCACTACGCAACCTCTGATCTCGATGAGGGGCCGATCATCGAGCAAGACGTAGTCCGAGTTGCGCACGATTACTCCCCCAAACAGCTTCAAGCGCTAGGACAAGACATCGAACGCGCGGTTCTGTCGCGCGCCGTCTTGTGGCACCTCGAAGACCGCGTGCTGGTCCACGGCAACAAGACGATCGTGTTTACATAAGCGGCAGTTCATTCCACGGGCCTTGGCGTCCGTCCCCTCAAATCAAATCCCACAACATCTTCAGAGCGATGCCTGTGATGGCGCAGAGCATGACTTTGCGGACAATGTCCTCACCTTGGCGAACCGAGAGGTGCGCGGCGAGATACGCGCCCGCCGCATTGCCCAGCCCCAGAGCGATGCCGAGTCCCCAGTCCACGTGGTCGTTCCAGATGAACACCAGCAGCGCAGGGACTGTATAGATCATCACCACAAAGACCTTGTGCATATTGACGCGCACCAAGGTCTCACGGAACCCATGGAACAAAACGGCCATCAACAAGAAGCCCACACCAACCTGAATGAAACCTCCATAGAAGCCAATCGCGAACATGCCCACCTGTCCCCAGCGTTTTCGTTGAGGGCTCACCGCGGCGTCTGGATCGGGTTTGTGCAACGGAATCAGCATGGAGATCACGACCCCGATCATCACAACCGAGAGCAGCAGTTTGAAGGTTTCGTTGTCCAAACGAACGGCCAGCAACGCGCCCAAGATCGCGCCTGGTAAGGTCAACAGCCCCAGCTGGAGGCTCTCGCGAAAGGCGGACTGCTGCTGGTCGTGGTAGCCCCGCACGCCCGCGACGGATTCAATCAACAACGCCACGCGGTTGGTTCCGTTCGCAGTCGCACCATCGACCCCTAAAAACAACAAGGCCGGCAAACTCAGCGCGGAGCCCCCTCCGGCCATCACGTTGATGAACCCGACCAGCGTCCCCACGCCCAACAACAGCGGATAGCTCCACCACGCCCACTCCGCCACTCAGCCCTCCTGTTGCTGGAGAGCGGGAGCCTCAGCGCGCCCTTGCCGTCGAAACAGCCACATACCCCCAATAATCAAACTCATCCCCACCCCATGAAACCACGCAAACGACTCTCCCAAAAAGAAGACGGCGAGCAGAGCCGCAAACACGGGGATCAAATTGATGAACAAACCCGCCTGACTGGCTCCGATGAGTTCAATGCCCCGATTCCAAAATAAAAACGCGAAAATCGACGGAAAGATGGCGACGTAGACCACGGCGAATCCGGCTTCCCAGCTCCACGCGGGCAGTCCGGTTTCCACCCACTCTCCCAACATCAGCGGCGTCAGCAAACCGCCTCCTAGGGCAAACGTGACGTTGAGGAACGTGAGTGGATGCAGGTCGGGTTTCAAGCGCAACAGCGCAGAGTAAGCGGCGTAGCACAAGATGGCGACCACCAACCACAAATCCCCTTGCACCATCTCAAACTGTGCGACGGTCTCCCAGCTGCCGCGGAACAGCACAAAGGCAACCCCCACAAAGCACAGCAACAAGCTCCCCCACTGCCCTACCTGGGCGCGCTCGTGAAACCACCAGCTCGAAAACACAACGATGACCGCCGGGCCCGCCGTCAGCAACAGCGACGCATTGATCGCTTGGGTCGTCTGCAGCGCGACATACAGCAGCGTGTTGAATGCGCTAATCCCTAAAACAGAGAGCAAGAGCAACATCCGCCATGACGCACGGACGCGCTCCCAATCTGCCCGCCAATGGGGCCACGCAAACGGCAATAACAACAACCACGCTACTAGCCAGCGCAACCACGCTAACGTAATGGGCGCGATCAACGAGTTGACGCCTCTGGCGATTACTGCGTTGCCTGCCCAGAAGAGCGGCACCAGCGTCAATAAAATGTAGGGGTTTGTGTCCCAAATTCTGCGCAATGTGGACAAAATATTTTCACTGCTCGAGGTGTGCTGAAGTCGCAAAAAAACGCGGTCAAACAGACGAGGGCACCCACAAGGATGCTCAAAATGCAGGAATCAACCAGCAACGGTTACCTTCGGAAGATGACGGATCTCTTGACTTACTTTTTGTGTAAGACATAATCCTTAAGTTCTTTCAAATCACAATAGCTAATATTCATTGCGGCTGACTGTGGCTCGCAGAAAATATTCAAAATCAGTGGTTTGTTGCCAAAGAAGGGACTGCCTGATTGCATCAGGAAAACATTATTTGAACGTGAATCATCAGTTTACTTACAATATTGGAGGGATCATGAAGCGTCGTAAATTTTTGCAACAAGCCGGAATTACCGCAGCCGTCGCAGGGACCACTTTAAGCGCAGCCCCAGCGGTTCATGCTCAAAAGCGTATGGACATCGTGCTGGTCACGACCTGGCCTCGTGACTTCCCCGGCTTGGGGACTGGCGCCCAGCGCTTCGCAGAGCGCTTAACGGCGATGACCGGCGGCCGCATGAACGTCCAATATTTTGCGGCCGGTGAGCGCGTGGGCGCTTTTGACGCTTTTGACGCGGTCGCCTCTGGCAATGCTCAGATGTATCACGCCGCAGATTACTACTGGAAAGGCAAACACCCCAGCTGGGCATACTTCACTGCGGTGCCTTTTGGCCTGACCTACACCGAGATGAACGCGTGGATGCGCTATGGTGGTGGACAAGAGCTGTGGGATGAACTGGCCGATGGGTTCGGGCTGAAGAACCTGATGTGTGGCAACACGGGTGTGCAGATGGCTGGCTGGTTCCGCAATGAGATCAACTCACCCGCAGACTTACGCGGTCTGAAAATGCGGATCCCAGGCTTGGGTGGCGACGTCATGTCCAAACTCGGCGCCTCTCCCGTCTCGCTGCCCGGTGGTCAAATCTATGAGAACTTGATCTCTGGTTCCATTGACGCCACCGAGTGGGTGGGCCCTTGGAATGACACCTACATGAAGTTCTATGAAGCCGCGAAATACTACTACTATCCCGGCATGCACGAGCCCGGCTCTATGCTCGCAGTGGGGATGAACAAGTCTTGGTGGTCGTCTCTCTCAAAAGAGGATCAGCTGATCATTGAGGCCGCGGCCACCGCTGAAAACGAAATGATGCCCTCGGAAATGAACGCTAAGAACGGCGCTGCGCTGGCAGACATGATCAAGAACCAAGGAGTCAAACTCCGTCAACTCAACCAAGAGTTGTATGACGAGTTCGGCCTAGCCTCTGAAGAGGTCTTCGAAGAGACACGCGCCCACAGTGACCTAGCCAACCGCATCCACGAGAGCTTCGCGAAAGCGCGCGCGGAGATCGGCGGCTGGACGAAAATCTCCGATCAGGCTTATGTCTCTGAGCGCAACCGCGTCCTCGGCGTCTAAGCCGCAGAACCATCCGTTGCTTGCAACGGTGTTCTCCTTGCCCGACCTGCTGGGGTCGGGTTCCCACCTCGTCTCCGATTGCCTCTATTGAGCAGCCCATGACCTCGTCAACAGTACGTTCTCCGTGGCAACTCGTCGCCCGCTGTTTTGCTTTAGGTTGCACGGGACTCGCCCTCTTTTTCTTGTTCAACAACTACCTCAACTACTGGCTGGACTGGCCGGGCATCCTACGCTTTGTGGAGCACCAATCTGGGGGAGACACGAGCGCAGGGCTAGCTCCGGAGCAGGCGACCCAAGGCTGGGTACAGCTCGGTCTGCTGCTGCTGGTCTGTTTGGGGGTAATCGGCTTCGTGTTGGGAACCCGCCATCGTCCGCTGCGCACAGAAGCGGATCAACTCGCGGCGCTGGCGGCGTTTCTCTGTCGCTCTGGGTTTTGGGCGGTCTTGCTGATTGGTTTTGTGGATGGAGCCATCTCGTTTTTGCGCGTCGAAGGTCTGCTAGAAGGCCTCTTCGGCGATGACCTTGCTCGTGAGTTGGGGCGCGCGATCTTTCGGGGCTCTTATCTGCACTATCCGCTGGTGGTGGTCGGGGGGCTGATCGCTTGGCGCCTGCGTGGGCTCGGCTTTGTGTGGCTGGCGCTGCTGGTGGTGGTTGCAGAGTTCTTGATTGTGCTCTGTCGCTTCGTCTTCTCCTATGAGCAAGCGTTCATGGGCGACCTCGTCCGCATGTGGTACGCAGCGCTGTTTCTCTTCGCGAGCGCGCACGCCTTGGTCACAGAGGGGCACGTGCGGGTGGACGTCCTCTATGCGCGGTTTCCTGCGCGCAGAAAAGCGCTGTCTAACGCGATTGGCACGGTGCTCTTGGGGTTGCCCCTGTGTTGGACGATCTTGCTGGTCGGGATGCAGAGCAAAGGCAGCAGCATCAACAGTCCACTGCGCAGCTTCGAAATCTCGCAGCAGGGCTTTGGGATGTACGTCAAGTATCTCATGGTGGGCTATCTCGTGATCTTCGCGCTGAGCATGCTGATTCAGTTCTGCAGCTACTTTCTGCAGAGCGTCGCCGAGCTGCTAGAAGAGCCCTCTCCCGAACCTGAACCCTGAGCCGCGAGAGCCGAAGTCATGGAATCATTGTTTTTACTGCTGTTGCTGCTGACGATGGGGGTCGCCCTCACCTCGGGCTTTCCAGTCGCCTTCTCTTTGCCGGGTTCGGCCATTTTGACGATTGGAACCGCCGCGCTCGCGGGCTATGTGTTCGCGGGAGATCCGTCAGCATACTTTGCCCAAGACGGCCCAATCCAGTGGCTCAGCTCAGGCGTCACGAACTTTCGCAGCGTCTATTGGGAGGTGGAGCGCGACACGCTCATCGCGATTCCGCTGTTTGTGTTCATGGGGATCATGCTCCAGCGTTCACGTATCGCGGAAGATTTGCTGGTCGCGATGGCTCAGCTGTTTGGTCCGGTTCCGGGGGGCTTAGGCATCTCTGTGGTGTTTGTCGGGGCGTTGTTAGCCGCGACGACTGGGATCGTTGGCGCGACCGTCATCGCGATGGGGATGATCTCTCTACCCGCGATGTTGCGGCACAACTACTCTCAAACGCTCGCGACTGGGACTATCTGCGCCTCTGGCACCCTCGGACAGATCATCCCGCCTTCTATTGTCCTCATCATCCTCGCAGACCAACTCTCGAACGCAGCAGATGTCGCGAACAATCTGAGACGCGAAGAGTATCGGCTCGCGACAGGGCAAAGTGTGATGCCCGGCGAGTTTGAAGTGGTCTCTGCCAGCGCGGGGGACATGTTCGTCGGGGCGATTGTGCCGGGGTTGATTCTGGTCGGCATCTATATGCTCTACATTTTGGGAAGCGCGCTGCTGCGCCCGGGCTCCGCGCCACCGATCCCTTATGATGGGCAGTATGACCGGCAATTCGCGAGACGCGTGCTGCTGGCGCTGTTGCCTCCTTTGGCGCTCATCTTTGTGGTGCTGGGTTCCATCTTGTTGGGCGTCGCGACGGTCAACCAAGCGGGAGCGGTCGGGGCGATTGGCGCCATGGTGATGGGCAGCTATCGCCTTGCCCCCGCCGATGCTCACCGCTACACACCCGCGCTGTTGACGCTCGGTTCGGTGATCGTGCTGGGTGTCTTGCTGCAGTTCATTCCGGTCAACGTGCGTAATCTGCAAACGGACACAGAGATCGTCGGGCTACTCATCGCGCTGGGAGCCTCCGCGGTATTGTTAGTCGGGGTCGGCTGGAGCATCCTGCGCGCCTATCAAATTGAGGATACGCTCCAAGGGGTGATGCTGGAGACCGCGAAGACGAGTTCGATGGTGTTCATTATCTTGTTGGGAGCCGCGATGCTCACCGCCGCGTTTCGCGGATTTGGCGGGGAACACTTCGTCAAAGAGACGCTGACCAGCTTACCCGGCGGTTTCTGGACGCAGTTCTTTGTGGTGATGTTTGTGATCTTCCTGCTGGGCTTCTTCTTAGACTTTATCGAGATCGCGGTCGTGGTCGTGCCGCTGGTCGCGCCGATCTTGCTCGCGAATCCCGAAGCGAACGTCACCGCGGTTTGGCTGGGCGTGATGCTTGGCTTGAACTTGCAGACTTCTTTTCTCACGCCGCCGTTCGGGTTCGCGCTGTTCTATTTGCGCGGCGTGGCCCCTCCTGAAGTCAAGACGACGAACATCTACAAAGGCGTCACGTTCTTCATCGGTTTGCAGCTGTTGGGGCTGTTGATCGCGGGCAGCACTCCCCCCCTCGTGAACTACCTCCCCAACCGCAGCTACTTAGGCTCTGACAACGCGCCACCGCCGATCAATCCTCAGATTCAGCGTTGTTTAGAAGCAGAGCTGTTTCCGGTGTATGAGAACAACTTCACGCCCCTTGAGCAGGCTGTCGCCAACCTCCAGCGTGTGGACGTGAGCGCCCTGCCCGCCGCAGAACAGCGCAAACTCCAGACGTCCATGGAGAGCGTACTCGCCGTTCCGGCAGCCGTCGCCGCGATTCGGCAAGCGGAGCGAGACCTAGACGCCTTTTCCCAAGATTATGCCCCGCTGCGCGCCCAAGTTCGCGACATTCAAAGTGAGATGTATGACCTTGACGCGGAGATTGCAGCGCGAGAGCAACAGATCCAGGGGTTGCGTTTTCGAGAAGTCAGCAACAAAGCAGCCTTAAAGCGACGCTACACCAACGAGATCGCCGACTTTCGGGAGCAGCGCGCAGCCTTGGCCGCCACGATTCCAACAGAGTGGACAGAGAACCGTGACCGCTTTCGCGAGCTAGCCGAGGCCGAGCGCAAGGGGCGATTGCAGTATCGCAGCGTTGTGGATGAGGCCTACAAACCCATCCCAGACCTCATGAACTTGCTCGCGACCGCAGCGCGTCTGCAAGCCCTGCGCCCAGAAATTGAGGCGCTGCAAGCGGTCGCACAAGAGGCTCCTGACGCAGACGCCAAGGCCCAGATCGAGGCGGTTGAGGAGCGCCTCAACACCATCGAGGGCGCCTATCCCATCCAGTCTCGCCTGAAGCGAGCCGCGCGGGTGTTTCGCCGAGACGACGCGGACCGAGCGCAAGCCGCGCAGTTCATTGCGCAGAGTCTGGAACGTTTAGACGAGGAGGTAAGATGGCGAGAGGCAGGCCGCGCGGCGCTGTTGCCGGCTTTGCAAGCGTATGAGGCCGCGCTCCGTCCGACGATTGGAGTGCGTTTGCAGACTAAGCTCCCCGCTGAGTTTGTGGGGCCGATCTCTGCGTGTCGGTCTGGCCACCGAGACTTGTCGCTCTTCTTCTGAAGTTGCCTCCAGCGCTTGGGCCGCGCCTGCTTGAGGGGGCGACCTCAGCGCAACGGTCTCCTGTCTCGGAGAAAGAGAGACCGGGCGACGGGGCGGGAACCCGCGCGGGTCTCGAACGTCTCCTTCAAGCGCGCGCCGGCGTTTTGCGAGCCATGCCGTCATACAGGTCCAGCAGGGCCTCTTGCCAGCGGTAGACGGGATCGCTCTCTTCCAGCAGCCTGAGGGGGGAGGTGACGCGGGCCCACATCATGCTGCCGAACACGACATAGTCAGCTGCGTTAGGAGCGTCGCCGCCGAGGAAGGGGCGGGCTTCCAGCGTCAGGCGCAGCGGAGTGAGCGTCTTGCGGAACGCTTCCACCTTCTCTTCTTTGTTAGCGCCAAACTCTTCGAGGGGCATGCCAAACAGCTTCTCGCGCGTGTTGCGGAAGTACTCTTGATCCTTTTCGTGCACAGTCTCCCAAACGTGATCCACAATCATCTGTGCGAGGGCTGGGTTGATGACCGTCTCTGTCCAGTGGCGCACAAAGCGCACTTCCGCGCGGTCGATGTCCAGCGGCTTCTCTGTGTACGTCTTGTCGAGATATTGCAAAATGTCCCAAGATTCTTTCAGCGTGGTGTCGCCATCGACGAGCACGGGCACCCGCTCGCTCTCGGCAAAGTGGAGCCGGTCTTTCTCGGTCATGCGCCACGGGATGCTCTCAAAGTCGAGTCCCTTGTGCGCGAGCGACATCCGCGCTCGCCAGCAGTAGGAGCTGAAGAGAGTGTCGTCGGTTTGCCCAGCGAGTTCGTATAGTTGAATGGCCATGCGGTTCCTAAGAGAAAAAGAGTCATGAAAAAATAGAATGGTCTGTGGGTGGAGCCGCTTCGCTCAAGAGAGCGCGGGCTCCTTCGCTGCGGAAGCCCTTCGGGGCTCACTCTCGCCGAGGCCAGAGATCGCTTCCGTCAGAGCCGCCCCGATGCACCGCGACTGCGGCCACGCGCGGCGCTTGAGATCACTGCAGAAACTCGGTCGCGACCCAACCTTGGTGGGTGTCGGCGAGTTGGGGCGGACGCGTCACGCGCACCCACGCCCACTCACCTTGCACGCACTCTTCAAAAACCACCATCCCCTCTTCCAGCTGCGCCAGCTGCGTCCCCCCCGGCAAGTCTGGGCGTGCTCCCCAAGTGACCCGTTGAAAGTCGGTGCTGGGGCCCTGTCGGATGTTCACGTTCATGCCGGCCACACTCCGCCGTCGCATCGTGAGCCTGCGCCCTTCACAGGCGCTGACCGTCTTGGGTTCTGCCACTTCGTCGGCGTCGGTTTGCGGGCGAGTGGGCGATTTATATTCTCCCAGCGCAAACACAAACACGCCGAGGTGCACAGATAACAAAAATAAGACGAGCAAGGGCAAAGAGAAGGCGCGCATCGTGAGTGTGGCGTTAGGACAAAGACAAGGAAAGGTGGATCACAAAGGGTGATACATAGCATGGGCGAAGGTCGGCTCAAGTGCAACCCGTGACCTGCTTTTTTCTGTCGAACTGCGGAGTCCCTGAGAACCGGCAGGCGCGTTCCCTGCTCACGCAGGCTGCTGCGGTGTGGGGGCAACGGCGCAACCGCTGTCATCAGGCTCGACATCATCTCTCTTCCACCCTCTTTCGACCGAGGATTTCTTGCTGCATTTCTCTTTTGCCCAGCTCACCCCCCGTCAGCGAGGCGTCTGGTTCATGACGGGGTCTCTGCTGGGGACAGGCGTGTTTTCGCTGCCTTTGCAGCGGGGGGCTGCCGACGCCAACCCGTTTGCGGTGGTGTTTGTTGTGTTCTGTTGGGCGATGTGGTTCTCGGCGCCGGGCGCGTGGCAACGACGCCGCGTCGCGCATTTCACACCCAAAAACGGGCTGTTGATCGCAGTCTTCGCGGTCACGGGCATTGTAGGCAACTATTCAATTTGCATGGCGTTGCAGAGCAGCTCGGCGACCTTGTTTAGCGTGTTGGCGCGCACAGAGATCGTCGTCGCCATGTTGCTCGGGTGGCTGTTGTTCAAAGAGTATGTGACGTGGGTGACGTGGGGCGCCGTCGGAGTGATCTTTGCGGGGATTGTCGTGATGCGTCTGGAGTCGCTGACGTGGGCAGAAGACGACTGGCTGCCGATCTTCTGGGCGCTGAGCACCGCGTTCTGTTTCGCGTGGCTACAGGTCTTGGGGAAGATGGTGATGAACGATGTGGATCCGCAGATTTTGAATGTGATTCGGCTGAGCTTCGGGATGGGGGTGCTGCTGTTGCTGCCAGGGGTCTCGACCGCGGTCGCGGCCTTTTCATGGGAGACGTGGGGCTGGTTGGGCCTCGCCGCCTTCGCTGGGCCCTTCGCTGGGCGCATGTGCTACACCTACGCGCTGCGCTATGTGAGCATTGCCACCGGAATGACCGTCTTGACCTTGGCGCCTGTGATGACGCTGCTGCTGGAGTTTGCCTTTTTAGGACGCATGCTCAGCCCCTACGAGCTCGCCGGTAGCGCCGTTGTGCTGCTGGGCATCCTCGCGGCTTTCCGTGGGCAGAGGTAGAGCTAAGGTCTGTTCGCGAATGGCCCTCACCTCCCTCGGTCATCCTCAAGATCCCGTAAATCGGTAGCTTTTCTTTTGTTACAAAAAAGTTGCTTGACAGCCAAGCAGAACTTTGGCGTGATGCATTTCTGCAACAAAGCCAAGTCCAAGTTGGACGCTGGCACCTGCCGCCGTTTAGAAGCTCCATTCTCAATACAGAGTTTGGCCTCGCCACTTCGATTTTTTAATCAAAAAAACTACGCTTAAACAAAAAATGAAAAAAAGAAACTATATTTCAAGCCGAAAACGAATGAAGGCTCTTGTTGTTTCTTCAGCTATTTTAGGGGCATCTACTGCATATGCCGCCGATATTACTATTTCTAATTTTGATGACTCTACTTTCACCGAAGGAGATGCTGCTTATGTGCTAGATAGTGACGTTAGCATAAGCAATGGATCAGATTACTACGACGGCTACATCGAATTTAACCTAAACCCTGCGACCAGTTACGACAATTTAACGCTAGCAACAGACACAACTGTGTCAATAACAGATGGTGAAGTCTCCATTATAGGAAGCACAATTTATTTGGGAGATGGTACAAAGGCTAACGTAATTGCAAGTATTGATGGCACTAATAATGGACTAAACGGTGCCAGTTTAAGGATCAACTTATCTAGTAGTTTTACTAATGGAAATTTTGAGAGCGATGCTGTTGGAGCTACATCCTTCACAGGTTGGACTGCAGATTTAGACCAAGTCAAGTTGGATGGTATTATTCAAATTGCAGGCCAGGACACACCTATCGACACAACTTGGCCAGCCAATAATATAGGAATTTATGACAATACATCGGCTGAGTCATTTAGCCGGAATGTTGCGATTATTGAAAATGGCTATTCAGGGCAAGGAATAAAGTTAGGCACAGGGTCTGGGAATGTTGCAGGATACGGGATTGTTCGTGGACCTGCTCTGTACAGTTCTAATGCCATTTCGCTTGTTGAAGGCGACAACGTTTCCTTCTATTGGAAAGCAACAGCAGGGGGGGATGCTTATGATGCCTATGGATATCTGCTAGAGGCGACAACAGGAAGTACAATTTTACTTCTAGACGAAACGGGGACTGATTCAACCGGAACAGATTGGGCTCAAAAAACAGTCACAATCGGCAATGGAGACAACGGCACCTATCAATTTGTTTTTGTTGCAGGTTCTTTTGATGCTTCCGGTGGAAGTGCTCTTGGGGGATTCTTAGAAGTAGATGAAATTGCAGTCAGCACTTCAGAAGGTACTCTTAGCGAAAATGCTGTCATCAATATTCTTCAATCCGTAAAATATCAAAACACATCCAGATCACCAACTCCAACCAAAACACTAACACTTACTGTCCAGAACAAAGCAGGATCAACAGCAACAGACAACGCAACAATTGCATTAATCAATGTTCCTGTCGCTGATAATAAAACGGGACTTACAGTAACAGAAGATATTCCTCTCGATATCCTCCTCACAGGCATGGCTGCCGAGAACGATTCGCTGAGTTTCTCGCTGTTGTCTTCCCCCACCTATGGCGCCTTGGGTTCTCTGGGGAGCGCGACGTTTGTCGCTCCAGGGAACTACTCCTCGAGCGTGACCTATTCGGCCTTTGACAACTTGAGCGCCGGGCTCACTTATCACGACAACTTCACTTACTTAGTAACAGACAACAACAGCGAGAACTCGACCGTCGCGCTAGTGAACTTGACCGTCACCGGCACGAACGATGTCCCTGTCGCGAACGACGTGAGCGCGATCTTCACAGAAGGGACTCCGGGCAACATCACGCTCTCAGCCACCGATGTGGACGGCGATAACATCACCAGCTTTCAAATCGTTGGTTCTCCGAGTTTGGGCACCGCGAGCATCCCAGACTCAGCCGTCGGCTCCTTGCTCTTCACTCCTGCGGAGCGACTGTCCGCTGGCAAAAACTACACGGAGGTCTTCACTTACAGCGCGACAGACAACAACAGCGGCACCTCGGCGAGCGCGAACATCTCGTTGACCGTCACCGGCACGAACGATGTCCCTGTCGCGAGCAATTTGTCTATCTCGGTGGAGAGCAGAGGCGCTTACACAGGGACGTTGCCGTATGTAGACGTAGATCAGGATGATGTGCATACATTCGCGATCGTCAGCCCTCCCTCGCAAGGGGAGGTGACCTTGGCCAACACTCGCTCCAACGCCTTCACGTATACGTCCACATCGGCAGCGGCTACCAGCGACGCCTTCAGCTTTCGGGTGACAGACAACCTCGGGGCCTCAGCCACCGCTACGGTGTCGGTTGTCCTCACGAACTCTACCGTGATTAGTGTGAATGATGATAACGCCAGCGTGACAGAGACGGTGACCTCTATCGGCGACTCGAGCGTCAACGCTCCGAAAGGGGACAACGTCCAAGTGATTGGCAACCCCGGAGAGTCGACTACGACGGTGGTGCAGCTGCCGGAGAGCGTCACCAAGCCCGAGACGGAGATTCGAGCGACGCTGAACCTCGACGGAACGCAGGCCATCGCAGTGGACACCACGAACCCCGCCGCGACGGCCACCACGACCAGCTTCAACAACTTGCCGGCTGGAACCGTGACTGAAATCGGCGATGACGGCTCGGTGACCGCGACGCTGAACGTGGGTAACAACAAAGTGACCGCAGTGGTCGATCCCAAAGGAGCTTCTACGACCGAAGTGGAAGTCACCGCCGCCGACGGCTCGGTGCTGAAGACCAGCCTCGCTGCTCCGGAAGGCGCACAGACCTCGGTGAGTGGCAACACACTCCTCACGACCGTGGCGCCAGAGGCGGTCACCCAAAGCTCCGTGGAGAGAATGGATCTGACGGTCAACGAAGATGGCTCGGTCGCCACTTCGACTCCGATCAAAGATGCGAACGGGAACGTGGTCGCCGAGAGCCAGATCACGTTACCGGCCGGAGGTTCGACGTCTCTGAGCTACACAGGGACGTTGCGTAGTACGCTGCCCACAGTAACGAACACCGACGGCTCAAGCGTGACGCCTAGCGTGTCACAAAACGCCAACGGGGAGCTTGAAGTGCAGCTGTCCGTGACCAATAGCGACGGACAGTCGTCTAAGGTGGTGTTACCGAAGTTGACCGCGGGGAGCTCGGTCTCCATCCAAGACGGGGGAGTCGCGGCCTCTATGCCTTTGGCCACCGGTGTCCCGGTCACGAATCGAGAGGCTCGTGATGCAGCCGCCACTGAGGTCGGTTCGACCGGTCTCTACATGGGACGCGATCCTCAAACCAACGCTGCGGTATACGTTGCGGCTGCGGAGGCGAACACGACCTTGGAAGTGCTGAGGCCGTTCAATAGTAGTCGGACGTCTGTGGTCGTGAGCAGCGGGAGCGTGTCTCTCACTCGTGGGGACACGCAGAGCACCCTAGCGGTCGGCGAGTCTTTCTTGGTCACGAACTCTGCGCGGCAGTTCACCCTTGCGGAGGGGGCGAACCTCTTCAGCTTTCCCACGGCTGAGGATCTGAGCGCTTTCGATTGGGAAGTTCTGCTGGGCAACGCCCACTCGTTTTGGACGTGGAATGCGGACAACCAGTCGTGGCAAGCCTTCAGCCCCGACCTTACAACGGCGGTCTCTCTGGCAAATCGTCTGGAGGTTCCCCAAGTCGAAGAAGCTCGCAGTGGCGACGGTGTTTATGTCCAAAGCGACTACTTTTTGACGCTTACGATGTCGGACGCTCCAGGAGGAACCTTGCGCGACACCACCAGCGACACAACGAGCGAGTGGCGCCTGCTGGGCAACAACACCGATCAGCCAGTGGCGATCACAGAACTGCTCGCGACCTTACCGACCAATGTGCTGGCGCTGTGGCGCTCTGTGGATGGTGCGTGGCAGGTCTACTCCACGGACGCCGAAATTCTGGCCCAGCGTGACGCCGAAGGACTCGCGGAGTGGTCGATCAACGAGCCGCTCGCGGTGGGCGAAGCCTACTGGGTGCAAGTGCAGCCGCCCAACTCCAACCAGCGCAGCCTGCGTCAGCCACCGATGTAATCACAACGCCCCTCGCTCCAGGCTGGCTTGCCCCCGCAAGCGCATCGGCAACCAGAGCGAGGAGTTCTCCCTCACTGCCTCTCAACTTCTCTGGAGATTTCATGCGAACCATTTGTTTTCTGCTGCTGGCTGGAGCGTTGCTACTGAGCGCCTGCGCCAGTGACGACTCCTCCGACGACGCGGTCGTCACGACGACGCCTACTGACAACACGACGACGCCTACTGACAACCAAAACGAGCCGGTCGCGACCACTTCCTTCTTCCCTCCCAGCCCCACGAGCCTGATTCAGCAGCTGTGAGCGGCCTCGTTTGTCGCTGCCAACTGTTTCTCCTTAAGGGCACCGCGCCGTGCCCCCACCAGATGACCGTAGGGCCGCTCCAACCAAACCCAAAAAAATCTGACCAATTCGTCCGAACGTAAGGGAGGTTCCCAAACGGTCTTTGTTGCGGTCTACCCCGTCATGAATTTTGAAGATAGTCTGTAACGGACATTGCGGTTCGAGGGAATTCTCGGAGAACTTTTTTATCGGTGGTGATCAGTGGAACTCCCAAGTCATCCGCTAAAACCACAAACTCACAATCATAGGCAGAGCATTGAGACTGAGCGGCATAACGCAAAACGTCGGCAGATTGTACGGCAAATTCATGCTTTGCCAAGGCTTGCTCTGCGCGGTTAATGATTTGTTCAGCCACGTTCAAAGTCAGCCATTGGGCACGAAGGTAACTCACGAGTACATTTCGAAATTCCGAGCGCCACAGCAACGGTACGTTCCAGTCTCGGTCAAACTGAAATAACTGTTCGGTGGCTTCGGTATGCTCTCCGGGAATCCAGAAATAAGCGATGATATTCGTATCCACAACAATCATAACCGACCATCTTGCTTGAATTGCTCAAGCATAGTTTCGGTTAAAGGCTGCTTCACTTGTTGTCGTAGCAAACGCGCTTGCGCCAGCAGCTGGTTAGGATCGATGGAAACCGAAGAGGTTGCGCTCTCCAAACAGGCGATAATTTCGTTATTTAGGCTGCGATGATGCAGCGCCGCGTTGCGACGAAGTTTTTCATGCAGGCTAGTGGGGATGTTTTTCAATGTGATGGTACTCATGAGAATCTCTTTCGTTTTGTCCAAAATCAAACCCAGAATGGAACCAAAACGGTTACGCTGACGAGAGCGAATCGATTTTTCAAGAGAAAATCTCAAGACCACTTCGGTAGTGCTTGCCTGAGGAGAAGGGCCCACAACTTCGGTGGGCTGCCCGAGTCTCCGTCTTCCCTGCTTGCGCCGCTGCGCTCGGTTTGTGCGCCCGACAATTCCAGCAGCGCCCGTAGCGACACCCCCCAGAAGTCGTCAGCCCCTTGGCGCTTGCGCCCACCACGACAGCGCTTGCTCCGCGTTTTCACCAGGAGGGAACACCGGATAGATCGTATGCACGATCGTCTGATCTTCTACCAGCAAGGCCATGCGCTTGTAGAGTTCCTTGCCTGCGGCCTCAAACGTAGGGAGACGCAGCGTCTGCTTGAGCTGGTGCGTCGCGTCGCTCACCAAGGCGTAAGGCAGCGCTAACCGCGCTTTTGCCTCGCGTTGCTCTTCAGAAGACTGCGCGCTCACGCCCAGCACCTGCGAACCGACCTCCTGCAGCGCAGCATAGTGATCTCGAAAGCCGCAAGACTGCGGAGTGCAGCCTTTGGCGCCCGGGATCTCGTCCCAACCCTCTGGCAGCGGCACCCCCGGTTTTCCGGTCATTGGATAGACAAAAATTGTCCAGCGCCCTCGCAGCTCGCTGAAATGGACAGAGTTGCCGTCGGTGTCTACCAGCGTCACGTTGGGCAAGCGCATGCCTGTTAAGTGATCCGCAGCCCCGTCGTCGTGGGGAACCAGCAACTCATTGGTGCTCATGAATACTCCTTGTAGTGTGAAGAGATGCGCCTTGAGCGGCGCGGAGGGGTCGTCGTGGGGACGTCAGGCGCCGGGGCGCTTAGCCAAATTTCCTAGCCGAGGGTCGTATCCCCAGATCGCCAGAAACAGAAACACCAAGCCTACAGCACAAACCCACGCGAAGGCTTCTGGATTGAACTGGGCATAGAGGGCAAAGCGCACAAACTCCACCACATGACTGAAGGGATTGAGGTACATCACATTGGCCATGACCTCGCTGGAGAGCTGAACGCGCCAGAGCGGATACAAGGCCGTTGATGTGAAAAACATCGGAAAGATGATGAAGTTCATCACGCCCGCGAAGTTCTCAAGCTGCTTGATGACCGAGGAGACGAAGAGCCCAAGCGCTCCCAGCATGACGCCGCAGAGCATGAGCGCCGGGAAGAGAGTCAGCAGCCCTTCCGGCGGCGGCAAGGGGAAAGTCCCCAGTCGGCTGTATACCCAAACCCCTGCGATCGCTAAATAGACGTAGCACTGCAAGATCGAGAGGAGCGTCCCTGCCATCAATTTGCAGGTGAGCAGATACCAGCGCGGCAGGGGGCTGGTGAGCAACGTCTTCATGCTGCCCATCTCGCGGTCGTAGGCCATGGCTAGCGAGGTCTGCATGCCGTTGAACAGCAGAATCATGCCGAGCAGTCCCGGCGTGATGTAGACGTCATACTCGACATATGAGGCGTAAGGCGGAGTCGACGGGAAGCCCATCACGGTGCGGAAACCTGTCGCAAACACAAACAGCCACACCAGCGGGCGCACCAGCGCCGCCAGCATGCGCCCCGTCTGTTGAAAGAAGCGATACGCTTCGCGCAACATGATCCCCTGAAAACAGCGCCAGTAGCGCAACGGAGTCAGCTTGTCATGGGAAGGCACAAGCGGCCCAGCGTTGGAAGAGACCCTGGACGAAGACAGAGACTTCATAGGCGGCGTCTACCGAGAACATAGAGGTGGTGAAGGGGAGCGTTGATCCGAGCTTTCCCAGAATACATCCGCAGCTGGAGAGCACTCCTTCTCTCGCAGTTGGATCCCTAGACCACTCGACCATGAGGTAGCTTGTGCGCGCCGCAGGCAGCGCCTCTTCAAGTGCACGGGTGCCCTTGCGAGAGAATTTCGCGCACCAAACTCGCCGCGTTGTAGCGTCGGATCTCTGGGCGTTCGCGCAGAGTGGACTCCAACAGATCCAGCAAGTCCTCGCTGTCCGTCGAGGCGTCCACGCACAGCGTCGGGTCTCGCAGCAAGGAGAGGCCGTCCACAATGCCCAAGACGTAGTATTTCGCCGCGCCGCGTTGCTCTGGTTCCGCAGCGCTCAGCAGCGCATAGAGCTGTGTGCCTGTGACGAAGCGCACCGACTGTCGCGGCTGCGCAGACACGCTCCCTAAGCTGAGCAATCCTCCTAAGGCAAGGCAGAGGGCCATTTTCACGGGCGGTAGGCTTCCACGCGGATGGAGCTGTACCAGCGAGCCAGCGCGTCGATCTCGTCTTCACTGAGCTGCTTCGCGATCACGTTCATGATCTCGTGGCTGCGCTTGCCGTTTTGGTAGTGCTTGAGTTGCTCCAGCAGGTAAGGGTAGGGCTGCCCCGCGAGGTTCGGAGCGTTTGGCATCATCGAAATCCCGACTGGGCCGTGGCAGGTGGCGCAGGCTTGCGCGGCTTTTTGCTCTCCGAGCTGCGTGGACGCGGTCGCGGTCGCGGTCGCCAGCAGCAGCCCAGCCAATACTCCGCAGGCTTTCTTCATCGTGTCTCCTCCCTTTTGTGGTCTTGTGGCTCCGTCTTCTGCGAGACGATGTGGTCAACATTGAGTTGGCCTCTGCGTGGTCTCCTCGTGGGGCTACCCCGCACAGGTCAGAGAGCACCCACGGCGCGGGTGCTCTCATCTTCAAGGAACGTCCATGTCTACGGTCGCTTCAGACTGTAGCGTGGCTACGTCTGTCTCCTCTTGGAATCATCCGTCGTAGTAAATGCGATAAATCGCGCCGGCATAGTCATCAGAGACGAGCAGAGAGCCATCTTTCATCGGCGCCACGTCAACGGGGCGTCCGCGATAGATGCCGGTCTCTTCGTCGAGCCAGCCTTTGGCGAAGACCTCCATCTCACCTGCGGTCCCATCGGCGTTGACGGGGATGAACTGGATTTCCGCACCGCTGGCTTCTGTACGGTTCCAAGAGCCGTGGGCAGCCACGAAGATTCCACCGCGATATTTGCTTGGGAACTTCTTGCCATTGTAGAAGCTCATCCCCAGCTGCGCTTGGTGGGCTGGAAAGTTGACTTCAGGGAAGACCGCGTTCATCGGTTCGGCCATATCCGCGAGGTCAGGTGCGGCTGGTGAGCCGGCGACTTTGTAGTCTCCGTTCCAGTAAGGGAAGCCAAAGTGCTGTCCGACCGTCGTCGAGCGATTGAGCTCTCCTGGAGGGATGTCGTCTCCCAGCCCATCCACTTGGTTGTCAGTCCACCAGAGGGTTCCGTCCGCAGGGTTGAAGTCCATGCCCACCGAGTTGCGCGCGCCAATTGCGAAGACTTCTCGGTTTGTGCCATCGAAAGGGTTCATGCGGATGATGCCGCCAATCCCATATTCGTTGTACATGCCAATCTTCTCTCTGGGCTGCACGTTGTATGGCTGCCCCAGCGTGACGTAGAGCTGGCCGTCATCTCCAATGCGGCAGGTACGCGCGCCGTGGTTGAACGACTCCTCCGACTCAGGGATGAGCTTTCCTTGGGAGACTACTTCAATGACCGCCACATCTGGGCCTTCGTAGAAAAACTCTGCGGCGGGGAAGTTCAACACGCGGTTATGCTCCACCACGACCAAGAAGCCATCTTTGGTCCAGCAGACGGCATTCGGCACTTTGAAGTTGAGCGAGGGTGCAAAGGACTTCACTTCGTCAGCAAAGCCGTCAAAGTTGCGATCCGTCACAGCCCACACCGTTGTCTTGCGGGTTCCGACAAACAGCATGTTGGTGTTCGGCGCGACCGCCATGTGCCGCGCGTCTGGTACCACCGCGAAGAGGTCAATCTTGAACCCAGGGGGGAGCTTGACGTTCTTCAGGTTGTTCCGCAGGGCATCGGCGTTGCGCCCCTCTTGCGGCACCGTCGGGATGTTCAAGTCCGTTGTCGCGACTTTGAACTTCTTCAGGTCCTCTAGGTTGTCTCTGGCGGACGCAGTTGAGAGGCTCCCAGCCACCAAAAGACCCGCGAGGGCGGCGCCGAACCACTTCATTGTTAGTTTCATGTGACTCCTCATTTTAATTACAGAGATCCATAACTTTGCAGTAACGCGTCGATTCTCAAATAAATTACTGCCCATCCCATTTCTTTGGAATGTTAGGCAAGAAATAAACTAATTTTCAGTTGTTTTTGTCAAACGTTTTTTAAATTCAAAAGATTACTCTCCCAGCTTCTTGCTAGGCACCGACAAGGAATCATCGAGATTGTATCCATTTCTCCGCCTCGACTTCTCAACCTAGAGGAGTAATCTTTGAGAACATTTATTTGTCTTTTAAATAATTAAAAAAAGACAAAACGCTCAACGCTCAGCGACATCCACTGGAGCTGGAAATCTCTAGATTTTGGAATATTCCGCTCTGTAAATATTCAGTTTATTCATAGGTTTGTGGTGATCTTCTGGGCAAAAGCGCGAGGGCAGCGCCCCTGTCGATTGCGCAGACAAAAACACGAGTATTTTCAGAAAAAATAAAAGAACACCCCAAAAACAAAAGAAAAACATTTTGATCGAACAAAATCTTGTCACGATTCTGTAATTTTCAAAACTCGGATTACTAAAGCGTAGAGGCTCAAACTGAGAGAATTTCTGATCTGTGAGGCAAAATTTAGAGAGAGACACAATCTTGCATGAATATTGGAGTGCTCCGTCTCCTAGCAAACTCGACTCAACATGATTTTTCCGAAGATTTTTTTGGAAACATCACAAATTCTCGCGGAGAATATTTTGAGTTTGCAGAAATGTAGCACAACTTCTGTCGCAAAAAATAAGCTGTGTATTGCAGATGAAATACATTTTTTTGAGCAGAGGTTGCCCAATCACAACTACTGAGGAGGAGTTTCTCATGAGTCAAGAAGTGCCCAACACCACGAGCCAGTCTGTCAATCGCCGCTCCTTCCTGAAAGGCTCTGCGGCCGTCGGCGCTGTTGCTGCAACCACTGTGGGAGCCCCAGCGATTCTGAAAGCGGCAGGACACAGCAGATCGATCACGCTGAAGATGCAGACCTCTTGGCCAGCCTCGGACATCTGGCAAGAGTTCGCGCAGCAATACGTGGATCGGGTAGAGCAAATGTCTGGTGGAAGAATCAAAGTGGAGCTGCTCCCTGCAGGCGCCGTCGTGGGAGCGTTCCAAGTGTTAGACGCTGTCAACGACGGCGTGCTCGACGCGGCGCACTCTGTGTCGGTGTATTGGTATGGAAAGAACAAAGCGGCCTCTCTCTTCGGGACAGGGCCAGTGTTTGGTGGGAACGCGAACACGATGATGGGCTGGTTCTATCAAGGTGGTGGCGCTGAGCTGTACCGCGAGCTGACACAAGACATCATGGGCCTGAACATTTACGGCTTCTATGGCTTCCCGATGCCGCCGCAGCCGTTTGGGTGGTTCAAAAACCCCGTCAACACGCCACGCGACCTGCAAGGCTTCAAGTATCGCACAGTGGGGCTCGCCGCAGACCTGTTGCAGAACATGGGCATGTCG
>CBFIJD010000014.1:0-7549 GCA_965662845.1 uncultured bacterium | reverse complement strand
CCGTAGAAGCCGCCTCAACCGCGAACACGATGCGGGCTTTGGACCAGTACTCTCTTGACCTGAAGGAGCTCGCCGAACAAGACCGAGTCACGGTGCGGCGCACACCCACATCGATCCTCGAAGCCCAGATCAACTCTTGGGACAAATTGATTGTCGAATTGGAGAAAGACCCCTTCATGAAGAAATGTCTCGACAGCCAGCGCGCGTGGGTAGAGCGCGTGGCCTATTACGAGATCATGGGAGGAACCGACTTAGTGACGGCGTACAATCACTACTTCCCTGGGAAGCTTGCCCTGTAAGGCGCAGAGCGGCAGCGTGAGAAGCCAGCGCGTTCTTGCGTCCGATTGAGTTGATGGCACCCAAAATCCCCGTAGATTCCCTTGAGTTGCGCGGCGCGTGCTCACGGTAGTCTCGGGGATTTTGCTTTTTACCTCTCTCTTTTTCCGGGGGAATTCATGTACGCGTTCATTCGCTTTGCCGACAACTTGTCCGCATGGGTGGGAAAGGCCTTTGCGTGGCTCATTATCCTGATGACCTTCGGTGTGAGTTACGAAGTCTTTGTGCGCTATGTCCTTGGCGCTCCGACCCCGTGGGCCTTGGATGTCTCCTTCATTATGTACGGCTCGCTCTTCATGATGGGCGGCGCCTACACCCTCGCTAAAAACGGTCATGTCCGTGGAGATTTCATCTATCGCAACTGGCAGCCTCGCACTCAAGCTCGCATTGACCTGATTCTCTACTTCATCTTCTTTTTTCCGGGTGTGCTCACGTTAGTCCTCTCCGGCTGGAAATATTCCGCTCGTGCTTTCAAATACGGGGAAGTGAGCGTCAACAGTCCCGCGGGCATTCCCATTTATCAATTCAAAGCGGTGATGGTCGCGACGGGCATCTTGTTGACGATACAAGGCGTCGCGCAAGTGTTGCGCTGCCTGCACTGCATACGTCATGGCTCTTGGTATGAAATGCAGGATGGAGACGACGTGGAAGAGACCGAAGTACTGCTGATGAAACAACTTGACACCGCTGCAAAGGAGTCCTCATGAGCGATCCACAAATTGCGATCATGATGCTGGGGATGTTCCTAGGCGCCGTGATGTTCGGCTTCCCGATTGCCTTCACCTTGATGGCGATGGGCATTGGCTTTGGGTACTACGCCTACTTTGACGTAGACCGCATGTGGCGCGCCTTCAACCGCGCAGTCCGCAACGAAGCAGACGAGTTTACCCTCGTGCAGACCTATGTCGAAGGCCTCTTCAACAGCCGCATCTTTGACCTCTTCATCAACCAGACCTATACGGTGATGTCGAACGAGGTGCTCACGGCGATCCCGCTCTTCTTGTTCATGGGCTACATCGTCGAGCGCGCCAACATTGTAGACCGCCTCTTCACGACCTTGAACATCACCGCCAAAAATCTGCCCGGCTCGATGGGAATCGCAGCCTTGATCACCTGCGCGTTGTTTGCGACAGCGACCGGAATTGTGGGCGCGGTGGTGACGCTGATGGGGCTGCTGGCGTTCCCTGCGATGCTCAAAGCGCGCTATGACACGAGCTTCGCCTCGGGGATCATTTGCGCCGGGGGGACCCTCGGAATTTTGATCCCGCCCTCCATCATGCTGATTGTGTATGCAGCGGCGTCAGGGACTTCGATTGTGCGGCTGTATGCAGGGGCGTTGTTCCCTGGGTTGCTGCTCACCGGACTGTACCTCATATATGTCATTGGGCGTGCGATCATTCAGCCAGAGAAGGCGCCCAAGCCTCGCGAAGACGAAGTCCCCGACTTGCCCGCGTTGAAAGTTGTTTGGATGTTGCTCACGTCGTTTGCGCCGCTGGCCGTTCTGATTTTATCCGTGCTTGGTTCGATTTTAGGGGGACTGGCAACGCCGTCGGAGGCCGCGGCGGTCGGGGCGCTCGGAGGGTTGGTACTCGCCGCGGCGTACCGAGCGCTGACTTGGCAGCGCCTGCGCGAGTCGGTCTATCTCACGATGCGCACCACGGCGATGGTCTGCTGGTTGTTCGTGGGGTCTTACACCTTCTCGTCGGTGTTCTCATATCTCGGCGGAGAGCATGTCATCTCAGAGTTTGTGACTTCGCTAGATCTCTCGCCTGTGATGTTCCTGATTATGGCGCAGGTCATCATCTTCTTGTTGGGCTGGCCGCTGGAGTGGTCGGAGATCATCATCATCTTTGTGCCAATCTTCTTGCCGCTGCTGCCGCAGTTTGGCGTTGAACCCTTGTTTTTTGGAATTTTGGTCGCGCTGAACCTTCAGACCTCATTCCTCACGCCGCCGATGGCGATGTCGGCGTATTATTTGAAGGGGATTGCGCCGCCCGAAGTGAAGCTCACCCAGATCTTCGCTGGGTGCATGCCGTTCCTCGCGATGGTGCTGATCTCCATGGTTGTCGTCTACGTCTTCCCAGAAATCGTCTTCTATTTGCCGGAGTTGGTCTATGGAAACTGAGCAGACCGCGCTAGCGCTGCGAGAAGCCTTTGCCCAAGGTCGCGCTCGCGTCGCCGAAGTCGCGCAAGCGACCCTTCTTGCCGCCGAACGCAGCGAAACAGAGCTGAAGGCCTTCGCGGCTTGGAACCCCCGTCAGGTCGTGGAGGCCGCCAAGCGCTTGGATGACTATCGCCTGAGCGGACGACCTCTGGGAGCGCTGCACGGCGTCCCCATCGCGCTCAGCGACCTAATCGACACCCGTGATTTGCCCACACAAAATGGCACGCTGCAGGACACAGACCGCCAACCGGAGCGCGATGCCGCGGTTGTCGAGCGGCTGCGTTCGGCGGGTGCGCTGCTGGTAGGCAAGACCGCTACCGCAGAGTTAGGCTTCCGAGACGTCCCCGCTACGGCTCACCCGCAGAGCGAGGAGCATCATCTGGGCTCGTCAGAGGCTGGCGCCGTCGCGGCGGTCGCCTCAGGTGTGGCGCTGCTTGGGCTTGGTCTCGAAGGCGTTGGTTCGCTGCTGCGTCCTGCGTCACTGGGCGGCGTATACGGTTTCCGTCCCAGCACGGGAGCGGTGTCACGCCGTGGAGTCCTGCCGCTGGCGCCGAGCTTGGACACCATCGCGTGGTGTGCCCGCTCCCTCGAAGACTTGGCGCTGTTAGGAGATGTCTTGTGGGGCTACGACCCTCTTGACGAGACGACCGCGCTGGCGCCGCCGCCGCGGCTGTTCGACATCGCGAGCGGCCCTGTGCCCGTCAAACCGACGCTGGCGTTTGTCGATCTGCCTTTCGCCGACCAAGCCGACGCCGACACCCACACCGCGCTGCAAGAGCTGGAGAGCGTGCTGGCAGAGCAGGCGTTTCGCTTAGAGCTACCAGAGCTGTTCCGTGAAGGGTTGGCGTCTCAAGCGTGCCTCCTGCGCGCAGAGATGTCGCGGACGCTACGACATTACGCCGCGAGAGGCTTGGACTCCTTGGGCCCGCAGGTGCAGCAGGCGCTGCGACAGGGCGAAGAGGTTCGCGCTCGGCAATATCTGGAAGCCAAGGATTGGATCCCCGTCTTGCGCGCCGGGCTGGATGAAGTCTTCGCGCGGTGCGACGCGCTGGTCGTGCCCGCTACCGCAGGGAACGTCCCCAAACGTAGCGACACAGCGCCCGAGGTGACGGCGTTTCAGGACTTGTGGAGTTTGTGTGGTTTGCCCGTGGTGACGCTCCCCCTGTTTCAAAACGGAGCCGGCTTGCCCATGGGCGTACAACTGGTCGGGAGGAGGGGCGGGGACGCGAGGTTGCTGCGCACAGCGCGGTGGCTCGTCGCGACCGTTCATGGAGACTCAACGCTAGCAGAGGAGAAGCAATGAGATTTATTCTAGCCATTTTAGGCGTGGGGCTGTTAGGCGCCTTCTTGGGGGTGCTGCTCTATCATGTTCCCCGCGCAGACTTGATCATCGTGTGCGGGATCACCTTCGCCATGTGTGCCTTTGACTTCCTGCAATCCGTCAAGGCAGACGAACAGCACTGACGATCACGAGCGAGTCGCTTTGTGCAGCAAGTGGAACAGCGACTCGTAGCGCAAGTTGCTGTTCATGGAGAGCCCGATCTCGCAGGTGCGGCTGTTCGAGACGCCGGTGCTGCAGTTGTAAGGCACCTGATCTTGCAGCGCCGCGAGCGCGGAGTTCGTCAACTCTGGATGAGTCATCGCGCGGTCGCCAGCCACGCCACAGCAGGTGATCGTGTGGGGCACAATGACCTCACTGGCGCACTTAGCGGCGATCTGACGCATGCGCTCGACCTGACCCGCTTTCTGGTTGCTGCACGTTGGGTGAATCACGACAGGCTCTGCCAGTGGCAGAAATTGTAGGCGTCCCAACAAAAATTCGTGCACAAAATCAACAGGATCAAACAGCCGCAAGTCGGCAGAAAGCTCTTGCTTCATGCGCAGCGCGCACGGGCTCGTCTCCGTAAGAATCGGCAACTCACCTTCGCGCGAGGCTTCTCGCAGCACCTCATCCAGCTGCCGTGTCTTGCGCTGCGCCTGCTCTCGAAACCCCTTGCTGTCGAAGGCAACCCCGCAGCACAGCTCCTCTCCAAACGCCGGGTGCACGACCGAGAATCCCGCCCGCTCCAAGACGGCCTGCACCACTTGTGGATGCGACAGCTGCTGACTCCCCCGCTCAGGCCCCATCATTCGACAAATGCAGCTTGGGAAATAAACCACCGACTCTTGTGAGGTCTCGGCGTGCAGTTGCCAAGCGATGGGGGGCGCGGCAGTTGGGAAGTGGGCGTTCCATTGGGGGAGCCGGTTCCCGCTCACCTTGCGCGCAGTCGTGGCCAGCTGGGTCATCAGCTTCGTCCCGAGCACTCCATGCATCTTATCTGCGAAGCCCAATCCAAACCGCGCCGCTTGTGTGGCGAACCCAAACTTACGCTCACAGAGAGACGCTGCCCAGCTCGCGAAGCGAGACTGCTGATCATGCCGCAGCTGCTTCACGAGCTTGCCCGTGTCGATTTGGACAGGACAACTCGTAGCGCACAAGCCGTCGGTGGCGCAGGTCTCTTCGCCGTCGTAGCGATAGGCGTCGCGGAGTTCGCGCAAGCGAGGGGCGTCGCTGTTGTCGCGTTCCAACTGAGCCATCTCACGCCACGCGGTGATGCGCTGTCGGGGAGTCAGCGTTAGATCACGGGAAGGGCACTGCGGCTCACAGAAGCCACACTCGATGCACTTATCCACAATCGGGTCCGCGATGGGCAGCGGCTTAAGGTGCTTGAGGTGCGCGTGGGGGTCGGCGTTCAGGATCACTCCAGGGTTGAGGAGGTTGTGCGGGTCGAACAGCTCCTTGAGCGCTTCCATCAGCTCATACGCGTCGCGACCCCACTCTTTCTCGACAAAGGGGGCCATGTTGCGTCCGGTGCCATGCTCGGCTTTGAGCGAACCATCATACTTGTCGATCAGCAGGCAGCAGACCTCTTCCATCAGGTTTTCGTAGCGTGTGACCTCAGCAGGCACGTTGAAATCTTGCGTGAAGCAGAAGTGCAGGTTCCCTTCGAGGGCGTGTCCGAACATGATCGCCTCGCGATACTCATACTTCTCAAAGAGCTGCCGCAGGTCGGTGACCGCTTCGGCGAGGCGCTCCGTGGGGACGGCGAAATCTTCGATGATGACCGTTGTGCCCGCCTTGCGCACATTTCCGACCGAGGGGAACAGCCCCTTGCGAATCTTCCAGTATTTTGCCGCTTGCGCGGGTTCTTGCGTAAACTCCGACGGAGAGAGCAAGTGGTGCGTCGCCAAAATCTCCTCAACTTGTTGCACCTTCGCGTCACGCTCAGTTGATGTCGCCGCGCCACATTCGATGAGCAAGGCGCTCGCGTTTTCCGGCAGGCTTCGGAGCTGCGCTGGGGCTCCCTCTTGCTCGGCCACAGAGCGTAAACTCGCACGATCTAACAGCTCAACGGCGTCTACAGGAGCGGCTTTGAGGTCAGCGACGGCTTCACACGCGGCGATCATCGTTGGGAAGAGCACCATCGCGGTGCCTTTGTGGGCGGTTTCGGCCACCGTGCGATACGTGATCTCGGCGATGAAGCCGAGCGTGCCCTCGGAACCAATCATCAGGTGCGCGAGGATGTCGATGGGATCTTCAAAGTCAATCAGCGCGTTGAGGCTGTAGCCCGTGGTGTTCTTGATTTTGTACTTGTGGCGGATGCGGTCGGGGAGCGTTGGGTGCTGGCGGACCCGCTCGGCGTAGTCGGCGAGGGTGGAGAGCAGCGCTTTGTGGGTGCGCGCGAAGCGTTCGCGAGCTGCTTGATCGTCAGTATCTAGGATGGCGCCGTCCCCCAAGATGACACGCAAGCTGTGCAACGTGCGGTAGCTGTTGAAGTTGACACCACAACACATCCCACTGGCGTTGTTTGCGGCGATGCCCCCAATCATCGCTGCGTTGAGCGAGGCGGGGTCAGGGCCAATCTTGCGTCCGTAAGGAGCAAGGAGCTGATTGGCGTGGCTACCGATCACCCCAGGCTGTAGTTGGATGCGCTCACCGTTCGCTTTGACTTCCGCCTTGCGCCAACCCCCTGCGAGCACCACCAAAATGGAGTCTGTGATCGCTTGCCCTGAGAGGCTGGTTCCTGCGGCGCGAAAGGTGACCGGCAGGCGGTGTTTCTTGCTCAGGCGCAACAGGGAAGAGACCTCCTCCTCGCTCTGCACCTTCACCACCAGCTTAGGGATCAAGCGATAGAAGCTCGCGTCGGTACCGTAAGCGAGGCACTTTAGCGGGTCGGTGAAGATGCGTTCGGCAGGAACCACCGCCAACAACTCGCGGTAAAAGACTCGGTAGGCTTGGGGGAGATCGGCTGGAATGGCGGGAGAAGAGACGAGCAGAGTGGAAGTGAGCGAAGCAGGCATGAGCAGTCTCAGAGAATGATGTGGCAAAGCGCAGAGGGTCGTGGAGCACTCTGCATCATTCAAAATTTGTCAGACAGATTCAAGATTTTGCTGCTGGAGCCTCTCTGGGCAGCCCGTTTTTATCGAGGCCGCGTTTTGGATTGCATCGCCCAGCTCGCAGGCGCATTTTTGCGGCTGGGGCCGCTCGTCTTGGAAATGCTAGACTTAGTCGTTGATTGCAGGAGACAACAGCTCATCCCGAATCCTGAAGCCCCTGACGGGCTCATGCTGTACGAAGATTATTGAAATGTACCAAAGGAGAACCATGGGACAAGTACGCACCAAAGCCATTTTGATCAACAACCGAGATATAACTCGTTTAGAAGATCAGACCATATCGGTGGATCGTGTACGCCAAAGCGAACAAGAGATGATCGTTGACACCGGAGCGAGAGCCATTGGCTTGCCGTTGTCCGTGATTGAGCAGCTTGGTCTGCCCAAAACACGGGAGGTCCTCGTCACCTTATCGGATGGGAGCAAACAAAAGCGGCAAATGTACGGAGAATTGCGCGTGCAAATCGGGGATCGAGACAGTGTCTTCGACTGCATCGCCAAACCCGAAGGAGCCCCTCTGTTGTTAGGGCAGCTCGTCTTGGAGACGCTAGATTTGGTCGTCGATTGCGGGAGACAACAGCTCATCCCGAATCCTGAAGCCCCTGACGGGCTCAT
>CBFIJD010000013.1:0-71666 GCA_965662845.1 uncultured bacterium | reverse complement strand
TTGAGTTTGGTGTCTCTGGCCAGGGGGAAACACCTGTTACCATCCCGAACACAGAAGTTAAGACCCTGTGCGCCTATGGTACTGCCTGAGAAATCCGGTGGAAGAGTCGGTCGATGCCAAACTCAAAAAAGAGAGAAGATTCTAGGCGCGTAGCTCAGTGGGAGAGCACTACCCCGACACGGTAGGGGTCGTCGGTTCAATCCCGACCGCGCCTACCACCAACTATCCAGCAGACAAGGCCAGCCATAGGAATTAGAAGATCTAAGCCAACTGTAAAGCAAGAAGACTCTGCACGAATCAACGAACAGATCAAGACCCCGGCGGTAAGACTGATCGATGGAGAAGGCCAGCAAGTCGGCATTGTAAATATCTCTGACGCTTTGGCGAAAGCGAGAGAAGATGGCCTTGATCTGGTGGAAGTGTCCCCCAAGGCTGACCCGCCAGTCTGCCGACTGATGGACTACGGAAAGTTCAAATATCAGCAGAGTAAACGGCAACACCAAGCAAAAGCACACCAAAAGACAATCCAAGTCAAAGAAATAAAGCTGCGCCCCAAAATTGAAGAACACGATTTTCAATTTAAGGTGCGCAACACCCTACGCTTCCTAGAAGACGGAGACAAAGTAAAAGTCAACGTCGTCTTCATGGGGAGAGAAATGGCACACAAAGACTTGGGCAAAGCCCTAATAGAAAAGTTTCAAGAAACCATCGGAGAACAAGGAGTGGTCGAACAACCTCTCCGTAGTGAAGGACGATCAATGTTTATCGTACTTGCGCCACCAAAAAAGAAAAAGTGAGCTGAACATGAGCAAGATGAAAACCCACAAGGGGGGAGCCAAGCGCTTCAAGGTTACAGGTTCTGGTAAATTTAAGAGAAAGCGTGCCTATCTGAGGCACGGGATGCGAAAAAGAACTGCGGATGCGAAAAGAGTACTCCGGCAAAAAACACATGTAGTAGACGCAGACCAAAAATTGGTCGAAGCACTGCTACCCTACAGTAAGTGAGAGGAGAACGTGGCAAGAATCAAACGAGCAGTACACGCCAAAAAAAAGAAAAAAGCATACTTCAAAGCGGCGAAAGGATATCGAGGAGGACGGAGTCGCTTATGGAGAACGGTCAAAGACGCCGTAGAACGATCCCGAGAATACGCGTATCGTGACCGCAAAGTCCGAAAACGCGACTATCGACAACTCTGGGTAACACGCATCAACGCCGCCGCAAGAGAGAACGGGCTAAGTTACAGCGAATTCATCTTCTTGTCGAAGAAAGCAAACATTGACTTAGACCGTAAAGCGTTAGCCGCGATAGCCTATGAAAACCCTGAAAAATTTAAACAAATCGTGGAAATAGCAAAAGCTTCAAAAACTGAAGCCGCCTGAGCGAAAGAAAGGCGCCCTCAAAGCGCCTCCGCTCCAAGTAAATCAATATAAGCTTCTCTCTTCAAACTTCCCGTCCGATCCCGATTTTCCTTCCCGATTCTCTCCCCACAAAATGTGATCTCTTCTCTCAGAAGTTCTAAGTACGTTTCAAGCATCTTATCTCCTGTTTCTAATTGTGAGCGCCTGATCCATTATCGGCAGTGATTTAGAGAGTCGAATGAATGACTCCCTAAAAATTTTTTGTTGGTGCAGCATAAGAACCAGTCGCACGAACAAAGCGTATTCATAGTATCCACCTCGATGAATACTTGTGTAGTGGCGCTGCCAAACACCCTTACAAAAACATTTCCCTAGAATACTAGCTAGCTGCAATGCTTGTTCCAATGCGTTGCTGATACCCTCTCCCGTGATCGCATCAAGGTACCCAGCAGCATCGCCAAAGAGAAGGACTCTCCCGTGCACAATACCTTTGACTTTCTGATGCAACGGACCAATTCCCTGAAAACTTTCCTCTGCGGATTGCTGCCCTAACTTCTCTTTCAACTCTGGAAAATCCTCCAAAATCGAGTGAATAAGTAGTCTCCCCTTGTGTTGGGGCAAAGCCCCTTTCCTACTTAAAAACGCAACCCCAACTTTGTGAGGGCTAACCGGCGTGATATACGCTTCCATTTGATCGTTCCAATACACCTCTACTAAATTAGACCACGGCTGAGTGTATAAGTGCTGTTGGAGCCCCCAGCGTTGCAAGTCAGATTTTGAACCGTCTAAGCCAGCCCATCTTCGCACCTTCGAATGAAGCCCATCTGCTCCAACCAATATTTGAGGCCAAAAGACTTGGTCGCCAACATGAACTTGAGGAGCATGAGGCGTCCCAACCAACTGTGCCTCAGAATTTTGCAGTAGGGTTAATCTCTCCTCCTGCTCTGCTGTCCTTAGCAACATCTCTGAAAGGACTGTCCGCTCGATTCCCCACCCTTCTCCTTTGGGAAAATAGCCCGTAGCCCGATTCCCCATCGGCGAGATGTAGCGTATCCCACGAAACGAGTGAATACCGCTAGAAGGGATGAACTCTTGTGGTACGATTTGCCTCAAACATGCAACACCACGAGGCATCAATCCCTCCCCACACGGTTTGGAGACGGGGTAGCACTTTTTTTCCACTACTACAGTGCGCAACCCAGCTCTTGCACACATGATCCCCAACGAAAGCCCCGCTGGGCCGCCACCGACGACGAGCAGATCGGGTTGTTTTTTTTCCATCTGTTGCCTCAAAGTCCAAAATTTTGGGCTTGCTCACAATTCCTGAACAAAAACCTAATAATCTCCTAAAAATTAACACACCCCTGTGGAGACGATTAATGAAGCATCATTACCGAGCCATCTTCATTTCTGACATTCATTTGGGTTCCAAAGGAACACAGGCCAACCAACTTTGCCACTTTCTCAAGCACAATGAGTGCGAGCGGCTATATCTGGTTGGGGATATTATTGATGTGTGGAAACTCAAAAGAAAAGTGTACTGGCCTCAAGAGCACTCCAATGTGATTCGCCGTGTCCTCACCAAGGCAAAACGAGGAACCAAGGTGCTATACATAGTTGGGAACCACGATGAGATGCTCCGTAAGTGGATGAATTTCGATTTGCAGTTTGGCAACATTAGCATTGTGAACGAAACCATTCATGAAGGGATAGATGGTAAAAAATATTTGATTGTGCACGGAGACCTGTTTGATGGCATTGGGAACCTGAACCGCTGGCTCTATGTCTTAGGAGACCATGCTTACGATTTTGCGCTCGCGCTGAATCGTTGGATCAATACAATCCGACGAACGTTAGGCTTCTCCTATTGGCCGGTGAGCCGATATCTCAAAGCAAACGTCAAAAAAGCGACAAACTTTATTTTTCAGTTTGAAACAAACCTCGCGACCTACTGCGCTAAGCAAGGGTACGATGGTGTGGTTTGTGGACACATTCACACGCCAGAAATTCGTCAAATTGGAGACGTGCTTTACATGAATGATGGGGACTGGGTGGAGTCGTGTACGGCTCTTGTAGAGACCTATGAAGGCGAGTTTAAAATTATACAGTGGCACGAATTCGATAATCTGAATGACCTCAATCTTGATCTCTTCGCGCAAGAAGAGTTTTCTGAAACAGAACCCGCCAAGAAACCTGCCGTAGAGACGGTCTCCTCCTAAATCTGAATAAGACCCTCATGAAATTTGCGATAATTACTGACGCTTGGTTTCCCCAAGTCAACGGGGTCGTGCGAACGCTCTCTAACATGGCAGAGATGGGAAACAACCAAGGGCATGAAGTGTTGGTTGTGCAGCCAGAGCCGTTCCCGACGGTTCCGTTACCCACCTATCCTGAGATCAAGCTCGCGACGACGCCATGGCGGATGCTCGAAACGTTGCGCGCATTTGGCCCAGAGGCCGTCCACATCGCAACGGAAGGGACTTTAGGCAGCTTTGCCCGCTGGTGGTTTGCCCGTCAAAAGTTGCCATTCACCACGAGCTACCACACGCGCTTTCCAGAATACATCCGTGAGCGTGCGCCGGTTCCACTGCCATGGGGATATGCCTTTATTCGTTGGTTCCACGGCCCAGCAGAACGCGTTTTAGTCCCCACAGAAACCATGCGCGGCGTACTCACGGAGTGGAATATTCACCATAACACGGTGATCTGGAATCGAGGCGTCGAACACACAATATTTCGACCGCGTGAACGCAACATGGATTTAGGAGAGCGCCCATACTGGCTGTATGCGGGGCGTATCGCCGTCGAGAAAAATGTAGAGGCGTTCTTGAGCCTCGAGCTGCCAGGAACCAAAGTCATGGTGGGGGATGGCCCAGCACGAAGTGAACTCGAACAGAAATATCCAGAGGCAAAGTGGATGGGCTACAAGTTTGGGGAAGAACTCGCGGAATTTTATGCCGAAGCTGACGTCTTTGTGTTTCCCTCCCGCACAGATACCTTTGGAAATGTCCTCTTGGAATCTATCGCGTCAGGAACTCCGGTGGCCGCGTTCCCTGTTCCTGGACCTAAAGATGTGCTGGTTCCTGGAGAAGACGGAGTGATCAACGAAAATTTACAACAAGCGTGTTTAGATGCGTTGCAATTAGATCGTCAAAAGGTGTATCAAAGCTCCCTGCGTTGGACATGGCAGCGATGTTTTGACATATTTTTGAATGCGTTAGCACCGCTACCTCGATCTCTTTAACCTCTAAACCAAGCAAACGCTATGAAAGCATCCATTGCGTGTAAGACATTTGTGGCAGGGACCTTGAGCGCGTTACTGATGGCTGGGAATGCGTGGGCTGCACGTGTACAAGTCGGCCAAACACTCCCCAGTGTGACGATCTCAGATTATGGGCAGACGCAGCTGAAAGGAGACGACATCTCCTACAAAACTTGGTCTAGCCAAGATCTGCGTGGCAAAGTTTTCACCATCTATCATATCGCCGGAACGCAATCCGCTGCCGAACTCAATGAAACCTTCATGGATCGCCTAGTCGAAAAGCAATTCGATGTCCGACCCGGCAATCCACACCAAACTGTGACGATTGTGAACCTTGACGACGCAATATTCGGAACCTCCGGCATTGTGCGTGACACCATCGAAGAGCGCCAACGGAAGTATCAAGTCGCCTCTTTTGTCTTAGATGACGACGGGAAAGTCCGTGAAACGTGGGAACTTCAATCCGATAGCTCGGCAATTATCGTGGTTGATCCTCAAGGGAAGGTGCTATTCTTCAAAGAAGGAGCCCTCTCTGCCGAAGAAACGGAACAAGCCCTGCAGACAATCGAGCAATCCTTGTAAGCACCCACTCTACCTCTCAACAATTCTGACCTGCCGCTCCTACCTCTGCCCAGATCTTTGGCGCTCGAAGCGGCACCACCCAGGGAAAGAAACATGTTTCAACACGACGAACAAAACGCCGCCTCTGAAGGAAAACTCATCAACCTGAAGCGGCTACTGCCAGAATCGCTACACTGGAGCGCCGGTCTTGCCGAACGACTCACCAGCATTGATCGCCTCAATGCCGAGTATGCACGGTTAGGAAGTGCCGTTAATGCAGAGAATTTCTTTGAGACCTGCCTGCATTCCCTGCGCATCGAACCTCAAATTTCAGAAGAAGACTTTCAGCGTATCCCCTCGGAAGGCCCGTTGGTGATCGTCGCAAACCATCCCTTCGGCGGACTGGAGGGCGTCCTATTAGGCATGCTGCTCAAGCAAGTTCGCCCCGATTTTCGCATGATGGCGAATTATATGATCAACTACGTGCCCGAAATGCGCCCATGGCTCTATCCCGTAGACCCCTTTGGCGTCAAAGAGTCCAGCGGTGCGAACAGCCGCACTCTGCGCGAAGCGGTACGCTACGTCCGTAACGGAGGGGCCCTCGTGATCTTCCCCGCCGGAGAAGTCTCACATTTGCAGTGGAAGACAATGCAAATCACAGACTCCGAATGGACTCCACACGTCGCTACGTTAATTCGGATGACGAAAGCCGCCGTGTTGCCGATGTATTTCCGTGGACACAACAGCACATTGTTTCATTTGCTCGGACTCATCCATCCACGCTGCCGAACTGCTCTGCTGGTTCGGGAACTGTTCAATAAACAAGACAGCGCCATCGAAGTTTTTGTGGGCAAGCCGATTCCTTTCAAACGTCTCGTAGATTTTGAGAACGACACCACGCTCATTCAGCATCTGCGCTTCAACTCTTACTTCTTGCGGCACCGCAGACACAAAAAGCTGATGCCGTTGCCCAAGTTGCTGCGACAAAACAAAAATCGACAGCAACCCATCGCCGCGCCCTTCCCCAAGAGCGAGCTGCTCCGAGAAGTCGAAGCCTTACCGGCGGAGCAGATTCTCGTCGATAATGAGGAGTTTTTAGTCGGCTACGCGAACTTCACGCAGATTGACTATTTGATGCGAGAAATTGGGCGGTTGCGAGAGATCGCCTTTCGTGACGTGGAAGAAGGTTCCGGCAAAGCCCTAGACTTAGACAATTACGACGCGTCGTACCTCCACCTGTTTCTCTGGAACAAGACAAAGCAAGAACTGGCGGGAGGCTACCGCTTGGGGCTCTCTGACAAAATTACGACGGTCTCTGGGCTGGAGGGACTCTACACGCACTCTTTGTTTGAACTGAAACAGCGCTTCTTGATGCAGATCAATCCAGCGATTGAAATGGGGCGCTCCTTCATTCATCCGGAGTATCAGCGCCAACCTGCGTCTCTTTCGCTGTTGTGGCGCGGCATCGGCGAATTCATCGCGCGCAATCCTCGCTACGTCAATTTGTTCGGCCCCGTCAGCATCAGCCAGAGCTACTCTTCTACGTCGCGGGATCTGCTGCTGCGCTATCTGAAAAACAACCACTATGACCGCAAAATGGCGGAGTTTGTGAAGGCGCGTACACCGTATCGAAGCCCGAAAGCGATGCTGGCTCGCGGGAATGCCCGCACGACTCCCAAAGACTTAGACGAAGTGAGCAATCTCATCGCTGAAATTGAGAAGGACAACAAAGGCGTCCCCGTGTTGGTGCGCCACTATCTGCGCTTGGGAGCGCAATTTCTCAGTTTCAATGTAGACCGCGACTTTGCCAACGCCTTAGATGGTCTGATTGTCGTCAACATCCTCAACGTTCACCCTTCCCTTGCAAAGCGTTTTATGGGCAAAGAAAACTACGTCGCCTATCAGCGCTTTCACGCAGATCAGCGCAATCCGCACCAACAAGCCGGATAGCGCCCTCGTAAAGGATTCTTCGAGCAGAAAACCCCGGCGTGATCACCCCTCCCCAATTTTTCGAGGCTGTCCGGGGGAAATCGAAACCGCCTTGACGAGGCCAAGATGCTGCCCGAAGAATCCCTCCTCACGGAACAGGGCCTCCTCTCCGCTTCAGAATCGTCAGTAGCTCAATGTGAGGCGTCGCTGGGAAAAAGTTGAAAATGCGCTGGTCCACCAAGTCATAGTGCGTTTGCAAAACCCGCAGGTCGCGTGCGCACGTCGTGACATTGCACGACAAGTAGATGATCGACTCAGGCTGGACCTCCCCAAGACGTTTGCAAACCTTTGCCTGTAAGCCCGCTCGTGGAGGATTCACGATCACCGTTTGGGAGGATCCTAACAGCGAAAGGGCCCGCTCGGCCTTGGAGTGCTGAACTTCAAAGCGAGGCCATTCTCTGACGTTGCGTTCAGCGAAGAAGCACGCTTCAGGGTGGCTCTCAACAATCACACAAGAGTGAATGTCTGTAGCAAATGGGCAACTCAGCGTCCCGACCCCTCCGTAAAAATCCAAAATGTCCCGCCCTGCCACGAACGGCCTCAAGTACGTCAGAAGTTGATCCAACATCCAAGGATTGACCTGAAAGAAACCCAAGCCTCCAAACGCGACGGAGTGCCCTGACAAGGACTCCGTGAGCTGTGTCTGGGGCAGCGTCTGGGGAGAGAGCGATTTGTCGAGATCGAGCAGAAATAGCTCAAATGTGGTGTCAGGCCAGTGGGCTTGATGTCGGCCTAGGCGCTGCTGGGCTGCAGGAGAAAGAGAGAGAAACGCGTGAACCTGTCCGTGCCGATTTCCGCGTAAGGTCAGGCGTTGCAGCTCTGCAGGACGTAAATGAGCTTCGCGCAGCAGCGGCAATAGCTCAAGAGAGGCTTGCTGCAAAGCCGGCAGCCCGAGCTGACAAAACTCAATGGGGACTGCTCGCTGCGTGCTAGGTTCATGCAATGCGAACCATAGCTGTTGGTCGTGTTGAGCGAAGTGGTATTCGAGGCGATTGCGATAGCCGAGACGACGAGGATCATGTGCGATTGTCAGCTCCTCTTTGCAAAGCGTGGTCTGACGCTTCAGCGTCTCTTGGGTGATGGCGCGCTTCCAATCCTTTTCGGCTTCATAGTTGAGCTCTTGCCAAGGGCTGCAGGCAAAGCAGTGCGTCTCGATAGGAGCCACTCGCTGCGGGGATGCCTCGAGCACGTTGAGGACTCGCGCTTCTAAGAAGTCTCGCTGTTGCCGCACATATTCAATCTCTACAGTTTCGTCTGGAAAAGCGCCGTATACAAAAACCACTTTGCCATCCATCCGCGCCAGACCTGCGCCACCAAAAACCAACTTTTCGATACGGCAGCGAGGCGCGCTCATACGGAGTGCCCCCCCGTCAAAAAGAGGTCATCACGGTTCACAATCGCTTTGTTTTGACGAGACACGTCTTGCGATTGAAGCAAGTGACGCAGGGTCTGTGCAGAGCTAGCGACGGTTCCGACGCCGAGCAACTCTCCCTGTAGGTTCCGGATATTGACAGGCACTTGTCCCTCAAAATCGCCACGCACTTCACAAACTCCGGAGAGCAGCAGGCTCTTTTTGCGATACCGCAGCGCGTCTTCCGCTCCGGCGTCGACGATCAAATCTCCCTGACTCAGCGCTCCGGCAGCGAGCCACTGTCGGTAGCCTCTCACAGGTTTGTCGTTCGCGACGAAGTGAGTCCCGATGCGTTCACCAGCGAGGATCCGTGGCACAACGTCGGGTTGCTTGCCTGCTGCGATGTGAGCATGAATTCCAAACGACATCGCTTTGCCTGCTGCGAGCACTTTGCTCTCCATGCCACCTCGTCCTGCGCTGGTGCTAGGTCGCTGACAGAGTCGCAATAACTCTGAATCCACTTGCCAGACCTCAGGGATGATCACATCGTGGGGGAGACCCTCTGCGCTCATCTCGGCTTTGAGCACCCCAGGGGCGCTGGTCAGAAAAAACAAGCGCTCGGCCCCTGCCAGCGCCGCGACATAGACGGCGAGTTGATCATTGTCGCCAAAAGTCGGGGCGAGTTCTGCGGTAGAGACGACATCATTCTCATTGATGATGGGGAGAACCCCGGCCCGCAGTGTTTGTTCGACCGTGTTGCGAATGTTGAGATAAGCGGCGCGATGGGCAAAATCGTTGCGGGTCAAGAGCATCTGCGCCACCAGAATTTGATGCTCCTGAAAAAACTCAGAGTAAATCTGCATCAACCGAACTTGTCCGATCGCCGCTAGCATTTGCTGCAAACCCAGCGCTTTGCGTCCTTGCGCAGAAGACTGGGGCGAGTCGACAGAGAGATGTCTACAGCGCTCTCGGCCCGCCCCAATGGAACCAGAGCTTACAAACAAGACGTCATATCCTCGCTGGCGTAGCTGAGCAATCGTCGCGGACAGCTCGTGAATCAGATTGTAATCAAGTTGCGCATTGGGGCGTTGCAACACATTGGTGCCCACCTTGAGCACAAGGCGGGGGCGTTGAGCATTCGTCATGGAACCAAGCCGGCTGGGAAAGAACAGTCTGAAGAATCACTGCAAGGAGAAATCGAGCCAGATCACGAGATGGTGTGGACTCGGGGCTTTCCGCAGTGACGGTTCAAGGGAATGTGCTGGTCAATATCAATTAAGAAGAATTAAGTCTTCAAAAATCAATAACTTGTGAGAAATGTGCAGCGCGGTTTGTCGGATGGGCAAGCCGTTTGCAGATATTGGAAGACTGAAAGTTACGTTCACGTTTCGCGCTGTCCTCGCTGGATCAGGGCTACGATCGTTGTTGAAAGATTTTTTCACGAGAAAGCACATGCGATACCATTCCGAAGTGGAGCTGCCAGAAGAGCGGCGACTCGAAAACGAGAAGAAAAAGGAAGAAAATTTCCTGAATCTATGGGGCTATCTCCGACGTCGTTACCCAGACGTAGAAATCGACAGCAAGCAATTCGCTGAGCTGATTCACCTGAAAATGACACTTGAAGGCCCCCGCGAACTCCGCCACTGGAATAGCGACATCGCGACTGTGCGCAAGCACTAATTCTTTCTTTTGATTGACCGCATGGCTGTCGGATTCAGCGAAGAATTTTTTGAAGAACGGTTCCGTAGGAAAGACAACCTCAACCTGCTGGAACAACAAATCGAGGAATACGACCGCCAAAAAGCCGAGCGTCCTTTCGACAAGGAGTTCGTGCTGCAAAATCTCAGCTTCTCGCCTCGACTCCCCGAGAGAGCGACCGCGCTTCTCAAGCACCTGATCCCGTCCATTTTAGAGTTTTCGGCCACTCTCGATCTCCGCCTACGCGATCCCAATCACCAAGTTCGTTTTGTGACAGTCAGCGAGTTTGAAGCCGAGACCGGCCTTGGCCTACAAGGCAAAGTCCCGCTCCCCGCCTCTCGCCTAGCGTTCAACGAGACCTCTCGCGTGTATACCGCGACGGTCATCTTGCCCGACGCCATTCGGACGAGTGAGGAGGTCATCAACACCACACGCACGCTGTTTTCAAAGCTGATTGGCGAGATTTATCTCAATGAGAGCGTGTTGCCCATGGAGTTTTACCAGCAGGGCGGAACCCAAGAGGAAGCCCGCGTGAGCGCAGGGATGCCCGAAAAGCTCGACATCTTGCGCACGCAAGACGTGCCCTCCGAAGGCTGGAAACAAGAGTGCGCCACCTTCGCGAAGCAATATCGCATGTCGCTCAAGAAGCAAGGCTCCCAAGTGCGCGAGCAGCTCACGCAGCAGTGGTTGCAGCAGTGGGAGAAACAAGAACTCAAGCCCGCGCAACAAGCCGTGATTGAGCGCGCCTTTGAAGATTTTATTGAGGCGTTCCGGCAAGATTCTCAACGAGTGCTGCTTCGCGCGGTCACAGAGCTGCGCAAACTCGACAAGCAACTGCACTTTGTTCTCCCGCATGAGCTGAAAGGATATCGGCGCTTTGAAACCGAAGACCCCGCGCATTATCTGCGCTCGGTGTCCAATAAGCTGGAAGAGATCGTCGCGCTGATCGGCTTTGTTGAAGAGATTGCGCAGAAGCTGGAGAACGACGAGCAAGACTGGGAGCGCAAAGAGCTGCTTCCCCAGATTACGGCGCGGCTGCAGCAGCTACGGCAAGAGCGCAAGGCGCTTGTGTTCCTGCTGCCAGAGGCCAACTTGACGACAGAGCTGAAGAAAGAGCAGCAGCAGTTCTCGCTGCGGTTGATGAAGCTGCTCTCGCACGAACGACCTGTCAGCGAGTGGAAAGCCGAGCATCGTGAGCTACAAGAGATGTACGCCAACTCGATCTATCTGAAGCTCTGGGAAGCCTTGCTCGGCTTGCATCGTTGGATTGCGCTCCCACTGCAAGATGCGACCGTAGATCCGCTGGAAGATAAGCGTGTGCAGCGCTTACAGCAGCTGCGGCGCAATTTTCAGTTTCGGCTCAAATCGATGCAGCAGGCACAGTCAACCGCCGGCGTACTCACCGAATGCGCCGAGCAGTTCCTGACCGATCACAAGCACCAGCGGTTCCCGTTGAGTGAGTTCCGTAAGGCGTGGAGCTACTTCATCTCTTCGATCTTAATTACGCGGTATTATGGAGAGCACGCGGCGAAGCAAGGCGCGAAGCAGCGCTTCAACGCAGAGAAGTATATGAACTCCATTCACGAATTTGTGCAAAGACAAGCCCAGCGAGGTGTGAGCTACTACCATCTAGTGTGGCTGTTCCTCAAGCTGTATGAGCGCAAACAGAGCGACGGGAACGCGCTACCGTTTCTGCTCTACATGATTCATTACCCGCAAGCCTCCCTGCGCTTTGTGTTTCACCAAGTGCTAGCGCCCGCGCCAGAAGGGCGAGACTATGCCACAGAAGAGCTGCCCAAGCGCCAACAACGCCTCGACGAGTATTGCGAGACGCTGCTGAAGGTCTATGAAAATCGTTTAGAAAACGCGATCTTGCCTGCCGAAGGCGGACAGCCGTTCACGAACGCGCTGCGGTTGTCACGGCAGGGAGAAGAGTAGGCGCGCGCTGGGAAGCCCCCAAGAGCGATTGAATCACCTCCGGCGCAGAACCCGCAGCCAGCCGAAAAAGAGGCGAACGTTGAGCACAGTCCGAATCAAGCACACCGACCGCTTCCGTCGCGACCGCCCCTCTTTGGGCCAGTCGTGACTTTTTTACCAATACATTGGAGCAGGGAATGACCGTTTGGAATGAACGCTACAACACCGAAGAATACGTCTACGGCACCAAGCCCAATGACTTCATCGCGAGTGTCATTGAACAGCTGCCGAAAGGGAGACTGCTCAGCTTAGCGGCGGGGGAAGGGCGCAACTGCGTCTTTCTGGCAAAGAGGGGCATGGAGGTCCACTCCGTCGACTCCGCGCACGTGGGCCTCGAAAAAGCCAAGACACTGGCCGCAGAGAATGGCGTGACCATCCACACAGAGACCGCAGATTTAGCGGACTACGAAATTGCACCCGCAAGCTGGGACGTAATTGTGTCGGTGTTTGCTCATGTGCCTCCTGAGATTCGCAGACCGCTGCATCGAAAAGTCGTGAGCGGTCTCAAATCAGGCGGCGCCTTTGTGCTGGAAGCCTATACCCCGAAGCAGCTGGAGTTCAAAACTGGAGGCCCCCCCGTCCCTGAGCTGACGATGACATTGGAAGGTCTGCGCGAAGAGTTAGACGGTTTGGAGTTTCGCCATGGTCTGGAGACGGAGCGAGATGTGGTGGAGGGGCGGTTACATACCGGACGCGCTGCCGTGGTGCAGGTCGTCGCCTTCAAACCGTAGAAAGAGAGGGCGGCGCTTCATCCTGTGAGGCGCCTGTAACTGTAACTTACACTACGATGTTCACAAGCTTACGGGTCGGTTGCATCACGACGACGACTCGCTTTGGCGTTTTGCCATGCACGTGTGCTTGGACTTTCTCACTCGCGAGCGCCAACTCCTGAAGCGTGGTCTCTGCGATGTCTGCGGCAACCATGAGGGCATCGCGCTTTTTGCCGTTGACCATCAGCGGCACCTCAATTTCATCCTCCACACACTTCTCTGGATCAAAAGTCGGCCACGCATAGCGCAAGACAGACCCCTGCTGCGTGTGTTGTTTGGCATCCAGCCGTGAGACCATCTCTTCCCCCAGATGCGGCGCGAAAGGCGAGACGAGTAGCGCTAAGGTTAAGACGTAACTGTGAGGAACTTTCTCGGCTTTGTTGAGTTCGTTCTTCAACTCGATCAACGCCGCGAGCGCAGTGTTCATGCGGAGTCGTTCGATGTCTTCTGTCACCTTGCGGATCGTCTTGTGTAGCATGCGCTCCAGCTCCGGTGACACTGTAACTTCGCTGTCAGGTGACACGGCGTCAAGTAGGTTCCACACAGAGCCTAAGAAGCGCTGAATGCCGATGATCGACTCCTGCTTCCAAGGCTTGCCTGCGTCTAAAGGCCCCAAATACATTTCATAGCAGCGAAAGGTGTCGGTGGTGTAGTCCTCACAAACTTCCTCGGGAGGGATCCCATTTTTGTAGCGTTTGCCCATTTTGCCGGGGTCAATCTCTAGGGCTTCCCCCGTCTGCTTGTGGAACGCCCGCTGCTGGTTGCCGACGTTGCGTAACTCTACGTCATGAACATCGACATAGAGTCCTCGGTGGTCTTTGTAGGCGTCGGCAGTGATCATGCCTTGGTTGAACAATTGCTGGAACGGTTCTTTTGTCGAGACCTCGCCTAAGTCATAGAGCACTTTGTGCCAGAAGCGCGAATAGAGCAGATGCAAGACGGCGTGCTCTGTCCCGCCCACATAGAGATCGATGGCGCCACAGCTGCGCGAAGAGGCATCGCGTGGGGCGGTTGCCCAATATTGTTCGGTTTCAGGAGCCACGAATTGGTCGCGATTCTGTGCGTCGAAATAGCGCAGGTAATACCAGCAGGAACCCGCCCAGTTTGGCATTGAATTGACATCTCGACGGAAGGTGCGGACTGCATAGCGCTGCTCGCCTAATGTCACAAATCCCTGTTCGGCTTCTGCAGGTGTGACGAGTCGGACGTGATGGTCGGCGAGAATGATGCCTTGGACAGTGACCCAGTCCTTGGCGCGACCCAAGGGCGGTTCCGGTGGCGAATCGGGGTCGTCACTTCCTTTGGGGGCGAAGTTGTCAAGCTCGGGCAACTCGACGGGGAGCTGGGTCTCTTCGATGGCATACGGTTGCTCGGTTTCGATGTCGAACACAATCGGGAACGGCTCGCCCCAGTAACGCTGACGACTAAAGAGCCAATCGCGTAATTTGTATTGGACTTGCGGTCGCCCGAAGCCGTGCTCTGCCATCCACTCTCCCACAATCTTCTTAGCTTCTTCGTTTGGCAAACCATTGATGGACAGCTGGTGGTGCTCTGAATTGAAACAGACCCCTGCCCCCGTGAAAGCGGTCTGAAAGCGGGTGATGTCTTCGCGATACAATGCCAGCAACTGTTCTTCTGGAGCGTCGGCATGCTCTGGGTTTCGGTTCGCGCGGAGCCAGTCAAGGCTGGGTTCGATGACAGGAACCAGCGGCAGGTTGTATTTCTTGGCGAACACAAAGTCGCGTTCGTCGTGCCCCGGAACCCCCATGACCGCGCCGGTCCCGTATTCCATCAACACATAGTCACCAATCCAGATTGGGACGGGTTCTCCTGTGATTGGGTGCGCAGCAAATCCTCCTGTCGGTACTCCGTTTTTCTCGGGCTCTTCTCCAGCCTCCATTGATTTGATCCGGCTCGCTGTCTTGCGGAACTCTGCCACGCGCTCCGAGTGTTCAGGAGTGGTGACTTGCTCAACAAGCGGATGCTCAGGGGCCAAGACAAGGTAAGTGACGCCAAAGACCGTATCAGGGCGTGTGGTGAAAACAGGAATCCGCTCTTCTGCGCCAGAGGCCAGTTGCACCGGGAATTCGAGCCGCGCGCCTTGACTGCGCCCGATCCAAGCTCGCTGCATCTCGGTGACGCCGTTCGGCCAGTTGACATCTTCCAGATCCTTGAGCAGGCGATCGGCGTAGCAGGTGATGCGCAGGTTCCACTGTCGGAGGGGGCGCCGAAACACGGGATAGTCGCCGCGTTCGCTACGACCTTCCTTGGTGACCTCTTCGTTCGACAGAACTGTGCCGAGCTGTGGGCACCAGTTGACGGGGCTCTCTTCCACAAACGCGAGCCGCGCCTTGTCGACCGCTGCGCGCAATTCTGATTCCTGGGCTCTTCGTCCATTGGGGAGCAGGGGCCGTGGTTGAGGTACGCCATCGTCATCTAAAAGCCAATCACCGCGGCGGAGTCGCGTCTCCAACTCTCGAATTGGGCGAGCGCGGCCAACATTCGTGAATCCATCAGGGCCAGTCCACTCTTCTGTGGGGTCATAATACGCGTTGAAAATTTGCAGGAAGATCCATTGTGTCCAGCGATAGTACGTTGGATCGGTTGTGGCAAAGCGCCGCTGAGGATCGTGACTCAAGCCGAGCAATTGCAGTTGACTGAGCATGTTGGCGATGTTGTTCTCTGTCGTGATGTGCGGGTGTTGGCCTGTCTGGATCGCAAACTGTTCTGCGGGGAGTCCAAACGCATCAAAACCCATGGAGTAGAGGACATTGAATCCACGCATGCGCTTGTAGCGACTCAGGATATCCGTAGCGATGTAACCGAGCGGGTGCCCGACATGCAGACCAATGCCGCTGGGATAAGGGAACATGTCCAGCACCACAAACTTGGGCTTGTTTGCGTCAAAGTCTGCGTCTCCTGGGTTGGGCGTGCGGAAGATGTGGTGTTCGTCCCAATAGCTACGCCACTTGGGTTCAAACTCTTTGGAATATTCCCGATAGGTCTTCATGGAAGAGGTCTCCGAATGTGCTTGTGATGAGTCGTCTGGAAGCGACGGGAAGGGCGTGGGACGGGCTAGGAACGGCCCGTCGAAGAGAGTCAATCAAACGGCAGCGGCGGCTTCTTTGTAAGGAGCGGCGAGGCTCATGACCCCGGTGCGGACGTGGAGTCGATTGAGCGCGTGAATGAAGGCAATCGCGCTGGCGACTACGATGTCGGTGTGAGCACCGCGTCCGGTTACAGTTACACCTTCCATCTCAACAGTGACGCTGACCTCCCCTTGTGCGTCGGTCCCGCCTGTGATCGCTTTGACCACATACCCTGTGAGAGTGCATTGTTGCCCCGTGATTTCCTTGATGGTGTTGAGCGCCGCGTCGACTGGGCCGTCGCCGAAGCTGGCTTTGCGCACGATTTCTCCTTTGACGCGCATGGTTACGGTGGCCGTAGGAACAGCTACCGTGCCGGATGTCACTGTCAGGTGCTGTAACTCGTAGCGGTCATCTTGTTTGCGGACGTTGTCTGTGATGAGCGCTTCAATGTCTTCATCAAAGACTTGGCGCTTCACATCGGCGAGGCGTTTGAACTCTTGGAAGATGTGATTCAACTCTACGTCGTTGACCTCGAAGCCCAGCCCTTTGATGCGCTCTGCTAGGGCGTGGCGCCCCGAATGCTTACCGAGGACGATCTGGCTCTGTCGAATGCCGACGGACTGGGGCGTCATGATCTCATAAGTCAGCGCGTTCTTCAGGACGCCATGTTGATGAATCCCCGCTTCGTGAGCGAAGGCGTTGGCGCCGACAATCGCTTTGTTGGGTTGAACGGCCACTCCTGTGATCTGAGTCAGTAAGCGACTCGTAGGATAGAGCTGCTCGGTGTTGATGTTGGTGGTGAAGCCGAAGTGCTGCTGGCGTGTGTTGAGCGCCATCACAATCTCTTCCATCGCCGCGTTGCCGGCCCGCTCTCCGATCCCATTGATCGTACACTCAATTTGACGTGCTCCGGCTCGGACTGCGGCGAGCGAGTTGGCGACTCCCATGCCGAGGTCGTTGTGGCAGTGCACGGAGAAGACGACCTGATCCGCGTGGTAGACTTCGTTGCGCAGCCGTGAAATCAGCGCATACATTTCGTCAGGTGTAGTGTAACCCACGGTGTCAGGTACGTTCAGGGTTGTGGCTCCCGCTTTCACGACGGCAGAGAACAACTTCACCAAGAACTCCGGTTCGCTACGCGTGGCGTCTTCTGCGCTGAACTCAACATTTTCGGTGTGCTTGCGCGCAAACTCCACGGCCCGCGTGGCGTGCTTTAAGACCTCTTCCTCATTCATCTGCAGCTTGTATTGCATGTGCAGTTGGCTCGAGGCGATGAAGGTGTGGATGCCCCAGTTGCCGGCATCACGAAGGGCTTCGACCGCCTTCTCAATGTCAGAGATGTTGGCACGACAGAGCGACACCACGCGGGCGCGCTCAATGTTCTCCCCAATCTCACGCACACTCTCGAAATCGCCGGGTGAAGACGCCGCAAAGCCGGCTTCGATGATGTCGACGCCCAGACGCTCCAGCTGGCGCGCCATAAGCAACTTCTCTTTCGCCGACATGGAGCAACCAGGTGACTGCTCGCCGTCGCGAAGCGTTGTGTCAAAAATACGGACTGTTTCCATAGGGTTCTCCTGACCAGTCGGGCCTGTCACGCGCTGTGGTGTGACAGATCTTTTTCAAAAGGAAGCAAAGTTTTCCAGAAATTGGAAAAAGACGCGGAAAGTAGCACTTGCGTCATAACATTCAAGTTTCAAGCACGCGCATGCAGAGATTGTGCGGAAGATGCAAGCCTCCTTGCGTGGCTAACACTTTGCCAGTATGTTACATAAATCTGGCAAAACTGACAAAAATAATGGCCGGTCGGACTTCCGCGGAGGAGTTATGAGCGAAGAACACTTTGGCACGTTTTTGGTGCGACAGCAGGTAATCAGCGAAAAGACGTTGCTGGAGGCGTTGGAGATTCAGCGACGCCACACCCTCACTGTCGGACAGATCGCCTTGCAGACACGCCTCATGCAAGCAGAGCAAGTCGCCCGTGTGCTGGAGGAACAAGAGCTGCGGCCAGGACTGCGCTTTCTCGAGCTGGCGCAGGAACTCGGATATATGACACCGCAGCACATGCGCCACATCCTCGACATGCGCGCCAGACTGTTCCCGAAAATCGGAGACACCCTCGTCGCGATGCGCCGTCTGGACGAGACAACCCGCGACAGGATGCTGGGGCGCTTTCGAGACTGGCTCACGCAAGAAGCCATGCCGCTTGCAGAGTCTATCGCCGCCGAGCAGACGCCTGCCCCCTTGCCGCCTTTGCTCAACGGCGTTGTGATTTGTGGCGAAGATGGCAGCGTGCTCTCGTTTAATGCTGGCGCCGAAAAAATTTATGGATTCGCGGCAGAGGAGATGTATCACCAGCCGGTCTCGCGCCTCTTCCCACTGCAATCTCGCTGGAACGTCCAAGAACTCTTTGAGCGCTACAACGAAGACAATCTCGCAACCGCAGAGGAGCGAGGCTGGGAAGTCGCTACGCTCAACCGAGAACGCCACGCGATTACGATCTTTGTGAAAGCGAGCCTCGCGCCGACCCGATTGCAAAACTGGTATATTTTTCACTTGCAGCACCTCAGCAACAAAACCCCGCCTCTCAAACCTACGTGAGCGATTCGTTGACCCCTCTGAGGCTCGACGGCCTCGCGCCTATTTCTCAACTTTCCCCTGATAATTTCGCCTGATGCAACCCGTCTCCAACAAAATCCGTTTCCCTGAACTTGAAGCCCGCATTTTGGAATTCTGGCGCCAAGAGCGCATCTTCCAAAAGTCTGTTGAACAGCGCCCCGCTGAGAAGCCCTTCATCTTTTACGATGGGCCGCCGTTTGCCACAGGGCTCCCACACTATGGACACCTGCTCGCCGGAACCATCAAAGATGTGATCCCGCGCTTCAAGACCATGCAGGGCTACCGTGTCGAACGCCGCTTTGGTTGGGACTGTCACGGCTTGCCTGTGGAATATGAAATTGAGCAGACCCTCGACCTCAAGGGGCGCCCAGACATCGAGGCGTTTGGGATTGGCAACTTCAACGAAGAGTGCCGCAAGATCGTGCTGCGTTACACGTCCGAGTGGCGCGAGACGGTCGAACGCATGGCTCGCTGGATCGACTTTGATAACGACTACAAGACCATGGACCGCCCGTTCATGGAGTCCGTGTGGTGGGTCTTCAAGCAACTCTGGGACAAAGGACTGATCTACGAAGGCGTCAAAGTCATGCCCTACTCGTGGCGCGTCTCGACCCCGCTGTCGAACTTTGAAGCAAACCTCAACTACAAAGACGTACAAGATCCATCGGCTACGGCGCGGTTCGCGGTGCAAGGGGAAGCGAACACCTATCTCCTCGCATGGACGACGACTCCGTGGACCTTGCCTTCCAACTTGGCTTTGTGCGCTGGGCCTGAGCTTGACTATGTGCGTGTTCAGCAGAAGGAGACGGGGGATGTGTATCTCTTGGGCAAGAGCCGCGTGGCGACATACTTTGAGGAAGGTTCCTATCAAGTCGTCAGTGAGCACAAAGGGCGCGACCTGCGAGGCCTGCGCTACGCGCCGCTGTTTTCTTTCGCCGAGGGCAGAGTTGATTTGTCGAATGCATGGCAGGTGTTGGTCGATGACTATGTGAGCGACGAGAGCGGGACGGGGATCGTGCACCAAGCCCCAGCTTTTGGTGAAGACGACCTGCGCGTCTGTCAGGCCGCGGGCATCCCTGTGTTTGATCCCGTTGACACCGAAGGCAACTTCCGTGAGTTCATGGACTTCATCGCCGGACAGAACATCAAAGACGCGGACAAGGCGATTCTGCGCAACCTCAAGGAGCGCGGGCTGCTCTTTCGGCAAGACACGTTGCAGCACAGCTATCCCTTCTGCTGGCGCACCGACACGCCGCTGATGTACAAGGCGATCTCGACGTGGTTTGTCAACGTGGAAGCCATCAAAGACCGTATGGTCGAGCACAACCGCGCTGTGCACTGGGTGCCGACGCATATCCGCGACGGACGCTTTGGCAAGTGGCTAGAGAACGCGCGTGACTGGGCGATTAGCCGCAACCGCTACTGGGGCACACCGCTGCCGATTTGGAAGAGTGATGAGGGCGAGATCCTCTGCTTCGGGAGTGTCGCCGAGTTGGAAGCCGCCGTCGGACAAAAAGTGGATGACCTACACAAGCACTTCATCGACGACTTGTTGATTGAGCGCGACGGCAAAGTGTATCGCCGCATCCCTGAAGTGCTCGACTGCTGGTTTGAGTCCGGCTCGATGCCGTACGCTCAGCAACACTACCCCTTCGAGAATAAAGACGTCTTCGAAGCGAACTTTCCGGCGAACTTCATCTGCGAAGGTCTCGACCAAACTCGCGGCTGGTTCTACACCTTGGTTGTGATCGCAGCGGCGCTGTTTGACAAACCTGCGTTCCAGAGCTGTGTGGTCAACGGGCTGATTCTGGCTGAAGACGGCAAAAAAATGAGCAAGCGCCTGAAGAACTATCCTGACCCGGTGGCGATGCTGGATCAGTACGGCGCGGACGCGATTCGGCTCTACATGCTGAACTCGGTCGCGGTGCAGGGGGAGTCGCTGCGCTTCTCGGAGCAAGGGCTGGTTGAGGTCACTCGCGCAGTGCTGCTGCCGCTGTGGAACTCTCTCTCGTTTTTGACGACCTACGCTCAGATTGATGGCTGGGAGCCGACGCCAGAGAACCTCGCCGTGGAGCGAGAAAATCCACTAGACCGCTGGATCATGAGCCGCATGCAGAGCCTGACTGCTGAGGTGGCCGCGGCGATGGAACAAAACGAGCTCAACAAAGCCTCCGCGCCGTTTGTGAGCTTTATTGATTTGCTGACGAACTGGTACCTGCGCCGCAGTCGTCGTCGCTTTTGGAAAGGCGGACAGGGCGCCGACAAACTCTCGGCTTACGCCACGCTTTACGCGGTCTTGAAGGATCTCTCACGAGTGATCGCCAGCTTTGTGCCCTACACTGCCGAAGGCGTCTATGAAGCCTTACGCTTGGAGACCGACCCACAGAGTGTGCATCTCGACTTCTTTCCGCAGGTGCAGGATTCCTTGCGCGACCCAGAGCTGGAGCGGCGCATGGACTTGGTGTTGGCGGCGGTCAACATGGGGCGTGCCTTGCGCGCCAAGCATCAACTCAAGATCCGTCAGCCGTTGTCGCAGATTTTCCTGATCACGCGGGATCCTGAAGCGCAGAACATCCTGAATGAGCTGGACGAGCTGCTGCTCGACGAGCTCAACATCAAGCACATCGTGATCACCGAGAACGAGGAAGAGCTTGTTCATCTAAGCGCGCAGGCGAACTTTCGTGTGCTGGGCAAGCGCTTGGGCAAACAAATGAAAGCCGTCGCAGCGGAGATTCAAAAGTTTGATGCGGGGCAGATTCGTCAGTTACAGGTCGGCGAGAGTGTCACCTTACAGGTAGATGGAGTGGAGGTTACACTGCATCCTGACGAGGTGCAGATTCAACGAAATCAGAAGGAGGGGTTGCTAGTAGAAACCGCAGAAGGAGTGACCGTCGCGTTGAACACAGAGCTGAACGAGGAGCTGATTCAAGAGGGCCTAGCGCGCGAGTTCATTAATAAAGTGCAGAATATGCGCAAGGAGCTAGGCTTGGAGGTAATGGATCGCATTGTGACGCGCTTTCAAGCAGGAGAACGACTGGCGTCTGCACTGGAAAAGCACCGTGAATTCATTTGTGCCGAGACGCTCACGAAGGAGCTTCGGTCGGAAGAAGTGCAAGGCGCTGCGTGGGATATCAACGGTGAGTTGTGTGTGATTCAAATTGAGAAGAGGGAACAAGAGTCAATGGAGAACTCATGAAACGTGCTGTGTGGGGATTTCTATTGTTAGGCAGTTTTGCGGGAGGGTGTGCGGGAGACCACGAAGCCCGATCTTTGCCACAAGCCAGCCACGCTGAGACGCAAGCAACAGAGCGTAGTTTAGACGAAGACGTGCTGGTTTTTAATGAGAGTCCAACGGCAGTGAGAGCAGAGGAGGGAGTCTGGCAGCTGCGGGTGAGTTCTTTTGTGCCAGTGCAGGCCATTTATGTCGATGGCGCAGGACAGAGCGTTGGGGCCGCATCGTATGACTTCCAGATTGCGGTCCCTTATCACTTGCAGGGCGAGGAGGCTACCTTTGAAATTGCGGTCTACACCACTGCAGGCGTCGTCAACCGTTCCATTACGTTACGACGCCTGTGAGCTGGCGATCAGACCTGTAGCATCTCAGGCAGCGATTCTCTGTCTGCCTCTTGAACCTTCTCAAACCAGACGCTGAGGGCCGCGGCTTGCTCTTCCATCTGATTGCGCTGACAGCAGTCCAGCATTTGGACGAATACTTTGTGTCGAGGTGCAATCAGCAGCGCCTGTTGGAAACTTTCGAGGGCTGCTCGCGCTTTCCCCGCTTTGTCTTGCTTTAGAGCCTGTGAGACAAGCTCGTCGCTTTCGCGCAAGACTTCTTCTTGGCTCGCGATCTCTAGCTGTTTGCGCAGCAGCTGTGCTTTGTGTTCGTCTTCTAGCTGGTCTGCGACTTCAATCGCGCCTGTCAAATCATCTACCGTCACATCGAGCTTGAGCGCGCGTTCGTAACTCTCCATCGCTTCTTCCCACTTCTCTTTTGCGGCCTTAGCTTTGGCGTTGTTCAAGTGGAGCGCACGCACTTGATCCAGCCCTTGCTGGGCTTTTTCTTCGCCGGGTTTGAGTTTGAGGACCATCTCAAAACAGTCTTGGGAGATGTCTAGCTCTTTCAGCTCCACACCGAGTTCCCCAATTTGGAGGAGCTGCGCCGGCTTTTCGAGCTCTTGATACATCTCTTTGAGCATGCCGAAGCCTTTCTTTTTGTTGGCAGTGCCAAGCAGGCGGAAGGCCTCCGTGATCATTGGCTGTGTGTCGTATTCTCCTTGAGACCGTCGCAAGAGCTCATACGCCATGAAGAGATAGCGTCGGGCTTGCTGCGGCTGTTTTGCGTCGCGATACAGCAACCCCAGGTTGACCAAGGCATAGCGGTGATAAGGGTTTTTGCCCAAAAAGCTGACCAACTTCTCGATGGCGAGCTCTGGTTTGCGCAGACCCAGCGCCACGAACTGGAAGCAGCGCAAGGTTTGGTTCATCGGATCACGGGGAACAGCCCACTCAAAAATTTTGTAGGAAATGGGGCGTCGCGCCTCGAGCAGATGGTAGGCTAGGCCGCACATCAGGCGGAAGGGATCGGCTTTGTCTTCTGCCGTCTTTGCATCAAACCAGATTTGCCGGATCTGATTAGCGAGTTTCTCTGGTTCTTGCGGATAGGCCGGAGGATCTTTGGGGCGCGCTGCGGCGATCGCCTCTGGATCTTCAGGCTCTTCGCCCTCGGCTGCTTTCGCGGCTTGTTCTGCGTCGAACTCTGCTTGTTTGCGAGCGAGTTCCATTTTGCAAAGTTCTTCGAGTTCTTTCTCAAACGGTGGAATCACGAAGTTCTTCAACTCTTCTAGCGATGCCAGCGCATCTACCGCGCCTTCGTCATAGACCTCGCAGTGGGCCAACGTCGCTGCCAAATTGTAAGATGCGAGCTTGTGCTGTGCGTCGGCCTTGAGGGCATGACGATAGAAGTTCTCGGCTTTGCGGTGTTCATTTTGGCGCCGGTAGAGGGTGCCCAACAGGTTCGCCAGCTCCGCATTCTCTGGGTGAGCTTGCAGCAAATTTTGGCCAAGCGACAAGATCTCGGCTCCTTCCCCTGCAGCCTCAGCGTCGAGAAAGAGCTGCGTTACGGTAGGCAGAGTGCCTTTGGAGTCGAGTTGAATCGCCTTGTTAAATTCGACAGAAGCGCGGTCGTAGAAGCGGCTCGCGAGCAGCTTGCGTCCGTTGGCTAGGTGAGTTTGAGCGTTTCCGGAGCCGGAGCTTTTTTTGGAGTCTGATTTGAGGAGTTTACCCAACAGTCCCATGAGAGATTCCTTTCTCTGTTTGGTGTCTTCATGACAGGGTCGCGGGGCGACGGGTGAGGCGGCAGGTGTGAAGCGCTCGAGATCGGTGTGAGGCTTTGCAGCACCCGCCAAAAACTTGGTCGGCAGACATGCATTTTTCGTGGATTGCTGCGCAGCAAAACGCACATGTCCGTAATTTTTTGCGTTGAAGCAAGGTTAGTCTGGGTTGGGTTGCCACTCAATCAAGGAATGCCGCGTCTGCCCTTCTTCAAAAACTAAGATCAAATAAGGCTCGGTCGTGGCGATGGTGAAGCGAAACCGGCTCTTTTCCGCAGGCAGCAGCGCGCGAATCGTCCAAGACGCTGGGGAGACTTCCACCTGCAAGCTCTCTTGAGACCCCCACGGCGCCGAGAAATCCAGGCGCTTGCCCGGCTCGGCCTGCATTTCAATTTGACTGAGCGATTGAGGGAACCCGTTCTCTTCTAGCTCAAGCGCCAGCATCGAAGCATAGATCGGAAAACGTACGGTTTTGCCGTCGAGCAGCTGCGGCATGACGTGGCGCAGGTGCAACAGAATCAACTCCAGCGGGACCGTGTTGGACGAGAGATCTTGCCGAAAGGTCCGCACTTCCCCGTCCCGTTGCAGTCGCGTCTCTGCTTGGTTGGGGCGATATGTTGTCTCTACGCGATAGGGCTTGCGCAGGTCTTCTTCGATGTAGCGCTCTAACTCGCCATTTTCCTGAAAAATCAGCTGTTTGCGTGTAAACGGTTTGCCGTCAGGCTTGACGTTCTCGTTGCGTTCTTCCCAGCGCTGCTTCACGGGGTCATACCTCTGCCTGAAGTGGCTATAGCCGGTGACTTCTTGGCGATCGAGGTTCCAGTGTTCATAGCGCAGCGAGCTGTCTGCCTGCAATAAAGGACGGTAATCTGTCGCTCCGAGGGGCGCGGTTGTCAGAAAAAGCAAAAGGAGTGAGAGTCCCCAGCGAAACCGTAGACCTGACAAAATCAGAATTTTAGTTTTCTGACAAAATAATTGACAATTCAGACAAAGCATCTAAACCTTCCGTTAGTCTGTAACGTGACATGTAGTTACCAAAATTGAAGACTGTTACTCGTCCGCAGAGGACGCTGGCAGTCCGCGCGAAGAAGGAAATATGGGAGTTTACGGATACATCCGGATCAACTATCAGCGCACACAACCCAAAGGCTTCAGCTTAGAGGAACAAGAGTCGCAAATTCGACACTATGCAGCCGCCCGCAATCTGACTCTGAGAAGAATCATTCAAGATGAAGCCGAGACCAGCGCGACTTTAGATTTGAATGGGCTTGCAGAAGTTTTACACCTCGCAGAGATTGGCGAAATTGAAACCCTGATCATTCCACGCTTAGACCGTCTTGTGCGCGTGCTGCACCTGCACCATCAGGTCACGCAAAAGCTCTGTGTGGAGTGCGGCGTCAACTTAATTTCAATTGAAGAAAACTTAGAGACCGCGACGGACGCTGGCGCGAAAGTCCTTGAGGTTGTGGATATTATCGCCAAGTGGGAGTCACGTCGCATCTCCGATCGCACCCGAGAGCTGATTGAACGCAAACGCAAGATCGGGGAGCGCGTTGGCCATGCCCCATACGGTTTTGTGTACCGAGACAAGAAGCTGGTGCCGGCGGATGGAGAGGTTGAGATTGTGAAGCTGATCCGCGAAAAGCGCGCTGTCGAAGGAATGAGCTACAACCGCATCGCCAAGTTCCTCAACCAAAGCTCCATCCCCGCCAAACGAGGAGGCAACTGGTATACCGAGACCGTCAAGACTGTTTGCACCAACCCTGTGTATGGAGAGCCCATCCGCAATGTCTTTGTGACCCGAGGCGGATGAACTCACCTGCTCCTACGAGCTCGCGAAAGCAAAATCAGTGCGACCAGCCAACTTCCTGCCCAGAACCACGCTAACTCTCTCGCATAATTCTGATAAAACGAGGTTGTGGATTGTAGAGCCATCGTTGCTGTTAAGGCGCCTTGCTCAAACAAGCCGAGACGAGGACTGAGCGGAGCGCCTGTGGTGTCCAAAAATTGACTCGCGCCGCTGTTCGTGACCAGCAGCATGTGGATGCGGTTCTCTAAGGTGCGCCAACGAGCGACCATCTCCATTTGGTCGGTCGCCGTGCTGCGCCCGAACCACGCGAGGTTGCCCATCAACGCCGCGACTTGCGCTCCATTCGCGCTCATGTTGCGCAGGATTTCAGGCGAGAACCCGTCAAAGCAGATGGGCGCCGCGACCGCTGCGTCCCCAACAGGCATGACCGTGTAGGCCGTCCCAGCTTCAAACTCAGAGATGTTCGGCGCCAGCTCGCGGAGCCACTCGGCATACCAAGGGAACCACTGGGCCAACGGGATCGTCTCACCAAACGGAATCAAGAAAATTTTGTTGTAGCGCGCAATCAATTCGCCTCGCGGATCGATCAAAACCGAGATGCCATAGAAGCGATAGCGCCCGCTGTCGAGGCGCTCCCAATCCACGGAAGTCAGCAACACGAAGGTCTGCTCAGCGCGGGCAAACTCTGCGACGCGGCCCCGCGCTTCCGCGTCCTTCAAAATCGGCGCAGGGAAGGTGGACTCTGGCCAAATCAGCAGACGCGGCGTTCCCGCTCGGAGAGGCAGCTGCCGCAGCGCTTGGCGTGAATCGGCCAGCAAACCTTCCAAATTTCGCTCACGGACAGAGTAGGTCAGGTTGGGATTTGACGCGAGCTGCTGCAGCGAGAAGTTGGGTTGAATCGCGGCGACCTGTAACTGTGAGGTAACGGGCTGCTCGCGCACGTGGCTGATGCGCCAAGCTCCGTAAACAGCGGCGCTGAGCATCAAACCCAGCCAGATCAGCGCGGCGTTGCGAGCTAAGGTTACACTGGTGTCAGGTGACACCTGACGCTGTCGCCACCAGAGAAGCAGGACAAAGTTGCTGCCGACACTCAGCAGGCTCATGCCGGTCATCCCAACGAGATCTGCCGTCTGTTCAATGAGGGGAAACTGATAGAGCGCCCAGCCCCCGAAGCTCCAGTCGAACAAACGCGGATAGTGCGGTTCCAGCATCACAACCCACAGCAGCCGCATGGGGAGATCGAGCCAAAGGTGACGTGGAGAAAGCAGCAGAGGGATCGCGAAGAAGGTGAACAACACCAGCGCCACTTCCAAGCCGTAGCCGAGCGCGGTGACCAACACGGAGATGAACAGGGGCATGTGTCCAAAGACGTTCACGCTGCTCGTGATCGCGTGTCCTCCGATGGGAGCGGCGATAGTCGCGGCGAGCCAGCAATAGCCGAACATCTTCAACACCGCTTTGCGCTTGCTCGGAGCCGATGTCATGCTGCGTTCCAGCAACATCAACAGCGGCGCGAGCATGAAGAGTCCAAACCACTGCAAGCCGAAGCCTGGAACGCTCAGCCCGATCAGCAGACCTCCCAGCGCAGCGACTCCGAGGCGCCCGTGTCGCGTTTCTAAGAGAGAACTACTCATGATCAATCTCACACCAAACGCCTCTGAACATCCCGTGCAGGTCGCGGAAGAAGAGTACTATCAACTGGTTTACCGAAAAGAAAAGGGCTGGAGTCACTGCGACAGTCGCTTGGAATATCTGGCGAAATTGCATTACCTGCGGGAAGGCTTCGCAAACGGAAAAATTGAGGAGCTTGCGTTCAAAGACCGAGAAGCAAAATTGGTGCTGGGCTGGTGGGCGCAAGACTTGTGATTTTCCGCCCTGCTTGACCTTTCGTTGCTCCTTCCGCACAGTTGAGCGCTTTTTCTGCCTGTAACCTCACACCTGACAAAGACCATGCCTTATTGCAGCACACGCGGCGGCGTCGCGGACTTACATTTTGAAGACGCCGTGATGATGGGCCTCGCCGACGACGGCGGCTTGCTGGTCCCCACCGAAATCCCCGATGTAACCTCACAGCTAGCAGCGTGGCGTAAGCTCTCCTTCCCTGAGATGAGCTACGCCGTGATGTCGGCTTTTCTACAAGACGAGATTCCGAGCGATACGCTACGCCAGATGATCGACCGCAGCTACGCGGCCTTCCGCACGCCAGAGGTGACCCCCGTCGTCTCGGTGGGAGCGCACCACGTGCTGGAGCTCTTTCACGGGCCAACCTTCGCGTTCAAAGATGTGGCGCTACAATTTCTGGGGAACCTCTTCGAGTACATCTTAGAGAAGCGCGGCACCAACTTGCGGATTTTGGGGGCGACGTCGGGGGACACTGGCAGCGCAGCGATCCATGGGGTGCGCAGAAAGCGCGGGCTTGAAATCTTCATGCTGCACCCGTTTGGGAAAGTCAGCCCTGTGCAAGAGCTTCAGATGATCACGGTCACAGATGACAACGTCCATAACCTCGCGATTGACGGCAACTTTGATGACGCCCAAAACCTTGTGAAGGCGCTCTTCAATGACGCGGAGTTCAAGCAGCGACAGCACCTCGGCGCGGTCAACTCGATCAATTGGGCGCGGGTTCTGGCGCAGATCGTCTACTACTTTTACGCGCACGCTCGCGTGGCTCAGGAGGCAACCGAGCCCGTCTCTTTCTCTGTCCCCACGGGCAACTTCGGCAACGTCCTCGCTGGCTACTACGCGCAGCAGATGGGGCTGCCGGTTGAGACGCTGCTCGTGGCGACGAATGAGAATGACATCCTGCATCGCTTGTTTGATCGTGGTGAATATCACCGCGAGGCGGTGCGCGAGACGTGGAGCCCGTCGATGGACATTCAGATCTCTAGCAACCTAGAACGCTATCTCTATGCCCTAAGCGGCAACGACGCGGCGACGCTCTCAGGCTGGATGCAAGAATTCCAAAGCAGCGGCAAGCTCACGCTGTCTGGCGCACAGCTAGCGACTGCGCAACGTCAGTTCTCCTCGGCGCGCGTCTCTTCTGCAGAGACCATCGAGACGATCCGTAAAGTCCACGCGGAGCACGGCTATCTGCTCGACCCGCACTCTGCGATTGGTTATGCCGCCGCGGAGAAAATCCCAAGCGACAGCAAAGTGATCTCGCTGGCGTGTGCCCACCCCGCCAAGTTTGCCAAAGCGATTGAAGCGGCGATCGGTAGCGCACCGGAAGAGCCAGAGACGCTCGCGGCGCTTCGTCAACAAGACACACGCAGCCACCGCCTCGCGGGGACGACTAAAGCCGTCCGCGCCTACCTTGAAAGCATCCCTGTGCCCGCATGAGTGACTCTCTCTCCTACGCCGATTTCCGCAAAAAGAAGCCGAAGTGGTCTGCCCGCTTCCGCCGCGAGCTGGAGTTTCAAGCCTTTCGCGGTGGGCTGTGGCTAGGGCGACAGCTGTCGTTGCCCCAGCTGCAGAGCCTTGGCAAAGGCCTTGGCTGGATCGCCTATCATGTGATGAAGAAAGATCGCGGCGTCGCGGAGCTGCAACTAGCGAAGGTGTTTCCTGAGAAGCCAGACGCGGAGCGGGCGCAGTGGGTGCGCCAGTGTTTTGCGCATTTTGGGCAGCTCCTCACCGAGTTCTTCGCTTTGGAACGCCTGATGCGCGAACACGAGCGCTACATCAAAGTGGAAAACTTCGAGGTCTTGCAAGAAGCCTTGGAAGCCAACAAAGGCGCGCTGCTAGTGGGCTTGCACATGGGCAACTGGGAGATGTTCGTGCCGTATGCGGCGGAATCTGGACACTACGCGGCGTTGGTCATGACCAATGTGCCCGACCCGCGCATGAATGAGCTGATCCGCCAGAACCGACAACGCGGCAACATTGAGATCATTCCGCGAGGCGACGGCCAGACCTTGCGTAAAATCTTAGGCTGCTTCAAACGCAATGGCGTCCTCTTCCTCGCTATCGACCAAGACACGAACGTGCCGAGCATCTGGGCTCCATTCTTTGGGCGCCTCGCCAAAACGCCGGTGAGTGTGGCACGCTTTGCGCTCAAGACCGGAGCGCCTGTGCTGGGGTTCACCGCACTGCGCCAACCTGACGGGACGTTCCGCGTCAAACTCTACAACTGGGGACAGTTTCAGCCCGAGCGGGCAGCGCTCCAAGAAGACCTCTACCGCGTGACGCGCACGATCAATCGTCACATCGAAGCTCTCATTCTAGCCGACCCTCCGCAGTGGGCTTGGTTCCATCGCCGCTGGCGACACCCCGCCTCCCCTGAAGAAGCCGCTTTCGCCGCCCGCATGGAAGCCGAACTCTCTCCTCTTGCTACGACCTGAACATGGCTTTTGTTGTGACGCAACAGCGACGCTTACATTACGACTTAGAAGGCGAGCGAGGCCCCTATCTGCTGCTCTATCCGCCGCTGTGGCTGGATTTGAACTGCTGGGAAACCGCGGGCTATTTGCAGGAGTTGACACAAGACTTTCGGGTGATCTTGGTCGACCCGTTAGGACAAGGGAGGAGCGATACCCCGCACGAGGCCTCGTTCTATACGCCAGAAGCGCGCTGTTTGCATTTAGAGACGATCCTTCAGGAGCTGGGGCTCGACAACCTGCACTTTTTGGGGTTCGGGGTCGGGGCGCAGGTAGGGTTCTGTTGGGCGGCGCGCCAGCCGTATCGCCTGCGCTCTGTGGCCACCTTCGGAGCGCACCCCTATGCGTGGGAGCCAGAGGAGATCGCCGCCAGTGACGCGCAACAAACGCAGCTTGCGCAGGCGGGCTGGGCTGCCCTAGCGGCGGACATCAAGCAGTGGCGTTTGACCGAAGAACAGACCGCACAGCTGCACGAACGCGACACGGAAAAGGTCCGCCTCGCCTTGCGCGCCGCGCAAACGTGGGAAGGTGTGAAACAAGAACTCCCTGAAGGGCCCAGCGCCCCAGGGATGCTCTTTACCTCTACTAAAGAGGCGATCTTTTTGCGCGTGCGTGAGGCGGCGCGCTCCCAATCGTACTGGCGCTATCACATCTTTCCTGAGCTGGAATACGAGGCGGGGCTGCTGCGCGCTGAGTCCTTCTTGCCGGTGTACTTAGACTTTGTGCGTCGGCAGCGCTGGGTTCCTCGCCTGCCACAAGGAGAAGACGCATGATCGTGCGAGCATGGTGGATGCTTGTTGTTTTGCTGGGGCTGGTCGCTCCGCCAGCGCAGGCACAAGACGCCGTAGCGACGTTGATGGAGAGTCAAGGGATCGTAGAGGTGACGTTGGCGCGCACGCAGCGTTCGACCCAAGGGCGGGCCGGTTTGTTGTTGTATGAGCGAGACCGGATTCGTACGGGCACAGACGGCAGGGCAACGATCCTCTTTCGGGACGGCTCAGAGATTACGCTGTTCAATAACACAGAGTTTGTGATTCAAGCGGTGCAAGAGCAAGAGGCCGGCGAACGCACGTTTCAGCGGCGTTTGCAGCTCAAGTTTGGTGCTTTCTGGAGCAATTTTTTTGGGGAGAGTGAGGCGACGGAGATCGTGACCCCACATTTTCAGGTGATTCCGCAAGGAACTGCGTTTCTGGTGACGGTTGGCGCTGAATTTGGCAGCGTTCTGCTCTCTGATGGGGAGGTCGAAGTCCGCAATCGTGTGGGCAGCGTGCGCTTGCAGTCTGGGCAGCGCCTGCGCAATGCTCGCATTTTTGATGAACTCCCCCAGCTTGTGGAAGCCGCCCCCACCCGCCTCGTGTTGACGGCTCCGCGATTAGACTGGAGCCTGCCGCGTTCGAGTGTGGAGTTTGAACTCCGCGTGTCTGCGCGCGGACAGGGAGGCCGAGCGGTGCGGGAACCTTTAGCGTTGGAGCTGCGCTCTGACTATGAAGGCGTCCGCTTTCCACCTCGCGCGCGGTTGAACAGTCGAGGAGAAGCGCTGATCCCCATTAGGGTGTTACAACCTCAGCGGTTGCAGCGTCGTCCGAATTTGAAGATTCAAGCGGTGGTGAGCGACCCTTCTAATCTGGACGTTGCAGGGGGGCGCTTGGTGCTGCCCACGGAGCCGGGGCGGCGTGAGTTTGAGATTGACGCCGATACCAGTCAAATTCTGCCGAGCGAATGAGCTTCGTTGCGGTGCTGTGGCTCTGCGGAGCGCTCGGGCTGAGTTGGGTCGCCGAGCAATGGCTGGCAGAGCTGCGGAAGGAAGCCCCCGAAGATCAGAGCTGTGTGACCTGTCATCCTGTAGGTGCTTCGGCGTTGCGCTGGGAGTTGGCCAATTCCATACGCTGGCGCGGAGAGTGCCCAACCTGTGGTGCTCGGCTCCCGACTGCGGTCTGGTTGCTTCCGTTGCTGTTGTCGATCTGTGGGGGGATGAGTGAGGCGCGCGACCTCTTCCAAGTCAGCCATGAGCTCTTGTTTTGCTGGGCGCTGTTGCTGCTGGCGATCATTGACTGGCATACGATGTGGATTGACTATCGCATTGTTGTCTTGACGTTGACTCTACATGTCGGCGCGACTCTCTGGGCGGCTCCAGTACAGCTTGCGACGACGCTGCAAGGAGCGCTCTTCGGAGCCGGAGGGCTGTACTTGCTGGGTGTGGTTTATGAAGCCGTTCGGCAACGTCAAGGACTCGGCGACGGCGACCCTGCGGTGCTGGCTTTGATTGGCGCGTGGACTGGCGCAGAGCTGCTCCCGTTCGTGGTGTTGTCGGCTGCGCTGAGCGGTTCGGTTGTTGGGGGATGGTGGCTGTGGCGCCAACCACAGCGGGCGCACGACACGCCGATTCCTTTTGCACCATTTCTATGTTTAGGCGGATTGCTGACGCATTGGGGCTTGCCGCAGTGGACGTTACAAAGTTTGGGGTGAGGGCTTGACGAATTTCAAAGAGACGGAAAACCGATGACAGCTGCACGAAAAATCTGGTTTTGGCTGGGGTGTGTTTTGTGCCTAGGGCCCATGCTGGCGAACGCGCAAGAGACATTGAGCATCACAGGCGTGGAGTTGCTGCGCAAGGGCGAACAAGTGACGGTGTTGCTACAGATGAACGGCAAGCCAATCTATGAATTGAACGAAAACTTAGACGCGCGCACGCTGGTTGTGAAATTCCGCAACGCGCGCCCTGACTTTCCTGATGGCCGCAACGACCGCTTGTTCAACGACAAACAGCTAGAAGGCATCCGCTTCATGGAAATTGAGAACGAGACGTGGGCCCAATTTAAGCTGCGTCGCCGTGACTTGGTCTTCGACATGGTGCCTTCCGAGGTGACAGGCCAACTGATCTTTCGATTCCGTCCACCCGTTGAGCTGCCCACCGCGACGCTTCCCCCCGAACCAGAACCCGCAGAGTTTCGCATTACTGACTTGGAATATGACGACACCGATCCCGAATTTACGAAACTGACGGCGACGTTCTCAGGGCCGGTGCGTTTGTTTGTTTTAGACAATCCGCAAGAGCGGACGGTGCGGCTGCGTTTCCCGAACACGCGGCTGAGCGACAACTTTAGCTTAGAACCTTACGAAGACGGGCGGCTCAACGTGGACGATGTGACCACAGATCCCAACCAAGTCTTCTTGACGCTGGAGAAGATCTCACCTGATTTCCGGCTCGAGAAAGAGCAGTTGCGGGAACCAGACCGCTGGGAGCTACGCGTGTTTGGAACGCCCGAGTTTCAGGATGTCGCGATTGAAGAGGCCGAAGAGAACCCCCTCCCTCCAGAGGAAGTGGAGCGCTTGGCCCGAGAGCAGCGGAGGCGGCAGGCGTTGATTCGTGTGGCCTACAATGAAGGCGAGGGGCATTTTCGTCGCAGTGAGTACGATCAAGCGGTCGAGAAGTTCCGTTCGGCATACGCGCAAACGAAGCGGGCAGTCACCGAGTTTGAAGACGACTGGAATCCACTGGGCGTGCAAGCGCTGTTTCGGGTCGCGGACACCAAATATCAACAGCTAGAGCGACGCCAAGGACGCAACTATCACCAAGCGATTGATGACTACCAAACCGCAATGCGCGTTGCGAACATGACCGAGCTTTCATTAGACCTGCTCCCACACGCTCAATTTCGGATCGGGCGTAGCTACCAGACCATGCAATTTCATCAAGAGGCCAACACGACTTACGAAATTTTGCGTCGAGACTATCCCTCCTCTTATGAGGCGCAGGAGTCTTCGTTCTGGCAGGCGGTGAACCAAGTGGAGCGTCGGGAGTGGGATCTGGCGATTGAGCAGTTCGAGGAGTATCTGAAGACCATGCCGAACCCGCGCTACATCTCGACCACCTACTACAAGATGGCGCAGGCGTACTATCAGAAGCAGCAGTTTGTAAAGGCCAAGCAATTCTTTGATCAAGCCCGCGAGCGAGACAGCACCTATGTGCAGCGAGACCCGACGTTGCTGTTTCACATGGGTGAGACTTACTACGAGAATGCGGAATATGAAGTGGCGCAAGAGATCTTTCAATTGCTGTTAGATCGGTATCCGAACGCTGATTTCTCTAAGTTTGTCGCGCTCCGCCTCGGCGATTTTCTGCGAGAAGAAGGCAAAGAAGAGAAGGCGATTGAAGCCTATAGCAACGCCATTCGCAGCTATTCTCTGGAGATTGCGTTGATGGGCAAACTGCGGATCGCCAATATTCAGGCGGAGCGCCCGTATTCTGAAGAATATCGCAAAGCGCTCGCGACGTATGATGAGATCATCACGCTCTACCCCGACTCTCCTCAAGTTGAAGAGGCCAAACTGCGCAAGGGGCTGACGTTGACACTCTACGGTTCATACCGCGAGGCCATCGCGACGCTAGAGAACTTTATGGAAGAGTATCCGCAGAGCATCTACGTGCGACGCAACATTGTGCAGGAGAACATTGACGAGAACTTGAAGGGGCTGATCGACCGCGCGTTTTTGCGAGCAGATGAGCTGGCAGTGGTGACGATCTATCGCGATTACAAGGCAAAGTACCTGCTCAATTTTCGCTTTGACACGACCTTGTTCCAAGTCGCCCAGGCTCACCAAAGCTTAGGTTTTGGCAGCGAAGCGATGGATTTGTACCGCTTTTTAGAGACACGCGCCGAGGGGCCGATGCTTGAGCTGATTCAGTTGCAAGCCGCAGAGACGTTGATTCAGATGCAGGATTTTCAGCAGGCGCGAGATCGACTCGCCCGGTTCCTGCAGCAATATCCCGAGAGTGTCTACGACGCAGATGTGCGCAAAAAACTGGCCGATGTTTACAAGAATGGGAAGGAGTTCAGCAGCGCGGCGCTCGTTTATGAACAGACGATCGAAAAGTATGAACAGAATGAAGATTTGCTGCGCGCGGAAGTGGTCCCCGAGCTCTATTACGAACTCGCTCTGATGTATGAAGAGATGGGAAAATACACGGAGGCCGCAGAAGCGTTCCAGAAAGCTGTGGCGCGTTACAACCACCCGCTCATTGACCCAGCGGTGCCCGAATATATTATTCAGAGTCACTTTCGCGCTGCTGAGATGCTCTACAAAGTGCGGAATGATGACGCGGCTCTCGCCCAATATGAGCAAACGCTCGCGACATACGCCACGTGGCCGGATGAAGGAGTGCAAGAGCAACTCAACTGGGCGCGGTATCAGACGGGGGTGCTCTATAAAGACCAAGGACAAACCCAGCGCGCACTAGAGATTTTCCGTGAGTTAATGGATGCGCCGACTCCCACACCAGTTCTCTGGAAACGCCTCGCCAGCGAGCAGCACGAAGCGTTGACGCGACAGCTTGCGTATGAAAATTACCTGAATCAATAAAATTCTTGCAATTTTCGCACAAACCGCATAAGCTTTTTGGCTTTGTTGTTTGGGGTGTAGCCAAGCGGTAAGGCAGCGGGTTTTGATCCCGCCATGCGCAGGTTCGATCCCTGCCACCCCAACCAGCAACAAAACTTCGCCTCGATTTCGACTCTCCTGCTCCGGCCTCTCTCTCCTCAGCACCCACGAACCAAACACCTGCCAACCCTTCCACTTCTCTGCGCGACCGTAGCACGGGCGCTTGCACTGGGATGACTTGATGGTGCGTTTTCGCGAGGCCTGAGCCCACACGATCCTTCCGCAGAAACATCCCCGGTCCCCAAAACTCATTGCGACTTCGTCTGAAAGCGACCGCTGTCTGTGCGAGCGCGCAGAGAGTGAGCGAATTTTGCAGTCTCATGAGTGAACAGACGGGGCGATTCCGCCTGCCCCCTCGAAAACGCGACTCTTTTAACTTCTCACCTTGGAGTTCTCATGCCGGTTTTACGTTGGGGCGTACTCAGTACCGCCAATTTTGGACGCACCAGTCTGCCTGCGATGCAGCAGAGCCCTACCAATGAGATTGTGGCGGTTGCGTCCCGTTCTTTGTCTAGCGCAGAAGCGTTCGCGCAAGAGCTGGGCATTCCCCGGGCGCTGGCCTCGTATGAGGCGCTACTGGCAGACCCCGCGATTGATGCGGTGTATCTACCGTTGCCGAATCACCTGCATGTGGAGTGGGCCAAACGCGCGCTGGAGGCCGGCAAACATGTGCTCTGTGAGAAACCGATCGCTTTGAACGCAGCCGACGCGCAAGAGCTGCTGGCCTTTGCCCAACAGTTCCCACAACGAAAGATCGCCGAAGCGTTTATGTATCGCTTTCATCCGCAGTGGCAACAAGCCAAGGAGTGGACGCAAAAGGGCTACATTGGCGATTTACGCGCAGTACAGTCTTGGTTCTCGTATTACAACGCCGATCCGCAAAACATTCGGAACCAAGCGACGATGGGAGGGGGCGGATTGCTCGACATCGGCTGTTATTGTGTCTCGTTGTCGCGCTGGCTGTTTGGAGCCGAACCAGACCGAGTGGTCGCCTTGCACGACCAAGATCCCAGATTCGCGACCGATCGCCTAGCTTCGGGCATGCTGGACTTTGGCAGCGGGCGGCAAGCGACGTTCACCTGCTCCACACAGGTGGCGCCGTTTCAGCGAGTTCAGATTTTGGGGACAACAGGGCGCATCGAGATTGAAGTTCCGTTCAACGCTATCCCCGACCAGCGCGCGCGTCTGACGCTGTTTGCTGGGTCTCACAATGAGCGGGGGCGTTTTGTTTCTGCGGAGCCACAAGTCGTCGAGATTAACATTTGCAATCAATACACGCTGCAAGCAGAGGCGTTTGCCCAAGCGGTCTTTGAAGACAAGCCGGTGCCGTTTGGTTTAGACGACGCGGTCGCGAACATGCGCGTGTTGGATGCTTTGCAAAATAGCGCTCAGAGCGACACGTGGATCCAACTGTAAGCATTGGCTATCTGGCAGACTACTTGGAGTGGGCCGACACACTCGCGGATTGGCATTGGAACGAGTGGGGGCACCTGACCCCTTCGTGGACTCGAGAAATGGCGCGATCAGAATTGAACGCCCACACGCAGCGTCGCCGGATTCCGACTACGTTAGTGGCTCACGAAGGAGACATGCTGTTGGGTTCGGTGAGCTTAGAGGTCTTTGACTTAGAAGAAATTCGCCATCTCACACCGTGGCTGACGAGTCTGTGGGTCGCGCCATTGGCCCGACAGCGCGGCATTGGGACGCAGCTGACGTTGCGGGTGATGGAAGAGGCACAGGCGCTCCGAGTGCCACAGCTTTATCTGCTCACATTAGAGCACACTGCATTCTATCGACGGTTGGGCTGGAGGAAGCATCCAGAGGTCGGAATTGTGGGAGAGATGGCGTTCGAGATTTTGACGATTGATTTGCTGGATCACGTCGGAGAGAAGCGCCCGCTGAGCAACGGACGCGCACAAGGAAGATCAGTCTAAAGAATAGACATCGACGAGGTACTTCTGGCGGAGTTGATCGACCAGCTCTTCTTCTTCCATCAGAAACCGATTGATTTGCTGGATCACGTCGGGGTGCTTTGTTGTCGAGAGCAGATATTCTCCATTTGAGCTGAACGCGGAGGCATCGTAGCGTAGCTGTCCAGGTTGTTTGAGAATGTCTCGCAGATGATAGCGCCCGACGGACACGTTGATGTAGGCGGCGTCTGTTTTGCCCTCCATCGTATCTAGTAAGAGGGTCGTGAAGTTGGGGACGTAGCGGACTTGAATGCTCTTGTCCAGACCCCACGGGGTGAAGCCTTCGATGGTGCCAACGACCTTCAGGGGTTCGCCGAGCATTTGGGGTTTGCGCAACATACCGTCCACATGTTGCGTGATAGAGCGGCTGTATTCGATGCGGAGACCACTCGCCGATTTACGATCTTTTTGCCAGACAGGGTGGTCGGGGTATTTGAGATCGAGCTGGTCGCCAAGAAACTCCTCCCACAGTTGGGTCACGGGCAGAATCCGATATTCAAAGGTGTGGCCGTACTTCTCGCCAAAAGCATCAAACAAATCCCGCGCGTAGCCAAAGTATTCCTGCCGTTCGTCATGGTCATAGTGTGGGTAGTACTTCAGGCTCTCTACACCAATCACATATTTCTCTGCGTGAGCTGCGGTCGCGACACAAAGCAACAGCAGGATTCCAATCAGCTTCTTCATCTTCGTCTCCAGTTTGAGGTGGGGGTGCGCTGCCGGCTAGGCAACGGTGGAAATTCCTGATTTGCGCTAAGTATGTTAGAGGAAGATAAGGGCTCGCCAGATTGCCTCTTATGAGGAGTTGTGATGCAGTGAAAATCAGTGAGTTCACGCCCGCAGTTGGGCGCAGACATTTTTGAACCTTTGTGGAGAAGAGGGCGGTTATGGATGATCAGGATTCAAAAAAGCCAGAGGAGATCATTGTCGAGAACGTGGAAATTGATGCTTCAGGAAAGGCGGGGTTAGACGACGCGCACGAAGCCGAGACCACGGAATCTAACCGTTCCGAGACTTCCATCATTGTCGCGAGTGATTTGCTGCCACCCACGTTGCCCATCCTTCCGCTGTTTGATCGGCCGTTCTTCCCCAAGATGATGGTCCCGATTGTGGTGGATAACTCCGATTTGGAGCAAGCGATCCTCAAAGGAGTGAGCGAGAACCAGAAATATGTGGGGCTGCTCTATGCCGAGGCAGAAGAAGACGGGGAAGAACGCAAGGTGAAAGCCTACAGCTCGGTTGGAGTGGCCGCACGGATTGTCCAAGCTGGCAAAAGAGAAGACGGCGGCCCCACACAAATGCTGGTGCAATGCATGGAGCGTTTTGATGTCGTGGAAATCCCAGAGCCTGCGGCGCTGGTCTATGCGCGTGTGCGCTATTGGTATGACCCACCGACCAGCGAAGACGAAGAGGTCAAAGCCTACGCAATCTCAATCATCAACTGCATCAAAGAGCTAGTGCAGCTGCGCCCGTTGTTTCGTGAGGAGCTGTCGCTGTTGGTGGGCAACATCAACATGAAAGAGCCTGGGACTCTCGCCGATTTTGCGGCCTCGATGACGACCTCTAAAGGCGACGAATTACAAAGCATCCTCGCAACTCGCTCGCTGCGGGAGCGCACCGAACACACGCTGATCTTGCTCAAGAAAGAACTCGAGATTGCCAAGTTGCAGGCTCAGATCAACAAGCGCATCGAAGAGCGAATGTCCTCACAGCAGCGGGAGTTCTTCCTGAAAGAGCAACTCAAAGAGATCAAAAAAGAGCTTGGGCTGACCAAAGACGACAAAGAAAGCGAGGAAGAAAAATTTCGTAAACGCATGGACTCCCTGACTCTGACCGAGGAGGCCCGTGAACGCATCGAAGAAGAGCTGGAGAAGTTGCGGCTGCTGGAGCCCAGCTCTCCGGAGTTCAACGTGACTCGGGCCTATCTGGACTGGTTGACGATTTTGCCGTGGGGCGTGTTGACCGAAGACAATCACGACATCCATCGAGCGGAAGAGATCCTACAAGCCGACCACTATGGGCTCCAAGACGTGAAGGATCGCATCTTGGAATTGATTTCGGTAGGCATCATCAACGGCAATCTGTCAGGGGCGATTGTGCTGTTGGTCGGGCCTCCGGGCGTGGGAAAAACCTCCATTGGTCAGTCCATCGCCAAAAGTTTGGGGCGTGAGTTCTATCGCTTTTCGGTGGGAGGTATGCGCGACGAGGCGGAGATCAAAGGTCACCGGCGAACGTACATCGGGGCCTTGCCGGGCAAGTTTTTACAGGCCTTGAAAACCTGTAAAACGGCCAACCCTGTGCTGATGTTAGACGAGGTCGACAAGATTGGTAGCAGCTTCCGAGGTGACCCAGCTTCGGCCTTATTAGAAGTGCTGGATCCTGAGCAAAACAAAGACTTTCTGGATCATTATCTCGATGTGCGCTTTGACCTCTCGCAGGCGCTGTTTATTTGTACGGCAAATCAGACAGATACCATCCCCAGCCCTTTGCTAGATCGCATGGAGGTGATCCGCCTCTCCGGCTATATCCTGGAAGAAAAACTTCAGATTGCGCAGCAACATCTCATCCCACGCCAACTCGAAAGTCATGGGCTCAAGCCGGAAGAATTCTCGATCAGCGAAGCCGTGCTCCGCGAAGTGATCGATGGCTACGCCCGAGAAGCCGGAGTGCGTAACTTAGAAAATCAACTCAAGAAGCTGATGCGCAAAGCGGCGCGCAAAATCGTGACGGCGCGGGCGAAAGAAGCGCCTGCAACCGCGGTGACCATTGAGAAGGAGCAGCTGTCCGATTATTTGGGGCGGCGCTCTTTCGCCGAGGAGCAGGTGTACGCAGAGCCTACGGTTGGAGTGGTGATGGGGCTGGCTTATACGGCGTTGGGGGGCGCGACGCTACACATTGAGGCCCAAGCCGTCGCCGCGAAAAACGCGACGTTGCAGCAGACGGGGCAACTCGGCGATGTGATGAGAGAGTCGGCTGACATCGCCTATAGCTACATTCGCGCGATGTTGCAGCATGACGCCGAAGCGCGAGATTTCTTTGCAGAGCGCACCATTCACTTGCATGTACCAGCGGGAGCAACGCCGAAAGATGGCCCTTCAGCCGGAATTACGATGGCTTGTGCGCTGTACTCGCTCGTTTTTGAGACGCCGATTCGTGAGAATCTAGCGATGACAGGAGAGTTGACGCTGACCGGTCTTGTGTTGCCGATTGGCGGGGTAAAGGAAAAAACCATCGCGGCACGGCGGGCCAAAGTGAGAGAGCTGATTTTTCCAGCCGAGAACGAGCAAGACTTCCAAGATTTGGACGAGAGCGTGCGCGACGGAATCACGCCACACTTTGTGAAGAACTTTGCGGAGGTGTTAGAGATTGGCTTTCCGCACTTGAAGCTAAAAACTGGCGGGCAGAAGATTTATTGAAGAGTCAGCGTTGGAGCTGTTTCATCGTGTCAATAATATTCTGAAACAGTGTGTCGAGCATCGCGTTGGGCAAGGGCCCCGCATTGAGCGTGTGCAGGCGTTCCAGCAAAGCGCGCTCGCGGTCAGTGTGAACGACTGGCGCGGCGCAATGCTTCTTCAGATTCCCGACTTGCTGCACAAGTTTCGCGCGTTGATTGAGCAAATGCAGCAGCTCGGCGTCCACGCGGTCAATGTCATCGCGAAGCTGCTGCAGACTGATTCCGTTGTGTTCCAGAGTTGTGCTCATGGTTTTTCCTCACCACACTGAAAACGATAGCCCACGCCATACACGGAGTCGATGCAGTGTTGCAACGCGAAGGGCGTGAGCTTTTTGCGTAAGTTTTTGATGTGTGTGTCAATGGTGCGGTCGTAGCCGGCGTAGAAGTGGCCCTGCACGTGCTGAAGGAGATCTTCTCTTGAGAACACCTTGCCGGGGCGCTGCAAGAAGGTTCTCAAGAGACCGAATTCGTTTGGAGTCAGCGCTAACTCGGCTTGTTCGACGAACGCTCGGTGAGACTCAGGTTCCAAGCGGAAAGGCCCCACGGTGAGTTCAGGCGCCTTACCACTGCTGGAGCGACGCAAAACGGCTTGCACGCGCGCGACCACTTCGCGCGGACTGAAAGGCTTACAGATGTAATCATCGGCCCCAGCCTTCAGCCCTTGGAGCCGATTGGTCTCTTCAACTTTGGCGGTGATCATCAAGATTGGGATGTCAGAAAACGCCCGCAGCTGTTGACAGACTTCTAACCCGCTGAGGTTCGGCAGCATCCAGTCCAATAACACCAGATCAACGGCCTTCTGGTCGACCCACCGCAAGATCTCCTCCATTTGCAACGTCTCACGACAAGAAAAATCCGCCTGTTGCAGGTAATCGTTGAGCAAGCGGGCGATCTTCGGTTCGTCCTCTACAATCAAAATTGTCGAACGTGGCATGGTTTTTCAAAGGCAGTAGGCACGAATCAAAGCCCGGCAAGTTGTTCGTGAATAAGGCAACGAATTGTCATTATAGTTGCAATTTTTGATCGGGTTCCGTATCTTTGTTTTTGTGTTGCGTTCCAGCAACGATTTCTTCCATTTGTCGCAAAAATTTACGATTGTCAGGAGTTTTTATGCAAGAGCAGATGATGAACACCGCAAAGAGCGTTTACAATACTTTGTACGGCTACGGGAACAAAGGAATTGACACCGCAGAAGAAGTGCAGAAGCAGATGTTTGCGATGAGCTATGACACCATGGAAAAGGCACCGATCATGTCGGAAGTATCTGGCTATGTCAAGCAGACTCGCGACCTCCACTCGGAGATGATGAACACCATGTACACCAATGCTCGTAAGGCGAATGAAGCGATGAAGAGCATGACGGATGACATGATGAACACTGTGGAGAGCGCAGTGAAGAGCATGACCCCGGCTAAGGCCTAAGCTTGCGTTTGGGGCTGCGGATTTCTGAGTCCAATGCTCAAACTGCAGTCCCTCCTGTCACTGTTCGACTTGCGGAACCTTCCCCCAACAAAGTTATGCACCGCTACGTAGCTTATTCAAGGATCGATGAGGAAGGAAAGCCCGCTTACCGCATCCATGCCTTTCTGGAGACCGAAGATCGAGACGAGCAGCGAGCGTTCATTAGCGAATGGAAGAACACCGAAGTAGGAATTCGGGTCGTTTCCCTAGACGGCTTCCGGCGATTCAACCCCAGCGCTGACGCTGAAATCGAAGCCTTTGTCGCGACACAAACGAGCCCTCCTCAACCAGAGCCTGACGCAACTTCAGACGTTGGTCTGGCAGATGCAAAAGAAATCACGTTAGAATCGGAAACCCCCGCAGAAATTGCGGCACCCGAAGAGTTCGTGGAAAGTATTTCCACCGACCACACAGCGTCCTCAATCGTTGAGGAAAACGCGCGACTGACCGAAGCGGTCAGCAAGTCTCGCCCATCCGAAAACAGCGACGAATCTTCCGCTGCCGAAGAGGAAGAAACGTTAAACACAACTTCTATCATCGAAACCGGCGACGTTGACGCCGACTCTCAGGAGTCGTTGACTCCAACGAGTCAACATGCCTCTTTTTCTCATCAGGCAGCGTCTTCCGGTTCCATCTTTCAGTCGATTCTGGCAGCTGTGCGCGGAAACGACCCTGTGAGAGAGTCTGAGTCTTCAGATGAATCCGCAGCGGTCGCTCTTACGCAAGACACGCCGGAGGTAGGGGAGGAACACAATCAGGAAGAACCGGTCGCGACCGGACCTGCATTGGAGCAGGAACCGTCGCTTCCAACGCAATCGCTAGCCGACGAGGAATCTATGGAAGCTATTCAGACGACAAATAAGAGAGAGTCTCTTAACGACGTAAAGACAAACCCGTTCACCGTTGAGCTGCGCCCTAGCAGCTTGAGCGCACCAATCGTAAACAATGAAGACGAAGATGAACCCCGACGCCGTGGGCGTCCCCTAAAACACGACAAGCCGCTGCGCACTCGAATGGGCTTTCGCATCTCAGACGAAATGTTGCAAGAAGTGGAGATCCTCTGCGACAAGATGGGAGTGAGCAAAACGGATTTGATCCTACAGGCAATTCAAAGCTATCTCGACCAGCATCGCTCCTTGAATTGACCTACTCAAAGACCTCTGGTTTACACGGACGCACACAAAGGTTGATGGCCATGACATCTTCCAACAAGCGTCCGTCCTCCCTCTCAACAACCATCCGCAAGCGTAACGCTCTCGGTAAGCAAAACGAATTCTGACGATCCGAAGAGGCACAGTCTCCCTCCTCTGTGTCCCAATAACGCACCCAGTTCTCTTGAGTGCCTCCATCGGCCAGCTGAATCTCCTGCTCCAAAAACTCCACCTCAAAGACCCTCACCCGATCGGTGAGCACATACTCTCGCCCACCTTCGTCCAGCGCTGTATCCACATAAAAATCTTCCCGCCGCAGTAGCTCCCAGCTTCCATTCTCGTCATTCATTTTCAGGCGATAGCCAACCTCATGAATCCCAGGGTCTTGCTCACGCCACTCCGGAAAAAAACTCGCTGAGCGGGCGATGTGAAAGTGCATAGACGTGGCGGTCTCTGGGCCATCTGGGCCATCGAGCAAGGTCGCCTTGATTCCCGTCTCAAACGTAGAGACCCCATCGTTTGCGTCCCCGTTCAAAGCGATGAGCTTCTCGAAGTATTGGACAGACTGCAAATCGTCGAGCACCATTTTCATCAATAATCGGAGCTCTTGTCGTGCGGAGAGCGACTGCTGCACATCGAGAGAATAGCGCGAAATTTGGGAAAATCCGCCGTACAGCAAAGTGACAAGCAGCCCCAGAATGGCGAGCGATACCAACAGCTCTAACAAGGAGAAGCCAGAGCGGAGGCGAGACAAAAGCGGCGGGCACCTCATTGGGTGGGTTTGACGTAAAGTTCGGCGTCGTACGTGTACTCCGAGTTTCCTTCTTGCCAGAGTAAGCGATAGTAGATGCGACGAATCACAATGCCGGGCAGGGGTTCCGTATCTTCAATCTCGCGTTCCCACGCAAAGCCAAACATGCGTTGGTCTTCTTCTTCAAACTCCCCTTGTGCCAGAGAGACGGGCGCTGAGATGCGGCGTTCCCAGCGCAGAAGTTCGTTCTGGGAGTGAGTGATGGCTTTCCAAAGATTTTGGGTAGAGTTCAAAATGAAGAGCGACGTGGAGAAGGATTGATAGATCGCGATGAGGGTGACGATCAGAATTGACATCGCCACGAGCACTTCAAGGACGGTGAAGCCGCGTCGTTTCATACTTCGTTTGTGGGGGAGCGGAGTTCGAGCTGTCCCAAAATGCCTTTGGTAGCAATTTCCCAGACCTGATCGGGTTCGTCGCGACGATGAAACTGGAAGCGGAAGGGCGTTACAAACCCAGAATTGTTGATGTAAATCTCGGCTTTTTCTGGCGGCACAGAGAGGTCACTGTTGTCGGTTTCAGAAAATTGGATATCTGCGATTTCCCAACCGGCAGGCAGAGGGTGAGGTCGCAGCATCCGATCCCGTGCGTCTTCATCAAACACAATCCGCTCGCCGTTTTGCTCTTCTTCGATACGCACTTGCTGCTGCAGACGATCGAACACCACAACATATTGTCGGTTCTGCAAAATCGCGTCGGTGCGCAGACTTTTGATCAGACGTGCGAGGCGTTTGAACTCGGTCTCTGGAGCGGCTGTGAAGAGGGAACCAAACTGAGGGACCGCTAGGCCGAGCATCACTGCCAACAAGATGGAAGCGACCGTCAGCTCTAGCAGGGAAAATCCGCGAGGGCGCTTAGAGTTCGTTGGAGGAGATGTCTGCATCAAGCTCAGCTCCACCTTCCATTCCGTCTGCGCCGAGGGAGATGATCTCATAATCATTCCCATCGCTTGTATAGACAAAGGCGTTGTCCCACCCGTCCGTTGGCAAGCTCTTGCTGCGCAGATAGGGGCCGTTCCAGTTGTTTGGGATGACGCCCACTTCAGGCTTATTCAAGAGAGCATCCAGCTTTTGTTCGGTCGTCGGATAGCGTCCATTGTGCAAGCGATAGAGATCAAGCGCTGTTTCCACGCCTTTGATTTGTGTTTTAGTGGCGTCAACGGTCGCTTGGGCGGCAGAGTCAAAGAGATAGACCCCTACGATCCCCGAGAGGAGCCCCAAGATGATGATGACCACCATCACTTCGATGAAACTAAAACCATTTTTGCGGCGAGAACCGGAACGTGAAGAAAGGCGGAGGGTATGGCGACGGAGCATGGAACGATTGGAGAAAAAAGGTTGATGAGTTGAGGGCGAAAGATGCGAACTATAAGTGAAGTTGCAGAGAGTTGCAACGAAGCGGCAACGGACTTAACGCAAAGGTCGCGGGACATACTGCCGACAGTGGGCAGGCATTTGAAAGCCTAGCGCCTGCAAGTGCTGCAAACGTTGCAGATATGCGGCTCCGTGCATCAGATGTTCAGCCACGTCGACAACAGAGCGCCGAGTCGGGTCTGCGAGGTAAGTGTCTTTCGTCCACGCGTTGAAGGCGCCCATCGCCGGGCCGCACCAAATTTGATAGTCGGCTTCCCGCCCCGGCTCGCCAACATTCGACCAGCGAGACGACAGCCCCAAATACCAACGGAAAATCAGCGCCATCTTTCGTTTTGGGTGGTTGTGCGCTCGTTCGACTTGATGTGGGTCGCGCTCCAGAAAAAACGCCTCCGTTTGTTCCCACACTTTTTCCAGCGGCTGACGAAAGATTTGTGCTTCCATTTTGACGCGTTCGTCTTGCGGAATCTCTTCGATGGACTCGTGGGCGCGATACAGTTCAAAGAGTTTGCGCGCGCGCATTGGGAACATGGTTCCCCGCTTCAAGACCTGAAGTTGTACGCCCATCTCAAACATATCGGCAGCAGGAGCCATGGTGACATCGGCCATCTCGGCTTGAGCGAGCAACTTGCGAGTGTGTTCAGACGCGCCGGCTTCATAGCAGGCTTGGTTGACGGAGCCTGTCACCACATAGGCCGCGCCCATGGCAAAAGCGGCTTGCACCGCCTCTGGTGTCCCCAAACCTCCTCCAGCGCCAATGCGGGTGACATACGCTTGACCTCTCTGGATTTCATCTCGCAGGGCCAAGAGGGTCGGGAGCAGGGTCACGAGGGGGCGATTGTCCGTGTGTCCTCCTGAGTCGGCTTCCACGGTGACATCATCGGCCATGGGGACGTGCTGGGCCCATTGCGCTTGTTCTGCGGTGATCCAGCCCTTCTCCACGCAGACCTTGAGGTACTTTTCGGGAGCTGGAGTGAGGAAGCGACGAGCAACTTCGGTGCGGGAAACCTTCGCAATGACACGGTTTTGCGCGACAACGCCTTGGGCCGTTTGTGCGAATCCTGCGACGCGGTAGCGGACGATGTGTGGCGTCAAATCCAAAAAAGCGCTGGCTTCCAAACAACGCACTCCATAGCGCAGATACAGTTCAACCGCGCTCTGTTCGAGGGCCTCTTCGCTGGGGCTGTGAATTAAATTACAAGCGAAGTTGCCATTGGGAAGCTCTTGCTGCAAACGCTGGATTGCACTCTCAATGCGGCTTGGAAGTAGCCCCGCAGCCCCAAAAGAAGCGAGAATTTGACGCTGCCCGAGCGCGATCACGAGCTGTTCAGAGGCGATGCCATTGGCCATCGCGCCGGCGTAATAGGCATAGCGCACCCCATGGGCAGCGCCAAAGCTCGGGTCGCCTAAGTGCTTAGGTTCCAGAGCCGGCAAGACGCCTAGCAGGGGCAGCGTGCTCAGGTCCCCGCCTCGGCTGTCTTGAAGAGGCCAAGCGACAATTCCATCGGCAGAGCGGAGCCAATACAGCGGCTGTGCTAGATGGTGCAGCTGCTGCTGAATTTGTGTGGTGGATGTCAAAAGTTGAGCTGAGGGAACCGCGAGTTCCCCCAAAGATGGCAGGCGGTCAGCAGAATGAGAGAGGTGGTTCATGGTTGATTGCTATCGTCGGCGAAGAAATTGTCGAGCGGCTCGTTGCTAGACTGTTGATGCGTGTCTTGCGCAGGTTTTTGACGGTTGACTGCTACGAGTTTGCGAGGCTTGAAGTCTAGCAGCGTTCCCCGACGAGCGGGTTCTGCAGTGCGCACGGGCATCATTGGAATCAGCAGGTGCATGCAGCGGGGCAACACTTCTAACTGCAGCTGTTGCGTGTCGGCTAGCCAGCCCGCGTTGGGCTCCGACATGCGCAAGAAGTTTCCTCGGAGCTGCAAGGTTTCGCCTTTGCTGAGCCAGAACTCACGAGCGTTTTGGCGGCGCGGCTTAGATGATCCTGTGCGCGGGGACGCTGCTGCGGAGGCATAAGCCTGCAAATAGTTGGCTTTCAAGAGGTTGCTGTGGTTGATGCGCCACGAGTGCAGCGGTTCATGATGCAGCGTGAGCCGGTAGCGAACTTTCCCTTCGTGTGTCCACTCCTCTTCACCCATCGAGAGCATAGAGTGCGAGGGGTTCCCCGCAGCATAGACATGCAGCTCATTCCAAAAATAGGCGGTCGCGAGTTGCTCATGCGTGTTGGTGTAGCGCGCTTTGATCACATTGACGGGAACGGAGTGTCCGTTGCGGAAGGTGTGCAACAAGGGGCGAAAGCGTTCGGAGGACTGAAAAAGCGAGAGATAAGCCTCTCTTTTGCGCAGCTCCCAGAAGCCGACTTCTCGTTGGTGTGGACGCTCTTCATGCAGTTGCATGAGCGTGTTGAACGCCCGTCCCAACATCGCAGGACTGCCGAGCAAGATGAGGCGGGCGTCTGAACGTGGTAGAGCCCGCCGCAGCTCTTGCTCTAGCGAAACATGGGCTCTGAGAAAAGAAAGCTCGGACGGCACCAACTGCTCCAAGATTTTGAGACCGTGCCGTCGCCAAAACAGACGCAAGTGTGCGTCACGATCGTCGATGATAAGGTGTAGTGCGGGTTTCATGAGCGTTTTGTAGTGTGGAGTTGGTTCAGGGCTGCTTCCACCTGCCGGTAAAGGTCGGCGAGAGAACCAGAATTTTGCAACACAACCTGTGCATGAGGCAAGCGATCTTCTGGACGCATTTGCGAATTCATCCGCGCGCGCGCCTGAGACTCCTCTAGGCCGTTGCGATCTTGCAGACGAGCCACAATCTCTGTCTCGAAGGCTAACACGACCCAAACTTGGGCACATCGTTCTAGCCAGCGGGACTCAATGAGGAGCGCAGTTTCTAAAAATATTGGGGCCCCAGGAGCGCTATGTTCAGCCAATTCTGTGAGCCGCGACTCGATCAATTCTCCGATGAGCGGGTGTGTGATTTGGTTGAGCTGTTGCCTGGCGGTGGGATCTTGAAACACAATCGCTCCGAGTTTTTTGCGATCAATGTTGCCTTGTTCATCCAACACACCTTGCCCGAAAGTTTCAATGACGGGTGTGTAGGCGGCGTGTCCTTTTTCGAGCACGCGATGTCCTAGGCGATCTGCGTCAATCACGGGATAGCCTGAACGGCGCAGATAGTCCGCGACGGTACTTTTCCCGACGGCGATTCCCCCTGTGAGCCCGATCAGCAACGTGTCGTTGGGCATCACCACACCTGCTTCACAAATTTCATCGCGCGCAAGCGTTCGACAATGCGATGAAACACGCGCCATGAGATCGGCTCAAGCGTCACTTCTATATAAGCTGTGGTGGCGGTGCGCTGGTGACTTTTGGAATCTAGGATCGCGACGCCAGCATCTTTGATGACTCGTGTGATTTGAAAGAGGATCCCTCGATCTTCTACCGTCGTGAGGCATAGTTTGTACGAGCGCAGGCGTCCTTCAGGAAGTCGCCAATGCACAATCATGGGGGGAGTCCCTTTGCGAACAGGAAGCTCCGGGCAGAGAGGGCGGTGAATTTCGATTTCTTTTTGGTCGTTTGGAATGCCAACCGTGCGATCGCCTGGGATGGGGTGACAACATTCGCAGAGATGAATCATCGTGTCGTGCTCATCTTCCACTCGAAATGTCGGGACGCTTTTGGTGCGGAACCACGTGCGGAAGCGAGCGATGCGTGGCAGAGAATCAATCGGGATGAGTTGGTGGTTTTTGAGGAAACCCCGGAGATCACGCTTTTGCAGTCCAAGTTCTTCGAGGAACCGCTCTGCGGTGAGGCGCTCTTGTTCAAAGGCGCGCTGCACATTTTCCTGTTGCAACCAACTTTCTGCCTGCAACTGGAACCGGAGTAGCTCACGCCGGAGGTATTCCATTCCAACTTTGGTGGCTTTTTGTCCATTCTGTTGTCGCAGCTGACGGCGAATGTTCAGGTGGCTGCGCGCGGTGACGGACTGTTCAAGCCAATTGCGTTCTGGTTGCAGGTCTTTCTGCGTGACAATCCGCACAGACTCGCCATGTTGCAGCTTTCGCTCTCGAGGAACCCAGCGGTGGCTCGCTTGATCGGGATCCGCCGCGCGCGGCGCGTTCACTAATCCGCCCACACAGTGGTTCCCGAGGTCGGTGTGGATGTGATAGGCAAAGTCTAAAATCGTGGCGCCGACGGGCAGGGTGATGACATCTCCGCGCGGAGTGAACACCTGAATCTGGTCGGACTGCACATAGCGCATCACATCCGCCATGCGTAGCTCTTTCGACTCGGCGACCAAATCCAGCTGCTTGAGGCAGGCTCGATAATATTCGGAGAGTTCGCCCGGAGTCCCTTTCCAAAACGCCATGATGCCGTGCTCGTTGGTCTCCCGCATCTGCTGCGAGACAATCTCAAACGAGATCGGTTCACCTTCGATAATGACCTGCGTCTGGAGTCCTTGGTAGCCGTCCCAGAGTGGGTTGCTGATGAAGTCACGGATCTTGAGGGGGACCGCGCTGCCGTGCATGTGCAACGCTCCGAGGACCAGATAACTCTGCAGCGGCTCCTGCACGATGATACGAAAGCCCTCTAGAATGTGATCGACCGATTCAGAGCGATGGACGTAAGAGGCTGGGTGCGTCCAGACCTCTTCGACGAGCGCTTGCTCTAGCTGTGGTTGTGCAAGCATCTGCTGGATTCGTTCGCGGATGTGCTGTACGGCCTCCGATTGCTTTTCACGGAGCCGCCGGAGTTGGTCTAAGGTGCGAGCGTAGCGCTTGGGATAGAGATAGCGAAAGCAGAGTTCGGTATGCTCTTGGCTGAGCTCTTCCAGACCAAAGCGGCGCGCCATGGGCACATAGACGTTGAGCGTCTCGCGGCTGATGCGCCGCTGTTTGTGACGCGGCATCGACTCCATGTCTTTCATGTTGTCTAAGCGGTCGAACAGCTTGATGAACAGCGACCGAATGTCGCGCACCATCGCGATGAGCATTTTTTGGTAGGTGGCTTCGAGGTCGGCGCCTTTCTTACCGGAGTCAGGAGGATGTTTGATCTTGGTGAGGCCGTCGACAATCTCCGCGTACCACTCGCCGTAGCGTTCCGCGATGTAGGCGCGAGTGATGCTGGTGTCTTCGATAGAGTCGTGCAGCAGCGAGGCCACAACCGTCGGCGCGTCGAGTCCCATGTCACAAATCGAGAGCGCAACTCGCAGCGGGTGAATGACGACAGGCTGACCGGAGCGGCGAACTTGATTGGCGTGATGGAGCTCGATGTCTTCAAACGCGTGCTCCAACAACTCGACTTCTGTCTGCTGACCGTGTTTTCGCACATAGCCACGAATCTGGTCTTTCATGTCCCAAATGAGACGCAGATGCTCGGGCGCAATTGCCGAGATGGCAGGCTCTGAGGTCGGGTGATCGGCAGGAGTCATCGGAGTAGCGGTTGCGAGCACGGCAGATCCTTAGGAAACAGTTATTGCGGTCGGAAGCTGAGCGAGCGATTCAAACCTGTGCAGTAACGCAGACTGGATTGTGGGTTGATGGGTTTCCAGCCTACGTCAAAATTTTGATCCCAGGCCCAGTCGCGAATGTCTCGCAGCAACTCAAAACTGGCGCCGTCGACCCAGAAAAACAGATAGGTCTCGCTTGGCGAGTGCTGGGCTAAAAGTTGGGGGAGCTTCCCTGAGGATCCTGAGACCTCGCCCCACCACTGACCAGCTCCTTGTTCGGGAAAAAATTGCAGGCAGTGATTTTGGGTAGACTGCGGGCTCAGCTCCGCTCGAAACTCAGGAAGTTGGACTTCAATGCTGGACACATCGGCGCTGGGGTCAATCTCTTCTTGGAGGGACTGATAGACGGCGATGCGATCGAGATACAATAGCCGATTGTCTTGGAGCACAAACAACAAGCTGCTCTTTTGAGAAGGCGGCGACCAAGGCAAGCGCTTCTTTTCGATGCTGAGCAGCTCTTCTTCGGGAGCGGCACTCTCAGGCGCTTCTGGAGGTGCCTCTGTGATGCTCAACAGCGCCGTGAACACGGCTAGAATGACCAAGATCCCGACGCTGTTAGAGACAATATCAACCAGCGAGTCCAGATTTTCATTAGGGTTACCGGAGCTGTTGTTTCTCATTCGGCTTTCTTCTTCCGGCGTTTGCGCTTCCCGCCCGCGTTCTCATTTTCTTTGAGGTCTTCTTCTGCAGGGCGAGCCTCTTCTTCTTGCTGACGCTGATATTCTTCTTCAATTTCATTGAACCACGCGGTGAGCTGCGGGACCAACTCGGTTCGTTCCATAGTCTCGCACAAAGAGATCATGCGCAGGAAGACATCGCGACGAGGGCGAATGCGCAGGGCCTCTTCATAAGCATTCATCGCATCTTTGAAGTCGGGCACTGACTCTGCCTGAATTGCGATTTCTAGGAAGTGTTGCTGCTGGCGTTCCACTTCAGCGTCGCGCAAGTCTTGGATTTTTTGGTCTAACTCGCGGATGCGCTTGCGGTCTTCGAGCTTGATGTAGACCTCTTGCAGCTCTTTAATCACGCTGATGCTGGGCAAGATCGCGAGGACTTGTTCAAACTTATGAGCCGCGTCTTTCCAGCTACCTTTGCGGATGTCGTTCTCTGCTTGCTGAATGTAGGCTTCCCGCACTGCTTTGAGTTCTTGTCGAGCGACGGCGTTTTTGCGGTCTTTGCGCAAGGCTCGTTGAAAGGCTTTGTAGGCGTCATCGAGGTTTCGCTGCTCTAAATACAGATGACCGATGCGGTTGAGCAGGTCAATGTCACTGATCTCAGGGATCAGAGGTTCATAAATCGCGAGCGCTTTTTTGTAGGATTGCTTTTCGTGAAATTCATGCCCGATGCGCAGACAGTCTTCAATTTCATAGTGTCCTTGGGAGCGCAGCAACAGCTTATAAGTTATGAAGAAGTGTCGCCGCGCAGACATTGGTTTGTTCGCCTGCCGATAGAGGATGCCAAGATTGAGGTTAGCGTAGCGGTGATTGGGATATTTCCCCAGCAAGAGCACGAGCTTGCTGATGGCTTCTTGTGGTTTGCCTTCAATCGCGAGGGTGAGCAGCCAGCAACAGCGCAGAGTGAGGTTCTTGGGCTCTTGGTAGGAGAGCTGATCTAATACACGTCGGGCGGTGACAGGGATCTTGCGTTCTAGGCAACAGAGCCCCATCGTCATCAAAACGCGGCGCTGTCGGGCGGGATCTTCTGCGGTGTGTGCCAACACAAAGTCGAGCAGCTCGCCCCACTGGATTTCTTCTGGTTCAAAGTCAAAGTCGTCTTCTTGGACTTCGGCTTCTTCGCGAGTGGGTGGGGGCGTGTAATCATCTTCGTCTTCGTCCTCTTCCTCCTCCTCTTCTTCGGGCGGCAGCATCTGATGATGCAGGTCCCACAATTCGGGCAGATGCTGATGATAATCGGGCAGCTTGAAGGTCTCCATGGACTCAAAGGGAGCGATCGCGTGGACGGCGGCTTCGTCGGCAATTTCGAGCCTCGCAATCGTCGCCGCGAGGTTATAGGACGCAAAGACGTGCTTGGGATCGATTTTGAGGCAGTGTTCGTAGAGGCTGAGAGCTTGGTTCCAGTCTCCATTGCGCCGGCACATGTTCCCGATGGTGTTGGCGAGCTCGGTGTTCTTGGGATCCATGGAGAGGATGCTGCTGCCTACGGAGATCAGCCCTGAGAGGTCTCCGGAGCCTTGCATCTCGTGATAAATCCCTGTGACGGTTTCAGAGGCCAGCTTGCGATTCAACTGCATCGCTCGGCTAAACTCAATCATCGAGCGTTCATAAAAGTGACTGTCGAGCAGTTGCTTTCCGCGCTCTAGGATTTGTAGGACTTCTGCCTCAGTATCGGTGACGACCCGTTTGCGGAATTGATCGAGAATGTTCATGGCGGTCCGGCGTCATAGCAGCGGGTTGGTGCTTTGGACACTTCCTGTGTCGGAGCGGAGGACGAAACTGAAACGAAGGCTCTCAGAAAATCAAGCCAATTTCTGTGTACGCGTTGTTTCGTTAGAATATGGAATTTTATCACAATTGAAAAACAATAACTTGCGCTCGCTTAGGCAAAACTCTTGCCGACCATGAAATTCTCAGAATTGACAAGCTTGAGTGGCATAGAACGTGGAGCGGAGAACCTCATTTTCTGCACTTAGTGCTTCACAGAACACTTGCAAAGAAGGGATACATGGAGAAGAACTTAGACCCACAGCTAGAGCAAGCACTGCGACAAGCGCATCTGATCGCCGTATATCAGGATATGTTGGGCCGCATCGAAGGCATTGGCGATAGAATTTCCCCTTTTGGGAAGGGCTCCACGAAGGCGACCGAAGCCTCTCCCGCGATGTCTTGATCGCAGCGCTGGCTCAGTGATTTTACCACCACGAAAGGAGCCTTGTATGAGCTATGAATTGAACGATTTTCAACAAGACGTGATAGAGCGCAGCTTTCAGGAGCCTGTGCTGGTCGACTTCTGGGCAGAGTGGTGTGGGCCATGCCGCGTGTTGGGGCCTGTGCTGGAAAAGCTCGCTGCTGAAAACGTCGGGCGTTGGTCGCTCGTGAAAATCAATACGGAACTGCATCAAGAAATCTCCATGCATTTCCAGATCCGCAGCATTCCCGCTGTAAAACTCTTTGTGGACGGTAATGTCGTCCATGAGTTCGCTGGCGCCTTGCCTGAGCATGCTGTGCGGCAGTGGCTAGAGCAAGCCCTTCCCAGCGCCGGAGGCGAAGATCTCAACCTCGCCAAGCAAGCCTTGGGGCGAGGCGACGTCGACACCGCCCTCCGCGTTTTGCCAAAGATTATCCAAGAAAATCCCGACAATCACGAAGCGCGGGTGCTGCTTGCGCGGATTTTTCTGGTCTCGCACAACGCAGACTGGCAGCAGCAAATTCCGGAACTGCTTGCTCCGATTCAAGAAGACTCGAAGCACTATGCAGTCGCTGAAGCGATAGGGACTCTGCTAGAGATGATGCAGCCTCCGTTTGTGCAGGCCTTACCGGCGAGTTCTCATCAAGAGACCCTGAAGAGCGGCATCCAACATCTGCGTGAAGGCCGTTTTGAGCGAGCGTTAGCCGCGTGGATCGAAGTGTTGAAAAAAGAGCCCGAATATAAAGAAGTCGCTCGCAAAGGTTGCATCGCGGTCTTCAAATTTTTGGGAGAGGATAGCGCCACCACGCTGGAGTATCGTCCATTGTTTTCGGGCGCGTTTTACAGCTGAAAGCGAGGAGGAACGTCCGACGCGCAGTCGGACGTTGTTCGGCAGGATTAAGCAGGGATTTGTGCTGCTTTGGGGATCAGTTTTTTCTCGACGGTGGGCGCAACGAGCATTCCACCGGTCATACCGATGACGAACAGCACGGCTCCCAAATTTCCTGAGAATAACGAAGTGAGCCCCGGCCCAGGACAAAACCCACCAAGGCCCCATCCGAGCCCAAACAGCACGGCCCCAATGACTAGGGGACGATCCACGTCTTTGCGATTGGGAATTTGAAAGCTGGGCGCATAGAGCGGTCGTTCATGCTTGATGATCCATTGGTATAAGATCATGTAAACGGTAGTCCCGCCGCCCATCACAAAAATCAGGCTAGGATCCCAATTCCCCGTAAAGTCCAGAAAGCCAATCACTTTTCCGGGTTGCGTCATCCCGCTGATGGCGAGGCCGATGCCAAACAGCAGCCCTGCCGCCAAACTGACAATGTTCTCTTTATTCTTGAAGATCTCGTTCATAGTGCCCCGCCTAGCAAGTGGTTGACAATGAAGACCATGAGGATGCCTGTCGTCATAAATACCCCGACGGAAGCCATGGAGCGTGCCGACAAACGCCCAATGCCGCAGATGCCGTGACCGCTGGTGCAGCCACTCCCAATCCGCACTCCGACACCAACGAGCACTCCCGCGAGCAGCGTCGTGATCAACCCGCGATCTGCGGTATCGACAAACAGGCTTGGGGAGACGATCGCCATCACGAGCCCGCCTAAGATCATTCCACCGATAAACAGTCCACGCCAAACCAGCCCGCCTTGCGGCACAATGAGACCTCGGTAAATCCCGGAGATCCCTGCAATTCTGCCGTTGAAATACATGAGCGCAGCGGAGGCCAAACCGATGAGAACCCCGCCCAATAGGGGTTCTACCACTGAGAAATCTTGAATCTGCATGTTGAGGTTACTCTTAGAGAGATGAATTTTGTTGAGCGTGGGCGACGCCTCTGAAAGTGGGAAGCGTTCACCCAAGACCTGAAACTTTGATGACTGGCAAAAAAGTAAGGATCAAACCGTCGGATAGCCGGCTTCAGTCCATTGCATCATGCCGGAGTTGGGGATGCAGACGATGTTGTCGATGCCCTTGTTGTTCAGAGAAGACGCCGCAAAACGAGCGCGACGGCCGGAGCGACAGAACATGTAGACCTTGTCATAGCTACGGAGCTTATCAAGGTATTGGGCTTCGTCGCCCAACGGAATGTTAATGCTGCCTGCAATGTGTCCTTCCTTGTATTCCTGCGGCGTTCGCACATCGACCATGAGTTCGGTGCTAGGCAGACTCTCACAACGCTCTTTGAGTTGATCCATCGTGAACGCATCCGCCGGAATCTCCTCATCGATGATGCCACACTCCATATTCGCTGGCAGAGAAGCCGCAATCTTCTTGGGGTGGGGCAGGTTGAGGTTGTTCATGATGCGCGAGAAGTCTTCCAGCGTGTTGTCCACCTTCAAGCGAGGATTCAGCTGCTTCTCTTCGCCGACAGAGGAGACGGTTCGCCCGCGATAGTCGTGCCCTGGATAGACTTTGGTGTCGTCTGGCAAAGTAAAGATCTTCTCGTGGATGCTGTGATAGAGCTTCTCTGGGCTGCCTTGCTGAAAGTCGGTTCGTCCGCAGCCGCGAATCAGGAGCGCGTCCCCAGTGAACACCATGTCTTCAACTTGGTAGCTGGTGCAGGCGTCAGTGTGACCTGGGGTGGCCAGCGCTTTGATCGTGTGCTTGCCAAAGGTCAGCGTTTCGCCATCTTCTAACAGAACGTCCGCGCAAGCTACCCCAGCTGGTTTGCCAAAGACGGTCTTCGCGCCCATAGAATCGCGGAACATCCCCAGCGAGGTGATGTGATCTGCGTGTACGTGAGTGTCGAGCACATAGTGCAGTTTGAGCCCGAGGTCAGTCAGCACTTCTAAATCGCGCAGGTATTGCTCGCGCACTGGGTCAATTAAAATCGCATCTTTGGTGTCTAAGTCCCACAGAACGTAGGTGTAAGTCCAAGTGTCATAGTCAAAGAGTTGGCGAAATCCGATTGCACTCATATTTTTCTCCTGCATTGAGAGATGGGGAACAAACTGCAACCTGGGAAGGTGCACAGAAAAAAAGCTCAAAAATCACACTCCGCAGAACATGTTTTTGAGCATATCGAACAAGCGTAAATATTGGTCGTTTGCGATGCGATAGTAGGAATAATTCGCTTCGCGTCGGGACTGGAGCACGTCGTGCGCTTTGAGCAAAGACAAATGCTGAGACAGCGTTGCTTGCTTCAGCGAAGTCAGGTGCTCCAACTCTTGGACGTTCATTTCGCCGCCGCGCAAGGCACACAAAATTTTCAGGCGTGCCGGATGCGACAACACCTTCAAACAGCGGGTGGCCTCTTCGATGTTTTCCCCCTGCTCCTCAAACAAAAAGCGGAGGTCATCTTCCAACTTGGGGTTGATACTCTGTGGCTGCTTCATGTGACGTCCTGAGAAAGGGTGAGGTCAGTCTAGCGGAACTTTGACCGAGAACGCTCCGCGGACCATCCCGACCTGATAGCCGGTCGCGACGTCATGTGGATACATCTTCTGCAGCGCGGTCTTCGCTGCGGGGTGCTGCTTATCGTCGGTACCGTGACAATTCAAGCAGGCGCCCATGGTGGGGATGGCCATGGCGAAGCGGTAGTAGCGACCGTTGTCTGTGGTCTCGATTGCACTGTGTGCCAGCCCTTGAGGCGCTGTGCCTGCGGCGACTTTCGCGTCAAAGTCTTGCAAGGTCTTCACTTCCCAGGCGTCGGGAGTGTCCAGAGGGTTACGAGCTTTCAGGCTGACACGCCGCACCATCCAACCGGTCTCTCGAGAGAGTCGAGACGCAATGCTGGGAGCTTTGTCGGCACAGACGGGAATCGCGTTCGTTGGTCCCCCCGCTTTCATCGCAGCCATCAGCTCCCCTTTGAGTTCTTTGCCAAAACTCTGGATGACTTGCTTGACTTCCTTTTCCATTGGGGCCGTGTTGTCACTTGCCTGAATGGGGCTCACTAGCAGCGCAGCGCTAACGACGGAGAAAAAAATTCGTTTTGTCCAATTCATAAAGGCTCTCGATTTAGGGTGCAGTTTGAGTGGAATGATCCTTGTTCGTGTTGATCCCGAGCAAGGAATAGGGTGGACACCACCCGATGGCAGCTGTGGCGATCGGAACCACTCCGATCAGGCCCAACCAGCTATCTGTCACAAAACCCAACGCGAGGACACCAACCCCTGCTGCGATGCGAAACACGCGCTCGGCTTTGCCAATATTTTTTTCAAATTTCATAACTCCTCCTTCTCGAAGTTCCAGTGACGTTAAAGAACCGTTTCTTTGGCGATGATGAAGATTCCCATCACCAAGACAAACCAGCCAAAGCCAGGCTTCAGCTTACTGCTCGGAATAAACTTGGCGAGATACGTTCCGCCATAAATCCCAACGATGGAGAGCGCAGAAAACATCCCCAAAAAGTTCCAGTCAATCGGTTGATTGCCAAGGTCTCCTAAGAAGCCGAACAGAGACTTCACGGCGATGATCATCAGTGAGGTGCCGACGGCTTGCTTCATCGGTAGCTTCGCCAAGACCACCAACGCGGGGATAATCAGAAAGCCACCACCGGCTCCGACAAACCCTGTGACTAGACCGACGACCAAACCTTCCACCGCGATCATCGGATAATTGAACTTCAACTCACCTTCCACTGCGTCGCTCTCGGCCCGTCCCCGAATCATGGAGACGGAGGCCATGATCATGACAATCGCGAAGACTCCCATCACCAACAGATCTTTGCCCACCACAAAGCTGCCGACGCTGAAGATCTCTTCCGGCAGCGCGGGGACTACGAATTTCCTTGCGGCAAACACCCCCACAAACGCAGGCGCCGCGAAGATCAATCCCGCATTAAGGTTCACGAGACCTTGTTTCATGTAGTTGCTCGCGCCGAACAGTGCGCTCAACCCAACCACAAACAAGGAATAACCCGTCGCTAACACAGGCTCTACGTCCAGTAAATACACCAGAATCGGCACTGTCAAAATCGATCCACCCCCGCCAATCAAACCCAGTGTGGCACCCATTACGACAGCGCCAACTAGTCCTGACATCACCAACGGTTCCGCCGGAAGTTGAGCAACGGTGTTCCAAACGATGCCTAAGCCCAGCCCAACACCAAGAACCAGCAATAACGGCTGCATCTGTTTCGCTAGTGGCATGAGTCCTCCTTTCAATGCCTTGTTTATTGAAAAATTCAAAAATGAGTATATTCGGAAAATATAATATGTAAAGCGAAAAAATGGAAATGTGAATGCGCAGGGGCCTGCCTGCCGTGTTTGCGATGTTTTTTGAAACGCGTTACCGTTCTGTTTCATTGTCTGTTCGCCTGTCGCCCTACGCGGCGCTTTCCTATCCCTGCTGCTTGAGAACGTTATGAGCATCCCTGCCGATTACTGGAAGTCCAGTGGTTCTTTCCAAGAAATTCTCTATCACAAGTCCGAAGAAGGTATCGCCAAGATCACGATCAACCGACCGGAGGTTCACAACGCGTTTACCCCGCTCACGGTGCGTGAGATGGAGCAAGCCCTCGCAGATGCGCGTGATGACGCACAGGTCGGTGTTGTGATTTTGACGGGGCAAGGCGCAAAAGCCTTCTGCTCCGGTGGCGATCAAAAAGTGCGAGGAGACGCGGGGTATCAAGACGCAGAGACAGGGCACCTGCGCCTGAACGTCCTTGATTTTCAGCGTCAACTGCGCACTTGTCCCAAGCCCATCGTCGCGATGGTGGCGGGCTATGCGATTGGCGGCGGGCATGTGCTGCACATGATGTGTGACCTGACAATTGCCGCAGACAACGCGATTTTTGGGCAGACAGGCCCTAAGGTCGGCTCTTTCGATGGCGGGTATGGCGCGAGCTACATGGCAAGAATTGTTGGACAGAAAAAAGCTCGCGAGATCTGGTTCCTGTGTCGCCAATACGACGCACAGCAAGCGCTCGACATGGGGCTGGTGAACACCGTCGTTCCCTATGAACAACTAGAGGTAGAGACCGTTCAATGGTGCCGGGAAATGCTGCAGAACTCTCCAATGGCGCTGCGCTGCTTGAAAGCCGCCCTCAATGCCGACTGTGACGGCCAAGCTGGACTACAAGAATTGGCGGGTTCTGCGACACTCCTCTTCTACCAGACCGCAGAAGGGCAAGAAGGTCGCAACGCCTTCGTAGAGAAGCGCTCCCCCGACTTTAGCAAATTTACGCGCTATCCCTGAGCGCGCCGCGCTGTTCGACAGTCGCAGAGAGCAAATCTGTGTCGTAAATCAATATTTTTCACCATCCCTCCAACCGAAAAAGTATCGCATGGAATATCGCAAACTCGGACGAACCGACATTGACGTCAGCGTAATTTGCTTGGGCACCATGACGTGGGGCGAACAAAACACGCAGGACGAAGCCTTTGAGCAGATGGATTATGCGCTGGAGCAGGACATCAACTTTTTTGACACGGCTGAGCTGTATCCCGTCCCTCCCAGCGAAAAAACGTATGGAGATACGGAGACCATCATTGGGAATTGGCTCTCCGCTCGCAAAAAGCGAGATAAGATTGTGCTGGCGACCAAGGTAGTGGGGCCAATGATCAAAGCGCCACACATTCGCGAGGGCAAAACGCGGCTCACGCGCGAGATCATGGAAGAAGCGCTGAACGATAGTCTGCGACGCCTGCAAACGGACTACGTTGACCTATATCAACTGCACTGGCCGGATCGCAATATGAACAAGTTTGGGCAGATGAACTACGAGCACGACGAAGCAGAACAGATGACGCCGATTGAAGAAACCCTAGAGGCGCTGGCTGCCATTCAGAAGACAGGCAAGGCACGACACTTTGGGCTCTCAAATGAATCCGCGTGGGGGGCCATGAAGTTCATTCACTACGCCGAGGCGAGAGGCTTGCCGCGCATGGTCAGCATCCAGAATCCGTACAACTTACTCAACCGCACCTTCGAGATCGGGCTGGGAGAAGTTGCGCACCGCGAAGACGTCGGACTGCTGGCTTATTCTCCGTTGGCGTTTGGTGCGCTCTCCGGCAAATATCTGAACAACGCGAGGCCCGAAAAGGCGCGTTTGACACTTTACAAACGGTTCGCGCGCTACAAAACAATCAACGCAGCGAAAGCGATTAAGGCTTATGTCGAGCTGGCAAAGAAGCACGAGCTTGACCCTGCACAAATGGCCTTGGCTTACGTCAACAGTCGACGATTTGTGACGAGCAACATCATCGGCGCGACGACGATGGATCAGCTCCGCGCCAACATCGCTAGTGCTGGTCTCGTCCTGTCTCAAGAAGTGTTCGATGAAATCGAGAAGATCCACGAGCGCTACTCCAATCCCTGTCCGTGAACCTAGCGGTTTGCACGAGACGCAAATCTCCTCAAAAGCTGGGGGCGTCGAGGCGCTTGAAGAGCCACCGCCAAGGCGCTCAGCGCAGCGGCCGCTCGTTATCTAGGATCGGAGAGGCTGACAACTCCCAGCCGGCGGTATGAGGACGGGTTTTCAATGCGGCAGAAGTCTCGCCATCATGGCAAGGGGACGGAGGTGCGCGCGCTTGCGCTAGAGCTCCAGGTGGGGGCAGGAAAATCGTCGGCTGCTGAAGCGTTGTCGCCTCCAATCAGCAGAGGGTCATCCGACGCATAAGCGTAGAGGTCGATGTCAGGACAGTCAGGGGTGGCCAACTCGCCGTTGATTGTGCACGTTGGCAACAGCACATGTTCGGGTTCGGGGGGCAGGGTTGTTCCCTGCAGCAGCGGCAGAGCAGTTTGTGCATAATCTCGCCACAAGCGCGCGGGCATATTTCCTCCTGTCATGCGATCCATTGGGCGGTTGTCGTCATATCCCATCCACACACCAGTGACCAACCCGGGCACAAACCCCACGAACCAAGCGTCTCGATATTCTGACGTTGTCCCTGTCTTGCCACCGATTCCCAAGGGGGCCTCACTCCAGTTTGCGTTGCGTCCGGTTCCCAATTGTAGGACACCATGGAGCATGTTCCGCATCTGGAACGCCGTCCACTCACTCATCACCTGCGCAGGTTTGGCCTTAGGTCGCTCATAGACCACGCGCCCTTGGGGATCTTCAATGCGCACAATGAAACTGGGAGGGGTGAACTGCCCTTGCTGCACAAAAGGGACATAGGCAGACGTGAGCGTCAGCAGGGAGGTCTCGGCACATCCTAGCGCAGCACAGAGACCGATGGAGTCGGGCATGTTGAGCGACAGTTGGCGTGCAAACTCGCGGAATGTGTTCAGCCCAGCCCGCTGCAACACCTGTACGGCCACCGTGTTGATCGACATCTCTAGGGCTTTGGCCAGTGTCATCGTATCGGCAAAATACACATCTCCCGAAGAACCACGCATCTCTCGTTCTGCCCCAAATTTTCCGTCATAGTTGCCTGGAGTATAGAGGTTCATAAAGCCCTCGACGTCCTCCCACTCTAAGTTCAAGGGCTCATCTCTCCAGACGGAGTGGGGGCCGATCCCTTGTTCTAAGGCCATGGCGTAGACCACAGGTTTGATGGCTGACCCTGGTTGGCGCTCTGCTTGTGTGGCTCGATTGAACTGAGATTGTAGAAAGTTTTTGCCTCCGACTAAGGCGCGTACCTCTCCTGTGTTGGGATCGACACTCACCAGCGCCACTTGCTCGTCGCGTTGGGCAAAGCGTTTGTTTACGACCTCTTCCGCCTTGTGCTGCAGCTCTGCGTCTAGCGTGGTGAAGACGCGATATCCTCCCCCGTAGACATGCGGAAGATCATGGGTGTTTTGCATCTCCGAAACGACCTGCTGGGCGAAATAGGCTCCGGAGCCTTGTCCACGCGGCAAGCGAACTTGCAAGGGCCAATCGCGGGCGGCCTGAATTTCTTCTGCCGAGAACCACTGCAGTCGTTCCAATTGGCGCAACACCTGAAGTTGACGAGCACGCGCGTTCTCTAGCCAAGCTTGAGGATAATATTCTCCTTCGGCAGAGGCGTCCTTAGGTACGCGCAGATAGTACTCCGGACGGCGGACGATGCCTGCGAGCAGAGCGCCTTCCGCTAAATGCAGAGCCGCAGAAGACTTGCCAAAGTAGGCGCGAGCCGCCTGCTCGACGCCATAGTTTCCGTGACCGAGGTAGATGGTGTTCAGGTAGTACTCAAGGATTTCATACTTGCTCAGGCGTTGCTCCAACGCGAGCGCGAGCACAGCTTCCCGTAGCTTGCGCGAGAGCGTCTTTTCTGGCGTGAGCAGCATGAGCTTGATCATTTGCTGGGTGAGCGTACTGGCGCCTTGTCGATAACCTCCGGACTGAAGATTGACCCACAGGGCGCCAGCAATCCGAATCGGATCAATGCCATAATGTTGAAAGAAACGAGCGTCTTCAGCGGCGAGAATACTGAGTTGAAGAGCGCGAGAGGGATGAGTGCGCGGGACTTGGAGGCGGTTTTCTAAACCTCGCAGAGTGTAGAAAGGCTGGCCGTGCCGATCAAAGAGCACGGTGTTGGTAGGAGAGCGCGCGATGGCTGTTTCAAATTCGTTAATAGACTCTTTCAGGATCGGTTGCAGAAGTTGATAACCGATCCCTAGCAGTCCCAACGGTATTCCAAGCAGAAAGACAATGCCTACAATCCATCGCACGCGCATCAATCAGTCGTTGTTGGCCAGACCAAGAAGGCTCAGCAGGGAGGTGAACAGGTTGAGAATATCGAGGTAGAGCGCCAACGTCGCGGGGATGTAATCCTCTGTCGAGTAGTGACGCATGATGTTGGAGGTGTCATACAAGATGAAACCACTGAATAAGAACACGCCGATCCCTGACATGGCAAAATGCAACATCGGGCTCTGGAACAAGAAGATGTTCAACAGTCCGCCAATCACGACGGTAATCAACCCCACCATCAGGAAGCCGGACATGAAGCTGAAGTCTTTCTTCGAGAAGATGACATACAGCGTCAGCCCCACGAACGTCAGAGCGGTCAAAGCAAAGGCTTGAGTCGCGACCATCGGGCCAACCCGATAGAGCAGCGGGCCAAGTGTGAGGCCTGAGACGGTCGTGAAACTGAACAACGCAATCATGTTCAAGCCAGGCTTGCGCTGGGCAAAGTTCGCAAAGAAGATCAGTCCAATCTCCAAAACAAAAAACAACATCAGGTTCGGTGCGACGACCGGTAACAAGGGGCCCGTTCCAAGGAAAGCCCCCACGGCAGCGGTTCCAAGAGAAGCCGCGAGCAACGTGTAAACCTTCTTCAAAAACGCAAGGCGTTCATCAACCGATACGGCAGACGCGGGGATACTACCGTAAGCAACTTCTTGGGCAGTATTGAAGTTCAGCATGAGAATTCCTCATTTGATTGGGATGAATAAACGAGCAGAGACCAGATGCCTCTGAAGACTCCACAAAGAGTCAAACTACAAAATTTTAGAAGACCTGACAACAGAATCCGCACAAAAACAGGGCTAAATCATGGGCATCGGGCTCCACGGAGAGTCGCCGCAAGGAAAATTTGTCTTACCAAATTTCAGGGAGTGGCAGGGCCTGCATTCCAATGTTGGAAGTCTTCCACACGAGGTCCGTCGAAGAACGCGAACCGTTCTCGGTTTTCTTCGTTTTCACGCAGCAAAAAGGGCACCTGATTCGCGATGGCCGCGTCGTAGTCCGTTAAAGAATCGCCGATCATCAGGCACTCGCTTGGACTGTAATCCGTAGCTTGGAGCACACGCTTCAAAACTTCTGGTTTTTCATAAGGGGCTCCGAAGATGCGAAAAAAGACGTCCCGAATGGCGAGCTTCCCCAAAATGAACTCGATCTCGTCTTGCGGGGTGCCAGTCACAATCACAAAGCGTTGCCCATAAGGGTTCACACGCAAAAACTCCTCCACGCCATCAATCCAGGGACAGTCAATCACGGCCTGCACAACGGCGTCGCTGTATTGCTGACAATAGCGTTCGGTCTCTTGATGCGTGAGCTGCTGGCCTAAGAACTCTTGAAAATAGTGCGGAATCTTAATGTAGCGAGAGACTCCCCCGTGGGTCTCGTGATGTGCGCGCACATTGCGCCGGACTTCAGGATCGTACGCAGAGAAGAGGGAGTCGAAAGCTTGGGTTTTGACTTCTACCGAGTCTTTGATGACTCCATCAAAGTCCCAGAAGATCAGACGAAAATCAGCGGGAGAAAGACTCATGAGACGCTCACCGGCGGGGAGTTGAGGGCTTGGCAGACAGAATTGGTTGCAACACGTGCAGACGAAAGAACCTTCCGAAAATGCCAACAATCAGCTCACCTTCCAGTCAAAAGTGCTCATGACTCTATCACTGCCGTCGGCTGCTTTTGCTGAGGCGTTGAGCGGTGAAACGCTGCGGGGCTCACTCGACATATTTGCGAGGCAGGCGCGTGTTGAGATTGGTCAGGATCTCATAAGGAATTGTCCCCACCTGCTCGGCCAACTCTTCGATCGTGATTTGTGCTGTGCCTTCCCGCCCAACCAACGTTACTTCTGCGTCGTTGGGCAGCGCTTGTTCTGGAGTCTCGATCATGAATTGGTCCATGCACACGCGACCCACCACCGCATAGCGTTTCCCTCCGCTGAGCACCGCCCCTCGGTTGGAAAAAGCACGAAAATAGCCGTCACCATATCCAACGGGAACCGTGCTGATCCACGTGTTTTTGGGCGCAGTCCAAGAGGCTCCATAGCTCACCGAGTGGCCTTTCGGGAGACCTTTTTGAAACACAGTCCGCGCTTTCAGTCGCAGAGCAGGTTGCAGGGCGAGCGCCCGCGCGCTCAACGGATCGGGCTGCACCCCATAGAGGATGATGCCTGGGCGCACCATGTCGAAGGTGCTCTCTGGAAAGTGCAGAATGGCGCCTGAGTTCGCGAGATGTCGCAAAGGGACCGGCGCCTGCAGTCGCTCAAAGGTTCGCAGAGCGTCTTGAAACCGCTCAAGTTGCTGTTGCGTCAGGGGATCGTTGGGGTCATCCGCACAAGCAAAGTGAGAAAAGATGCCGACGAGGTCGCACTGTTTTGAAGCCACCGCGGCTTCAATCAGCGGGGCGCAAGTGTTGTGGCGCGTGCCGATGCGCCCCATGCCCGTGTCAATTTTGAGATGAACCCGTGCGCGGATTCCTGACTCAACCGCACAGGCCTCGACTTGCTGAAGTTTGACCAAAGAAGAGACGGTGATGTCGATCTGGTGCGTCAAAAAAGCGGGGATTTGTCGTTCGAGCAGCCCTCCAAACACTAAGATAGGAGTGTTGACCCCGTGCTGACGAAGGGCTAGCGCTTCTTCGAGCAGCGCGACTCCCAAGGCATCAACGCCATTTTCTGCCAGCAGCTGTGCGACCGGTAGCAACCCGTGCCCATAGGCATTGGCCTTCACCACTGCCATTACTTGTGCGGGCGCGGTGTGCTGTCGAATCAAACGGAGATTGTGCAGAAGGGCGGAGCGAGACACCTCCACCCACGCGGGGCGAGTGAGGGCTGTGGATTCAGGATTCGAGTTGGCTGTAGAAGCCAAAGAGGGCGCTGCAGAAGAGTTCAAAATTTTCAATTTCGTAGTCCTCGCTGATTTTACCGAGAGTGTCGAGGAGTTGGTCGAAGCTGTGAAATTGGCGATAGGCATCATAAATGCGTAGCCGAATTCCCTGTTCTTCAAAGAGCGGCACCAGCTCGTTCACAATTTGTGGCAGGCGAAACGGGTCTTCTTGAAGCTGCTGCAGCACTTGCGCCATGAACAACTGCAAGAAGTGTTGCAACCGAGGTGTCGCCTCGCGCAAGCTCTCGGGCGCTGGGAAGTGCGCCGATTTGCTAGGCGTCGTTCCGGGCGCGATCTTCCGTTTTTTGTGAGCCGTCACGGCTGTGGCGTACGACAGGCGATACGGAGAGTCTGCGTCGAGTTTCTCGAAGAGTCTCTCTAGTTGTTCTGCGCGCAGCTGGCTGCGCTCTTTGCGCGCCGTGATCAGGCGCTCTAAGAATGGATTTTTGGGATTTTTGAAGATGTCATAGGTCTCGGCGGATGGCTCATACGGCAGCGCCCGCGTCCTTCCCGTGTGGCGGTTACGTTGTCTCACAATTAAGGGAACAGAACTTGTAGTCTTCTTTTCACTCATGCGCCGTTTTTCCCGATAAACGATGGTTGCGAGCTGCTTGGGAGCCTGCTACTGTAGCCCGACTTGCGTGAATGCCCCTGCCTCAACCGAGCCTTTTTTCCCTCTGACACAACCGAAGACGAACCATGCTGGCCACTCTAAAATCTCTCGCCAAACGATACCGCGTCGCAGTCGCCGGAGCTTTGCTGGCTGCGCCATTGTGGTGGACTTCTCCTGCATTAGCCGCCGATTTCCCTGAAGCCAACAAATGGCTTGCCTACATGCACCAAGGGCGCCACGGTCAACTGATTGAAAACCTCTCTTCTCGACTGCAAGAGGAAAATCCTGCGCCGAATGAACAACAACTTGTCAGGATTTTGTTGGGAAAGAGTTATTTGGCGACAGAGCAATATGCAGAGGCTGAGGAAGTCTTTCAAACCGGTTTAGAAAAGGATAGCGCTCATGCAGAAATTTGGCATTTCCAAAAGTTTCGCATGTACCTCAATTGGGGACGCCACGCGCAGGCCCTGAACGAGCTGCGCACTTTGCTCAAGGCCGAACGAACGGAGGTCTTCCTGCCGACTGTGCGCTTTCTGCTGGCGCAGCATTTCCACAGCAAAGCGGAGCTGAAGTTGCTGAAGACGCTGCTAGACGAGACGCAAAATCGTCCCTATCTCTTTCTGAATCATTATCCCTTGGCAGAAAAATACATGAAGGCAGCTTCGCAGCAAAAGCAGGATGTGCCTTACGCTGTGATCGCTGCGATGTGGCAGCATCCCGATGATCAGAAAGATGCAGAATGGTCACACAAGCGGCTGCAAGAGCTGAAACGTAAGCCTTCCGGCGACATGGTCGTGGAGCGTATGGAGAACTTGCGGCGCATCGGAGCGCACAAATATTTGATTTACCATCTGCCAGACCAAGCTCAGTACGCGAGCAGCTCCCAGCGTGCGCGCTTGGGCGACATCCTCAGCAATGCATACTATCGAGAGCGCTATTACACCCGTACCTTGCAGTTGGGCGCGGAAGGGTACTTCACGCAAAAATACAGCATGCCTGAGGTGCGACAGCTGTACTGGCAAGCCCGTGGGCAACGGAAGCTGAAAAAAATGAGTGAGCTAGAGCGCACCATCGACGCGCTGGAAGCGCGCTATCCCAGCTCCCGCGAACTAGACCAAGTGCTGCTGGAAGTCGCGCGCTACTATAAAGGAAGCAACCGCGATGATTTGGCAGAGCCATGGTGGGAACGCCTGCTAGTGCGGTTTCCCAACAATCGTTCAGGGGAGATCGCAGCTTGGGAGCTAGCTTGGTATCACTACAAGGCAGAGGATTATCGCCAAGCGCTCAGCTACATCAACCAAGGCCTAAAAAACGGCATTGCCAACCCGGAGGTCTCAGCAAAGTTCATTTATTGGCAAGCCAAGATCGCGATTCAAGAAGGCAAGCAAGCGCGCGCGCGGCGCATCGTGAACAACTTACAGAAATGGCACCCCAACACTTTTTATGGAATGCTCGCGCGGCGCACGCTGGAAGATTTCATGCCTCAAGGAGGAATCCCTTACACGAGCAAGCGCTTTTGGCATGATCAGCCGCCACAGGAGCTGCAGGGAGCGCAACAAGCACAAGCCCAGTTCGCCGAGTTTTTGTTGGCTTCCGGTGAGAAGAGTCTGGGCGCTGCCTACTTGAGAGACGCGCTGCGCGAGGATTCTTCTCGTCCGTTGGTGTGGCAGGCCAGCCTGCTCATGGAGCGCTATGGGGAGTATCGCTCTTTGCAGACGGTCGTCGCGAATCACTACCTGTGGGATTTAAAACGACAGCCGATTGCAGGCCAGCGAGTCTGGGGCTTTGCGTTCCCGCGTCCTCACTGGGAGCACATTCAAACGGAGGCCAAGCAAGCGGGAATTGATCCGTATCTAGCGCTGGCCATCATGCGCGAAGAGAGTCTATATCAAGCCGATGCCGTTTCTCCCGCAAAGGCACGCGGTTTGATGCAGCTGATGCCTTACACCGCACGGAAGGTCGCTAAAGATTTAGGCTTCCAGCTGCAAAGCGAAACCGACCTCTTCAATCCGCTGATCAACTCTAGGCTGGGCACCGCCTATTTGGGAGAACTCGCGCGCAGCTTTGACGAAGTTGTGCAGATCGCCGGAGGCTACAACGCGGGACCGGGGCGGATGCGCGAGTGGTTGCAACGCTTCCCTGAATATCCCTTGGACGAGTTTGTAGAAAGCATCCCCTACATCGAAACACGCAACTATGTGAAGCGTGTTTATCGCAGCTATCAGCTCTACAAAGCCCACTATGAGTCGGGCGCCTAATGCGTGTGAGCTTGCCTGCCGCGTGGCCAGGTCGTGACCTCACGGCGTGGTTACGCACCTTCCTTTACGCTCTCTTCCTCTTCAGTACATTCAGCATTGCAGGATCGGAAGCCTCGATCTTCTTTATCTATCTCTTCGCGCTGTGGCGATGGCGGCGGGGGATGCCAACGCTGGACACCCATTGGCTGCTAGTACCCATCTTGGCTTTTGCTGCGATAACAGTGCTCAGTGGGATGTTGAACGAGTATCAGGGGATTGACCACGCGATGGCCCTGCGGAACAACTGGCGCTTGTTGTTGCCGTTTGTGCTCGCGGCAGCGCTGTTTGAAGTCGATGAACCGCGACTCATCCGTTTCTTTTTTTGGGCCTTGGTGCTGATCGCGTTGTATGGCGTGATTCAGTATTTCACCGGCGCAGACTGGTTGCGCTTGCCAGAACGCCGGAATCCTACCGTGTATCTGACGGATGCTGCGGGCAACGTGACCTATCACGGGAAAGGGAACTTTACTCATCACTTGACGTATGGTGGCTACTTACTGTTGTGGTTCCCGCTGTTTGGCTTCTTGGCGATGTGTCGGGATGTGTCGCTCCGTTGGCGAGTTCTCTATGGGCTCGGCAGCGCGCTGATGCTGGTCGGCGCCGCTTCGTCATTGGGGCGCAGTGTCTGGCTCGGGATTGCGGTCGCGCTCTGGGTGGGGCTTTGGCGCATTTCCCGTTGGTTTGGGATCGCGACCCTACTGCTCGGTCTGGCTGGCGCAGGGTGGTTGGTTCAGGAAATTACGCTCTCACAAAACTCCGAGCTGCGCCGCTCAGAGAATCCAATTGTGCGGCGTCTCGCGACCGGCTTTGATATCGCCTCCAACCGAGATCGGCTGCTCATGTGGCAGACGGGCGTCTCTGGCATTCGGGATCACTTTTGGTTGGGAATTGGCTACGCAAATGATCAGCAAGTGATGCCACAATACCGAGAACCGTTGACACAAGAGTACAAACATCGCTTCTTCAACAAAGCGAGCGCTGGGGTGCACAACCTCTACCTGCAAACCTGGCTGAACTACGGCGTGTTCGGGTTGTTGGCCTATCTGGGCATTTTGGGAGGAGTCTTGTTCGCTTGTGTCCGCGCCCTACAAATTCACGCGGCATCGAGCTGGTCGGGCTCAGTGCTGTGGGGCACCATCGCGGGAGTCTGTGGCTTTATGACAGGGAGCCTCTTTGAAAATAATTTTCGCGACGGCGAAGTGCAGACGGCCTTCTTGTTGTTGATGGGGCTTGCGCTCCATCAGCTACGAAAAATTTCAGTCCACTAAGAAAAGTCTTGCAATCAAAAATGAGGTTACATATTCTTGTGCGCTTTCCCTCCGATCTGGCCAGATAGCTCAGTCGGTAGAGCAGCGGACTGAAAATCCGCGTGTCGCAGGTTCGATTCCCGCTCTGGCCACCACACAGCTCCCAAGCAAAGTCCGTTTCTCCAATCTCTCGTATCATCGACACCCCCCGAACCGTCTTCTTCGCACAGCCCCGATCCCAAAACCACGCTGCACAATGTAAAAAAATCACACTTTGCAACCATGGGGTCGTTCGCTCAACGGAGTGGAACCCGCGTCGTGCTGCTGAATGGCAGAGTGGCCGTGTACCAGACACCGACTGTAAAGGCTGCCGCCGCGCGCGCCTTGACCGAGGTTGGCTCTAGTAACGTACTTCCCATCGCAGTGAAGTGGGCCTCTGTTGATTTCACGCAGCGGTCGGCACTTTGGCAAGAGAAGGTGGCGCGCGTGTGAAGCTTTCCACAGAGCCTCGATTTGCTGTGATGGCATTGATTTGAGGCTTTACTCTGTTTTCTGTTGACAACCGACGGTAGTCCTAGAATCGTAATCCAAACCTTGAATTAAAAAATTCAAATATTCAGGAGTTGAGATAAAATGAGGTCGACAGCGCTCCACTGGCCCTTTCAGCAAACTTTTTTCCAAAACAGGCGCTTATGATTCCGTCTCGCTTTCGCGCTCCGCTCACCGGCTTTCTGATGGCAATGTTCATGTCGTGGTTCATGAGCGCGATCATCACCGCGGTCAACACTGGTCTCAGCGTGGGCTTTGTCGGCCGCTGGCTACAAGCGTGGCTGCTCGCTTGGCCGTTGGCATTCATT
>CBFIJD010000012.1:66945-74331 GCA_965662845.1 uncultured bacterium | reverse complement strand
TGTCAAACGGAGGATCGCTGTGCAAGTGCAGCCCTCCTGTCGTGAGCAGACACACTCGACACTCTGACAAGGGTTTTGTCAGCGGAGTCCAAGGAGAGTCCTGAAATTCAGGGCTCTTGAATCGCTGCGCCCAACGCTCGCGGATGAACGGTACCTTGAAGACGCTTTGCCAAAACAGAGTGAGGAAGTGAGCAAGCACAGGCGAGACTATTTGGGAAGAGGGACAGAGGCATTATTCCACTTACCGTGGGCGATGGGGTAGCCCGCTTGGCTCCAGTCGCGCGTGCCGCCGTCGATGTTGTAGAGCTTGCGGAATCCGGCTCGCGCGAGGTGTGGCATGACGTAGCTCGTGCGATTTCCCGTGCGACAGATCAGGCCGATCGTCTTGTCGGCATACGGCGCGATTTCTCGGATGCGATCTGGGAGCTCTTGCATGGGAAGCAGATAGGCTTCGGGGACGTGCCCGAGCTCTCCTTCGTATTCTTCCAAGGTACGGATGTCGAGGAGCAGATCGATCTCTCCGGCTTCGAGCAGGCGCTGCGCTTCATGAATGTCGATGGTGCGCGCAAAGTTCTCAGATGGATTGTTCGCCCACGTCTGTGGCGTCCACACCAACAAAATCAAAAGGGGAAACAGCAAGTAGCGCATCGTTTGGTTCATCATCGGCGTGGTCTAAACAGGGAGGTTTCAGTAGTAACACCGCAGTTGCAGAAAGACGGAGTCGACTTTGTTCTCTGGGTTCAAATGAAAGCCCTCTATTTGCGCTGGCATTTGTTCTTTGTAAAAGTTGTGGCGCCGGCCTCGGTTGTTCCGATCACAAATCACGGTCAAATCGCGCACGGTGCCGTCGGCGTGTTCACAGCGCAGCGTCTTGCCTTCCATCAGCATCTCGCTGGTGACGTTTGTCCAAAAATCTCTGGCTTCACAGTCCCAGTCTGTCGAACGCCACACGACCCCGGCTTCCCCAATCGGGATGGTCTCTGCCGTCAGACCATAGCCTTCTGGATAAACCAAGACGTCCCACTTAAAAAAATCGGCGAAAGCTCCCCCAGGGATCAGCAGCAGGGAAACAAGCAAGAAGCAACGCACAGGGAGTTTAATTTTTGGGTTCCAAGACGTGAAAACGGGATTTGATCGGGGTGTCCCATTTGGCAGGAAACAGCGAGTTGCGAAGCTGATTGCGCTCAATGTCCGAGAGATTCTCTTGCATGTTGTGCAACGAGCGGGAGCCTTTTTCGGGGTCGTGCTGCATTTGTGGAGCGTGAAGACGGTTCGTGTCGCTGCGGGTGACACCGTTTTCGGTGTTCCACTCTACCACCGTTTCTCCGAGCAAAATCTGAATGCTGTGAATTTCGTCTTGCTCGGTCAACCACACAAACGCGTGCGCGCTCGGTTCATTGCTGGCAAAGCTAACTTTACGAAGTCCACCCTCCCACTCTTTGGCTTTGTCGCTGCGTACTTCGTAAAACTCGCGCATGGTCTCTCCGCGTTCTCGACTTCTCGAGGAAGTCTTGTGATGTGCATCTGGGGCTTTCACACTGGTCAGCCTTGTTTTTCGCAAAGCGCAATATCTGCGGTGATTTGACCTTGAGTTGCAAGGCACAAATCCTCGCGCACCTCAACGATCCAACCTCTGCTTTTCTGCAAACTCAGCTATGGCGACTTTCCGCAACGAATTGACTTGGTCTAAAACTCGCGACGAGACGCTACGGAGCTGTCCGCGCCGCTACTGGTTCCAATATTACGGTTCTTGGGGCGGTTGGGACTGGCATGCGCCGTATCGGGTCCGGCAGATCTACATGCTGAAGCAGCTACAGAACCGCTGGGCGTGGATCGGCGTGCGCGTTCATGAGACCATGGAAGCGTTGCTCACTACTCTGCGGAGCGGCGAGCTGCTCCCCGACGTCGATCAGGTCTGTGAGCACCTCTTGCAGCGCTTGCGCAGAGATTTCCGCAGCTCGCGAGATGGCCATTACCGACAAAACCCCAAGCAAAATGTGGGCTTGCTTGAGCACGAGTACAAACGTGAGGTCGCCGCTGCCGAGTGGAAGCGCCTCGCCGACTTGGGAGTGGCCTGCGTGCGCACCTTCTATGAATTGCCCTTGCGCGATGAATTTGAGTCGCTCACCACAGATCAATGGCTGGAACTCGAAGAGCTGAACTCCTTTCAGCTGGAAGGCACAAAGGTCTGGGTCTCTCTGGACGCCTGCTTTCAACGAGCAGAACAACTCGTCCTCATCGACTGGAAAACGGGGCGCTCCGAAGACGTTGACCACTCCCTGCAAATGGGAATTTATGCGCTGTATGCCTCTGACAGGTGGGGCGTCGATCCCCGTAAGTTGCTGCTGCGAGAAGTGTATCTCGCCAGCGGAGAAGTGCGGGAATATGAGAGCGGAATGCTCAAACTGAAGGACGTGATGCACTACGTGGGGCAGTCGGTGCGCGCGATGAAGGCGCTGTTGCGCGATGTGGAGAAAAACGTCGCCGCCGAGGAGGACTTTGGTTTTACGGAAGACGAAGCGCAGTGTCACCAGTGCAATTTCCGCAAAGTATGCCCTAAGTGGGAGCTCTGAATCCTTCACTAGGCTGTGTAGCGTCTGGCCTTGCGAGGCGTGTTTGCGCCCAACTCCACCGCGCTCGTCATGCCACGCCCCGTTGACAGAGCGCTTTCACGCGGGGCGTGGTGCTGGCTCCTCAGTGGAGATGGCTTCTGCCGGTAGCGCGACGGTGATGGTCGAGCCGCTTCCCTCTTGCGACTCGACCAGCAAGTGGCCGCTGTGCTTTTCCACAATCCGATGTGTGATCGACATGCCCATCCCGGTACCCTCGCCCACGGACTTCGTGGTAAAAAACGGGTCAAACATCCGCCTTTGGGTGGTTTCACTCATGCCGCACCCATTGTCTTTGAAGATCACTCGCACATGCCCACTGTTGCGCTCTCCGATCACACGAATCACTCCTTCTAGCTCCGGCTCGGTTTCTTTGCGTCTGAGAATCGCTTGGCAAGCGTTCACAATGATGTTCATGAAGACTTGGTTGAGCTGCGAGGGCCAGCACTCCAGCGTGAGATTTTCGGGCAAATCCACCTCAAAACTCAGCTGTTTGTCATACTTAGTGCGAATCAGACGCAGCGTGGTGCGCAACCCTTCAGACAGATCTGCCAGCTGTTTTTGATCTTCTTCCAGCCTTGAGAAGCTTCGCAAATCGAGCACGATGGTTTTGATGCGCTCACAACCTTCCACAATATCTGCGAGGTAGTTCTCTCCTTTGCGGAAGGGCGCATCCACAATCGCTTTGAGTTCGGCTGCGTCCTCCCCAGCAATCTCATAGAGTTGGTGCTCCAGCTCGAGATAAGTGCGCTTCAGGTTGTGTGCATTCATGCTGATGAAGTTGTTCGGGTTGTTGATCTCATGCGCTACTCCTGCGACCAAGATCCCCAAACTCGCCATTTTTTCGGACTGCACCAGCTGCGTTTGTGTCTCTTTGAGCTGGTTGTGTTGCGCGTCTAGCTCCTCGTAAGCAGCGCTCAGGCGCTCTGTGCGTTCGTCTACTTTTTGCTCAAGCGTATTGTTGAGTTGGGCAAGTTCATCGGTTCCGTGCATCAAGCTGGTGCGCATCAGGTTGATCCCATCCGTGAGCGCCTGTAGCTCTACCGGCAGCTCCTGCGGTCGCTTCATCCTCAAGGGGCGATCCAGATGCCGAATATCTAGGCTCTGCACATAGGCGACAATCTCATTCAAATGCCGAATCAACACCACCCGCACGACGTAGAGCATCGCCAGCGAAATCAAAAAAATGGCGACTCCCTGCGAAATCAAAATCACCCCCAGCTGCTCTTGGACACGATCGGCGGCTAGGTCAAGATTCACAAACAATCGCAGCGTGCCAATGGGCACATCCTTGCCGTCCGAGCGATAGGTCAGGTCAAAGAGGCGCTCTTCGGTGTTGGCTTTGGCCAACAAGACGCCGGCTTCGGCTAGCCGACGCTGCTCTCCGTCAATCACCGCGACATACTGCACAAAGTCGACCTCAGCGATGTTCTCTAATTGTCGTTGCAGTCGGCTTTGATCCATCACCCAGACATTCTCAATCAACGTCGGTAGGTTCGTACGCTCTATGAGCTTCAAGCCCCGTTCGATGTCACGCATTGTGTTGGCGTACTCCCTCGGCAAACGTGCCGTCGTCAAAATCGCAGTCAACAACACGCTGCTTAATAACAGAGAAACCAGGAGCTTGCCCGAGAGACTATTCCAACTCAGCATGTTCATGGAGGTGTTTTTTTAACGGGAGATGGCAAGGGAGAGTTGGCAAAACTTCGTGCGACGAAGTCGGCGACGATAGGGACGTTATGTTAGATAGACGTGAGGATTTGAGAGCAAAATCAGCGAACTTTGTTTTTTAGGAAGGGTCTGTGCTAGTGTTTTGGTCAACGTGCTCACTCTCATTTTTCAAACACATGAAGACCGACCATCCCGCCGAAAAACTACTCAAACGGGCCAAACTGAGCGTGACTCGCCAGCGCGTTGCGGTGCTAGAACTCTTCTTAGCGGTGCAGCACCCGATGACTCCGCATGAGGTGCATCAGGAGCTAGAACACCGCGAAGAAGAACCTTGCGACCCAGTGACCGTCTATCGCGTGTTGGAAGCGCTCACGCGCAAAGAGCTGCTGACACAGGTTCCTTCCACTGACCGCCATAGCTACTTCTGCCTCTCTGACCGCCTCCAAGGCATGCACGCCCACCAATACTGCCCTCAATGCCGTAGCATGCGCTGCGTGGAGTCTCCCCTGCCCATTCCGTCTGAACCCAAAATCGCGCACATGCACGTCGTCCTCAGCGGCACTTGCGCTCAATGTGATGAGACCTCCGCCTGACGGTGCGCCAGCTCCACAAGGACTTTTCGCGCTTCTTGGGTCGTTTGAATCGGCGCTTCAAACACGAAACGATATCGCTTCCCGGCGCACCAAAGCGTAAAGCCTCGGCCGTCGATGCCGCACATCTGCACCTTCTCCTCTTCGGGCACCACAACTTCTTTCTCTAGAGCGAGGTAGTGTCGCATCGCGCGCTGGTGATCTTCGTTCATGTGCTCGACGATGTAGCCTTCCTCTTCCATAGAAAAGGGATTGGCGACTGCGAAAGCGTCCTTCTCAAACCAATGAATTTCACCGAATCCGCCGATGTAACGAATCCGCGCCAGCTCGAGTCGATAGAAGGCAAAGTCATGCGCAGCTTCATATTGTCTGGCCTCTGGAAACCAGCGGAAGTAACGCGCCGCGGAAGGCGCAACTTCGGCTTCGGAGACACGCACCGCGTCGCCTAGCCACGTCAAGCGGCCACTCGCTTGGACGTCGTGCATCTCGGTGGAATCCCGAATCGTGAGCGAGCATCTTGGGTCGGCGAGTAGGTTCTTTGTGTGCTGGGCCAAATCACTGATAAAAATCAGCAATTGTCCTTGCTGGTCGGGGACGTATGGCACAACGGAACCGAACGGATAGCCGATAACCGCCTGCGAGTGAGTCGCCAGCACGCCAAAGTCTTCGGCAAGCAGCAGCTGCTGCGCTTGGGTAATCGCTGCGGTCATAAAAAAACTCCGAGAAAAAATGTGGGGGACAGACAAAGCACCAGAGATTAGGGCTGGTCTGCCATCGGTAAGATCAACGTAACGCGGGTGCCCTGCCCAGGTTCACTGTGAACCGCAATCGTGCCGTCGTGCTCTTGGATGATCTTTTGCACAATGCCCATGCCTAACCCAGTCCCTTCACCGCGACGCTTGGTCGTAAAATATTGATCAAACAGGCGCGCTTGCGTCGCCGCGTCCATGCCACAGCCGGTGTCACGAATGTTGATGGAGACGACGGTTCCAATCCTCACTGCGCGGATATGAAGCTCTTTGACAGCGGACTCCACCAACGCATCTCTGGCGTTATTGATCAAATTCACGAACACTTGCTCCAACTGTGTGAACTGAATCCAGAGCGCCGGCAAATCTTCTGGAATCTCCACAATGCGCCGCACGCCCATCTTCTCTAAGCGGAAGCCACACAAGAGCCAAACGGAACGCAACACGTCCTCCAGCGAACAAGCTCGCGGAGGCTCGGTGCGCTCTCGCCTGCTGTAATCCTGCATGTGCTGCACACGCTCATAAATTCTTTCTTCAATCAAGCGCAACGCGTGAATCTCGCTGCGCAGGGTCTCTTCATCGAGTTGCTTCTTGTCATCCAGCCCATTTTCCAACCGCTCCAGTCGCAACCCCAAGGCCGAGAGGGGCGCCTTCAGCTCGTGAGCTAGCGAAGCCGTGGCTTCTCCCAGCGCAGACAATCGCAGCAAGTGCGCTCTCTGCTGCTCCTGTTCTTTTTCCTTCGTGATGTCGTTGAGCACACCATAGATTTCTGAAGGGGCTCCTGTCACATCACGCCCCAGCGCCCCGCGGCTTCGCAGCCACCTCACCCCATCTTCTCCAACACAAACACGACATTCCGTCTCAAAAGGGTCTCCGGTGTTGATGGTGTGGGCGATTTGATTTTGTAAGCGGTCTAGGTCATCAGGGTGCACCCATGACCACACCTGCGCGATCGTCATCTCAGGTGGCGGGAGCAGGCGGGTCATTTCATAAATCTCTTGTTCCGTGTAAATCTCACCCAAACGCAACATCTCCACGGCCTCTTCACTCCAAAGCACGCGGCCGCTCTGGATGTGATATATCCAATAGACGCATTGACTCAGGCGCCGCGTCCGAGAAGCCTGCTCTCGCTCGTAGTCCAGTTGCCGCTGAAGGTCAGAGAGGTGAGCGACCAGCTCCTGCTGATATTCAAAAAATTGGGCCGCGAGAGGATCGGCAGAAATCGCTGGGGACAGAACAAACTTTGGAATCTGCGCCGAGTGCTCTTTCAACATTTTTCTATGTTTTCGGAGGAACTCCAGCAGCTCTCGATGAGCTTCCCGCATAACAATCCACCGTTTGGAGTTCAAAATTCAGAGTACGGAGTATCCGTGAAAAACCAGCGCAGGCTTGTTCCAATCAAGAGCCGTTCAAAACGAAGGAAAGGAAACTGAGGCGGTCAGGGGCAAAAGTCAAATTCGGGTTACCAGTTTTGGTGTGCACACAGTTTGCGAAGAGGCGCTGGTGCGACGGCAATCACGCCGGCGTTGCAAAGCCGCAAAGGTCACAAAATCCCGCACCTCCACCGCTTTTTCAGCCACACAGATGCGAACCTCAGGTCACAATCTTGCACGATTGTGACTTGCATCTAGCCCAACGACTGGGCATCTTAGGCGCATAATCACGCATCAATTTGCAAATCCGTGACAAAGGGTGGTCTTATGTGGGCAAACTTTCTGAAGTTATTTTTTGGTGGCAGCAAAGAGCCAGAATCACCGAGTCCGAAGA
>CBFIJD010000012.1:65947-66846 GCA_965662845.1 uncultured bacterium | reverse complement strand
GCGAACCAAGCACAACACCAGCTCAGAATGTGCAGAATCAAGTGATTCACGAACCGACCTCACCGCAGCCCGTGAGTCTCTCCCGCGACGAAACTCCCAAACCAGAAACACCACAGTCCGCCGAAGCGGCCACCACTCCTGCGACACCGACTGTTGTTCAGAAGCCTGAGCCCGCACCTGAGACCCCTAAAGCCGAGCCGCAGCCGGCCGCAGCGCCAGCGTCCGAGCCGCCCCCCGCCGCAGAAGAGGCGCCCACGCCCGACTGGAACGCGCTGCTTCACGAGGCCGAGAGTCTTCGCAAAAAAGGTGACGAGACGACCGCTGAGCAGCGGTTTGAAGACGCATTAGCGCAGGGCGGACCTGCTGAGACATTCTGCGAGGGGTTGTTCAAGATTTGGCGAGCACGCAACAAAGAAGATCTGAAAGCCGAGAAGCACCAAGCTGTGCTGCGTCGGGTGCAGCGGATGCTAGAGCTGCGAGCGGATGATGTCAAAATCACCGACGCACGCTCGATGTTGAAAGCCGCACAAACCCTCAACAACGAGCAGGCTTCTCAACAAGCCCAAGCAGCGATTGAGATGATCGAAGCCCGCAAGTAAGCCTCCTTAGTTTCCCTCCAAATAGCGAATGGTGGGAAAGCCCTCCCGCCAATCCTCCCAAAATTCTTTTTTCAGCTGCAGCGGATACACTTTCAGCGGCTGAAGGTCTTCCCGCGAGAGCCACTTTAGCTCCTGCAACTGCAACGACTTCCCATCCGCTTTTTCACCAGAGGAGACCTCTAGCTGAGCCTCACCTTGGGTGGCCGAGACATAGAAAAACACTTCAAAGTGGTGGCGGTTGCGCGCCGGTTCGCGAAATTCACGCACATAGATCATTCGCTCTAAGGTCGCTTGCAGTCC
>CBFIJD010000012.1:63824-65859 GCA_965662845.1 uncultured bacterium | reverse complement strand
AGGTGAGTGAGCGGGTCGTAGTGCCGGACTAACAACACTCGTTGCTCTTGTACGATGAGTCCAGCAGCGCGGATACGGTGAGTGAGGCTATTTGATTTGGACAAGGCGGCCTAGCTTGAGTTGTTCCATGGCTGCAGAGGCCATTTCAATCGGGCGGGTGATGTAACGAATGACGAAGACGCCAAAGATGATCAACGCGGCGCAGCAGATCAGCGAGACGATGATGACCAGAATCTTCGCCTGCTCTTCGCTTTCCACCACGCCCCGCACGATGGCTTCACTCTCTTGTACATTCAACTGGTGAATTTGCGACGATTGCCGTTCGATGCGTTGCACCAAATCTGGAATTTGCTGCATGGTCTGCGCAATCTGTTGATCAACTTGGACGAGCAGGTTGAACTTCGCGATGTATTCATCCCACAAGCCATTCAATTTTTGCTTGTCGGCCTCTTCAAAAGCAGCCGTCTCGCTAATTTTCCCCTTAATCTCTTCCACGCGGTTTTGGGTGCGCGTGATGTATTTCTCGCTGCCACGCAGCAGATAGTCTTTTTCATGGCGACGCACCATCAGCATCGTCACGGTGAGGTTGTCCAGACTCTTGGCATTCAGCTCGGTTTCTACATTGTGAACGGCAGAGCGCAGCGCGCCGCGAGCGCCGTCTTCTTCTGTCAGTCCCTTCTCTTGCCAGAGCGCCACCACGTTCTCGAAGATTTCACCGTAGCTCTGCAATGAGATCTGCATATCCGTGACAACCTGCTGGGTGCTGGGTTGTCTCGTCAGGGTGTTCAGCTCTTCTAAGTTCCGCAGTCCGGCCTGCACCTGTCGGCGCGCCTGGCCTGCAGACTCCAAGCTGCGCGTCATCAGAAATTGACCTTCGTAAACGCGAGCCTCCATCAGGTGAGCGCGGGCTTCCTGTGAGAGCGAGGTCATGCGGTCAAGGGTCTCCAGCTGTTGTAACTTTCCTTCCGTGTCGCTCAAGAGCCCAAAATAGAAATAACTCGCCATCGCGATGAAGATGCCAACCGCGGCCGCGATCAGTCCGCCAATCTTGTAGCGAATGCTCAAATCTTTCATGGGTAAATCCTGTTTGGGGTGGGAACAGAGTCAAGATTCAGAGGCTGTTGGCGGCGCTTGAAGCAGCGGCATGCCCCTCGCGTCGTAGGATTCACGCAGTTTGAAACGGCTGACTAAGAGCTTCAGCTGCTCCGAGAGCTCTGACACCGTGTTGATCTCTTGGGAAGTGACGCGCGCGAGGTCACTGCTCTCTGTAGCAAAGCTGCTCACTTGATTGAGCGTGCCGTCAATGTCTTGGACGTTCTTGGCTTGGTCGCGGCTCGCGTCCGAGATTTCGTCAATGATCGCGGTGAGTTTATTGCTGGTTTCCACAATTTCATGAAGGAACTCTGCGGTCTCGCGCGCCACGGCGCGTCCCGATTTTGCTTTTTGGATGGAGTCGTTGATCAAGTTTGTCGTCTCTTTGGCGGCGTCCGCGCTGCGTTGTGCAAGCCCACGAACCTCCTCCGCCACGATCGCGAAGCCCTTGCCGTGCATGCCTGCCCGCGCGGATTCTACCGCCGCGTTGATCGCGAGGACGTTGGTTTGGAACGCAATCTCTTCAATGGTGCGGATGATCTTGGAGATGTTCTCTGCAGAGTCACTGATCGCATACATCGCTTGCAGCATCTCTTGCATCTTTTTGTCGCCGTCTTCGGCTTTGAGCTTGGCTTCTTCGGCGAGCTGGCTGGCCCGTGTAGTGCCTTCGGCGTTGCGCTGGGTTTGACTCACGATGTTATTCATCGCGGTCGTGATTTGCTCTAGGCTCTGGGACTGCGACGAGGCGCCTTGCTCAATTTGGCTGCTGTAGCTGAGCACGCGCTGGGCTCCTGAGGCCAGCTGGCTCGAAGTGTTCGAGACCCGTGTAATCAAATCGTTGAGGTTGAGTAGCATCGTCTGCAAGGCTCGTCCGAGCATATCTTCTTGAGAAGCCAGCTGTACCTCGCCGGTCAGGTCGCCTTGAGCGATCCGCTCCGCGAGT
>CBFIJD010000012.1:63341-63779 GCA_965662845.1 uncultured bacterium | reverse complement strand
AGAAATTTACCAATTTCGTCGCGAGGCAAATCCCGAAGATTCAAAGATAAGGCGGGTTCGGCAGCCATACTCAACTCCAAAAGGGGGTGAAAAAGTTGGGAGATCAACGCGTTGCAAGCCTTGTGCTGCGGAGTCTAGCGTCACATTATTGAAATGAAAAGCCACCAAATTACCGAACAAACCTCCGCGCTGCGCAACGTTTTGCTTCGCAAGGTTGTATTTTAGGAACAACTTTTCTATGCTCTGTCGCTTGCCTGCTGCCTAATCTTCTTTGAATGAGACATTATGAACCTCCGTTGGCTCCTCTGGACTCTTTTGATCATCGCGCTCAGCGCCTGTTCCAAACCGCAACAACCTCAACTTCGTGTACAGCGTCCAGCTCTAATTGACGTGCCCCGCAATGTGCAGCAAGTCGTGATCCGCAGAGATCTCGTGAGG
>CBFIJD010000012.1:48477-63162 GCA_965662845.1 uncultured bacterium | reverse complement strand
AGGCCAATTCACAGAAATCGCCACCTGCAAAGGCGGTGTTCAAGGCCGGATCGCAGCTGGGGCAGCGGCGGCAGCCACTGAGAACGCAGTGACTCTTGATAGCCGAGCCTTTGTTTGTCAGAAGGGAGATTTGCAGTCCGATGCCATTGAGATGGGTGCGGCGCGGCTGCTCACAGGGCTGGGTGTGCAGGCTCCCTTGGGCAACCCTGTCAACCAGGTCGTGCGCACCTATCGCTACCGCAACCTGTCGTTGTATGCCGAAGCAAATTTGAGCTTCACCGTGGTTGGTGGAGGAGAAGCTCGGCGCACTTTAGCTGTGCGCGCCGACGGAGGTTCGTTTGGTCGGCAAGTGATTGAACGCGGCAGCTACACCAACCAAATTGAGGCGCGTCCTCTGCCGGGCATCGCGAGCTTGATTCAGCGCTCACGCCTGCCGTTGGTCCCCATCCCTGTGCGAAACTTGGCTGTCGTGGAAGAGACCAACCCACGTCAAATGTACTACGACCGACCACGCCTGCCAGAGCCGTCCCTCCGTGACTTGCCAGAGAAAGAGCGCAGTGAAGTCGTCCAACAATTAGTCCGCAACGCAGTGCAACCCTTCTTGCGAACAGTCTCTCCTACCTCGCAACGCATTCGCGCCGAAGTCGCAGAGGGTGGCCGCGTCGGCAAAGCTGCCGCCTTGCTGCGCAAAAACCGCTGGGAAGAAGCCCGACAACAACTGGAAGGAGCAAAACGTCGCGAGGCGGCAGACTGGTACAATCTCGGCCTAAGCTACGAAGGAGGCGCCGTGAGCCGCGAGGACTACGAAGAAGCCCGGCGCAATTATCAAGAAGCGCTCAAGCGTGACGCCAGCAACGCAGCCTACGCCGCAGCGATCGGTCGTGTGGAGCGGCGTCTCGCGGAATACCGCCTACTCAAGTCGCAACAAGCCATTTGATCTCATCGCTCCCGTCGTGGCCCGGCCTCGGCGGCCCTCACACCCCGCCCCTGTTTCCTTCTCAAAAATTATTCATGGAAACCCGACAATATCAGCACGAAGTCGAACGACGACGCACGTTCGGGATCATCAGCCACCCAGACGCCGGCAAAACGACACTCACGGAAAAAATCCTTCTGTTTGGCGGGGCTATTCAAATGGCCGGCTCTGTCAAAGCCCGCAAAGCCTCCCGTCACGCCACGAGCGATTGGATGGAAATCGAAAAACAGCGCGGGATCTCCGTGACCTCGTCCGTGATGAAATTCCTCTACAAAGACTTTGAAATCAATCTGCTCGACACCCCAGGCCACCAAGACTTCTCAGAAGACACCTATCGTGTCCTCACAGCCGTCGACAGCGCTCTGGTCGTGATTGACTGCGCCAAAGGAGTCGAGGCCCAAACCGTCAAGCTGATGGATGTCTGTCGGATGCGACACACGCCCATCATGACCTTCATCAATAAGCTGGATCGCGAAGGGCTGCCGCCACTTGAGCTGCTCGAGAACATTGAAGAGCACCTCAAAGTCGAGTGCGCCCCTATGACGTGGCCCATTGGCATGGGGAAAGATTTCCGAGGGACATACAACCTCTATCGTAAGGAGTTGAACCTCTTCTCGGCATCTCGCACGCAGCGCAGCGACGACGTGCTCCGCATCACCAATTTGGATGATCCCCAGTTCGATGAGCTGCTCGGACGTCAAGCCCAAGAACTACGTGACGACGTTGATTTGCTAGAAGGCGCCTCTACGCCCTTTTCGCCTGAACGCTACCTCACAGGAAAACAGACCCCGGTGTTTTTTGGCAGCGCCATCAACAGCTTTGGCGTGCGAGAGATGCTCGACACCTTTGTGGAGCTAGCCCCTGCGCCACGAGAACGAGCGACGCAGACAAGGACCGTCTCGCCCTACGAAGACGCTTTCTCAGGAGTCGTTTTCAAAATCCAAGCGAACATGGACCCCGCCCATCGTGACCGAATCGCCTTCTTGCGGGTCTGTTCGGGGCGCTTTGAGCGCGGCATGAAGGTCAAGCACCATCGCATTGGGCGAGACATTCAAATCGCCAACGCCACGATTTTCATGGCGCAAGATCGCGCGCAAGTTGAAGAAGCTTACGCTGGTGACATCATCGGCATTCACAACCACGGCACGATCCGCATCGGGGATACCTTCACTCAAAAAGAGACGCTCAAGTTTGTGGGCATTCCCCACTTCGCCCCTGAACACTTTCGAAAAGTCCGCATCAAAAACGCCCTCAAGACCAAACAACTCGACAAGGGATTGTTACAGCTCACCGAAGAAGGAGCCGTGCAGCTGTTCCGTCCCTTCACCAATAACGACCAGATTTTGGGGGCAGTCGGTGTGCTCCAATTTGACGTTATTTTGGAGCGACTGAAAAACGAATATAACGTAGAAGCGCACTTGGAACCGGTCTCTTTTTTGACCGCTCGCTGGGTGCAATCTGAAGACGCAGAGGCACTAAAAAGTTTTGAAAAACAATTTCTTGACAGCCTAGCTCTAGATTCTCATAAGAACTTAGTGTATCTTCCCGCCAACGCTTGGAGGCTGGAGCGAACTGTTGAAGATTGGCCTCAATTGCAGTTTTTGCAGACAAAAGAAATGGAATAGAAAATGGCTCGCAAACGCGTCGTTTATTTTGCACATGGCAAAGAAAGTGGCCCTTGGGGGACCAAAATTCAGCACCTCGCGAAGGTCGCTGAACAATTAGATTTTGCGGTAGAGAGTCCAGACTACAGCGGGATGGACGACGCCCAGGCCCGAGCCGACAAACTTCTCTCCTTACATCCAGCTGCAGAAGAGACCTTAGTCTTCGTAGGATCTAGCATGGGCGCCTGGGTCTCTCTGCGCGCTTCTGAGATCATCCGACCCAAAGGGCTCTTTTTATTAGCTCCAGCCGTAGGTTTGCGCGAATTTGCGCACCCTGCGTCTCCGCCACCCAACGCAGAATATGCACAACTGATTCATGGCTGGAACGACGACGTCGTCCCGCTTGCCAATGTGTATGCCTTCGCCAAGGAGCATCAGCTCTCCTTGCAGATTCTTCCTTCTGACCACCGCCTCAATGATCAAATTCCCACGCTAGAGCGCCTGTTTCAGGCCTTTTTGCAGCAATGTCTCGCGCAATCTAAGCCCGAAGATCCCCGCACCGAATGGGAGCGTGAGCAAGAAGCTAATTTTCAGCGAGAGACCCTGCGTGCAACCCAGCCTCGTATTCCTCGTTGATCCTCCCCCATGCTGATTGAAATTCATCCTCAAAATCCCCAGCCCCGACAGCTGCGTCAAGTGGTGGAAGTGCTCGAAAATGATGGGGTCATCATCTACCCCACCGACACTGTTTATGGACTGGGCTGCAATATCTTCAGCAAAAAAGCGATCAAACGCATTGGACAAATCAAGCAAGTGGACGCAAAGCGCCATCTGACGTTCATCTGCGCCAATCAGCAGCAAATCCAAGAATATGCACAAGGGATCGACGCTCCTATCTTCAAGGCGCTCCGCCGTCACTTGCCTGGGCCATACACCTTTCTGTTCAAAGCGTCCAAAGTGGTTCCCAAATTGCTGCTCACTAAGCGCAGTACCATTGGCGTGCGTTGGCCCCACCACATCATCGCCACAAGCATCGTGGAAGAGCTGGGCAATCCCATTTTGAGCAGCTCTCTGCACAGCGACGAGGAGCGCCTGTTTGATAGCGCTTGGGAAATCCATGAAGAATATGGTCGTCAGGTCGATCTGGTCGTAGATGGCGGAGACATTTTTGCGGAACACTCGACGATCATCGACTTCACCGCAGAACCGCCCGAAGTCGTCCGACAAGGAAAGGGCCCGATCGACTGGCTCGACGAAATCTGAAATTGAGAGAACTATTGAGCAAACCGATTGTGATCAGTGGCTGGGGCAGCTTTGTTCCTCCAGAGATCATTACGAACGAAGACCTCGTCCACTCGTTCAACGCTTATGTTGAGCGGTTTAATGCAGAAAATGCGGCTGAGATTGAACGAGGAGAGCTTGCTCCCTTACGCACGTCGAGCACCGAGTTTATTGAGAACGCCTCCGGAATTCGACAGCGGCATGTCGTCGAGAAAAGTGGGATCCTCGATATTGAGCGGATGCGCCCTCAACTCAAACTCAGGACTCCTGCAGAGCTTTCCTATCAAGCCGAGCTCGGCTTCAAAGCCGCCGCTAACGCGCTGCGACAAAGCGGGAAGTCCTCCGCCGACATCGGCATGCTCATCGCGACCTGCTCCAATTATGAGCGTCCATATCCAAGCGTTGGGATTGAAATTCAGCAGCAGTTGGGGAGCCTAGGGTTCGCTTTTGACATGAACGTCGCCTGTTCGTCAGTGCCCTTTGCCATACGCATTGCGCGCGATGCTTTGCAAGCCCAACCCGAGCTGAACGCTGCGCTCATTGTGACCCCCGAATTTTACACGGGTCACCTGAATTTTCGCGATCGAGACAGCCATTTCATCTTTGGCGACGCGGCGGTGGCCTTGGTGATGGAGCGTGAATCTTCTGTGCAAACCAACGTCGCTTTTCACGTGGAAGACATTGATCTACAGACGCAGTTCTCTAACAACATCCGCAATGATGGCGGCTTTCTCCGCCCCGCTATGAATCGCTTTGACTGGAATGACCCCGCAGGGCTCTTCAGCCAACAGGGGCGAACGGTGTTCAAAGAGATCGTACCACTTGTTTCGCGACAAATTGGTGCACAATTGACCCGCTGTCAGGTAGCCCCATCAGAGGTGAGGCGACTCTGGTTGCACCAAGCGAACAGCAAGATGAACCAGCTGCTGGGGAAAAGAGCGTTAGGGCGAGATTTATCAACGGAAGAGCTGCCCCTCGTACTCGATCGCTACGCAAATACCGGCGCTGCTGGTGTCATTTTGGCGTTCGCAGAGACCGCTTCAGCGATGCGTTCGGGTGAAATAGGAGTGATGTGTGCGTTTGGAGCAGGATATTCGGCAGGATCGGTTTTGTTACGTAGAATCTAGCTTTGCAGAGACAAAGGAAGAATTTCGTAACAAACGCAAGAGAAAAGTAGTTGACAAGCACAAAAAATTTCTACAGAATCCGCGATTCCTTACATAACTGCAAGAGTTTTCGTGCGTGGGAAATCATTTATGTCGCGAAGCGCTCTTCTTCGCCAGAACCGCACACACAACCCGTTCTCTTCGCTCACGTTGTTACCCTCTCAATGCGATAAGGAGTCTTAGCACATGACCGAGCATGTAAGTGAAACCAACGGCCACACCGAAGAGCTCTCTTTCGGCGATAAAATGGTATGTTGGCGTGAAAATGCCGGACTCACCCGCAAGGATTTTGCCCGAAAGCTCAACGTTTCTCTGACTGCAGTCAAAAACTGGGAGACCGGACACTCCACCCCCAAACTTACAAAATATAGTGAGATTGCGAAGGTGCTCGGCATCAACGTCCGTGAGATGGGTCTTGACGCCAACCTAGATCTTGATCGCGTGGGAGATCGCATCAAGTATGCCCGCCTCTTACGAGGGATGTCGATTGAGGCGTTCTCCTACGAGTTCGGCTTCGCGATCCAGACCGTGAAAAGTTGGGAATCGCACGCCGCAGAAGTCTCTGATGCCGCGCTGGAACGCATCTCCCGCGCCCTGGAAGTCCCCTTCGATTTTTTCCGTGTAGAAGATCCTCATCAGGTGTTGGAGAGCGCCTAATCTTCCCTGCGGGAGCTGCCTCCGCTCCCTCTCATCACTCTGCTCGCTTCAATTCACTTCCCACTGATAATCCAGTCGCAACGGCGCGTGATCTGAAAAGCGCTCCTCTCGGTAGATTTCCTCATCTGTGGCCCGTTTTGCCAGCGCCGGTGTCGCTAGCTGATAATCAATGCGCCACCCCACGTTATTGTCCCAAGCCCTGCCTCGGTTCGACCACCAAGTGTACGCGGCTTTTTCGGGCCGCAAGCTGCGAAACACATCCACAAATCCGATCTCTTCGGTCAGCTTTGTCAGCCACGCTCGCTCTTCTGGCAAAAACCCGGAGTTTTTTTGGTTCGCTTTCCAATTTTTCAGGTCAATCTCTTGGTGCGCAATGTTGATATCTCCGCAGACGATCACCTCTTTTCCGCACTGCAGCTGCGTTTGGAACCACTCCACAAACCACTCCAACACTTCCATTTTGAACATCTGACGATCATCGCCCCGCGTCCCTGAAGGGAGATACAACGAGACAACTCGCAAATTGGGGTAGTCAACTTGCACGAAGCGTCCTTCTTCATCAAAACGCGGCCAACCGATCTCATAGGCCACAGATTCCGGTTCATGTCGTGTGTAGATGCCCACCCCGGAGTAACCCTTTTTTTCCGCAAAGGTGAAGTAGCTGAGCACGCCATCGGGGTGCCGCAGCTCTTTCGTCAGTTGCTCGTCTTGAATGCGGGTCTCTTGCAGACAAACAAAATCTGTTGTTTGCGTTGACAACCAGTTTTTTAATCCTTTGCGAAACGCCGCACGAATGCCGTTGCAATTGAGTGTGATCACGCGCATAGCCGCTCCAATTTCAAAAAACACAGAAATATTAGTCCCCTAACAAAGACGTAACAATCCCTCTGTAGGTTTGTCTGCTTGCTTAATCGCGCCCCTGAGCGCGTTTCCCAGCAGCCTTGCGCTTGAAGGATCATCTTCCCCCTCTTCTTCTCTGGCCCGATCATTTTTCCTCTGGAGGTCCCTTTGTCCAAGCAACGAGAGCAATATCACAAGTTTATCAAGAACCTCATTCAAAACGAAAAATATGAGGTTCTGCGGACGTTGCTCAACGACCTCAGCGCTTATGAGGTCGCCAACGCCATGCTCCAGCTCAAGGCGAAATATCAGGTCAAAGTGTTGGAAATCCTCGACGAAGAGAAAGCCTCTGAGGTGCTCGCCGAGATGAGCCAATCTCCGGTCGTGATGGAGGATTTGCTCGAAGAGCTACCCTCTCAGCGCATCGGCCAGCTGGTGGAAGAGATGGCCTATGACGACGCCGCCGACATCGTCTCGATCATGAACACGGAGCGAGCAGATGAGGTGATGGACTTCTTGCCTGAGAGACAACGCGGCGAGATCCACTCCTTGCTGCAATACGCCGAGGACACCGCTGGCGGGATCATGAACCCCTATGTGATCGCGGTGCAAAAAGAACAGACGATCGATCAGGCGATCGTGAGCATCCAGCGCTACATCGACGATCAAGACGACATGCAAGCGTTTTACACCGTCTATGTCGTCGATGAGCACGAGCACCTGATCGGCACCGTAGAAGTCACCCAGCTGCTGCTCACGCCCCGTGACCGGCTCATCAGCGAAGTCATGAACCCAGACGTCATCGCGGTGGACGTCGACTTAGATCAAGAAGAAGTCGTCCAAGTCGCCAAAGAATACGACCTCGTGGTCGTCCCTGTGATCGACAAATACCTCCGCTTGATCGGGCGCATCACCATCGACGACCTCGTGGACGTCATCTACGAAGAGCACGAAGAAGACATCGCCCAAATGAGCGGGACGTCCCGCGAAGACGTGCTGGAGAGCTCTGTCGTCCGCACAGTGCGAGAGCGCCTCCCTTGGCTGTTTTTAGGTATGGGCGGTGGCTTCCTGACCGCCTTAGTGATGAGCGGCTTCGAAACCTCCTTGGCGGAGGCTCCACAAGTCGCCTACTTCGTCCCTTTGATCGCGGCCTTGGGCGGAAGCATTGGCATTCAATCTTCGTCTATTGTGGTGCGCGGTCTCGCAACCGGCGCCATTGGAACCGGAGATTTGGTGCGGCGCATGTGGCGCGAGCTGCGCGTTGGCTTTTTGAGTGGCCTGGCCTGTGCGCTCTTGCTCGGCATCATGACTCTGCTGATCTCCGGCGATGTTGGTATCTCGTTAACGACCCCGCTCGCGCTGTTGCTGGTTCTGTGTTTTGCCACCGTGATCGGTTCGTCGGTCCCCATCTTACTCAAGCGCCTTGACATTGACCCCGCCCTCGCGACCGGGCCCTTCATCACAACGATGAACGACATCATTGGCGTCTCGATCTACCTCTATATCACGTTTCAAGCCAGCGGCTCGTTCTAAGCTCTCTCACACACGCCTCGTTTCTCCCGTTCACCCCTGAAGCTAATGGGACTCTATGCGCTCTATTTTCCGAGTTGGACTTGAATTCAAGATGTTGGGTTTGGTGCTTGGCTCTCTCGCGGCCACCGTCATTCTGCTTGCCGGCATCGGCGTCTACACGTTGAACAGCGCCGTCACGTCGCAAGCAGAGCAGAGTTTGATCGCCGTGCGTGAACTCAAAAAGCAAAACGTGGAAAACACGCTGGCTTTCTATCGCAAACAAATCCGTTTTTTGTCGCAAGAAGAGAGTGTGCTCAAAGCCATTCAAGGCTTTAGCTCGAGCAGTCGCAACTACCTTGAAGAGATGGAGATCACGCCCGCACAACTGTCCGAGATGCGCAGCGAGCTGCGTTTGCATTACGAACAACAATTTGCCTCCATTTACAGCGCCCGCAACAACGGACGTGTTCCCGCCGCCGCGCCCTTCTTTGAAGCTTTAGATGACCTAGCCGTCGCGCTACAGCATGCCTTCATCGTGAAGAACCCACACCCTGTTGAGGAACGCGATCAACTAGAGCGGCCCGAAGGCTTCGCGATGATCAGCTCCGCGCACAAGCGTTTCCACACGACCTTCAAAGGCTACAAAGACCTCTTCGGCTATGAAGACATCTTGCTGATCGACAGCAACAATGGCCGCATCGTCTACTCCGTCATCAAACAGGTTGACTTCAGCGCCAGCTTGCTACAAGGCCCCCTCGCGGAGACAGCGCTCAGCTCCGCCTTCCAAGAGTTGCGGACGTCTACCGATCCCCAAGACATTCGCTTTTTAGACGTCGAGCCGTACTTGCCCTCCTATGATCAGCCCTCCGCTTTCTTGATCGCGCCTGTGGTCCACCGAGGACGCAACCAAGGCGTGCTGGCTTTTCAAATCCCTCTTCAGAACCTCAACACGCTGATGACCAGCGGCGGTCGTTGGGAAGCCGTTGGCCAAGGCAAGACAGGAGAGACCTACATTGTCAGCGGCGACGATCTCTCTATGCGCAGCGACCCTCGCATGCTGCTAGAGAACCCAGAGAGTTATCTGGAGCTGCTCGCCAAGCAAACCCTGCCGAACCAAATGCTGGAGATGATTCAGGGGAAGCGGCAAGCCATCATGTATCAGCCCGCCGACACAGACGGAGTGCGCGCTGCCCGAGACGGGTCTATTGGCAGTATGAGTTACACAAACTATCTCGGACAAGAAGTGTTCGGCGCCTATGCGCCTTTGAAGATCGAAGGGGTCAATTGGGTAATTTTGTCTGAAATCACAGAAGACGAACTCAACTCCTTCGCCACAGACTCCCTCATCGCCTTTGGCCTATCAGCCCTCTTGGCGACTCTGCTCGCCACTGTGGTCAGTGTGCCGATTGTGCGGCGTCTCTCGCGTACGCTGATACATTTGGTCAAAGACTTGACGGGGGCTTCTCTGCAGTTGAAGCACATCGCGTTGCAGCTCGCTGAAAGTTCACACACGTTGTCGGAAGGGTCGCAAGCCCAAGCCCTGAGCATTAACGAGACAACCTCTTCCGTGCAGCAAGTCACGCAGCAGACGCAGAGCAATGCCGGCAACTCGCGTTCAGCCCTAGCATTGATGCAAAACGTTGTGGAGATGACGAATGACTCCTCGCAACAAGCAGACAAAGCCATTCATCTGTCCGCAGACGCTCGAGAAGCCGCGCAGCGAGGTGTGCAAATGATGTCGCAGATTAGTCGCGCCATGCAGGAAATTCGCGAAGGCAGCGAGGCCATCAAAGGCATCATTGGCTTAATCGGCGAGATCACTCATCAAACCAAGATGCTTGCCACCAACGCCGCGATTGAAGCCGCTCGCGCTGGCGAAGCCGGCAAAGGGTTCGCGGTGGTTGCCGAAGAAGTCAGTCGTCTCGCTGAGCACTCCAAAGAGGCTTCCAAACAAATCGCAACCCTCATCCAAGAGAACAATCTCCGCGCTGAGTCCGGCAATGAGTACGCCTCTCAAGGTGAGGGAATTCTCAAAGAAATTTTGCAGAAGTCCAATGAAGTCGGGAAGTTGATTCAGGAGGTGGGGTCTTTCTCACAAAACCAGAACAGCAAAGCCGGAGAAGTTGAGGCGTTGATGCACAACATTCGTAACGCCTCCGAGCACCAAGCGCTCTCGATTTCAGAGATCAACACCGCCCTCACCGAGATCGGTAAACTCACCCAAACCAACACCGAGAACTCGCGCGAAACCGCTCTGGCCTCTCAGCAGCTCACCCAACAAATCAGTCACTTAGAAGGCATGAGCAGCACTCTTGGACACCAAGTTGGCATGGACCAACACGCGCTGAGCGTACCGCGCGCAGCCGCTCACCTTACAACTCCGCAGCCCTCACGCTTGTCTGCCTAAACCAACGACCTTGCAGGAAGTCCGGCTTTGCCCAAGGCCCGATGCCACAGGAGCGGAAACCGGTTCACGTCGTGGGAAACTTCTTGCAAGATGTCACAATTTCGTTAGGTTAGCGCCTTTTCACCGCCCAACGCTCCTCCGACTCCATGAAACACCATGTCTGAAAAGCCCACCCTCATCATCGGCGCCGGCGTAGCCGGTCTGTGCTGCGCGATCCATCTTCAGCGAGCAGGACGTTCTGTGAGGGTGTTGGAAGGATCCGACAGCGTGGGCGGGCGGGTTCGCACAGACAAAGTTGAAGGATTTTTGCTGGATCGAGGCTTTCAGGTGTTCTTGACCGAATATCCTGAGGCGCGCAGAATGCTGCGCTTGCGCGGATTGCAGCTCAAAGCCTTTTATCCCGGAGCACGCATTCGCTGGTGCGGGAAGTTCCACACTCTCGCAGACCCGTATCGCAAACCGCACCGCATCCTTGAAACCTTGCGCAACCCCACCGCGACCTTCAAAGACGGCTTTTTGCTGACGCAGTGGCGCACGCAGCTCGCTTCACAAAGCCTGCACACCTTGTTCAATAAGCCAGAGAAAAGAGCGCTGGACCATCTGCAAGAGATGGGGTTCTCTGCCAAGTTTGTGGACGCTTTTCTGCGCCCGTTCTTTGCCGGCGTCTTCTTAGATCCCCAACTAGAAACCTCCAGCCGGATGCTGGAGTTTACATACCAGATGTTCGCCACAGGCCGCGCTACGCTTCCATCTCAAGGCATTCAGGCTATTCCCGAACAGCTCACCCGAGAGCTCTCACGTGGCACCGTGCACTTCGAGAGCCGCGTCCGCAGCCTTCAGCCTCAAAGCGTTGAGCTAGAGAGCGGAGAGACGCTCGCCGCAGAGAACATCGTCTTAGCGACCGACGCTCCCGAAGCCTATCGCTTGCTCGGCAGATCCGACTCGCCCGTGTTTCAATCGACGTATTGTCTGTATTTTACTATGCCGAAGTTTCCTCTCGACGACATTCCTCTGTTGGTTCTGAACGGCGACGGGCATGGGCCCATCAACAATCTGGTGCTCAATAGCCGAGTGAGCCGAAGCTATGCTCCCGAAGGACAAGAGCTGCTCTCTGTGACAGTGCTTCAGCGCTTTGAAGATCATGCCCAGCTCGAACAAGCCGTGCGAGACCAACTCCATGACTGGTTCGGTGCCGAAGCAACGGAATGGCGCCTGCTCCGCATCTATGACATCCCCCAAGCGCTCCCACAGCAGCGCCCCCCTGCGTTGCAATTTAGTGAGAAAGGCGTCAAGGTGTCTCAAAACTTGTTCGTCTGTGGGGATCACCGCGAACACGCTTCTCTTCAAGGAGCAATGCGTTCCGGACGCCGCGCAGCCCACGCAATTCTCACCGAACTTTGACCTCGTCTTCGTAGCAATGAGCGACTCTCCCACAAAAAAAGAATCCAACGCCCCCAGGCACCTGACCGCGATCGTTCTCATGGCGCTTGGAGGCTATTTGATCTTCAATTTCATCTTTGACGACATGTTTCCCACACAAGAACAAAAGCAAGCCCGCGCTGAAGCGGCGAAAGTCATCATCACCCAAAGTGAGAACTTCCTGAGCGAGAACGCGCAGCAAGACGGCATCGAAGTCACCCAAAGCGGACTGCAATACCGCGTCGTTGAACCAGGCTCGGGAGCACAGCCCGGCCCGCGCGACCGCGTCGTCGTCAACTACACAGGCAAACTGGTAGACGGCACCATCTTCGATAGCTCTTACGCGCGCGGAGAGCCCCTGAGCATTCCCGTCCATCGCGTCATTCCTGGTTGGACAGAAGCGCTACAGCTGATGAAAGTCGGCGCCAAATGGCAGCTCTTCATTCCGGCGTCTTTAGGGTATGGCATCGAAGGGGCTGGCGACCTGATTCCCCCACACGCGGCGCTCATCTTTGACGTAGAACTCGTCTCCATTGAAAAGTAAGCGCTCCACACGCCCCCTGAAGCACACCTCACATTTTCGAGCACGGCCCACTGAGAAAGAGACCTCCTTGTTGCAAGGCGAGGCGGCTCTCTCCCTAGAAAGGTCGGTAGCTTCGCTGACAACTAAAGCCCAAACATCCTCATGATTCCGAGACTTGACCTATCTGAACCGCAAAAAGCGTCGTATAGCGACTTTTTAGAAGAGCTGCGCCAAACGGATTTTCAAGGAGAAATCCGCAGTGATTTCGGGACCCGCCTGATTCAATCCACAGACAACAGCATCTACCAAATCATGCCGCAGGCCGCCGTCTTCCCGAAAGACAAAGCCGACCTCAAAACGCTGCTCACTTTGGCGAATCAAGCCCGTTTTCGGGAGATTCGCTTTGGGGCGCGCGGCGGCGGAACCGGCACCAATGGACAGTCGCTGACCCAAGGCATCATTGTCGACTGCTCACGCCACATGCACGACATTCGGGAAGTGAATTTAGAAGAAGGCTGGGTGCGCGTGGGGCCGGGGGTCGTCCTGGACCAACTGAACGATCACCTCAAGCCATTCGGGGTCTTCTTCGCTCCGAACCTCTCCCCCAGTAGCCGCGCCACGCTAGGAGGAATGATTGGCACGGACGCCTGCGGCCAAGGTTCGCGCGTTTATGGGCGAACGAGTGACCACGTCCTCGAGCTGTCTTGTGTGCTGAGCAACGGAGATGAACTCAACTCCGTTCCCTTGAACGCCGACGCGCTCGCAGAACGTAAAAACGAACACGGCTTGCGCGGCGAAATCTATCGCGTTGTCGATGACATCGTCACGCACAAAGCCGCCCTCATCAACGAAGTCTTCCCTAAAATGAGCCGGTTCATGACGGGCTACAACCTCGGCAAAGTTTACGCGGAGCCGACGCAAGAGACCTTCAACCTCAACTACTTGCTCTCCGGTTCAGAAGGCACGTTGGCGATCTTGCATGAGGCCCGGCTCAAGTTGACGCCGCTGCCGGCTCACAAAATCCTCGTCGTCGTCAAATATGAGGCTTTCGATGACGCGCTTCGAGCAGCGGAGACTCTTGTTCAAGCCGACCCTACCGCCATTGAGACTGTGGACGAAAAGATCCTCTCATTAGCCAAAGAAGACGAAATCTACTTCAAAGTGAAGGAGTTCATCAAAGCGGAAGGGAACCGTCCTACGAAGACCATCAACTTGGTGGAGTTTTCAGGAATGGACAAAGCGGCGGTTGTGCAAAAAGTCGCTCAACTCTGCCAAGAAATTGACGCGCGCAAGTCTCAACCCGGCGAGTCCACAGGCTACTACCAGACCGACAAAGAAAACGAGATCAAAGACTTGTGGAACCTACGCAAGAAAGGGGTGGGGCTGCTGGGCAACACCAAAGGCCACCGCAAGCCAATCCCCTTTGTGGAAGACACCGCCGTGCCGCCGGAGCATCTCGCTGACTACATCCGCGAATTTCGCGCGTTGTTAGAGAGCTACGGATTAGAATACGCGATGTTTGGGCACGTGGATGTAGGCTGTCTCCACGTGCGCCCGGCTTTGGATCTCAAGCAACACAAAGACGAGACATGGATCCGTGAAATTTCGGACGCCGTTTGTGCGCTTGTTCGAAAATATGGTGGGGTGATGTGGGCCGAACATGGGCGGGGCTTCCGCGCGGAATATACCGAGGAACACTTTGGGCCTGAGCTCTACCAAGATTTACGGCGCATCAAGCAAGCCTTTGATCCTTACAACCAGCTCAACCCTGGGAAAATCGTGACGCCGCTGAACTCAGCCGAGACCCCCGTCAAGGTCGAGGCTCCTCTGCGTGGTCATCGCGACCGGCAGATCGCCGCAAATTTGCAGCAAGAGTTTGACGTCACCATCAGCTGCAATGGGAACGGCGCCTGTTTTCACTATGACCCTGACCACGTAATGTGCCCTTCATCCAAAATCACCCGCGATCGGATTCATTCTCCCAAAGGACGAGCTGGGATCATGCGAGAGTGGTTGCGTCAATTGACCCTCAGCCAAGACCCCAGCGCTGCGTCCCCCTTGCCCAGTTGGCTGCAGTGGGGTCACAAAGCCTGGAACTCTATGCGTAAGACCAGAGAGTACGACTATTCGCACGAAGTCTTTGATGCGATGGCGGGTTGTTTGGCCTGCAAAGCGTGCGCGTCCCAATGTCCAGTCCATGTGGATGTCCCCGAATTTCGCTCCAAGTTTTTGCACCAATACTATGGACGCTACCTGCGGCCTGTGCGGGACTATTTGGTCGGCACAACCGAGTGGACGGG